>JAYOFO010000006.1:0-70557 GCA_038117265.1 Rhodospirillaceae bacterium
CTCGGGCCCTGGGAGTGCATCACCTGCCCGCCCGGCGTCATCCACGGCTACGACAATGCCAGCCTGGAGCCGGTCTGGTTCCAGGTCATGCTCGGGCGTGGACGTCCGGAGACGATGGGGTATGCTGACGACGAACTCTACGCCCGGCGCGACGCCCATCTGGGTGCGCGCTGAGCGCGGACATCTCTATTCTCGAAACGGGGCACGCGTGCGTTTGCGCGTGTCCAGACAGGGGGAGTAAACGAACATGGCTGATCTCAAGACCGCGTCGAAGCGCCAGCTCGGATCGAGCGACCTGAAAGTCGCACCCATCGGGCTGGGCTGCATGTCCTTCTCGGGCGTCTACGGCCCGGCCGTCGACGACGAGACCGTCGACTTCGTGCGCTATGCCATCGACCAGGGGATCGACTTCCTCGATTCCTCCGACATGTATGGCTGGGGGCACAATGAGGAAGTCCTGGCACGTGCGCTGAAGGACGGCTATCGCGACAAGGTCGTGCTGGCGACCAAGTTCGGCCAGACCCAGATTCCCGGCGGGGCCAACGGCGTCGACGGGCGGCCGGAATACGTCATCGAGGCGTGCGAGAAGAGCCTGCAGCGGCTCGAGGTCGACGTGATCGACCTGTACTACCAGCACCGCGTCGACACCGAGGTGCCGATCGAGGATACGGTCGGCGCAATGGCCAGGCTGATCGAGCAGGGCAAGGTCAAGGCGATCGGCATCTGCGAGGCGAAGCCCGAGACGATCCGCCGCGCCCATGCCACCCACCCGCTGGCGGCCGTGCAGAGCGAATACTCGCTGCTCTATCGCTCGGAGGCCGACCAGATCCGTGCGGCGACGACCGAGCTGGGCATCTCCTTCGTCGCCTACTCGCCGCTGGGGCGCGGCATGCTGACGGACGACTTTATCAACGCCGAGATGGTGGACGAGGACGATCCGCACTATCGCCACCCGCGCTTCAACAAGGACAACTTCCAGGCCAATCGCGAGCTCGGCCTGCGCATCGCCGAGATCGCGGCCGAGAAGGGTTGCAAGCCGACCCAGCTGGCGCTGGCCTGGCTGCTCGCCCAGGGCGACGACGTGGTCGCGATTCCGGGAACGAAGAAGGCGGCGCGGCTCGACGAGAATGCCGGTGCCCTGGGCGTCGAACTCACCGCCGACGATGTGGCGCGGATTTCCGCGGCCGTGCCGGTCGGTGCGGCGTCGGGCGAGCGCTACCCCGAAGCGCAGATGAAGCGCGTCTTCGTCTGATTGCCGGGCGAAACTAACGCTTATCACCGCCGGCCCGCGCCGCCCCAGACGGGTCGGGGCGCGCCGGCGGTGCCGCATCCGCCGACGGCGGCACGTCGTCGACCCGCCGGTAAGCGACCAACGCGAGCAGCAGCAGCACCGCGAGCGCGCCGAACATGGCGCGATAGGCAATGGCGGGGCTGCGGCCCAGCTCGTCGACCGGGAACGCGTCGAGTATCGCGCCGGTCACCATCTGCATCAGGAACACGCCCGACCAGGTGCACACGTTGATCGCGGTGAACACCCGGCCCGTGTGGCTGTCGGGGAACAGCCCGCGCGCATGTGCGAAGATCGGCGAGGCCATCGCCGCGAACAGCGCGAAGGCGGATAGCAGAATTGTCGCGACCACGACCGAGCCGCTGGCATTGACAGCCAGCCCTGCGGTCATCGCCGCGAAGGCGAGCAGGCCGCCGGTCACGACCCCGCGGCGCGTGTCGAACCAGCGGTCGAGCGGGCCGTAGGCCAGCGCGCTGACGAGCCAGGCCACCGAGACGATGAAGATCACGTTGCCGCGCGCAACGATGTCGAGCCCGTACACGTCGTTCAGGTAGGGGCCGATCCACAGGTTGCGCACGGTCACCAGGGCACCCACCGACATCGCGGTCACCGCGGCGAACGAGTAGATGCGCCTGTCGGTCAGAACCATCCGCAGGCCGAGGATCGTTTCGAGCAGGGTTTCGCCGCCGACCGGTTGGGTTGCATCCTCGGGTCGGTCGCGGATCATCAGGAACAGGATGAGCGCGATGGCGAGCGAGAACAATCCCACGACGAACAGGGTCTCGCGCCAGCCATAGGTCTCGACCGCAACGGCGAAGGGTGAGGCCGAAAGCAGCATACCGGCGCCGCCGATAGAGATCGAGATTGCAGTGCCCGTCGCCAAACGGTCGCGCGCGATCCAGCGCGACAGCAGGACAATCACACCCATGAAGACCGGTGCGGCGCCGCAGCCGATCAGGAACAGCCCGATCGCCAGACCGGTAACGCTCTCGGCGTAGGAGATGACCAACGTGCCGATGGCGGCCAGGGTGAACAGCGCCGACATCGACCGGCGCGGCCCGAAACGGTCGAGCAGCACCCCGACAGGCAATTGCATCAGCGCCGCGCCGAGGAAGATCGCGGCAGGCAGGCTGGAGAGTTGGGCCGGGGTCAGTGCCAGCTCGGCACGCAGGTCGGGTGCGATGACGGCCGGCGCGGAACGTAGGAAATGCGCCAGGATGAACGCGATCCCCAGGACGGGCGCCATCCGCGCGATGGCGGCGCGACGGCTGTAGGGATGTGCGGTCGCGATGTCGGTCTGGCCGCTGGGCATCTGGATCCGGGGGCGAATGTGGCGCTGGGGCACACCGGAGTGTGCGGGAGTACAGAATCTATGTCGCGTGCACGGCCCTGTCCAATCGGCGATTCGCGTCTAGAATGGGCGCAAAGTTAAGGGGGAGGACATGCGCATGGCCGGGCGAGGCGCCGAAATCGGGCTGGCCGTCATCGGCTGCGGGCCGATCGGACGCATCCGCGCCGAACTGGCGCATGCCTATCCGGGCGTCGGGTGGCTCGCCGTCTGCGACATCCGCGAAGACCTGGCGCAGGATCTGGCGAGCGACACCGGGGCGGACTTCTGGACGACCGATGCCGACGAGCTCCTGGCACGTCCGGAGGTCAATGCGGCGGTGATCGCGACCAACGAGTCCGCCCATGTCGCGCCGGTGATGAAGGCCGTCGAGATGGGGCATCGGCTATTCATCGAGAAACCGTTGGCCGTCGATGTGCGGGACTCCGCTTCCGTGATGCGGGCGATCGAGGATGCGGGCGTCGATGCGGTGATGGGCTACACTCAGCGCTTCCGCCGCCGGTTCCTGGTGGCCAAGGAGAAACTCTCCACGGGCCAGATCGGCGACGTGACCGCAGTCTCGGCGCGCGCCATGCTCAACCGCACCATCGCCGAAATGTGCCTCGCGCGTTCGAACCGTCACGACACGACCACCCCGGTGGTGATCAGCGGCACCCACATCCTCGACATGTGCCTGTGGCTGCTAGAGGGGCGCACGCCGACGTCTGTCTATGCCCATTCGACCGACCACATTTTCGGGTCGGCCGGCAGCAAGGACACGACCTTCGCCATCATCACCTTCGACGACGGCACCATGTTGTCGCTCAACCACAGCTGGGCCGCTCCGCAGGTCTGGCCGGGCGGCGTCTACGGCATGCAGATCGGGATCATCGGCGACAAGGGTGTCCTCGACATCGAAGACATGCACCGCGATCTGGTGCTCGCCAGCGAGCTCGCCCAAGGCGCGGGCTACAAGAAGGACGGGGATTCGATCGCCCGCCATGTTGACTTCCTCGGCAGCATCCCGTTCGGCGAGCACGCGGTGGGGCAGGTCTGGGGGCCCGTGCGCGAGGAGACCAACAGCTGGTTCCAGCGGCTCTACATGGGCGAGGCGACGCCCCACACGACGGCGCGCGAAGGGCACGCGAACCTGATGCTGTGCATGGCGATCGACCTGTCGGCCGCGCGCGGTGTGCGGCTCGACCTGCCGCTGGATGTCGCCGACTACGACTGACGCGCGAACAGGGGAGACATCGCATGGCCGGAATGACGGGCGGGCGCTACATTGCCGAGATGATGCAGGGATACGGGGTGACGCATGTGTTCTTCATGCCCGTCATCACCGTGCGTGCGCTGATGGAGATGGAAGCGCTGGGCATCCGACGAATCCAGACCCATGGCGAGAAGGCCGCGGCCTACATGGCCGACGGCTATGCCCGCATCGCGGGCCGGGCCGGCGTCTGCATGGCGCAGGCGGTCGGTGCGGCCAACCTGGCCGCGGGCCTGCAGGACGCCTTCCTCGCGGGATCGCCCGTGGTGGCGATCACGGGCCGACGGCCCCAGGCCCAGCAGCAGCGACACGCCTATCAGGAGGTCGATCATCGCGCGCCGTTCGCCGCGGTGACGAAGTATTCTAACGTCGTCACGGCTGCCGACCAGATGCCGCGCGCCCTGCGCCAAGCCTTCCGCGAGGCGGTGAGCGGGCACCCGGGGCCGGCGCATCTCGATCTCGACGGGCTGATCGGCCAGTTCGTCGAGAATGACGAGATCGCGGAGCCGCTGGTCATCGAGGAACCGTTCACCAGGGTGCCGCCGTTCCGTCCCGAACCCGATGCGACGAACCTTGCCGCGGTCGCGTGCGAGATCGATGCGGCGAAGCGTCCCATCGTCGTCGCCGGCGGCGGGGTGAAGCACAGCGGTGCGGGCGCGGAACTGGTCGCGTTCGCCAAGCGCGCGTCGATCCCGGTCGCCACCTCGCTCAACGGCAAGGGCACGATCCCCGACGGCCATCCGCTCAACGTCGGCGTCGTCGGTGGATACTCGCGTGCGAGCGCCAACCGGGCCGTCTGTGAGGCCGACCTGGTAATCTTCGTCGGCACACGCACCGGCGGCATGACCACCGCCGACTGGCGGGTGCCACCCATGGGCACGCCGGTCGTGCAGATCGACCTCGACCCGCGCGAGCTGGGACGCAGCTATCCGGTTCGTGCCGCGGCCCAGGGCGATGCGAAGACCGCGCTTGCGAAGCTGGCCGATCTCTGCGGGCTGGACGATTCGCGCACCTCATGGTGCGATCGCGCCGCCGCACTCGTCGCCGAGTGGCACGCCGGCCTAGAAGACCTGAAGGCGTCCGATGCCGTGCCGATCCGCACCGAGCGGCTGTGCCGCGAGCTGACCGAGGGCCTGCCGTCGGACGCAATCCTGGTTTCCGACACCGGGCATGCCGGGATCTGGACCGGGGCGATGATCGACCTCAAGCATCCGGGACAGAGCTATATCCGCTGCGCCGGCTCGCTCGGCTGGGGGTTCCCGGCCTCGCTCGGCGCCAAGTGCGCCGCGCCGGATCGGCCGGTGATCTGTTTCACCGGCGATGGCGGCATCTGGTACCACCTGATGGAGATGGAAACGGCGGTGCGCTGCGGCATCGACACCGTGACCGTCGTCAACAACAACCACTCGCTGAACCAGGAACAGCACCTGAACGAGGATGTCTATGGCAGCCGCACGCCGGGGTCGGACGAACTGTGGGTCTTCCCGGAGTCCGACTTTGCGGCGATCGCCGCCTCGATGGGCGGTCTGGGCCTGACGGTCGAGCGGCCGGGCGACTTCGCCGGCGCGCTCGCCCAGGCACTCGCGGCCGACCGGCCCGCGCTGATCGACGTGAAGACCGACATCGAGAGCTTCACCCCGCCAACCTGGTTGCCCTGAACGAAAGGCGTTTGACGATGAACCGGATCAACCTCGAGGGCCGGATTGCGGTCGTGACGGGCGGTGCCCAGGGGATCGGCCGCGCGATCGCCGAACGGCTGATCGAATCCGGTGCGAAGGTCTGGCTGTGGGATCTCGACGCGGATCTCGGCGCGGCGGCGGCGAAGGAGCTGGGCGCGTCCTCGCTGGCCGTCGACGTGGCCTCGCCCGGCGGTGTCGCGGCCGCCGCGCGCGCGGTGGTGGACGCCGATCGGCGCATCGACATCCTGGTCAACAATGCCGGAATCTCGGGCGCTAACGCGCCGGTCCACGAGTATCCCGTCGACGCCTGGCAGTCCGTCATTGAGATCAATCTCAACGGCACCTTCTACTGCTGCCGCGCGGTGGTGCCCCACATGATCGAGGCGGGGTACGGGCGGATCGTCAACGTCGCGTCGGTGGCCGGTAAGGAGGGCAACCCGAACGCCGCGGCTTACAGCGCATCGAAGGCGGGGGTGATCGGGCTGACCAAGTCGCTGGGCAAGGAACTGGCCGACCGCGACATCGCGGTGAACTGCGTCACCCCCGCGGCCGCGCGCACCGCGCTGTTCGACCAGATGACCGAGGAGCATGTGAACTACATGCTCTCGAAGATCCCGCGCGGGCGCTTCGTATTGGTTGAGGAGATCGCCGGAATGGTCGCGTGGCTCGCCTCGGCCGAGAATGCGTTTGCGACCGGCGCGGTGTTCGACATCTCCGGCGGTCGCGCGACCTACTGAGGCCGCACGTACACGCAGGCGCTCGGAATCAGGCCGCCTTGCGCAGCTCTGCCCGCCGTGCCTCGGTCGCCGCCCGGTCGATGGCCAGCGTGTCGTCGTCGATCTCGCCGGTGAAGACCACGCCATAGACATCGCGTGCCTTGTCGCGTGTCTCCCAGCCCTCAATCACGTCGAGCAGGACCCGCTCGGGTTCGCGGTCGAGCGGATCGCCGTAACCGCCGCCGGCGGAATCGCGCCCACGCACCCGCTGGCCCACCTCGAGGCGAACCTGCGCCACGTTGGCCAGCCGCTCGGGCTGGGCGTCGTCCTGGATCAGCCAGGTCTCGCCCGCCGTGCCGGGTTTGCCGCCAAGCACGCCGCGCGGCTGCGCGTGCTGGCCGTCGCACGAGATAACGGCGGTCATCGGTGCGTTGGTGGGGCCGTACTCGATCTGCTGGGCCGGGGCGCCGCGGCGTCGCCCGGCACCGGCGGAATCGGTGACGAGAGTGAGTGACTCGACCCGGATCGGATGCTTGAGCTCGTCGACCTCGACCGAGTCCCGGTACATCAGGCCCGCGATCACCGGGATCGCGTAGTTGACCCATCCGTCGGCCTCGGCGCTCGCCGGGCCGCCGTTGGTCGACAGCATCAGGCGGTTGACATAGGGCTGCCCGCCGCGCCGCCCGTCATTGCCTGAGATCACCGCCATGCCGGCGCCGAGGCCCGCGCCGCCTTCCGACAGTCCCATTCCTTCACCCAGCTGGGCAAAGGCCGACTGGGTGATGTTGACCAGCCGCTCGGCGACGTTGGTGGTTGAGACCGAACAGGAATGCGGGAAGGTGGGGGCCGCCACGACGCTGTCCTCGGCATACTGGAAATGCAGCCGGCGGAACGAGCCCTCGTTGCGCGGCAAATCCTTGTCGAGCGCGTTGAAGATCGCACCGACGACCGCCGAGGTGGCCGAGCCCAGCGATGTGTTGAGGCCGGCGTCGACCGAGGGCGGGTTGTCGCGCAGGTCGACATGAATCTCCGCCGCGTCGGGGTCGATATCGATCTTCACTTTCAGTTCCAGCCCGTCGGGCAGCATGCCCTCGAGCGGATCCGAGCGGCCGGTGTTCACCAGATGTGCCTTGGGCAGCTTGCGAATGTTGTCGATCATCCGGCGTTCGGAATAGTCGAACCATTCGCGCATGAAGGCCTTCACCGTGTCCTTGCCGTACTTCTCGCAGAATGCCTCGAGCCGGCGCTCGGCGATGCGTGCCGAGCCGAGCCCCGCCAGGTAGTCGCCGTACCACTGGTCGGGTACGCGGATGCGCGCCCGGCACATGCGCATGATGTCCTCGATGTTCTTGAAGTCGCGCTGGATGCGCACGCCGGGAAAGACCAGCGCGCCTTCCTCGTAGACGTCGCGCGCGCGCACGAAATAGCTCGACGGGATCGAGTTGCCGATGTCGGCCATGTGGCACTTCGAGACGGCGGTGAACAGGTGCTCGCCCTCCCAGAACACCGGCACCAAGAAGGTGTGATCGGCCGGGTGCGTGTTGCCGCCATACGGGTCGTTGTCGAGATACGCATCGCCGCGCCTGATGTCGTCGCCGTGATACTTGCGCATGTTGGCGGTCTGGATGTGGCAGCCGAAGATGTGCACCGGCAGACCCTCGGCGGGCGCCAGCAGTTCGTCGTTGCCCGTCACGAGGCAGCACGAGAAATCGCGCGCCGACGAGATCACCGCCGAGCGGGCGGAACGCAGAAGGGTGTTGGTCATCTCGCGGACGATGCCGTCGAGACGGTTCGCCATGACGGAGATCAGGACGGGATCGAGCGTGGTTTCCGGTTCGGACATGTCAGTCTCCGTGAATCAGCGGCAGTCGAGGATGTAGTCACCCGCCGCGCTCAGGCTCGCGCGCATGCCGGGGTAGACGACGATCGTCGTGGTGGGTTCTTCGATGATGGCCGGACCCGCGACCTGGGCGCCCGGCTCCAGGGTCTCGCCCCGGTAGATCGGCGTGTCGACACGGTTGGCATCGCCGAAGAAGCAGCTTCGCGTCGCGCTGGCCGCTGGCGTGTTGGTGGTGTCGATCGGGTCGGGCGCGGGCGGCGGGTCGAAGGGCCGGATCGAGATCCGACCCTTCCAGTTCACGCATTCGACCGGGCTGTCCTCGTCGCGCACCGCATAGACCCGCTCGTGGGTCTGGTGGAAGGTCTCGATCAGGTTCGCCACATCCTCGTCGTTTTCCAGACGGGGCTTCGGCAGAATCGTGTCGAGTTCCCAGACCTGGGCGCGGTAGCGCGCCTCGGCGAAGTATTCCACCGTAACCTGGGAGTCCGCCGCAATCCGCAACCCGTCACGGAAACCCATCAGTTCGGCCTCGATCTCGTCCAGCGCCGTGTTGACGCCTTCGCGGTCGAACCCGGTGGAATCGGTGAACCGGCTGCGGGTCGCCTCGAACACGATCGAGGAATACTGCATACCGCACGCCGACAGGGCCGAGGCCGTGCGCGGCAGGATCACCGTGTCGCAACCCAGCTCCTTCGCGATCGGCATGATGTTGAAGCCGGCGGCACCGCCGCCGGCGACGATCACGCTCTCGCGCGGGTTCAGCCCATCGTTGACGGTAATCTCGCCGATCGCCTTGATCATCAGCTCGTTGGCGATGACCATGATCGCGTGGGCGGTTTCGTCGATAGCCTTGCCCAGTGTCTGCGCGAATGCACCGATCACCCGCTCGGCCGCGGCTCGGTCGAGCGACAACCGGCCGCCGTTGAAATAGTCGGGGTCGATATAGCCCAGCACCAATGCGGCATCGGTGACCGTGGGCTCGTTACCGCCGTTGCCGTAACAGGCTGGGCCGGGAACGGAGCCCGCGGATTGGGGCCCGACCCGCAACAGGCCGCCCGCATCGACCCAGGCGATCGAGCCACCCCCGGCGCCGATCGAGCGCACGTCGACGGTTGAAGCGCCGATGATGTCGCCCAGCCAGCGCTGGCCGAGCCAGCTGTCGCGCGAGTAGACGAGCTGACCATCGCGCACCAGCCCCACGTCGAAGGTCGTGCCGCCCGTGTCGCAGACGATGGCGTCGCCACCCATCCGCTCGAGCGCGGAGTAGGCACGTGCGGCCACCGGCGCCATGGCGGGCCCAGACTTCAGCGTGTTGATGGGGCGCTCGACCAGGGTCTCGACCTCCTGGCAGCCGCCGACCGAGGTCGAGACCAGAAGGTCGCCGGTGAATCCGGCGTCGCGGAGATCGGACTGCATCTGACGCAGATGTGCCTGCATCAGCGGTTTCAGCGAAGCGTCGATGGCCGTCGCCGATGCGCGTCGATACTCGCGCAGGATCGGCGCGAGCCGGTGAGAGAGCGTGTAGGGGACGCCCGGCAGAACCTCATCGATCAGCTCGCCGATGCGCGCCTCGTGGCTGTCGTTGGCGATCGACCAGAGCAGCGAGACGGCGATCGCCTCGAACCCGCGGTCGCGGATCGTCTGCAGCACGCTGCGCACCTGCGCCTCGTCGAGCGGGCGCACCACCTCGCCGCCGGCACCGATTCGTTCGTCGATCTCGAACGTGTAGCGGCGCGGGATATAGGGCTGGGGGTAGTCGTAGCTGTAGTCGTGAGGCCCGTGCTTGCCGCCCTCCTTGAAGAGCAGCACGTCGCGGAACCCCGTGGTGGTGAGAAAGGCCGTGCGTGCCGTCTGCTTGGTCACGATCGCGTTGGTCGCGCGGGTCGTGCCGTAGATCAGGATGTCGGTGTTGGCGAGCAGGTCGCGCGTCGGCTGCCCGACGGCTTCGGCCACGACATCGAGCGCGGCGAACATGCCTTCCGAGATTCGGGCGGGCGTGGTCAGCGCCTTGCCGACATGGAAGCGATCATCCTCGTCCAGCAGGACCATGTCGGTGAAGGTGCCGCCCGTGTCGACGGCAATACGGAAACCCATTTTTCAAACTCTCCCCGTTGATGGGCATGCCCTGTTATTTTTCTGCAGGCCGGCACGCCGTGGTTAAATACTCCGATACCAGGACGTCCGGTGCAATGGAGAACGGGAATGGACTACGCCGAACGGGGATATGGCGACAAGGCCGTGGGCTGGGGGCAGCGGCCGGGCGTGGTCGTCGTCGACTTCCAGCGCGGCTTCACCGATCCGGCATTCCGGATGGGCGGCGCCCCCATGATCGACCGGGCGGTCGAGAACACGGTCGCGGTGATGAAGGGGGCCAAGGCGGCCGGTTTCCCGATTGCCGCCTGCGCGATGGGCTATCACTCGCCCGCCGCGATGCCGCACTGGAAGATCGCGCCCCTGCGCGAAGAGTTGATCGCCGGCCATCCTTCGGTCGAGCTCGACCCCCGGATTGCGGCGGCGGAGCCCGACCTCGTCGTGATGAAGGGCGCGCCCTCGATCTTCTTCAACACGCAAGTGACCCCCTTCCTGATCGGCCACGGGGTCGACACGGTCGTGGTCACCGGCTGCATCACCTCGGGCTGCGTGCGTGCCTCGGTCATCGACAGCTTCAGCCTCGGTTTCCGCACGATCGTGCCCGAGGACTGCGTCGGCGATCACGAAGAGGAGCCCCATATCGCGAACCTGCGCGACGTGGAGCGGCGGTATGCGGACGTGGTCGATGCGGCCGCCGTGATCGATGCCTTCGAGAGCCTGAGCCGGCGCAACGCGTCGGGCGCCGACTGACGGCCGGCTCGGCGAACCGCATATCTGACGAGAGCTCCTGGAGACGACGCACGATGACCAGTGCCCGCACGCTGCCGCCCGATATCGAGATTGCGCGCGCCGCGCAGACGAAGCCGATCGACGAGATCGGCGCACGCCTCGGCATTCCGGCAACCCATTTGCATCCCTACGGCTCGAACAAGGCAAAGGTTGATGTCGGGTTCCTGGCCAAGGGCGCGGCGCGCCCGCGCGGCAAGCTGATCCTGGTTACGGCCATTACCCCGACGCCGGCGGGCGAGGGCAAGACGACCACGACGGTGGGGCTGGGCGACGGGCTGAACCGGATCGGCAAGAACGCGCTGATCTGTATCCGCGAACCGTCGCTGGGGCCGTGCTTCGGCATGAAGGGTGGGGCTGCGGGCGGCGGTTACGCGCAGGTCGTGCCCATGGAGGACATCAACCTCCACTTCACCGGCGACATGCACGCGATCGGGGCGGCGCACAACCTGCTGAGCGCGATGGTGGACAACCACGTCCATTGGGACAACGCGCTGGGGCTCGACCCGCGGCGCATCACCTGGCGGCGGGTGCTGGACATCAACGACCGCGTGCTGCGCAACGTCGTGCTCGGGCTCGGCGGCCCGCCTCACGGCATTCCGCGCGAGAGTGGTTTCGACCTGACGGTCGCTTCCGAGGTGATGGCGATCTTCTGCCTCGCGACCTCTCTCGAAGACCTAGAACGAAGACTAGGGGCGATCGTCGTCGGCGAGACACGCGACGGCGACGCGGTTCGCGCGCGCGACGTGATGGCCGACGGCGCGATGACCGTCCTGCTCAAGGACGCACTGATGCCGAACCTGGTGCAGACCCTCGAGAACAACCCGGCCTTCGTCCATGGCGGGCCGTTCGCGAACATCGCCCATGGTTGCAATTCGGTGATGGCGACCGATACGGCGTTGCGGCTTGCCGACTATGTGGTGACCGAGGCGGGATTCGGCGCCGACCTGGGCGCGGAGAAGTTCTTCGACATCAAGTGCCGCAAGGCGGGGCTCGAGCCCGCGGCGGCGGTGATCGTGGCGACCGTCCGCGCGCTGAAGATGCATGGCGGGGTCAAGCTGGAGGATCTCGGGAGCGAGAACGTGGGGGCCGTGACGCAGGGCCTCGCGAATCTGCGCCGGCACATCGAGAACGTCCGGCGGTTCGGGGTGCCGTGCGTGGTCGCGATCAACCGGTTCACCGCCGACAGCGATGCCGAGATCGATGCGATCCGCCAGGGTGTCGCCCATCTCGGGGTCGAGACGGTCGAGTGCACCCACTGGGCCGACGGCTCGGCGGGAACCGAAGCGCTGGCCCATGCCGTTGCCGCGCTCGCCGACCGCGGCGACGCCGAGTTCCGGACGCTGTATTCCGACGACACCGACCTGTTCGGCAAGATCAACACGATCGCGCGCGACATCTACGGTGCGAGCGAGGCGATTGCCGACAAGCGCGTCCGCGATCAGCTTCGCGCCTGGGAGGCGGCGGGGTTCGGCCACCTGCCGGTGTGCATGGCCAAGACTCAGTACAGCTTCTCGACCGACCCCAACCTGAAGGGCGCGCCGTCGGACCATGTGGTGCCGGTGCGCGAGGTGCGCCTGCAGGCGGGGGCCGAGTTCGTCGTCGCCATCTGCGGCGACATCATGACCCTCCCGGGCCTGCCGCGCGAACCCGCGGCGAACCGCATTCGCCTCGACGATGACGGGCTGGTCGAGGGTCTGTTCTAGAAGCCGTACAGGCTGGCGTTCTCCTGCGAGGCGATTGCGCGTACGGCCCGCAGCAGGCAGAGCTGGTTGGTGCCGTCGGAATGCAGGAAGCTGGTGGCGTCGCGCAGATACTTCTCGACGGGGTGCTCGTACATGATGCTGGCACCGCCCAGGACTTCGGCGGCCAGCCGGCAGCTTTCGAACGCGGCTTCGGATGCGTTCACCTTGGCCAGCAGACCGTGGACCCGTGCGTCGGGGTGGTGACGGTCGGCGAGCCACGCCGCCTTCCAGATCTGCAGCCGCGCCGCGTCGAGCAGCATCGCCATGCGTCCGAGCAGCAACGCTACCGCCTGGTGCTCGATGATCGGCTTGCCGCCCTGGACCCGTTTCTTGGCATGGTCGAGCGCGTACTCGTAGGCCGCACGGCCGACACCGAGCACGGTCGCTGCCGCCTCGGCCTTGCTGCCGGGCAGGTACTTGCTCCGCAACTCCGCCAGCATGCCTTCGCCGACGAGAAGGTTGGTGGCCGGCACGCGGCAATCCTCGAGATGGAACGTGCCGTTGGTGGCGAGCCGCTGGCTGCCCTTCTCGTGGAAGAAACCGACCCGGAAGCCCGGCGTGTCGTGGGGAACGACGAACACCGCGCCTCCCTCGCTCAGCGTGGCGTCCATGTCGGTGCGCGCGACGATGAAATAGAGCTTCGCCATCGAACCGTTGGAGATGTAGCGCTTGGTGCCGTTGAGGATGTAGTCGTCGCCATCGCGGACGGCCGACATGCGCATGTTGATGTCGGGCGAATCGTAGTAGCCCTGATGGTCGGAGCCGACACCCTCCTCGGTGATGCCGATTGCCGTGGTCGATTCGGGATCGGCGACGAAGGCCGGGATGAACCGCGCCTGCTGCTCCGGCGTCATCGCATCGGCGAACAGGTGGGCGCATTTCCAGCACTGGTCCATGATCACCGCGAAGCCGAGATCGCCGACGCCGAGCTCCTCGCCGACCACACACATGGTCATGATGTCGGCGCCGGCGCCGCCAAACTTCTCAGGGACACCGAGGGTGCGCAGGCCCAGCGCGTCGGCCTCGCGAATCCAGTCCCACGGAATGCGCTCTTCGGCCGTCGGCAGGCGGTCGCGGCGCTGGGCGTCAGGCTTGATCACGTTCTCGGTGAAGTCCCGCGCGATGTCGCGCCAGCGCAGCTGGTCGTCGGTGATCTGGAAATCCATGCTGTTCCCCCTGTTTGTCCGGCCGGCATCGGCGACGCGGCTATCATCCGGCAAGCGCGGAAGGGACGCAATTGATGGGGGGGAGATGGACTCCGCGGCCGTTTCGCGCGAGGTTTGGCGAATAGCAACGAACGCCAGCGGGAGAGGTTCGGCATGGTCGAACGCGCACATTTCACCCATATCGACGAGGTCACGCCCGAGAACATGGACAAGGGCGATGGCTGGTTCATCACCGAGTTCCGGCTGCCCTTCAGCGGGCGCGAAGGCAGCGCGACGACCATGTTCCACGCGCGTTTCATGCCCGGAGCCATTCACAAGAAGCACCGGCACGAGAATTGCGAAGAGATCTATTTCATCGTCTCGGGCCACGGCATCGCCGGTGCGGGCGGCGCGACCGAAGAGGTGCGTCCAGGCCACTTCCACTATGTGCCGGCCGACACCGAGCACTGGCTGATCAATCTCGACGAAAACGAGCCGATCGAGGTGGTGGGCTGGTATCTCGGGGCGGGCAGCGTCGTGGAGACCGGCTATGCCTATATGGGCGACGTGACGGATGCGGACGCCCACGGCCCTCACAGCGGCTATGACGTGGGTGCGCTGTCGCATTACGAAGATGCGGCAGCCGAGGCGGGAGACGCCGGCGCCGGCTGGGCGATGTCCGAGTTCCGCACCGGTCTCGGCGAGCGCCAGGGCATCGGCCATACGGCGTGGCGCAGCGTCATCGCAAAGGGCGAGGCCCACAAGGTCCACCGCAACGCCAATGCGGACACCTTCGTGTTCGTCGTTTCGGGCGCCGGGCGCGCGGGTGTCGGCGAGGAGGTTGTCGACGTGCGGTCGGGAAGCTGCATCCATGTGCCGGCCGGCGCGGCCCACTGGCTTGAGGGGGGCTCTGCCGAGCCGCTCGTTGCCGTCGGCCTGTATGACGGTGCGGGCTCGGTTGTGGCCAGCGGCTACGAGTTCCTCGGCGAGGTGCCCGCGGCGGCAGAGTGACCCCTCGTCGGGATTGCTTCAGTCCAGATCGCGGAACGGCGCCTCGCGCTCGTCCAGGAATTCGCGCAAGGGCTTTTCCTTGAGCTTGCGCATCCATTCGCGCCCGTGCGGCGAGGCGTGCAGGGTCGAGATCGTCTCGACATTGTAGCGCCACGAGCTCGTGAGGCCCGCCGTCTCTTGGTAGTGGTTGAGCGAGGCTTTGGCGAACTTGATTGCCGGCCCCGGCATTCGGGCGAGCTTGCGCGCCAGCCGGCGCGCCTCGTCCATCAGCCGGTCAGCCGGGACGGCCCGGTTGACCAGGTGGATGCGCTCGGCCTCGCGGCCGTCGATCATGTCGCCGGTGTACATCAGCCAGCGCACGTGCCGGATCGGCACGGTCCAGGGCATCATTAGTGAGGGCGGCCCCGAGGCGTGCCGCACCTCGGGCTCTCCGAGCATCGCGTCTTCCGCCGCGATGGCGAGGTCGCAGCACATGGCAAGCTCGAGGCCGCCGGCGAGCGCGTAGCCGTTGATCGCGGCGATGACTGGTACCTCGGAATCCCAGATCGTGCGCAGGCGTTCGCAGTTCGCCGACATGTCGGTGCGCCAGCCCTCGGTGTCCATCTCGAAATCGTCGCTGATCAGGTCGAAGCCCGTGGTGAAGGCGCGTCCTGCGCCGGTCAGGATCAGGGCCCGGATGTTCGGATCGGCCTGCGCGTCGCGGACGGCCGCGTCGATGGCGTCGAGCAGGTCGAGGTCGAGCGCGTTCAACTTGTCCGGCCGGTTCATGATGAGGGTCGCGAACGCGTCGTCAGGGTCGCGCTCGATGAGGAGTACGGGGGCGTCGCTCATGTGCCGGTTTCCTTCTTGGTTTCGGCGCCGTCATGCGCTTCGGGACAGAGGATGTCGGGGTCGGGCGGTTCGCGATAGAGTCGCTCCACCAGGTCTGCCCGGTTGGCCAGGCAGCGCGCCTGGACCAGGTGGCCCTTGTCGTTGATCTCGCCCGCCGACCGGTCGGGTGGCACGTCCGTCAGCACGGCGCGGTAGATGGCGGTGGTGCTGCCGGGGTGCGCGGCGTTGTGGGTTTCCAGGGCCCGTTTCAGCCGCGTCGCGATCCCGTCGCGGGGCGCGTCGGGAGTGGGAAACAGGATGAGCGCGATCCGGTCGTGACCGGCACCCGCGATGGCCACATCCTGGAGGTCGGGGGCGCACGCGGCGAGGAGCGCGTGACGCAGCGCGCCCGTCTTCACCCGGCTGCCATTGGTGAGCTTGAAGTCCTCGGCCAGCCGGCCGTCGAAGGAGAGCCCGCGCTCGGGGGTGCCGGCATGGGTCGCGCGTCCGAGGTCGCCGGTCCGCAGGAAGCCGTCTTCGTCGAGCGGCAGCGGGAACGGCCCGTCCGGACCCAGATAACGGGGCGCGACATTCGGGCCGCGGAAGCGGATTTCGTGCGCGTCATCGACCGGTGCGAGGCACAGCGCATGGCCGGGCAGCGGCAGCCCGATCTCGGCCGTATCACGCGCCGCCTCGAATCCGAGGCACATGGTCGATCCAGCCTCGGTCGAACCGTAGCCGGACAGCACCAACGGCGGCCCGGCGGGCCCGTGCGGGCCGGCCGTGACGGCGTCCTGCAGCCGCTCCCAGGTCCGTGCGCCCATGCCCGCACCCGCGAAGAAGACCAGGTCGAGCCGGTCGAACAGCGCCGCCCGCGTTTCGGGGTCGGTGTCGAGATGGTCGAGCAGCAGGTCGATGCCGTAGGGAACGTTGATGTGAATGGTCGGGCGAACCGTGCGGATGCGCGCGGCCATTGCGTCGATGTTCTCGGGTCCGGGCGGCGTCTCGACGTGGTAGGCGCCGCCGTTCCAGATCATCTTGTGGAAATTGTCGAGGCCGCCGAACACGTGGTGCCAGGGCAGCCAGTCGATCAGCGCCGGGCGATGATCGGCAAGGAACGGCCAGTGTGCGGCATAGGCGGCCTGGCACGACGCGATCATGCGGCGCGTGACGGCCACGCCCTTCGGTTCGCCCGTCGAGCCGGAGGTGAAGTAGATCGCAGCGAGGTCTTCGGGCCGGGTGACCTGGCGTGCGAAACCTGTGTCGTTGCCCATCGCGGACTCGATGGCATCGCGATCCAGGCGGCTGGGAACAAGCGAAGCGAGCGCCCCAGGCAGGTCGCCCGTCAGATCGATGAGGCATGATGGCTGCGCGCCCGCGAGCATCGCGGCGAGGCGGCCCCGGCCGTGTTCGGATGCCAGCAGTGCGGGAGACAGCGGCGCGTGTGCGATCCCGGCCTTCAGAGCCGCGAGCTTTACCGCGGCATGGGTGACGCTCGCACCGCCGACGACCGCGATCGTGCTCGATTTCGTGAGCCCTTTCGTGCGGAGGAAAGCGGCAAGCGCGTCGGACATGCGGTCGATCGCGCCATAACCAATCGTCAGGACCTCCTCGCCGCGACGCTCGCTCACGAACGGCGCATCGGGTGCATCCGCCACCCAGCGGTCAAAGCGGTCGAGGACATCGGGAAGCGGATCGGGAAGCGGTGTCCGGTTGTGCAGGACGATCGCACCGTCGGGCCGGTCTTCGCGGACGATGTCGGGCACGGAAAGGCGAGGGTCCGGGGTCACGTGAATGTCCTTCGGGAACCGGGCGGGGCACGTCCCGCGAGCATGGCAGACCCCGGATCGTGCAGCAAACCGGGTATGGACACTCGCCTTTTGCGGCCCAAGCGGGTTAGATCAGGAACGCTTCGCTGTACCGGTAAACCGTTCCATGACCCCTCGGCAACATGTCTCCGACCATCCGCTGATACGGCACAAGATATCGGTGCTGCGTGACAAGGCCACGCCATCCATCCTGTTCCGGATGCTGGTGCGCGAGATCGCACAACTGATGCTCTACGAGCCGACCCGCGATCTCATGCTGGTCGAACGCGACATCGAGACACCGGTCGCGCCGACACGCGCCCTGTTCCTCGCCAAGCCTTTGCCGGTGCTCGTCTCGATCATGCGGGCCGGCAATGTGATGCTCGATGCTGCGCTCGAAATACTGCCGACCGCCGGGGTCGCCCATATCGGCATCTACCGCGATCACCAGACCCTCGAGGCGGTCGAGTACTACTACAACGGCCCGCCCGACATCGCCGAACGCCCGGTTCTGATCGTCGATCCGATGCTGGCGACGGCGAATTCCTCGATCGCGGCGATCTCCCAGCTCAAGGGACGCGGCGTGCGCGACATCAAGCTGATCTCGATCCTCGCGGCACCCGAAGGGCTGACCGCGCTGGCGGACGCGCACCCGGATGTCGAAGTGTTTGTCGGGACGGTCGACGCGCACCTCAACGACAAGGGCTACATCGTGCCTGGCCTCGGCGATGCCGGCGATCGCAGCTATGCCACCTGAGATCGGTACGCGGCCGGCACGTTGACATCGACGGGCCGATTGGCAACGCTCAACCCTGGATTGGAGGCTGCTCGAATGGCCCATGACCACGACCACGGTGACGGCCACCCACACGCGTTGCTGCCGCCCGAACCGGCCCTGCGCGTGCGCGCGATCGAGACGCTGCTCGTCGAGAAGGGGCTCGTCGATCCCGCCGCGATCGATGCGGTCATCGACACCTTTTCGAACCGCATAGGTCCGCAGAACGGTGCCCGGGTCGTGGCGCGCGCCTGGTCCGATCCGGCCTATCTGGAACGTCTGCGCGCCGACGCGACGGTTGCGATCGCCGAACTCGGCTTCTCGGGCATGCAGGGCGAGCACATGGTCGTGGTCGAGAACAGCGAGGCGGTCCACAATCTCGTCGTCTGTACCCTGTGCTCCTGCTACCCGTGGCCCGTCCTGGGCGTGCCGCCCGTTTGGTACAAATCGAGCGAATACCGGGCACGTGCCGTGCGCGATCCGCGCGGCGTGCTCGCCGATTTCGGCGTGACCCTGCCGGCGGAGACCAAGATTCGGATCTGGGATTCGACCGCCGAGATTCGCTACCTGGTCATTCCCCGACGCCCGGCGGGTACGGACGGCCTGTCCGAGGACGAGCTGGCTGCGCTGGTCAGCCGGGATTCGATGATCGGTACGGGGTTCGCGATTTCGCCAGGGGGTGCCTGATGGACGGCGTCCACGATCTTGGCGGATTGGAGGGGTTCGGGCCGGTGCCGGTCGAAGCGGACGAGCCGGTGTTCCATCACGATTGGGAAGGCCGGATGTTCGCGACCCGCCTGCTGATGGGGTTCTGGCGAAAGTGGAACATCGATGCGGGCCGGCATTCGCTCGAGCGGCTGCCGCCGGCCGACTACCTATCCATGACCTATTACGAGAAGTGGGCAGCGAGCGTCGTGGCACTCTCGCTCGCGGCCGGGCTGATCACCCGCGACGAGCTTGTTGCCGGCCACCCGGCCGCGGGGGCCGCGAAGGCCACGCCCCCGGTCGACGCCGACGGCTTCCTGTCGTTCCTGCCAAAGGGGCGGCCGAGCGCGCGCGACGTCAACGCGCTGCCGGCTTTCGCGGTGGGCGACTGGGTGCGCACGGCACGGCACGGTCATTCCGGACACACGCGCTTGCCGCGCTACTTGCGCGACTGCGAGGGGGAGATCGTTCTGCACCATGGCGCGCACGTCTTTCCCGATGTTGCGGTGACCCTGACCGGCGAAGCGCCGCAGCACCTTTACGCGGTGCGCTTTGCGGCGCGCGATTTGTGGGGTGAGGATGCCGAGGCGGGCCACAGCGTTACCGCCGATCTTTGGGAGAGCTATCTTGCACCCGCCCGATGAGCCGGAACGGCCCTTCGCGGAGCCGTGGCACGCCGAACTGTTCGCCACGACCCATGCGCTGGCGGCGGCCGGCCTGTTCGACTGGCCGGAATGGGCCGCCCGGTTTTCGGCGGCGCTGGCACAGGCCGATGCCGATGGCGGGCCGCAGGACGGGTCCAACTATTACGACGTCTGGCTTGCCGCATTCGAGGCGTTTCTCGTCGAGCGTGGTCTGACAGATGCGGGCCGGATCGATGCGCTACGCGACGCCTGGGCGCGGGCGTATCTCTCGACACCCCACGGGGCGCCGGTCTCGCTCGCCGGCGACACCCGCTAGCGCGGATCAGTCCAGCGTATAGCTCTTCAGCGCGTCGGCGCTGAATTCCATCCCGTGTCCCGGACGGTCGGGCGGCGCCATGTGGCCGTCGACGATTTCCGGCCCATACTCCCACAGATTGTCCGGGGCACCGGCGAGGACTTCGACCAGCGCGGCGTTGGGGATCGAGACCAGGACCTGGATCGACAGTTCCGGCACCAGGTGCGGGGCGATCATGACGTCATAGGCTGCCGCGAGATGCGAGATCTGCATCATCTGGGAGAAGCCGCCGCAGCGGTGGATGTCCGGGTTCAGGTACTGGGCGGCGCCTGCCGCGATCAGATCGCGGAACCCGTAGCGTGTGTACTCGTTTTCGCCCGTCGCGATGGGGATTGTCGTTGCCGCGGCGACCTGGGCGCACTGGTCGATATTGTCGGCCAGCACCGGTTCCTCGTACCAGTAGAGGTCGTAATCCTCGAGCATCTGGGCAACGCGGATGTTGGTCGCGACGTCCCAGCGCTGGTTGGCGTCGACAAGGATCGCCATGTCGGGCCCGAGAGCCTCGCGTACCAGGCGTACGCGCTCGATATTCTCGCGCACGTCGGGACGGCCGAGCTTGAACTTGTAGTGCCGGCACCCCTGCGCACGGAACCCCTCTGCCTCGGCGACGATTTCGTCAACCGCGTAGGAAAGGAACCCGCCACTGCCATAGACGGGGATGTGTTCGGCATGGGCGCCGAAGAGCTGCCAGACGGGCTTGTCCACAGACTTGCCGAGGATGTCCCAGAGCCCGATGTCGATCGCGCTCATGGCGTAGACCGGGATGCCCTTCTTGCGCAGGCCGCGGTCGTTCTCGTACATCGCCTCCCAGATTTCACCGATCATCGTCGGGTCGCGCCCGACGATCAGCGGCACGATGCTGTCCTCGAGATATGCGCGCACCGAACTTGCGCCCATGCCGCCGACCAGCATGGTGTAGCCGAGACCCTCGATGCCAGCGTCGGTCTGGATGCGCGCGACCACATAGGTGTTCTTGGCATAGTAGGTGTTGACCGGCGGCCCGTTCGGGACATCCATCGTCGACACGTCGATTCCGGTGATCTTCATGGTGCGTTTCCCCCCGCGGTTTCGAGCGGTACGCTAGGACAATAACGCCACGGGGCAAAGCGCTTCACATGCGGAGAGGAACACGTGATGGGAGAACGGTTGGGAATGATCGGCGTTGGCAAGATGGGGCTGGCGCTCAGCCAGCAGATGATCGCCGATGGCCACCAGGTCTGGGGCTTCGACGTCGATCCCGAACGCCTGGGGATGCTCTCGGCTGCGGGCGGCACACCGTGCGCGAACGCACGCGAGGTCGCCGAGGCCGCCGACATCACCTTCTCGATCCTGCTGAAGCCCGAGCATATCGAGGACAATCTGTTCGGCGCGAACGGGATCGACAAGGCGGGCAAGCGGGGGCTCGTCCATGTCGAGATGAGCACTATGCCGCCGGCCTTCCAGCGCGACCTGGCGGGCCGGCTCGCGGGCGCCGGTATCGACATGCTCGATGCGCCGATCTCGGGCTCGACGCCGCAGGTCGACAACCGGACGATCACTTTCATGGTCGGCGGCAGTGATGTGGCCTATGGGCGCGTCCGGCCGATCCTCGAGGCCCTGTCGGCCGATGCGACCCACACTGGACCGTCGGGGACGGGAGCGTCGATGAAGGTGGTGACGAACCTGTTCGTCAACGCATGCACGGCGCTGCTCGCCGAGGTAATCCTGACGGGCGAGCGCGCGGGCCTGTCGCACGAGGTGATGGCCCAGTGCCTGCCCAAGGGATCGGTGCGCGGCGCCATGCTCGACATGTCGATCGGGCCGCTGACCGAACGCGACTTCGCGCCGCGCGGTGCGGTCGAGATCTTCGTCAAGGATATGGGGATCGCGATCGACCTGGCGAAGGAGGGGGGAATCGACCTGCA
Source organism: Rhodospirillaceae bacterium (assembly GCA_038117265.1). Lineage (GTDB taxonomy): Bacteria > Pseudomonadota > Alphaproteobacteria > UBA6615 > UBA6615 > JAYPUG01. The sequence goes on from JAYOFO010000006.1 coordinate 21,900, forward strand.
GGTCGTGCCCGCCGCGCGCGCCATGTTCCAGAGAGCCGAGGCGGCGGGCTGGGGCAAGGACGACGCGACCCGGGTGATCGAGGTCTATGAGGGCAAGGCATAAGGACGCTCGGCGCTAGCTGTGCCAACCGCCATCGGCCATCAGGACCGCGCCGGTGGTGAAGCTGGAGCGATCCGAGGCGAGGAACAGAACGGCCTCGGCGATCTCCTCGGCGCTGCCGTGGCGGCCGAGCGGGATCATGTTGTTCAGCATCTCGGTCGCATTCACGCCCATCTGCGCACTCACCCGATCCTCGATGGTCTGCTGGAAGTCGTTGGAGAGCGGCCCGGGCGCGATCACGTTGGCGCGGATGTTCCTGGGCGCGAGTTCGCGCGCGATACAGCGCGTCATACCGATGAGCGCATGCTTCGAGGTAATGTAGCCGACGGTGCCCGGTCGCGTGCGCACCCCCATGATGCTTGACGTGACGACGATGCTGCCGCCTGCGTTCATGTGCGGGATGGCGTGCTTCAGGGTCAGGAACGTCCCGACCACGTTGACGCCCATGATTTCGGCGAAGACATCCTCGGGGAACTCCGCCGTCATGGCGTTGGTGCCGCTGATACCGGCATTGGCGAACACCACGTCGATGCCGCCCCAGGCTTCGACCGCCGTACCGACGAAATTCTGCACCTGCGCGGAATCGGAAATGTTCGCCACCGCAGTGAGGGTGCCGTCGGCGTCGAGTTCGCCGGCCGCCCGGTCGAGATCGCCCTGATTGCGGTCGACCAGCATGACCTTCGCGCCTTCCGCGGCCATGGCCTTGGCGCTCGCCAGGCCGACGCTTCCCGCGCCACCCGTGACGATGGCGCGCTTGCCGTCGAGGATTCCCATCATTCGGTCCTTTCGGTGTTGAGCCGTTACCCGTCGAGTTCCGGATAATGCCGGAAGATGCCGTGTTCGTTGAACGGGATGCGGCGGTCGGATTCGCAATAGGACCTTATGTTCGGCCGATCCGCGACGGCGGCGTGCAGCGCGACGATGTTCGGGTAGCCCGGCTCCAGCCCTGCCATCGCCGTGGGGAAGGCGTAGCGCAGCCCTTCGACGGTCTGGAACAGCGACAGGTCAGGATGCGACAGGGCATCGCCGGCGAGCCGGCCGCCGTTCGCGGCGAGCAGGCGTTCGAAATAGTCGAAGAACTTCGGGATGCGCACCTCGCGGAAGTTGACGCTGCGGCGCAGCGCCTCGTCGCGTTGTTCCTCGTAATAGAACTCCTTGGCGAGGGGATGGTGCACATCGTGCGCCTCGACCAGGAAATCCGCCAGCACCATCGACAGCTGCAGCGCCTTGCGCCGTTCGGTGCTGTCTGTGGGCGCGAGGCCGTGCTTCGCACCGAGATAGTCCATGATCAGCGGGGTCTGCGAGACCGTGGTCTCGCCGTCCTTCAGGATGGGCGGCGCGAAGTGTTCGGACGTGGCCAGCACGGCGCGCAGGGCCTCGACGCCGCCGCCCTCGGCCTCGGATCGGCGCACCACGTCGACATAGTCGACGCCCGCTTCCTCGAGCACGAGCCGAACGAACTCGCCACGCCCCTGGATCGTCGGCCAGTAATAGAGCTCGTAGGCCATTGCGGGTCGTTCCCTTCCGTTTCGCTCAGGCGATCACAGCGGTGGCGTCGATCTCGACCAGGTAGTCGGGATCGGCGAAGCCGGACACGATGATCCCCGTGCTCGCCGGTGCGTGCGGTCCGAAATACTCCGCGATCACCGCATAGACCGGTGCGCGATGGGCCCGGTCGGTGATGTAGACCGTCAGCTTTACCGTGTGCGACAGGTCGCCGCCGGCCTCCTCGAGGAGCGTCTTGATGTTCTCGCAGGCCTGACGCGTCTGTGTTGCGGGTTCGCCCGGTACGGGCGGCGATCCGTCCAACCCGGCCCCCGTCTGGCCCGACATGTAGAGCGTGTCGCCCGCCAACACCGCACGGGAATAGCTGCCCGTCGCATTGGTCGGTGTGACCTTGCGGATGCGCCTGTGGGCCATGCCGGTGCGTCCCGCTCAGGCCGCCGCGTTCGCCTCGACCGCATCGAAATCGGTCGAGGGTTCGCCCGGCGGCGGCGGCGCGACGGCGTCGCGGCCCGGCACCGGGCGCAGCTCGGCGGCGCACTTGTCGGTGTCCTTCCAGACGACGTAGTTGCCGAGGAAGTTCGCGTCGTCGCGCTCCGGATGGTCCATCCGGAAGTGACCGCCACGTGTTTCCCTGCGGAGCAGGGCGGCCGTTCCCAGCATCCGTGCCACGTCGATCAGGTTCTGGGTTTCGTAGGTCTGGCGCAAATTCTCGTAGCGTTCGCGTACCGTCTTGCCCGCGCAGTTCACCGTCTCGAAGGTCGGGGAGAGCTCGTCGAGTTTCGCGAGGCCGGCGGTCAGCGTTTCCTCTGTTCGCACCTGGCCGAGTTGCGAGACGATCAGGTCCTGCACCTGGCGCCGCCAGGCCTCTGCCGACGGCCCCTCGCTCTTGCGGCTGGCGCGTTCACGGAGGTTTTCGATCGCGGCCTGCCAGTTCCCGCTCTCGGGATCTGGCGCCGGACGGTCCTTCGATTCCTGTGCCGCGGCGATGCCGGAACGCAGGCCGAAGACATAGCTGTCGATCAGCGCCAGCCCGCCCAGGCGGTTGGCGCCGTGAATGCCGCCGGCCGCCTCGCCGCCGGCATACAGCCCGTCGATGGTCGAGCGGCCCCACTCGTCGATGCGCACGCCGCCCAGATAGGTGTGCGGCGCGCTGTTCACCTCGAGGAAGTCCTTCTTCAGGTCGATGCCGTTCTTGGCCATGGTGCCGACGATTGCCTTGCCCGGCCCTTCGTTCACCTTGTCGTAGACGTGCCGGATGTCGATCGAGACGTTGCCGCGCTCGGTGCCCCGGCCTTCGGCGATCTCGATCGCCATAGCCCGGTTGATCAGCGCCCGCGATCCCTTCTCGACGTTCTCGGGGTTGTATTTCTTCATGAAGCGCTCGCCCTTGCCGTTCAGCAGGTAGGCGCCCGCACCGATCAGGCCGGTGGAATAGGGCGGGTAACCGGCGAGCTTCTCGGGCGCGGCCGTGACGATCTGGTAGTCGATGAACTCCATGTCGATCAGTTCGGCACCGGTCCGGTAGGCCATGGCATAGCCGTCGCCGGTGACGACCGGCGGGGAGTCGTTGAGCGCGTGGATCTGCGGTGCGCCGCCGGTCGCGAGGACGGTCGATTTCGCGTGGACGACCACGGGGGTGCCCTCGCGGTAGAGGAAGCCCCAGGCGCCCACCACGGTGTCCCCCTCCTTCAGGAGATCGACCAGCATGATGTGGGTGATCGGTTCGATCCCCCAGCTCGCGGTCTTGCCCGAGAGCGCGGCCATCAGCGGCTTGCCCATCAGGCGCACGCAATGGACCATGCGGTTGAAGCGGTGCGGGTGCCCGCCGGGCACCTGATCGAACCGGCCGTCCTCAAGCTTAACCAGACCGAGGCCCCATTCGTCGAGCTCGGCGGAGCGGGCGATCGATTCCTGTGCCACCACGTCGACCAGCCGCTTGTTGCCCAGGTCTTCACCGCCAAGGACGATATCCTCGAAGAAGAGCTCGGGATTGTCGGCGGGGTCCGAATGGCCGAGCGCCAGCGAGTGACCGCCGCGCGCCATCGACGAACTGCCCGACGCGTAAGTGCCCTTGGTCGCGATCACCGGCGTGATCCCGTTGCGCAGCGCGCCGACCACGGCGAGCATGCCCGCCACGCCGGAACCGATGACCAGCATGTCGGTCTGGATATGACGGATTTCGGTGGTCTCGCTCATGGCGTTGCCTATCTCCCCTCGCATCGATGGCGCATGGCCGTTTTCGGCCTTGACGCGATGATAGCGCCCGCGATGCGGTTATGACACCCGGTCGGGCGAGGAGTCGCGGGCAACCATCTATGCGCGAACAAGCAAGGTGGCAGGGCCATTTCTCTAGATGCGTTCACAGGCACTATGCCATCGTGTCGCCATGTCGAACTTGCGCGCCGGGGGCGTTCGCAGACCGGCGCCCGCGGCCCGTTCCGGGTTGTGGGCTTCGGGAAAACGCCTGATTTCGATCATCCTCGCGGCGACGCTTGCGATGCCGGCCTTGGCATTCGCCGAGGATGGGAAGCACCCGGGTGTGAGTCCGGGCACCCGCTCGCAGGCCTACTATGCCGGGTTGGGTGTCGCAATCGAGAAGTGCGCCTTCTGTCACGATGTCGGCCCGTTCGGCCCCGTGTCGCGTGGCATCGGGGCGCCGCCCTTCGAAAGCCTGTCCGAGGTGCTGCGGGTGACGGAAACGGTGAACGGCCGGTCCGTTCGCGACATCCTCGCCGACTACCTCTCGTCCGAGAACCGGCATACGCGGATGCCCAGGATCAATATCAACCCTGACGAGGTGGACTGGCTCGCCGCCTATATGCGGCGCTTCTAGGCGGATACCTGGTTTCCGGCCTGTGCGGGTTCGATGCGGCCTCGGGGCCGTTGGCGGCGCAGAATCAGGATATTCGCGACAACCACGACAAGGGTGACGGTAACAATGAAGACCGTTGCCAGCGCGTTGATCTGCGGGCTGACGCCGAGCCGGACGGCGGAGAAGACGGCGATCGGCAGGGTCGTCGCGCCCGGCCCCGTCGTAAAGCTTGCGACGACGAGATCGTCGAACGACAGGGTGAAGGCGAGCAGCCACCCGCCGGCGACCGCCGGCCAGATTAGGGGCAACGTCACCGACAGGAAAATGCGCACGGGGCGGGCACCCAGATCGGCCGCAGCTTCCTCGAGCGAGCGATCGAGCTGCGACAGTCGAGCCTGCACGACGACCGCAACATAGGCGATCGCGAAGGTCGCATGGGCGATGACGACGGTGACCATGCCGCGGCCGGCCGGCCAGCCGGCGATCCCTTCCATCGCGACGAACAGCAGCAGCAGCGACAGGCCCAGGATGACCTCAGGGAGGACGAGCGGTGCCGTCAGCAGGCCGAGGAAGGCCGCGCGTCCGCGGAATCTGCTGAAACGGACGACCGCGATTGCGGCCAGCGTGCCGGCGACGGTGGCGATTGTCGCCGCGACCGCGGCAATCTGGAGGCTCAGGCCCGCGGCGGAAAGAAGTGCGTCGTTCTCGATGAGGGCGACGTACCAGCGGGTCGAGAACCCGCCCCAGACGGTGACGAGCCGGGAGCCGTTGAACGAATTGACGACCAGCACCGCGACGGGTGCGTAGAGGAAGAGGTAGCCCATAGCGAGGGCGATGCGTGGCACGGTGCCGGCTCCCGCGTTCACGCTGCCGCTCATCGGGCGGCGCCGAACTGCCGGCGCGCACCACGCTGGAACAGGAGCATCGGTACAACGAGCAGCACCAGCAATGCGATCGCGACCGCGGCAGCAACCGGCCAGTCGCGGTTGGCGAAGAAGTCGCTCCACAGCACCCGGCCGATCATCAGGGAATCGGGACCGCCGAGAAGTTCGGGGATCACGAACTCGCCGACCGCCGGAATGAAGACCAGCATCGAGCCCGCCACGATGCCCGGCAGCGACAGCGGCAGCGTGACCGAGAGGAATATTCGCCACGGCCGGGCGCCGAGGTCGGCGGCCGCCTCGAGCAGGGTGCGGTCCTGGCGTTCGAGAACGGCGTAGACCGGCAGGATCATGAAAGGCAGGTAGGAATAGGTGATGCCCAGGAACACGGCGGGGGGCGTGTACATGATGGCGACCGGCCCGTCGGTCACGCCGGCCCACATCAGCACGCTGTTGAGTGCCCCGTTGTCGCGGATCAGCCCGATCAGCGCATAGACGCGGATCAGGAACGACGTCCAGAACGGGATGATGATGAGCATCAGGAGAAACGGCCGGATCGATTGCCGTGCGCGCGCGATCGCGAGCGCCATGGGATAGCCGAGCAGCAGGCAAAGGAGCGTGGCGCCGGCGGCCACCTTGATCGAGTTCCACAGCGCACCGCCATACAGCGGGTCCTCCGCGAGCAGGGCGAAGTTCTCGAACGTGATGTGAATGTCGGGCAGGAACCCATCGGCCGGGCGGAGGATCGGCGCGAACGGGGGGATCGCGGTGATCGCTTCCGACAGGCTGATCTTGAGCACGATCAGCAGCGGCGCCAGAAGGAAGACGGTCAGCCAGGCATAGGGAAGCGCCACGACGAGAAGGCGTCCCGCTCCCAGGCACTCCTTTCCAAGACGCTGCAGTGTCGGTTGACCCGTCATCGGTCGAGCAGCACGCCGTTGCCGGGATGCCAGTGGAAGGCGACGGAATCGTCCCAGGTGATCGGGTCGTCCGCGGTATGCAGCACGTTGGCGCGCGACAGCTGGACGCGCTGACCGCCGGGCAGTTCGACATGATAGATCGACAGGTCGCCCAGATATGCGATGTCGCGGACGATCCCGCGCCCGGCATTGAACGTCGGGGCCTCGCCATCGGACAGGGTGCGCAGCTTTTCGGGCCGAACCATCACCGCGACGGGCGTCCCTACCTCGAACGCGCGTGTGTCGTGCACGTGGACGGGTATCGGCAGCGCCGGGCAGGCGACGGCGATGGCACCGCCCGCGCGTCCTTCGATCACACCCTCGAAGATGTTGGCGGTGCCCAGGAAGTTCGCGACCATGCGCGACTGTGGATATTCGTAGGCGCGGGCCGGCGAATCGACCTGGACGATCCGACCCTCGTCCATGATGCACACGCGGCTCGCCATCGTCATCGCCTCCTCCTGGTCGTGGGTCACGATCACGAAGGTCATGCCGAGCCGTTCCTGGATGTTGACCAGTTCGAACTGGGTGCGTTCGCGCAGCTTGCGATCGAGCGCGGCGAGTGGCTCGTCGAGCAGCACGAGCTTGGGGCGTCGTGCCAGCGCGCGGGCGAGCGCGACGCGCTGGCGCTGACCGCCGGAGAGCTGGTCGGGACGACGGTCCGCGAGGGTACCGATCTCGACGAGGTCGAGCATCTCGCGCACGCGACCGGATATTTCAGCCCGGGCAAGGCCCTGGCGCCGCAGGCCGTAGGCGACGTTCTGTTCGACGCTCATGTGCGGGAACAGCGCGTAGGACTGGAACATCATGTTGACCGGCCGGTCGTGGGCGGGCACGCCGGCCATGTCGCGGCCCGCGATCTCGATGTGCCCGGTATCGGGCGCCTCGAAGCCGGCGAGCAGGCGCAGAAGCGTGGTCTTCCCGCAGCCCGACGCGCCGAGCAGCGCGAGGAACTCGCCCGGGTAGACGTCGAGGTCGATGCCGTCGAGCGCGCGGGTCGGCCCGAACGACTTGGCGACGCCCGCAATACGCACGATGGGCGTCGTGTCGCCGGGCCGGGTCCCGTCGCCGTTGTTACGCGGTGCGATGGCCGCTTCTCCCGCCTCGAACCGGCGCGGTCGTCGCGCCTAGAGCCCGCTCTTGAAGCGGGTCCATGCGCGCGTCCGGGCTCTCTCGTAGCCGCGATCGGCCGGCGGGACGGAGAACGTCTTCGCCAGCACCTCGTCCGGCGGGAAGATGGCCGGATCGGTGCGGATTGCCTCGTCGACGTTCGCCATCGCGGCGGGGACGGCGTTCGCATAGCCGGTCTCGCTCGAGATCGGGGCGACGACGTCGGGTCGCATCATGAAGTCGATGAAGCGATGGGCGTTCTCGGGATGCGGTGCGTCCTTGGGGATCGCCATCACGTCGACGTTCGTGACCGCGCCCTCGCGCGGAATGAACACCTGCACTGTCACGCCGTTGTTCGCCTCGCGCGCCCGTTCGCGCGCCTGGATCAGGTCGCCGACATAGCCATGGGCCACGCAGATGTCGCCGTTCGCCAGGTCGTTGATGTAGCTCGACGAGTGGATGTACTTCAGGTTCGGCCGGATTTTGCCCAGCACCGCCATCGCGGCGTCGAGCCCGGCTTCGTCCTGGCGTACGGGATCGTCGCCCGCGAATGCCAGCGCCGCAGGCACGGCCTCGATCGGGTCGTCGATCAGGGTCAGCCCGCAGGCTGCGAGCCGGGAGGCGATCGCCGGGTCGAGCAGCAGCGACCAGCTGGGGTCGGGGTCCTGTCCGAGGATCGCGCGAACCTTGTCCACGTTGTAGCCGATGCCGGTCGCCGCCCACATGTAGGGCACGGCGGTCACGTTGCCCGAGTCGAAGGCCGCGATGGTGCGCATGATGTTCGCATCGAGGCCCGACAGGTTGGTGAGCTTCGCCTTGTCCAGCGGACGGTAGATCCCCGAGCGCAGCTGCTGCGCGAAGAAGGGCGAGAGGGAAGGGAACACCACGTCGTAGCCCGAACTGCCGGCGAGCAGCTTGGCTTCGAGCATCTGGTTCGAGTCATAGACGTCATAGTTCACCTTGATGCCGGTTTCGCGCTCGAATCGCTCGAGCGTGTCGGCGGCGACGTAGTCCGACCAGTTGAACACGTTGAGAGTTTTTTCCTCGGCGGCACCGAGGGGGGAAGCCGTCAGCAAGACGGCCAGGCACGCTGTGGAGAGAAACGCGCGACGGCGGAGCATGTCCATTGATCCCTGGAAGATACGCGCAACCCCTGTTGCGCGCGCCAGAGAATTGGGTCGCCGGGCTGGCGCTGTCAATGGTTTCGATGCGGGGGCCTCGCGGCGGTCTTAGGCGGTGTCCAGCTTCAGAAGTTCCGCGGCATTGCGCCAATAGATGCGCTCGCGGTCGGCCTCGCTGACATCGAGCGCGTCGAGCGCCCGGATGGTGCCACCGATCAGGTGTGCACCGCCCAGCGGGTCGAACGGGGCGTCGGTCGCGAACAGCGCCCGCTCGGTGGTGAAGAAGGCATGCCCGCATTGCATGGCGGGCACTGAGCCGTTGGTCGCGGTGTCGCCGTAGAGCAGCTTGAAATACTCGCGCGGCTCGCGTTCGAGCCCGTACTTCTCCTGCATCGGGTTGTGCTCGACCGTGCCGGTGAAGAGCTGCGAGAAGCCGAGCTCCAGCTTGCCCGCGAAATAGGGAATCACGCCGCCCATATGGTGCGAGATGATCTTCAGGTCGGGCAGCCGGTCGTAGATGCCTGCGAAGATCAGCCGCGTCATGCAGGCGGCGGTCTCGTAGGGCCAGCCGAAGGTGAACCAGATCTCCGCTTCGGACTGGTCCTCGGTGGCGTAGTCGGGGTGGTTTGCCAGGCGCATCGGGTGCACCCAGACCGGCAGATCGAGCCGGGCCATCGCCGCGAACACGTCGAAGAAACGGGGGTCGCTGAGCGGGATATCGTTGACGTTGGTAAAGACCTGGACACCGCACGCGCCCAGGTCGCGGACCGCGCGCTCGGCCTCGCGCACCGAAGCCTCGGGGTTGTTCATCGGCAGCGAGGCGATGAAGCCGGGGAACCGGTCGGGATGCCGCTCGCAGATTCCCGCCAGCGCATCGTTGACCTTCTCCGCGATCCCCGGCGTCACCGACGGGTCGCCCAGGGTCTCGATGGGCGGGTTGGAGTGGGACAGGACCTGCTGGTAGTCCTCGAACAGGTCCATCACGCGCCGGTGCTCGTCGAGGTCCCACAGCGCGGGCACGCCGCGGAACAGGTTCGCGATCGGGTGGCCGGGGACCCAGTCCTCGAGCTGGTCGAAGATCTCGCGCGGCATGATGTGGTTGAAGATGTCGATCTTGCGCATGGTCCCTCCGTGCGGGCGCGCGTAACGGTTCCGGTGTCGGGCGGCGCGGCGCTCAGGCGGGTTCGAGCGCGGGTTCCTTCATGTGGCTGTCGAAGAACGCGATCGAGCGTTCCAGCGCCGCCTCGGCCTCGGGCGCGGAATAGGAACCGGCACCGTGGCGCGCGAAGGCGTGCTCGGCGTCCGGATACTTGTGGATCGTCACGTTCGGATTGTCGCCGATCTTCATCTCGATGAACTTGCACACGGCGGGCGGCACCCAGGTGTCGGAAAGCGCCTGGTGCAGCATGAAGGGGCGCGACAGGTTCGGCGCCTCCTTGATCGCGTGCTCGATATAGGTGCCGTAATAGGCGACGGCGCAGTCGATGTCGGTGCGGCAGCACATCAGGTAGCACATCTTGCCGCCGAGGCAGTATCCGACGGCGCCGACCTTTCCGTTGCCGCCCTCGATGGTGCGCAGGAAGTTCATGGTCTCCTCCATGTCCTTCGCGCCCAGGTCGTAGTCGAACTGGAAGTAGCGGTCGAGCGAGGGCATCCAGTCGTCGGGATTGTCGGAGTCGAGGATCACGTCGGGCCCGAGCCGCCAGAACAGGTCGGGCACCAGGCAGATGTATCCCGCCTCGGCGAATTCCCGGGCGTGTGCCTTCATCGTGTGGTTGACGCCCCAGATCTCCATGATCGCGATGATCGCACCCTTCGGGGTTCCGTCGGGCCAGGCGATGTGGGCGCTCATCTCGCCGTCGCTCAGCTTGAGCTTGATGTCTTCCGTGCGCATGGGGTCTCCCTCCGGTGCGTGGTTCCCGGACGCGATGCGAGAACGGCCCGGACCCGCGCGGGTCCGGGCCTCTTCGTCGGTTCGGTGCTATTCCCGGTCCCAGTTGCGCGCGATTGGCTGGTTGGCCGCGCGCATCGTGTCCATGTAGGACTTCAGGATCTCGGTTCCCGGCTCGCCCGCCTTGTCGCGCGCCGCGGCCCATTCCTTGCCCAGCGGCGGCAGGGCCATCGCCCACTGTTTGCGCTCGGCATCGGTCAGCTTGGTGAACTCGGTTCCGAACTCCTTCTGGCACTTGCCGACCATGATGCCGGTCACCTTCTTCACCCGCGCGATGTTGTTGTCCTTCCACAGCGGGGCGGCCTCGGTGAAGGCCTGCTTCACCTCGTCGGGAAACGCGTTCCAGGAATCCATGTTCACGTTGAGCGAAAAACCGGACACGGCGCCGATGTCGGCGTCGAGCGCGTAGGGCGCTGGTTCGCAGATCTTGAACTGGCCGGCGGCGGCGGGCCAGAAGATGGCGCCGCTGAACACGCCGTTGTCGAGCGCCGGGTAGGCCTTGACCAAATCGGTGTTCACGCCGATGGCGCCGATCGGCTGGACCCAGCGCAGGTTCGGCCCGATCGCGCCGATCTTCATGCCCTGCAGTTCGCTCAGCTTGGTGACCTTCTTGTCGGTCCACACCATCATGTTGTCGACGGCGCTGGCCGGCTGAAGTCCGATCTGATTGAGCTTCTGCCACCCGGCCTGATAGGCGGGGAACGTGTCGGCGAGCGCCTTCATCGTGTCGGACAGCAGGGTCATGTCCAGGGTGGTGAAGGGCGTGTTGAACGACACGGCATAGAGGGGCGCCTTGTCGGGCGCGGCAGCGGTGACGACGACGCCGACATCGCCCAGACCGGCCTCGACGCCCTCGATCTCGCCGGTCGCGCGCACCACCTGGCCGGCGATCGCTATGTTCCAGTCGATCTCGTAATTGCCCGTCTTGGCCAGCGTCTCGTTGACCTTCGGGATGAACGCCTCGACCGCCGCGCCGGTCCACGCGGCGAGCTGCGGATAGCCCGAGATCATCGTCAGGCTGAGCTTTTCGGCGGCGCCCGCCGACGGTGCCGCGGCGAGCAGGGCCGCGCCGCCGAGCGCGGTGGCGGCCGCGAGTTTCCGGATCTTCGTCTGTGCGGTCATGTTCTGTTTCTCCCCAAGGAATGGTGACGACCCGCGTCGCAGAGCTCGATGCAAACGCGCCCGATATCGAAGCTTATGGGCTCCGATTTGCGGAGTCGATGTCTCACGAAAGCGCGTGCCTAGGCGGCCTTCGCGGTTTTGCCGCGCAGGCCGAGGATCTCGCAGGCCTGGTCGACCGTGGCGACCTCCTCGCCCAACGAGCGGACGATGCCGACGGCGTTCTCCACCAACTCGGCGTTGCCCGAGGCGAGCTTGCCGCGCGAGATGTAGAGATTGTCCTCCAGCCCGACCCGGCAGTGGCCACCCAGCAGGGTCGCCGCGCCGACCATGGGCATTTCGTGGCGCGAGATGCCGAACGAGGCCCACACGGCGTTGGGCGGCGCCAGGTCGCGCATCAGGGCCATGGCGTCGCTCGAGGCGGGCGCACCCCACGCGATTCCGAGGCAGAACTGGAACAGCGGAATCGGGTCGGCGATCTCGCCGTTGGCGCACATCTGCGCCGCCAGGCGGACATGGCCGGTGTCGAACACCTCCAGCTCGGGCTTCACCCCGGCCGCCTGGATCATCGCCGCCATCTCGCGCAGAATCGCGGGCGAGTTGACCATCGACCACTCGCCGAAGGCCATGGTGGCGACGTCGAGCGAGCAGATGTCGGGCTTCAGGGCGACGACGTGCTCGACGCGCTCGGCGGCCGTGCGCATGGCGCTCGTCGGGCCCGCCGTCATCGGGTCCTTCGGGTCGGGCACGAAGCGCCCGCCCGGCCCGGTCGTCAGGTTGACGATGACCGGCGAGCCGGAATCGCGGATTCGCTCGACGACCTCGCGGTAATACTCCAGCTTCGTGCTCGCCTTGCCCGTCTCGGGATTGCGGACATGGATGTGGGCGATCGCCGCGCCGGCCTTGTTGGCGGCGATGGCCTCGTTGGCGATTTCCTCGGGCGTGACCGGGACGGCGGGGTTCATGCCGGTGGAATCGGCCGAGCCGGTGACGGCGCAGGCGATGATGACGGGACGGGCCATGGCGTGGGTTCCTCCTCGGGACAGTCTCTGCCTTTGAGCGGCAGTTGTTCCTGCAAGACTAGCGAACCGATTGGGCCTGCGCACCCCGTTCATCGGCGGCTATCATGACGGCAACGAAGTCAGGGGGAAGCACATGCAGAACGAATCCATGCTTGCGGAGATCGTCCGCGTCTACGGGTACGAGTACGAACTGATCGACGCCTATGCGGCCCGGCCGCTGGGCGACGGCCCCTACCCCGGGGTGCTCGTCTGTCACCACATGCCCGGCTGGGACGAGTGGACCCGCGAGGTCGTGCGCAAGATCGCCGCGCATGGCTACAACGCGATCTCGCCCAACCTGCATTCCCGATACGCGGGCGCGACCGCGCAGGAACGCTCCGCCGCGGTGCGCGCCTCGGGCGGCCAGGTGGATGCGCAGGTGCTCGACGATCTGGGCGGCGGCGAGCGCTGGCTGCGCGACCTCAAGACGTCGAACGGCAAGGTCGGGCTGATCGGCTTCTGCTCGGGCGGGCGGGTCGCCTACATGGCGTCGGCGAAGATGCCCTCGCTCGACTGCGCGGTGGACTGCTGGGGCGGCAACGTGACCGCCCCGCCGGCCGAGCCCAACGACAACCAGCCGTTGCCGCCGATCGAGATGACGGCCGAGATCTCGGTGCCGCTGCTCGGCCTGTTCGGCAACGACGACCCCAACCCCGACGTCGCCCAGGTCGACGCCATCGAGGCGGCGCTGAAGGCGCACGGCAAGGACTACGCCTTCCACCGCTACGACGGGGCCGGCCATGCCTTCTTCAACTGGCACAACGAGCGCTACCGGCCCGAGCAGGCGCTCGACGGCTGGCAGAAGGTGTTTGCGTTCTTTGAGGCGAAGCTCGGGTAGGCGCCTGTAAAGCGATCGCGATGGCCCGCCTTCGCCAACCTGCCTCCGCCGAAGCGGAGCATCGGCTTCGCGCAGGCGGGGGCTTCGGCGGGCACTCCTTCGCTCTCGCGCTTTCGAATGGCTTGCCATCCGAAGTGCGTAGCGCGAAGGGTGGCGGAGAGGGAGGGATTCGAACCCTCGGTACCCATAAGGCACAACGGTTTTCGAGACCGCCCCGTTCAACCACTCCGGCACCTCTCCGCCGGTCGCCTCGGGGCAAGCCCCGCGCAGGCGCGCGGGCCGGGGGGTTCTACCGCACGCGCCCGTCCGCCCGCAACCCGCTGTTGAAGGGGGATTGCAGACGATTTAGGGGCCGTTCGCGACGGTTGACACGGGCAACTTTGGGGGTATAGTCCGCCCCCGAACGACGGGCCGGCGGTTTTCTCGCGGTCCGCGTTGTTTTTGCTGGAACTTTCGGCAGTCCCGCTGGCGCGCGAACCGCGCGGGTCGACTGCCGCGACGTAATGGACCGGACCATGTACGCAGTCATTCAAACCGGCGGGAAACAGTATCGCGTCGCCAACGGCGATGTGATCACCGTCGAGAAGCTCGCGGGTGCGCCGGGCGCGACCCTGTCGATCGCGCCGGTACTGATGCTCGACGACGGCAAGGCCACCCAGGTGGGCACGCCGGTTGTCGAGGGCGCATCGGTCACCGCCGAGGTGCTCGAACAGACCCGCGGCGACAAGATCATCGTCTTCAAGAAGAAGCGCCGTCAGGGCTATCGCCGCACCCGGGGCCACCGCCAGGAGCTCACAGTGCTGCGCGTCCTCGACGTGACGGGCAAGGGCACGAGGGCGCCGGCCAAGAAGAAGGCGGCCGCCAAGAAGGATGAGGGCGCGAAGGCGGACGACGCGCCGGCCGCGAACGAGGAGTAATCCGAAATGGCACACAAAAAGGCAGGCGGCAGCTCGCGCAACGGCCGCGATTCGGCCGGTCGGCGCCTCGGCGTCAAGAAGTACGGCGGCGAGGTCGTGTTTCCCGGCAACATCATCATTCGCCAGCGCGGCACCAAGTTCCATCCCGGCGACAATGTCGGTATCGGCAAGGATCACACGATCTTCGCGATGAGCGAGGGCAAGGTCGCCTTCTCGCGCGGCCGTGGCGGCCGGACCTACGTCTCGGTGGTCCCGCCGGCCTAGAGGGTCTGCCGCGAGACCGTTTCGTTCGGGGAGATTGGCTGGCCGATCTCCCCGTTTTTCGTTCGGAACCCCGATCATGAAGTTCCTCGACCAGGCCAAGGTGTATCTGCGCGCCGGAGACGGCGGGAACGGCTGCGTCAGCTTCCGGCGCGAGGCGAACGTGCCCCGTGGCGGGCCCGATGGCGGCGACGGCGGGCGCGGCGGTTCGGTGATCGTCGAGTGCGTCGAGGGGCTGAACACGCTGATCGACTACCGCTATCGCCAGCATTTCAAGGCCGAGCGCGGCAGGGACGGCATGGGCAAGGCGCGCTATGGCGCATCGGGCAAGGACGTGGTCCTCAAGCTGCCGGTCGGCACCCAGATCTTCGCCGAGGACAACGAGACCCTGATCGCCGACCTGACCGAGGTCGGCCAGCGCATCGTGCTGATTCCCGGCGGCGGCGGCGGGCGCGGCAACATCCACTTCAAGAGCTCGACCAACCAGGCGCCGCGCCGCGCCGGCCCCGGGGGCGAGGGCGCGGAGATGTGGGTCTGGCTGCGGCTCAAGCTGATTGCCGACGCCGGGCTGGTCGGCCTGCCCAACGCCGGCAAGTCGACCTTCCTGTCGGCCGTCAGTGCCGCCCAGCCCAAGGTCGCGGACTATCCCTTCACGACGCTCTATCCCGTCCTCGGGGTGGTCCAGAGCGACGACAACATCTTCGTGCTCGCCGACATTCCCGGCCTGATCGAGGGGGCGCACGAGGGCCGGGGGCTGGGCGACCGGTTCCTGGGCCATGTCGAGCGCTGCCGGGTGCTGCTGCACCTGATCGATGCCACCGCCGGCCCCGAGGCCGCGGTCGAGGCGTACCGGACGGTGCGCGACGAACTCGAGGCCTATGGCGGCGGGCTGATCGGCAAGCCCGAGATCGTCGCGCTGTCGAAGTGCGATGCGCTTGCCGGCGACGATATCGCGGCGTGCCGTGCGGCGCTGGCCGCCGAAGGCGTTGCGGAGATCCACGAACTCTCGTCGGTCGCGCAGACCGGCGTGCGCGAAACGCTGCGCGCCCTGCAGGCGGTGATCGCGGCGGCACACGAAGCCGAGGCGGCAGAAGCCGGGGCTCAGGCCGCGATGCTGGACGAGGCCGCGGAGACGGTGTCGTGAGCGACGCGCTTGCCGGAAGCCGGCGCCTGGTCGTCAAGATCGGCTCCTCCCTGCTCGCCCACGACGACGGGCGGTTGCGCGCCGACTGGCTCGACGCGCTGGCGCAAGACGTCGCCGGGCTGCGCGCTAGCGGCACCGAGGTCATGATCGTCTCGTCGGGCGCCATCGCGGTCGGCCGGCGGCTGCTCGGGCTCGCGCGCGGGCCGCGCAACAAAGTGCTGCGGCTCGAGGAAAGCCAGGCCGCGGCGGCGGCCGGGCAGGTGCGCCTCGCCCATGCCTGGCAGGAGACGCTGGCGCGTCACGACGTGCCGGTCGCCCAGATCCTCCTGACTATCGACGACACCGAGGACCGGCGCCGTCACCTGAACGCGCGCAACACGCTCGCGACCCTGCTGCGCCTGCGCGTGGTGCCGGTGATCAACGAGAACGACACGGTGGCTACCGAGGAAATTCGCTTCGGCGACAACGACCGGCTGGCGGCGCGCGTCGCGCAGATGATGCAGGCCGACACCTGCGTCGTGCTGTCGGACATCGACGGGCTCTACACCGCCGACCCGACGAAGGATGCGGATGCGGCGCACATCCCCGAAGTGGCGGCGATCACGTCCGAGATCGAGGCGATGGCGGGCGAGACGGCCGGCGAGGACGGATCGGGCGGCATGATCACCAAGATCGAGGCCGCCCGCGTCGCCATGCAGGCCGGCTGCCGGCTGGCGATCGCCGACGGGCGCGCCGCGAACCCGCTGCGGGCGCTTTCCGAGGGGGCACGCGCGACCTGGTTTCTGCCCTCGGGCGAGCCGCAGACCGCGCGCAAGCGCTGGATCGCGGGCTCGCTGAAGCCGGTCGGCACCATCGTCGTCGACCAAGGCGCGGCGGGCGCGCTGGCGCGGGGGAAGTCGCTTCTGCCGGCGGGCGTTACAAGGGTCGAGGGCAGTTTCCGGCGCGGCGATCCGGTGGTGGTGCGCGACGCGTCAGGCCGCGAACTGGCGCGGGGGCTCATCGCCTATGGCAGCGAGGATGCGCGCCGGATCCTCGGCCGGCAGTCGCGCGAGATCGAGGGCATCCTCGGCTATCGCGGGCGCGAGGAGATGATCCACCGCGACGACCTCGTCGAAAGCTGAGCGGGTCATGGCTGCTCGCGACACAGCCGGCGGTGCGAAACATGCAGGTGCGACCTATACGATCGTGCTCGTCGCCGCGCTGGCGGCCGTGGCGCATGCCGCGATCTTCGTGCGCATGGCCGATGCGCACCCGCTGGTCACCGCTGCTTACCGGATGCTCATCGCGACCCTCGTCCTGCTGCCGGTGGCGGCCGTCCATGCCCGCGCCGAGATACGCCGGATGGATGCCCGCCAGTGGCGGACGATCGGCTGGGCCGCATTGTTCCTGGCGCTCCACTTCGCCACCTGGATCGCCTCGCTGGACTACACCTCGATCGCCAATTCGGTGGTGCTCGTCACCCTGACGCCGGTCTGGCTTGCGGTCTGGGCGGTCATCGCCCTGCGGCGACCGCCCGGCCGACGGACCTGGGGCGCGATCGTGCTGGCCATCGCCGGCAGCGCGGTGATGGGGGTCGGTAGCGCGCGCCTGGGGGTCGAGATGCTGTGGGGCGATGCGCTGGCGCTGGCGGGCGGTATCCTGTTCGTCGGGTTCCTGCTGCTCGCCGAGGCGGCACGCCGCACGGTCGGCTTGGTGGCCTTCGTGACCCTCGTCTATGGCGGGGCGGCGGTCCTGCTCTGGGGTGCGGTGCTGGGGCTCGGCCTGCCGGTTGCGGGGTTCACGACGGAGACCTGGATGGCGTTCCTGGGCCTCGGCCTCGTCGCCCAGATCATCGGGCACACGGGCTTCAACTGGGCGGTCCGCGCGATCGCGCCGATGGTGCTGGCAATCCTCCTGCTGGCCGAGCCGATCCTCAGCGCCGGGCTGGGCTGGCTCTACTTCGGCGAGGGCTTCGCACGCGAGACGGCCTATGGTGGCGTGCTGATCCTCGCCGCGATCTATCTCGGGGTTCGGGCCGGCCAGAGCCGCGGCATCGCGCAAACGGGGTGAATTTCGCCGGCGGATTGACTATCGTCGCCCGCCGGGCCGGGCAAATGGTCGGAGACGGAACATGACGGCTGCACACGAACTGACGGCGGACCGCGACATCCGCGCGGTCATGGAGGAGATCGGCGCGGCGGCGAAGGCCGCCGCACACGAGCTCGCCTATGCCGATTCCGCCGCCAAGACCGCGGCCCTGCATGCCGCGGCGGCGGCCATCCGCGCCCGCAAGGACGAGATTCTCGCCGCGAACGTGCACGATGTGGCGGGTGCGGAGCCGCGCGGGGTAAAGGGCTCGTTCCTCGACCGGCTGGTCCTGAATGACGACCGGGTCGAGGCGATGGCGCGCGGGCTGGAAGATGTGGCGGCGCTGCCCGATCCGATCGGCACCGTGCTGGCCGAATGGGAGCGGCCCAACGGGCTGCGGATCGCGCGCGTGCGCGTGCCGCTCGGCGTCATCGGCGTGATCTACGAATCCCGCCCCAACGTGACGGCCGATGCGGGCGGCTTGTGCCTCAAGGCCGGCAACGCGGCGATCCTGCGCGGCGGGTCGGAGAGCTTCGAATCCTCCGGCGTGATCCTGGCCTGCCTGCAGGACGGGCTGCGCGCGGCGGGGCTCCCGGCGGCGGCGATCCAGGCCCCTCCGACCACCGACCGCGCGGCGGTCGGCGCCATGCTAACCATGACAGATTACATCGACGTGATCGTGCCGCGTGGCGGCAAGTCGCTGATCGAGCGGGTCCAGACCGAGAGCCGCATTCCCGTCTTCGCGCATCTCGAGGGGCTGTGCCACACCTATGTGCACGCGGCCGCCGAACCGCGGATGGCGCGCGATATCGTGCTCAACGCCAAGATGCGCCGCACCGGGATCTGCGGGGCGACCGAGACGGTCCTGATCGACTGCGCGGTCGCCGCGGACATGCTGCCCGGGATCGTCGACGACCTGGCCGGCGCGGGCTGCGAGGTGCGCGGCGACGGCGCGGCGCAGGCGATCGATGCGCGCATCGTCCCGGCGAACGACGCCGACTGGGACACCGAGTATCTGGATGCCATCGTGTCCGTGCGCGTGGTCGATGGGGTCGATGCCGCAATCGATCACGTGAACACCCACGGCTCCAACCACACCGACGCGATCGTCACGGCCGACGAGGCCGTCGCCGAGCGGTTCATGGCGCGCGTGGACAGCGGCATCGTGCTGCACAATGCCTCGACCCAGTTCGCGGATGGCGGCGAGTTCGGCATGGGCGCGGAGATCGGCATCTCGACGGGCAAGATGCATGCGCGCGGGCCTGTCGGCGCCGAGCAGCTCACCAGCTACAAATACGTCGTGCGCGGGACCGGGCAGACCCGCCCCTGACCATCGTGAGCGCGACCCTACCCCTAAGGCGTGCGGCCGCCCCGGGCCACAGCGCCCGCAGGATCGGGCTGCTCGGCGGGTCGTTCAACCCGGCCCATGAGGGGCACCGCTACATCAGCGTCGAGGCGCTGAAGCGCCTCGGTCTCGACGAGGTCTGGTGGCTCGTCTCGCCGCAGAACCCGCTGAAGCCGGAGGAAGGGATGGCCGCGTTCGAGGCGCGCCTGGCGAGCGCCCGGGACATGGCGCGCCATCCGCGCATCCGGGTCTCGACCATCGAGACCGAACTGGGCACCCGCTACACGATCGACACGCTGCAGGCGCTGACGCGCCGATTCCCGGCGGCGCGCTTCGTCTGGCTGATGGGGGCGGACAACCTGATACAAATTGTAAGGTGGCGCGGGTGGCAACGAATATTCCACACGGTTCCCATTGCCGTATTCGCCCGCGATTCATATGATTCGCATGCGTTGTCGGATTTCGCGGCAAATCGCTTCCGAATCGCCCGGATTCCGGCACGTTCGGCAAAGGTCCTTGTCGAGGCGGCGCCGCCTGCCTGGGTGTTTTTGCGAATCAGGCCCCACCCGGCCGCGGCGACGCACCTCCGGCAGACGGGCGCCTGGCCGGTGGACCATTAACTCAGCGGACGGCGCCGCCAAGGCCGGGCCGTTCAAAGGAGGGCAGTTTGATCACGGGGTACCCGTCATAGCACGCACCGAAAAGGCCACTCCGCGGCTCACAGCGGAAGACATACTGGCGCTCGTCGAATCCTCGCTCGACGACGACAAGGCGGACGATATCAAGGTCATTTCCCTGGCGGGAAAGTCCGACATCGCCGATTACATGATGATCGCCAGCGGCACCTCGTCCCGCCGTCTCGATTCCATGACCCAGCATCTCATCGAACGATTGAAGGCGGCCAAAATCCGCGGCTCCCACGCCGAGGGCCGGCGCTCGGGCGACTGGGTGGTGATCGACGTCGGCGATGTGATCGTCCACCTGTTCCGGCCCGAGATTCGCGCGCACTACGCGCTCGAGAAGCTCTGGGAGGCGGACTTCGCCGCGCGTGACCCGGAGGAAGAGGTCCTGACGGGCTGAACGCGTCCGCTTGACGCGCGCCGGAGCCATCGGGAGAAGGCGATGCGCATTCTGATCGTCGCCGTCGGGCGCGCACGCGAGGGCCCCGAAAAGGCGCTCTACGAACACTATGCCGGGCGGGTGACGGCTTGGTCGTTCGAGTTGCGTGAGGTGGATCTCAGAAAGAAGGTCCCGTCGGGGCGCGAACGCGAGGCGGAGGCCGAATTGCTGGTGGGGGCGGTACCCGACGGTGCGTTCGTGATCGCCCTCGACGAAGGCGGCAAGGCGGTGGCCAGCGAGGAGCTGGCCGGTATGCTGGGCGACCTCCAGGACTCCGGACAGCGCGATGTGGTGTTCGTCATCGGCGGCGCCCAAGGCCATGGCGGCGCCGTTCGGGCGCGGGCGGACCGCACCGTATCCCTCGGCCGCAACACATGGCCCCACATGCTGGTGCGCGGGCTCGTCGCGGAACAGGTATACCGGGCCCAGCAGATTCTCGCGGGTCATCCGTATCACCGTGCGTGAGTCTGGCGGGGCGCGCGAGAATCGGGCACAAACGTCGGCGTTCGAACGAAGCATGTGACAGGAAGGGACGCGGATGAACCACCTCATCATCACGCGCCACGGCCAAAGCCAGTGGAACCTCGAGAACCGGTTCACGGGTTGGGAAGACGTCGATTTGACGCCGGCCGGTGAGGAAGAGGCGCAAAAGGCCGGGGGCCTGATCAAGGACTATCCGATCGACGCGGTGTTCTCCTCGACCCTCAAGCGGGCGCGCCGGACCGTCGAGATTGCGTTGCAGGCCGCGGCCGATGCCGGCGCCGACCTGGCGTCGGTGCGCAATGGCGCCCGCTGGAAGATCTCGGCCCATGACGATCTGCGCGAACGCCACTATGGCGATCTGGTCGGGCTCAACAAGGCCGAGACCGCGGAGAAGTATGGCGACGAGCAGGTGCATCTGTGGCGGCGCGGCTTCGAGGTGCGCCCGCCCGGCGGCGAGAGCCTGGCCGATGTGGTCGAACGGGTGCGCCCCTATTACGAGCGCGAGATCGAGCCCTTGCTGAAGGCCGGAAAGAACGTGCTCGTCTCGGCGCATGGCAACAGCCTGCGGGCGCTCCTGCTCATTCTGGGCGAGTACTCCGCAGACGAGATTCCCGGCGTCGAATTGCCGACCGGGCGGCCGCTGGTCTTCG
The DNA here is from genome assembly GCA_038117265.1 of Rhodospirillaceae bacterium. Lineage (GTDB taxonomy): Bacteria > Pseudomonadota > Alphaproteobacteria > UBA6615 > UBA6615 > JAYPUG01. The sequence goes on from JAYOFO010000006.1 coordinate 43,344, forward strand.
ATTTCGAGGATGGCAAGAAACAGAAGAGCTATTATCTCGGCGATTGATCGCACGGTGGGCGGCAGCTTCGCGGCGGCGTTCGTCCTCGGCGCGGCCGTTCTGACGGCCCTGTCCGTCCCGTCCCATGCCCAGGACGGCCGGCCCGAGGATGTGGGCAAGCGCCTCGAGAGCGTTCGCGAAGCACTCGATCGCGACCGCGCGGCTTCCGAGACCCTGGCACGTGAAGCCGAAGCGCAGGCGAACGAACTGGCGGCCTTGCGCGCGGAGTTGCGGGCCGCCGCCCGTGCGGTCCAGTCGCACGAGGCGGCACTCGACGGGCTGGAAGCCGAACTCGCGACGCTGGGTGCGGATGCCGTCCGCATGCAGGGTGAACTGGAGACCCGCCGTGCGCAGCTGGGCGCGACCCTCGCCGCCCTTCAGCGCCTGTCGCTGCGGCCGACCGCGGCCCTGCTCGTCAGCCCGGGCGATCCCAACGATGTGGTGCGCAGCGGACTGCTCCTGCGTACCGCCGTGCCCGAGATCGAGGTCCAGGCCCGGCGCCTGCGCGCCGATATCGAGGAATTGGCCGAAGTGCGCCGACAGATCGAGACGCGCCGCGGGGAGTTGCATGCCGCCGCGCTGGACCTCGGTCGCGAGCGTGACCGTCTGTCCGCGCTGTCGGCCGAGAAGGACCGGGTCCTGAACCAGACCCGACGGGCGCAGTCCGAGGTGGAGGAACGTGCCGCCGTGCTCAGCCGGGAGGCGCGCACCCTCGAGGAACTCCTGTCACGTTTGCGCGAGAACGCGGCTGCGGTGCCGCGCCCACGCCCGGGTGCGCCCGAGGCCGATTTCGTCAAGCCGACCCTCGCGCCCTCTGGTCCTTCGATCGCGGCGGCGCGCGGGCAGTTGAGCCCACCCGCCTATGGCACGGTTATCCGGGGCTTCGGGACGCAAACCGAGACCGGCGGTATCACGCGCGGCGTCACCTACCGAACGCGCTCCGAGGCGTCGGTCGTGGCCCCGTGGGACGGGCGAATCGCCTTTTCCGGACCGTTCCGGCGCTTCGGGCAAATCTTGATCATCGATCATGGCGAGGGATATCATTCTCTGATTGCCGGACTGGGGCGGATCGACGCGCAGGTCGGGCAGTGGGTTCTTGCGGGGGAACCCGTCGGGCGCGCCGAAGGGAGCGCGGATTCGAAAGCCGATACCGTCAGGGGCAGCGAAAACGGGGGGCAGGCCGGCACGGCCGAAGACCGAGCGGGCGGAGCCATTCTCTATGTCGAGCTCCGCCGCAACGGAGAACCGATCAACCCGTTGCCCTGGTTGGCAGCACAGACGAACAGGACACAAGGCTGATGCGTAGACTGATTTCCGCCGCCGCGTTCGCGACGTTCCTCGCAACGGCGCCCGCCGCCGCGATTGCCGCCGAAACGAACGAGGAGACCTTCCGCCAGCTCGAGCTGTTCGGCGACATCTTCGAGCGGGTCCGCTCGCAGTATGTCGACGAGACCGAGGACGGGGACCTGATCGAGGCCGCGATCAACGGCATGCTGCAGCATCTCGATCCCCACTCGAGCTATCTGAACGAAGACAATTTTCGCGACATGCAGGTCCAGACCCGTGGCGAATTCGGCGGGCTCGGGATCGAGGTCACCATGGAGCAGGGCTTCGTGAAGGTGGTTTCGCCGATCGATGACACGCCGGCCGCGCGGGCCGGGATCGAGGCGGGAGACTTCATCACACATCTCGACGGCAAGACGGTTCTCGGCCTGACCCTGTCCGAGGCGGTGGAGAAGATGCGCGGCCGTGTCGGGTCCGACATCAAGCTGACGATTCGGCGCGAGGGCCGCGAATCGTTCGATGTTTCGGTCACGCGCGACATCGTGCGCATCCAGTCGGTCCGCAGCCGGGTCGAGGGCAAGGTCGGTTACGTGCGGGTGACCACGTTCAACGAGCAGACCTTCGAGGGCCTCGAGAAGTCGATGACCGCGCTCAAGCGTGAGCTGGGCGACGAGATGATCGGTGTCGTGCTCGACCTGCGCCGCAATCCGGGCGGATTGCTCGACCAGGCGGTCAAGGTGTCCGATGCCTTCATGGAGCGCGGCGAGATCGTCTCGACGCGCGGCCGCGACAGCAACGACGTCCAGCGCTTCAATGCAAGGGAAGGCGATCTCGCCAACGGTCTGCCGATCGTCGTGCTGATCAACGGCGGCTCGGCTTCGGCGTCCGAAATCGTTGCCGGGGCGCTGCAGGACCACAAGCGGGCCGTGATCATGGGAACCCAAAGCTTCGGCAAGGGGTCGGTCCAGACGATCAATCCCATTCCCGGGCATGGCGCGTTGCGGCTGACCACGGCGAAGTATTTCACGCCCAGTGGCCGTTCGATTCAGCAGACCGGGATCACGCCCGACATTATCGTCGAACAGGCACGGCTGGAGACGGCGGATACGCCGCAGGGCGTGCGCGAGAGCGATCTGCGCAACGCGCTCGACAACGATGCCGCCGCAGACGAGGCCGAAAACGGTCCGGCGGCGTCGACGGCGGCACCCCAGGACTACCAGCTCCTGCGTGCGCTCGACCTCCTCAAGGGGATCGCCACCTACAGCGTGCGGGCGACCAACTAGACCCGACCCGGCGCGGTTCGCTAGTTTGCCCGCATGAGCGAGTTGGACGCGGAGAGAAAAACCCGATTCGGTGGGCGAGCGATGCTGCCTTCCGTTCTGGCCGGCGTGTTGTTCCTGGTGCTGGCAGGTCTTCTGGCGCTGACCTATGTCGGCCTGACGAAGGAGCCGATGCTACCGGAAATGGCGGCTGCGGAAAGCGATGCCTCGGCGGATGGGAAGGCACCCGCCCTGCCGGCGACACCGGCCGAGCCCATGGCCCGCGAAGCCGCACCTCCCCAGGATGCCGCACCGCCGGCAGTAGAGCCGCCTGCCGGGCACGGTGATGCCGGGGAATCTGCCGCGGAGCCGCGGCACGGCACGGCGTCCGAGGCGTTCGAACAGATGGCCGCGCCGCCGCAGGCACCGGAAACCGCCGCCGCAGCGACCGAGGCACCTCCGCATCCTCTCGTCGCGAACGAGCCTCCGCCGCCGCCGGCGCCACCCGTGGCACCGCCCGTGGCGTCGTCCGGCCATGGTCTGGCGCCGGCCCCGGATCCGGCGCTGGTGGAGACCTCGCCGCTCGGGCCGTTGCCGCGTATCGGCCCCAACGGCCGCGAACCGTGGCGCGTGTATGCGCGGCCGTTCGATGTTCGCGATTCGCGCCCGCGCGTTGCCGTGATCCTGAGCGGTCTCGGGCTGTCGAGCGCGGCCACCGAGGCCGCGATCCAGGGGCTTCCGGGCGAGGTGACGCTCGCCTTCCAGCCCTACGCCGACATCGTTCAGCAATGGATTGGCCTCGCGCGTGCCGCGGGCCACGAAGTCCTCCTCAACCTGCCGATGGAACCGGTCGACTTTCCCGAGAGCGATCCCGGGCGGCGCGCCCTGTTCGTGACCCTCTCGCCCGACGAGAACGAGGAGCGCCTGCGCTGGGCGCTGTCGCGCGTCAGCGGCTATGTGGGCGTGGTGAACCATATGGGGTCGCGATTCACGACCGTGCGCGACGCGATGCAGCCGGTGCTGGCCGAGTTGAAGGCGCGTGGTCTCCTGTTCGTCGATGCGCGAGCCGCGGCCCACAGCGTGGCGACGGTCATGGCATCGCAGATGCAGGTGCCGCGGGCGATCAACGACCGGTTCCTCGACGACCGCGAGGTCTCGCGCGCGACGGTCGACGCGCGCCTCGCCGAGATCGAACGGATCGCCAAGGAGGCGGGCGTCTCCATCGCGATCGGCCAGGGGTTCCCGGTGACGATCGAGCGGTTGCGTGCCTGGACCGAAACGCTGGATGCCAAGGGGCTGGCGCTGGCCCCGGTTTCTGCGGTGGTCGGCAAGCAGGCCGACCGTTGAATGCCCCCATCGCCTCGGATGCCGACGCCGCTCATTACCGGCGGTGTGCGGGCGTCGTCCTTTTCAATGCGCAAGGCCGGGTCTGGGTCGGCGAACGCAACGACATGCCGGGCTCCTGGCAATTGCCGCAGGGCGGCATCGACGAGGGCGAATCGCCCCGGGACGCCGCGCTGCGTGAGCTTCGCGAGGAAACCGGAGTTCGCCGGGTCGCATTCATCGCGGAAGCGCCGCACTGGCTCAAATACGATCTGCCCGAGGATCTGCGGGGCGGCCGGTGGAAGGGGCGCTGGCGGGGCCAGATGCAGAAATGGTTCGCCTTTCGCCATCTCGGCGACGACGACGAGATCGACGTGCTGGGCGTCGCCGATCCCGAGTTCGAACGCTGGCAGTGGGTGGAGCTGGACGCGCTTCCGGACCTGATCATCGCGTTCAAGCGTCCCGTCTACATGGCACTCGTCGAGGCGTTCCACCCGGCGATCGCGAAGCCGGGAAATTCCGGGAAAACGGGCTGACGCTCAGGCGGTGACGACGTCGTCGCGTCCCGTGCGGAGGTTCAGGAACCAGCAAGCTGCGCGGGCGATCCAGTTGGCAATCCGGCTGTGCGGTGCGAACCCGATCGCCTTGAAGATCAGGGTGACCGCACGCTCGACATGGTGGGTCTCGTAGAAGCCGTACGCGCGCGACATATAGGCCCGGATGCACCGCTTGCGGTCGTAGGGTTCGCCCTTGTTGTTCGCCGCGTAATAGGCATACGCGAGTTCGTCGTCCTCGCTCTCGCCGATCCGTCCGATTCCCACCATCAGGCGCTTGATCTTGCCGAGCTGCTCGATGTCCCGGTAGCGCTCCATGTGGGTGTAGAACAGCTTGTAGTGGCGGATTTCGTCCTGGGCGATGCGCCGGCAGATGGCGCGCAGCACCGGCTCGTCGGTCGCCTCGCGCAGTGCGGTGTAGTAGGACGAGGTGCCCACCTCGACCATGCAACGCGCCACGAGTTCGCCGCAGCGCGTACCGCGCACCGATTCCTCGGCCGCGACGGGCAGCTGGATCTTCCGCGAGAAGTCGGCGAACCGGGCTTCGAAGTCGAATTCGGGATCGGCCATCCGGGCCCAGCGCGACAGCGCAAGGCCGTGCTGAATCTCTTCCTGCGCCCAGCGCCGGGCGGCATCCTGGAACTCCGGATCGTCCTTGAACACGTTGCACAGGTACTCGGCGTAGATGCCGCCATTGTACTCGACCATGGCAGCCGCCTTGACGATGCGCAGCATATCCGGATCGATCTTCGCCGGGTCGAATTCGCCCCAGGGAATGTCGTCCAGGTTCCAGTGCCTGTTTGTTTGTTCGTTCATCGCTCTGCGTTCAACGAAGCTCGTTCGAGTCCGTCGCCCCCCGACGCCCTAATATATAGGGCGTTCGCCCGCGGGGTCAAAGTTCCGCGCGCGGGGATGCTGCATCGCGAAAGAAAACTACTGGTAGACGAGCTGATCCAGCGAGGCGAGCTTCGCGCGGGCGATTTCGGCGCGGGCCTCGGCGGCGCTCCGCGCCGCTTCGTTGTCGCCTGCGTCACGGATGTCCTCGTTGGCATCCTGCAGGGTCTGCTCGACGGCCGCGCGGTCGATGTCCTCAAGCGCGACGGCCTCCTCGGCCAGCACCGTGCAGCGCTCGCCGGTGACTTCGGCGAATCCGCCCGCCACGAATATGCGGGACTTCACCGCATTGCCCTCGAAGATGTGGATAACACCGGGGCGCACGGTCGAGATCAGCGGCGAGTGCCCGTGGATGACGCCGAAGTCGCCCTCGGCGCCTGGCACCACGACCATCTCGACCTGCTCGGAGAGGAGGAGCCGTTCGGGCGAGACGAGTTCGAACTGGACCGGATTATCCGCCACGCGCGTTCTCCCGTCAGGCCGCGGCTGCGGCCATCGACTGGGCCTTCTCGATCGCCTCTTCGATGGTGCCGACCATATAGAACGCGGCCTCGGGAAGGTCGTCGTGTTCGCCTTCCACGATCTGCCGGAAGCCCTTGATCGTGTCTTCGAGCTCGACGAACTTGCCCGGCGAGCCGGTGAACACCTCGGCCACATGGAAGGGCTGGGACAGGAAGCGCTGCAGCTTGCGCGCGCGCGCCACCGTCAGCTTGTCTTCTTCCGACAGCTCGTCCATGCCCAGAATGGCAATGATTTCCTGCAGGTTCTTGTAGCCCTGCAGGGTCTCCTGCACGCGCCGTGCGACGTTGTAGTGCTCCTCGCCGATCACGCTGGCGTCGAGAATTCGGCTGGTCGAGTCGAGCGGATCCACGGCCGGGTAGATGCCCAGCTCGGCGATCTGGCGCGACAGAACCGTCGTGGCGTCCAGATGCGAAAACGCGGTCGCCGGGGCCGGGTCGGTCAGGTCGTCCGCGGGGACGTAAATGGCCTGCACCGAGGTGATCGAGCCCTTGTTGGTTGAGGTGATGCGTTCCTGCAGGTTGCCCATGTCGGTGCCCAGGGTCGGCTGATAGCCCACGGCCGACGGGATGCGGCCGAGAAGGGCCGACACTTCCGAGCCCGCCTGGGTGAAGCGGAAGATGTTGTCCACGAAGAACAGCACGTCCTGGCCTTCCTCGTCGCGGAAGTACTCGGCCATCGTCAGGCCAGTCAGCGCGACGCGGGCGCGGGCGCCCGGCGGCTCGTTCATCTGGCCATAGACCAGCGCGGCCTTGGATTCGCCGTCCGGCACGATGACGCCGGATTCCATCATCTCGTGATAGAGGTCGTTGCCCTCGCGCGTGCGCTCGCCCACACCTGCGAACACCGAGTAGCCGCCATGGCCCTTCGCGATGTTGTTGATCAGCTCCATGATCAGCACGGTCTTGCCGACGCCCGCGCCGCCGAACAGGCCGATCTTGCCGCCCTTGGCGTACGGGGTTAGCAGGTCGACGACCTTGATGCCCGTCACCAGCTGCTCGGTGTCGGTCGCCTGGTCGACGAACGACGGCGCCTGGCGGTGGATGCCGAACCTCTGCGCGGTCGTCACCGGGCCGCGGTCGTCGATCGGCTCGCCGATCACGTTGATGATACGGCCCAGGACCTCGGGGCCGACCGGGACGCTGATAGATCCGCCCGTGTCCACGACCTCCTGGCTGCGCACGAGGCCTTCCGTGGTGTCCATCGCGATGGTGCGCACGGTGTTCTCGCCGAGATGCTGCGCGACCTCGAGGACGAGCCGGTTTCCGTGGTTGTCCGTCTCCAGCGCGTTCAGGATCGCCGGCAGGTCGCCTTCGAACTGCACGTCGACGACGGCGCCGAGCACCTGGGTGATTTTGCCAACAATGTTCTTCGACATGGTGTGTTCCTCGCCCGTTGGGAGCCGAGTGGTCTAGAGCGCTTCCGCGCCGGAGATGATCTCGATCAGTTCGGTGGTGATGGCCGCCTGGCGCGTGCGGTTGTACTGGATCGACAGCCTGTCGATCATGTCACCGGCGTTGCGCGTGGCGTTGTCCATCGCGGTCATGCGCGCGCCCTGCTCGGACGCGAAGGATTCGTTCATCGCCCGAAACACCTGGATCGACAGGTTGCGCGGCAGCAGGTCCGCCAGAATCTCCTGCTCGTCGGGCTCGTATTCATAGCTGGCGACCGGGCCGTCCGTGGTCGCCTCGGCCTCGTCTGCCGCATCCTCAACCTCGGGCAGGGCAAACGGGATGAGCTGGAGCGGCGTGACCTCCTGGGTCAGCGCCGAGACGAACTTGTTGTAGACGATCGTGCAGACATCGCACTCGCCGGCCTCGAACATGGCACGGGCGCGTGCGGCAATGTCGACCGCCGTCTCGAAGGTCGGCGAGGGCCGCGCGGTGTCTTCCAGGGTGTCGACGATGATGTTGCCGAACTCCCGGCGGAGGATGCCGCGGCCCTTCCGGCCGACGATCAGAAGCTTGACCTCCTTGCCGTCAGCCCGCAGCGCATGGATGCGCTGGCGCGTCCAGCGGGCGACCGAGCCGTTGAAGCCGCCGCACAGGCCGCGGTCGGTGGTCATCACGACAATCAGGTGCACATCGTCCTTGCCGCTGCCTGCAAGCAGGGGTGGGGCCGTGCCGCTGGCGGCGGCACTCTGCGCCAGCGAGCCGAGCATCCGCTCCATCCGCTCCGCATAGGGCCGCGAGGCCTCGGCCTCTTCCTGGGCACGGCGCAGCTTTGCAGCCGCAACCATCTTCATGGCCGAGGTGATGCGCTGGGTCGACTTGACCGAACTGATGCGGACGCGGAGGTCCTTGAGGCTCGCCATCGTCTGTTCGCTGTTCCGCTGCGGTTAGGCGAAGGACTTCGCGTAGGCCGAGATGACGTCTTCGAGCTTCTTCTCGGTGTCCTCGCTCAGCGCGCCGCTGTCGCGGATCGCGGTGAGGATGTCGGCATGGTTGTCGCGGACATGGTCGAGAAGCTGGGCTTCGAAGCGGTTCACGTTGCCCACGGCGATGCCGTCGAGATGGCCGCGCACACCGGCGAAGATCGAGACGACCTGCTCTTCCATCGGCAGCGGCTGGTACTGCGGCTGCTTCAGCAGCTCGGTCAGGCGCGCACCGCGGGCCAGCAGACGCTGGGTCGAGGCGTCGAGGTCGGACGCGAACTGGGAGAAGGCTTCCATCTCGCGGTACTGCGCGAGCTCGAGCTTGATCGAACCCGCGACCGACTTCATCGCCTTGGTCTGCGCGGCCGAGCCGACGCGGCTGACCGACAGGCCGACGTTGATCGCCGGGCGAACGCCTTTGTAGAAGAGGTCCGTCTCGAGGAAGATCTGGCCGTCGGTGATCGAGATCACGTTGGTCGGGATGTAGGCCGACACGTCGTTCGCCTGGGTCTCGATGACCGGCAGCGCCGTCAGCGAGCCCGAGCCATTGTCGGCGTTCATCTTCGCCGCACGCTCGAGCAGACGGGAGTGGAGGTAGAACACGTCGCCCGGATACGCCTCGCGTCCCGGCGGACGGCGCAGCAGCAGCGACATCTGGCGATACGCCGTCGCCTGCTTCGACAGATCGTCGTAGAAGATGACCGCATGCATGCCGTTGTCGCGGAAGAATTCGCCCATGGTGCAGCCGGTGTACGGCGCCAGGAACTGCAGCGGCGCCGGCTCGGAGGCCGTCGCCGAGACCACGATCGAGTACTTCATGGCGTCGTAGTCTTCAAGGGTCTTCACCAGCTGCGCCACGGTGGAGCGCTTCTGGCCGACGGCGACGTAGATGCAGTAGAGCTTCTGCGACTCGTCATCGGTGCCTTCGTTGACCGACTTCTGGTTGATGATGGTGTCGATGATCACCGCGGTCTTGCCGGTCTGGCGGTCGCCGATGATCAGCTCGCGCTGGCCGCGGCCGACGGGAACCAGGGCGTCGAGCGCCTTGAGGCCGGTCTGGACGGGCTCATGCACCGACTGGCGCGGAATGATGCCCGGTGCCTTTACCTCGATCAGGCTGCGCTCCGTGGTATCGAGGTCGCCGTTGCCGTCGATCGGGTTGCCCAGCGCGTCCACGACGCGGCCCAGCAGGCCCTTGCCGACGGGAACGTCGACGATGTCGCCGGTCCGCTTGACGGTATCGCCTTCCTTGATGTCGCGGTCGTCGCCGAAAATCACGACACCGACATTGTCGGTCTCGAGGTTCAGCGCCATACCCATCAGGCCACCGGGGAATTCCACCATTTCACCGGCCTGGACGTTGTCGAGGCCGTACACACGGGCGACGCCGTCGCCCACCGAAAGGACCTGCCCGACTTCCGAGACATCGGCCTCGGCATCGAAATTGGCGATCTGGTCTTTCAGGATCGCCGAAATTTCCGCGGCACGAATTTCCATCCTCTACGCTCCCTTCATGGCGTATTGCAGCCGCTGAAGCTTGGTTTTCAGCGATGCGTCGATCATGCGCGAGCCGACGCGGACCATCAGGCCGCCGATCAGCGACGGGTCCACCTTCGGGTCAACGGTCACCTTGCCGCCGAGCTTCGCACGCAAACTTTCGGTGAGTTGTGCCAGTTGCTCGTCCTTGAGCGGGCGTGCCGAGGTGACCTCGGCGGTGATCTCGCCGCGCCGGCGGGCGAGTTCGGCCAGGTAGGCATCGATCATGGCCGGCAAGGCGAACAGCCGGTTGTTCGCGACGACGACGCCGGCAAACCGGCGCGTCAGTGCGTTGGCACCGCCCTGTTCGAGAATTCGGGTGATCGCCCGGGCCTTGTCGTCGCGGTCGATCAGGGGCGAGCGCAGCAGCTTGTCGAGGTCTGCGCTCTCCGCGATGAGGCCGCGCAGCGACGTCAGATCGTCTGCGACCTCGTCGAGGCTCTTCGCCTCGTCCGCGAGTTCATAAAGCGCCAGCCCGTACCGCTCTGCGATATCGCCGACAACACTTGTTTCCGTCGCCACTTTGCGACTGCCCCCCTGGAGCCGGATTATGTTTGCGCGATTTGTTGTAACCGTTTGATTTATTTAAGCAATCAACGGCTGCCGATCATCTCGGAGAATCCGATCCGACAAGCAGGCGCTTGGTAGCACAGGGCTTGGGGAGTGGCAAGCGCACCGCAGCGCAAAAAACACGAGCAAACCGCCGGTTTCGGCCCGTCCCGATACGGCGGCGATTCGTCGCGACGGCGTCGTACCACACGCTGAAAGACAGCGCGTCAAAGGAAACTGTAGGGATCGATGTCGATCCGCAGCCGGGCGCGTGACGGGACCCGCACATCCGCGAGCCAGGCACGCAGGATCTGCTGCACCGCCTGGTCGAGACCTGTCTTGAGCAGCAGGCGCCGGCGGTGCTGGCCGCGCAGCAGCGACAGGGGAGCCGGGGCCGGGCCGAGCACCTGGATGCCGTTGCCCGTCGGTGCGCGCCGTGCCAGCTCGCGTGCCAGCCCGTCGGCAAGGTCGGGATCGCGGCTCGAGACGACGATCGCGGCCAGCCGGCCGAAGGGCGGCCAGCTGCCCGCCTTGCGTGCCTCGGTCTCGAGCGCCATGAACGTCTCGCGCTCGCCGGTCTCGAGTGCGCGCATGACCGGGTGTTCGGGCTGGTAGGTCTGGATCATCACGCGTCCGGGCCGATCCGCGCGCCCGGCACGGCCCGAGACCTGCTGCAACACCTGGTAGGTGCGCTCGGCGGCCCGCAGGTCGCCGCCGGAAAGCCCGAGATCGGCATCGACGATGCCGACCAGGGTCAGGCCCGGAAAGTGGTGCCCCTTAGCGACCATCTGGGTGCCGATCAGCACATCCAGCTCGCGTTCCTCGACCGCGTGCACGAACCGCTGCGCGGCGTCGGGACCGCGCATGGTGTCGCTCGTCATGATCCCGATGCGCGCGTCGGGCAGATGTTCGCGCAGTTCCTCGGCCAGCCGCTCGACGCCCGGCCCGCACGCGACCAGCGTGTCGGCCTGGCCGCAGGACGGGCAGGTCTCGGGCAGCGGCTCCTCGTAGCCGCAATGATGACACTGGATGCGTTTGCGGAACCGGTGCTGGGTCAACCATGCGGTGCAACTCGGACAGGCAATGCGGTGGCCGCAGGTGCGGCACAGGGTGAGCGGTGCATAGCCGCGCCGGTTGAGGAAGAGCATCGATTGCTCGCCCGCGGCCAGCGTGTCGGCCATCGTGGCGACTAGGCGCGGCGACAGGAAGCGGTCGGCCCGCAGGTCGGCCTCGCGCATGTCGATGGTCTCGATGGCGGGCAGTTCGGCCGGCCCGAAACGTTCGGGCAGGGTGATCTCCTCGTAGCGACCGCGCGCGACGTTGACCCGCGTCTCCAGCGACGGGGTCGCCGAGGCGAGGATGGCGGTACATCCGGCGATCCGTGCGCGCACGACCGCCATGTCGCGCCCGTGATAGGACACCCCGTCCTCCTGCTTGAAGGCGGGCTCGTGCTCCTCGTCGATGACGATCAGGCCGAGTTCCGCGAAGGGCAGGAACAGGGCCGAGCGGGCGCCGACCACCACACGCGCCTCCCCGGTCGCCACGGCGCGCCAGGTGTCGCGGCGACGCAGCTGGCCGAGGTCGGAATGCCAGACCGCGGGTGCAACGCCGAACCGCCGCTCGAACCGGTCGAGCCACTGCGGCGTCAGCGCGATCTCGGGCAGCAGGACGAGGGCCTGGCGTCCGCGCGCCAGGGCGGCCGCAACGGCTTCGAGATACACCTCGGTCTTGCCCGAGCCGGTGACACCGTCCAGCAGTATCACGGCGAACCGGTCCGCTGCGACATGGGCGCGAAGGGCCGCCGCCGCGGCTTCCTGGTCCGGCGACAGTTCGGGCCCCGGCGTGTCGGGATCGGGTGCCGCGAAGATCGGTGGCGGCGGAACGGCGTGCGCCAGCAGGGCGCCCACCTCGACGAGGCCCTTGATGACACTGTGGCCGACGCCGGCCTCGGCCGACAGGTCGGTGCGGGTGAGGGCGGGACCGTCAGCGACGATATCGAGCACGCGCGTTCGTGCCGGCGTCATGCGCAGGCCATCGGGAACGGTGCCGGCGTTATAGACCGTGACAGTGCGCGGCGGCTCCAGCGCGCCGGGGGCACGCACCGCCATGCGCAGCACGGCGCCGGGTGCGTTGAGGGTGTAGGCGGCGACCCACTCGACGAAGCGCCGCACCTCGTCGGGCAACGGCGTCGCGTCGAGGCGGGCCGTGATGGGGCGCAGCTTTGTGTCGTCGACATCGCCCGCGGCGGGGCCCCAAACGACGCCCGTCACCTCGCGTCCGCCGAGCGGCACGCGGACGAAGTCGCCGGGCGAGACGCCGAGATCGTCCGGCACTCGGTAATCGTACGTCCCGGCCAGGGGCAGCGGCAGCAGGACCGCCACCACGTCGGTGCGGAAATCGTCGGTGGGCGCGGTGGCGTCGGTTGGGGGCATCGAGTACACTCTATCGAGCGACTCGCAGGCGGCCAATGCGGCCCGCAGGCGCCCGCAACGCGACAGTCCTGGCACGCCGAAACGTATGAAGGACAAAGGAATACGGGCATGAAGTTCTTTGTGGATACCGCCGATCTCGCGGAGATCCGCGATCTTGCGGCCACCGGTCTGCTGGACGGCGTCACGACGAACCCCTCCCTGATCGCCAAGTCGGGCGGCAACATGCTCGACGTGATCGCCGAGATTTGCGACGTCGTGCCCGGCCCGGTCAGCGCCGAGGTCACGGGGACGGACGCCGACACGATGCTCGAAGAGGCGGGCGTCCTTTCCGCGGTCGCACCGAACGTGACGATCAAGGTTCCGCTCACGCCTGAGGGGCTGAAGGCCTGCAAGGCGCTGCGCGATCGCGACGTCATGGTCAACGTCACGCTGTGTTTCTCCGCTGCCCAGGCGATCCTGGCGGCGAAAGCCGGCGCGAACTTCGTGTCGCCCTTCGTTGGACGGCTCGACGATATCGGCCAGCGCGGCCTCGACCTGATCGAGGACATCGTCGAGATTTACGACCAGTACCCGGCGTTCGAGACCGAAGTGCTGGTTGCCTCGATCCGCAGCCCGGGTCACGTGGTCGACTCCGCACGCATCGGTGCGCATGTGGCGACCTTGCCCCCGAACGTGCTGCGCCAGCTTTTCCAGCACCCGCTGACCGACAAGGGGCTCGCGGCCTTCCTCAAGGACTGGGAAGCCACCGGGCAGTCGATCCTGGGACAGGCCGCCGCGCGAAAGAACGCGGCCGAGTAGGCCGCGCCGGATGCGGGTTCCGTGAGCAAGAAAGCACCACGCCAGGACGCACCCGACGGGACCGCCCTCACCGACGCGCAAGTCGCGCAGTTCCTGCGGGACGAACCCGAGTTCCTGAGCCGGCACCCGCAACTCCTGTGGGTCCTGATGCCGCCCGAGCGCGAGTTCGCCGACGCGGCGACGGACGGCGGCGAGGTCGTCGACCTGCAGGGCGCGATGCTCGCACGGCTTCGTGCCGAGCTGAGCCGAAGCGAGACGCAGTGTTCCGACCTGATCGATGCCGGCCGCGCGAACATGCAGAGTCAGAACCGCATCCATGCGGCGGCGCTCGCTCTGCTCAAGGCCCGCTCCATCGATCATCTGGTCGAGATCCTGACCATCGACCTGGCCGGCTTGCTGCATGTCGATGCCGTGTCGCTGTGTCTCGAGGGCGGAACCGTAGCCCCGACGACAAACCAGGGCGTGCGCGTCGTGCCGACCGGCACGATCGACAAGATCGTCGAGAGCACGCGCGTTGTGACCCTGGAAGCCAATGTGGAGGGCGACCGCCGCATCTATGGGGAGGCGGCGGGCCTCGTGCGCTCGCAGGCGCTGCTCCGGCTGGCCGTCCGCGAGGGCGCGCCATGTGCGTTGCTCGCCATGGGCAGCCGCGATCCGACCCGCTTCCACAGCGGGCAGGGGACCGAACTCCTCGGCTTCCTCGCCTCGATCATGGAGCACTGTATCCGCACATGGCTCGATCTGCCGCGCTAGACGAGGCGAACCTTCCCGCGGTCGCCGCGGATTGGCAGGTGCGCCGGGCAATGGAGGGCTGGATCGGGCAACTTGCCGCGGAACGGCGGGCGTCGGACCACACGGTTGCGGCCTACCGCCGCGATGTCGGCGATTTCATCGACTTCATGGCTGCGCATTTCGGCGAGGATGTCTCGTGCCGAATCCTGTCGGCGCTCAAGCCGGGAGATTTCCGGGCATGGCTCGCGATGCGGGGCGGTCGCGCCTATGCCCGCTCCTCGACCGCGCGTGCCCTGTCGGCGGTGCGCACCTTCTTTCGCCATCTCGATCGCGAGGGGCTGGTGCGCAACGCGGCGATCGGCGCCGTGCGTGCGCCGCGCCTGCCGCGGTCGGTGCCGAAGGCTCTGACCGAGTCCGAGACGGACGACCTGTTGGCCGCAGCGGGCACACCGGCCCGACCCGGTGGGCCGTCATGGGTAGCCGCGCGGGATCTGGCGGTCATCCTGCTGCTCTATGGCTGCGGGCTGCGCATCTCGGAGGCATTGTCGCTCGATCGGGACGATGTCCCGCGCGACGGTGCGCTGACGATCACCGGCAAGGGCGGAAAGACCCGGATGGTGCCCGTCCTGCCGGTCGTCGTGCAGGCGATCGACGACTATTTGCGCCGGTGCCCGCACGGGGCGGGCGCGGAGGGGCCGTTGTTCGTGGGCATGCGGGGCGGGCGGCTGAATGCGCGCACCGTGCAGAAGCGCATCCAGGAACTGCGCGCGGAACTGGACCTGCCGCCCGAGACGACGCCGCACGCAATGCGGCATTCGTTCGCGACTCATCTCCTGGGTGCGGGCGGTGACCTGCGTGCGATCCAGGAACTGCTGGGCCATGCGTCGCTGTCGACCACCCAGCGATACACCGACGTCGACAGCGCGCGCCTGCGCGACGTCTATGCGCGCGCACACCCGCGCGCGCGCCGCGGATAGCGGCCGCCGTCAGTCGCGAAAGGCGACGACGTCGTATTCGAGCATTCGCCCGTAGTGCCGGCTCCAGTAGCCGGGGACGACGAGGTGCGGGCGGAAGCCCCTTTCGGCCAGCCGTCCGAGCAGTTCGAGATGGTCGGGCTGTCCGTCGTAGATCTGCTGGAGCGAGAGCTCGAGCTGCAGGCCCGCGACCCGGTCCCAGGCGATGCCGACGCCGTCGAGGACCTTGTCCTCAAAGCCCTGCGTGTCGGATTTGACGAACACGTTTTCGGAACCGGCCGCGCGGGTGCTGGCGAGGCGATCGATGCCGGCGTGAGCGAACTGCTCCGCAAGCCCCTCGATCTGGCCGCCCTCGATCGGGCCGTGCGGGGCCTGCTGCCCGAGGGCTGAGGGGCAGCGTTCCCCCGGGTGTGTCCCTAGATGTGAATCGTGCGGCCGTCGACGGCGAGCGCGGCTTCCTTGACGGCCTCGGCCAGGGTCGGATGGCCGTGGCAGGTCCGCGCGATGTCCTCGGCCGAGGCGCCGAACTCCATCGCCACCACGATCTCGTGGATCAGGGTGCCGGCATCGGGTCCGATGATGTGGGCGCCTAGCACCCGGTCGGACTCCGCGTCGGCGAGGATCTTCACGAACCCTTCGGTGTCGTTGCCGGCGCGCGCGCGGCCGTTGGCAGTGAAGGGGAACTTGCCGACCTTGTAGGCGGCGCCGGCCTCCTTGAGCTGTTCCTCGGTCTTACCGACGGCGGCCACCTCGGGCCATGTGTAGACGATCGACGGGATCGCGTCGTAGTTCACGTGACCCGTCTCGCCGGCAATGATCTCGGCCGCCGCGACGCCCTCGTCCTCTGCCTTGTGGGCGAGCATCGGGCCGGGCACGCAGTCGCCGATCGCGAAGATGCCCTCGACGTTCGTCTGGAAGGCCTCGTCGATCGTGATGAATCCGCGCGCATCGGTCTCGACGCCCGCATCGTCCAGACCGAGCCCCTGCGTGAAGGGCCGGCGGCCGATCGCCACCAGCACCGTATCGCAATCCAGCATCTCTGCAGTGCCGCCGGCGGCCGGCTCGAGCGTGAGCGAGACCCCGGCCTTGCCGGTCTGTGCGCCGGTCACCTTGGTGGCGAGCCGGAAGGTCATGCCCTGCTTCTCGAGGATGCGCTGGAAGTTCATGGCGACCTCGCCATCGATCCCCGGCGTGATCCGGTCGAGGAACTCGACGACGGTGACCTGTGCGCCCAACCGTGCCCAGACCGATCCCATCTCGAGGCCGATCACGCCCGCGCCGACGACGACCAGGTGCCTGGGCACCTCCGGCAGCGACAGCGCGCCGGTGGAGGTGACGATGCGCTCCTCGTCGATCTCGATGCCGGGCAGGGGCGCGGAATCCGAGCCTGTCGCGATCAGGATCGCCTTCGTCGCCAGGCTCTCGGTCGCGCCGCCTTCGCCGGTGACCGCGACCTCGCTTGCGCTGACGATGCGCGCGGCGCCGTGGACGGCCGTGATGCCGTTCTTCTTGAACAGGAATTCGATGCCCTTGGTGTTGTCTTCGACCACCTTGTCCTTGTGGGCCATCATCGTCGGCAGGTCGAAGGACACGTCGCCGACATTCACGCCGAACGGCGCCAGCCCTTGGCTGGCGTGGGCGTAATGTTCCGAAGCCTGCAGCAGCGCCTTCGACGGAATGCAGCCGATGTTCAGGCACGTGCCGCCCAGGCTCTTGCGCTTATCGACGCACGCGACCTTCAGGCCGAGCTGTGCGGCGCGGATCGCCGCGACGTAGCCGCCGGGGCCGGCGCCGATGACGACGAGGTCGTAGGGGGTGTCGGCTGCCATCCGCCTAGACCCCGATCAGCATCCGCTCGGGGTCTTCGATCGCCTGCTTGATGCGGACCAGGAAGGCCACCGCCTCGCGGCCGTCGATGATCCGGTGATCATAGCTGAGCGCCACATACATCATCGGCCGGATGACTATCTCGTCGTCGACCACGACCGGCCGCTTGACGATGTTGTGCATGCCGAGGATGCCCGACTGCGGCGGGTTGAGGATCGGCGTCGACAGCATCGAGCCGAAGATGCCGCCATTGGTGATCGTGAAGGTGCCGCCGGTCAGCTCCTTCATGGTCAGCTTGCCGTCGCGCGCCTTGACGCCGAATTCGGAGATTTCCTTCTCGATCTCGGCGAAACCCTTGGCGTCGGCGTCGCGCAACACCGGAACGACGAGCCCCTGCGCCCCGCCCACGGCGATGCCGATGTCGTAGTAGTTCTTGTAGATGATCTCGTCGCCGAAGATCTCGGCGTTGACGGCCGGCAACTCCTTCAGCGCGTTGACCGCGGCCTTCACGAAGACGGACATGAAGCCCAGCTTGACCCTGTGGCGCTTCTCGAAGTCGTCGCGGTAGCGCGACCGCAGGTCCATGATGGCCTGCATGTCGATCTCGTTAAAGGTGGTCAACATCGCCGCCGTGTTCTGGGCCTCCTTGAGGCGCGTCGCCACGGTCTGGCGGAGCTTGGTCATGCGCACCCGTTCCTCGCCGCGCGGGTCGGGCGCGCGCTCGGGCAGGGTATCCGCCGACACGAATCCGGTGGCGGCCGGAGCGGGTGCCTCAGCGGGCGCCGGCCTGGCGGTTGCGGCCGGGGCGCTGCCGCCGGAATTGAGGAAGCGGACCACGTCGCCCTTCTTCAGGCGCCCGTCGCGGCCCGTGGCCGGGATCGCGGCCGGGTCCAGCCCGTTCTCGTCCACCAGCTTGCGCACGGCCGGCGCCAGCGGATGGTCGAGGTTCGCCGCGCCGCCTGCGGCGGGTGTCGGCTCTGCGGCCTTGGGTGCATCGGCCTGCGGTGCCGCGGCAGCGGGTGTCGGCCTGGCGGCGGGTGCGGCGGCACCTTCACCCCGGGCGATGCGGCCGATGACGGCCCCGACCTCGACGTCCACGCCCTCCGCGGCGACGATCTCGACCAGCGTGCCTGCGAAGGGGGCAGGGATTTCGGCCGTCACCTTGTCTGTCTCGATCTCGACGATCGGCTCGTCCGCGGCGAAGCCTTCGCCCGCCTGCTTCAGCCAGCGCGCGACGGTGCCCTCGGTGACGGATTCGCCGAGTTCGGGCACGGTCAGATCGACCGCATCTCCGGACGTGGCGGCAGGGGCGGCGGCCGTTGCGGGTGCTTCAGCAGGGGGCGTCAGTGCAGGAGCGTCCGCGGCGTCCGCAGCGCTGTCCTTACCGTTGCCCGCGGGCGCCGCCGTGGCGCTCTCGTCGATCGCGCCGATGACGCTGCCGACCTCGACGTCGGTGCCCTCGCCGGCGGTGATCTCGGTCAGCACCCCGGAACTGGGGGCCGGCACCTCGACCGTGACCTTGTCTGTCTCGATCTCGACCAGCGGCTCGTCGGCCTGGATCGCGTCGCCAACCGCCTTGAACCAGCGCGCGACGGTGCCTTCGGTGACGGACTCGCCCATCTCGGGCACGGTGATCTGCATCGTCATGTCGTGACTCCTGTCGCGCGCCCTACAGCGTCAGCGCTTCGTCGACGAGTTTTTCCTGTTCCATGCGGTGGCGCTTGGCGCTGCCGGTGGCGGGCGAAGCGGCCTCGGCCCGCCCGACATAGCGGGGCCGGGTCTGGGTGGCGCCGATCTCCTCGAGAACCGATTCCAGCCGCCGGTCGATGAAGGTCCAGGCGCCCATATTCTCAGGTTCTTCCTGACACCACACGATCTCGGCGCCCTTGAAGCGCGACAACTCCTCGATCAGCGCCCTGCGCGGGAACGGGTAGAGCTGCTCGAGGCGCAGGAAGAAGACGTTCTTGATGCCGCGCTTCGCACGCTCCTCGAACAGATCGTAGTAGACCTTGCCCGAGCACAGGACGACGCGCTTGACGTCGGAATCCTCGCAGAGCTTCTGGTCGTCGTACAGCACCCGGTGAAAGCTCGTCCCCGGCCCCATCTCTTCGAGGCGTGACACGCACAGCTTGTGCCGCAGCAAGGACTTCGGCGTCATCAGGATCAGCGGCTTGCGGAAGTTCCGCCGGACCTGGCGGCGCAGCGCGTGGAAGTAGTTCGCGGGCGTGGTGATGTTGCACACCTGCATGTTGTCCTCGCCACAGAGCTGCAGGTAGCGCTCCAGCCGTGCCGAGGAATGCTCGGGGCCCTGGCCCTCGAATCCGTGGGGCAGCAGCATCACCAGGCCCGCCATGCGGAGCCACTTGGATTCGCCCGAGGCAATGAACTGGTCGATGATCACCTGGGCACCGTTGGCGAAGTCCCCGAACTGGGCCTCCCACAACACCAGCGCGTGCGGTTCGGCCTGGCTGTAGCCGTACTCGAAGCCGAGCACGCCGAACTCCGAGAGGGGGCTGTCGATCACCTCGATCGGCTCCTGCCCATAGCGGATGTTGGCGAGCGGGATGTACTTGTCCTCGTTGCGCTGATCGATCAGGACCGCGTGGCGCTGCGAGAAGGTGCCGCGGCCGACATCCTCGCCCGACAGACGGACGGGCGTCGACTCACACAGCAGGGTGCCGAAGGCCAGCGCCTCGCCAGTCGCCCAGTCGATGCCCTCGCCGGACTCGATCGCCTTCCGCTTGCCCTTGAGCTGGCGCAGGATCTTGGAGTTGAGCTCGACCCCCTGGGGCGGCTCGGAGATCGCGTGCCCGACCTCGTGCAGCAGGTCGAGTTCGACCGCGGTCTCGCCGCGCCGGGCGTCGCCTTCGGCCATGCGCAGGTCGGCCCAGCGCCCCTCCAGCCAGTCGGCCTTGTTGGGCTTGTAGCTGCGCGCGGCCTCGAACTCCTGCTCCAGATGGGCCTGGAATTCCTCGACCATGCGGTCGCCGGTGCCCTTCTCGATGACGCCCTCGTCTTCCAGCCGCCGGGCATAGAGCGCCCGCGTCGTCGGCTGGCGCGCGATCGAGTGGTACATCTTCGGCTGGGTAAAGGCCGGCTCGTCGGATTCGTTGTGGCCGGCACGCCGGTAGCCCCACAGGTCGATCACCACGTCCGCCTTGAAGCGATAGCGGTATTCGGTCGCGATGCGCGCAACGTGGACCGACGATTCCGGATCGTCGCCGTTCACGTGGAAGATGGGCGCCTGGATCATCTTCGCCACGTCCGACGAGTAGGGCGAGGATCGCGCCGCGGTCGGGTTGGTGGTGAAGCCGATCTGGTTGTTGACGATGACGTGGACCGTGCCGCCCGTGCGGTAGCCGCGCAGCTGCGACAGGTCGAGGGTCTCGGCAACCAGCCCCTGGCCCGCGAAGGCCGCATCGCCATGCATCAGGATGCCCATGACCTTTTCGCGGTCGGCGTCGCCGCGCAGCTGCTGCTTGGCGCGGACCTTTCCCAGAACGACGGTGTTGACCGCCTCCAGATGGCTCGGGTTCGGCGTCAGCGACAGATGCACGCTGTTGCCGTCGAACGAACGGTCCGAGGAGGTGCCCAGATGGTACTTCACGTCGCCTGAACCCATCACGTCGTCGGGATTGGGCGAATTGCCCTCGAACTCCGAGAAGATGGCGCGGAATGGCTTGTCCAGAAAGTTGGCGAGCACGTTGAGCCGGCCCCGGTGCGGCATGCCGATCACCAGCTCGCGCAGGCCCATCTGGCCGCCGCGCTTGACGATCTGTTCCAACGTCGGGATCAGGGATTCGCCGCCCTCCAGGCCGAAACGCTTGGCGCCGGTGTACTTCTTGTCGAGGAACTGCTCGAACACCTCGGCGCGGGTCAGCGCACCCAGGATCGCCTCCTTGCCGCGCTCGGTAAAGTCGGTCTGGTTGCGAATGCCCTCGATACGCTCCTGGATCCAGGCCTTCTCGTCGGGCCCCTGGATGTGCATGAACTCGACGCCGATGTTGCCGCAGTAGGTGTTGCGCACCACGTCGATGATCTGGCGCATCGTCGCCGTCTCGAGGCCGAGCACGTAGTTGATGAAGATCGGCCGGTCGAGATCGAAATCGGCGAACCCGTAGGTGCGCGGGTCGAGCTCGGGATGCGCATCGGGCTTCAGCAGGCCAAGCGGGTCGAGCGTCGCCTCGAGGTGGCCGCGCACCCGGTAGGCGCGGATCAGCATCAGCGCCCGGATCGAATCCAGCGTCGCGCGGCGGATCTGGTCCGGCGCGGCCGTGGCGCCGGCCGATGCGCCGTAGGACAGCGGCGCACCCTGCAGGGGGACACCCTGGGCTGCCGCCGCCGCGTGGCCGTTGCCGCCGTTCGCCGTGCCGTTGCCGGCGCCGTTCCCGCCGATCACGCGGGCATCGTGTGGCGCCCAGCTCGCGCCGCGCAGGTCTTCCAGCAGCGCCCGGGCGTCGTCGTGCAGGGTCGCGAAATAGTCGCGCCACTCCGGATCGACGGCTTCGGGATGTTGCAGATAGCTCGCGTAAAGTTCGGCAACGAACGTCGCGTTCGCGCCGCTCAGAAACGACGAGTGGCCGATATATTCACCCATGTCTTTGCCGCGGTTTCAGGCTGCGGTCCCTGGTTTCAACGCGATGACGCCAAGGCGCCAACAATTAGGCGATCCACCTAGCCCTTCAATGCCCTCATCATCGTGGTGCCGATCGCAGCAGGCGAATCGGCAACCAGAATGCCCGCGGATTTCATCGCCTCCATTTTGGCGTCCGCGGTGCCTTTGCCGCCCGAAATGATGGCGCCGGCATGGCCCATGCGCTTTCCCGGGGGCGCCGTCACGCCGGCGATGAACCCGGCGACCGGCTTTTTAGTCTTTGAAGATTTCAGGAATTCGGCGGCGTCCTCTTCGGCCGAGCCGCCGATTTCGCCGATCATGATGATGCCCTCGGTCTCGTCGTCGCCGAGGAACATGTCGAGGCAGTCGATGAAGTTGGTGCCGTTCACCGGGTCGCCGCCGATGCCGATGCAGGTCGTCTGGCCGAGTCCGACCGCCGTCGTCTGGGCGACCGCCTCGTAGGTCAGCGTGCCCGAGCGCGACACGATGCCGATCTTGCCGCGCAGATGGATGTGGCCCGGCATGATGCCGATCTTGCACTCGTCGGGCGTGATGATGCCGGGGCAGTTCGGGCCGATCAGCCGCGTGCTCGAACCCGACAGGGCCCGCTTCACCTTGACCATGTCGAGGACCGGGATGCCCTCGGTGATGCACACGACCAGGCCGACGCCCGCATCGATCGCCTCGAGGATGGCGTCGCCCGCGAAGGGCGGCGGGACATAGATCACCGACGCATCCGCGCCGGTGCCACGCACGGCCTCGTCGACCGTATCGAAGACCGGCAGGTCGAGATGGGTCGATCCGCCCTTGCTGGGCGTCACGCCGCCGACCATCCGGGTGCCGTAGGCGATGGCCTGTTCGGAATGGAAGGTGCCCTGGGCTCCGGTGAATCCCTGGCAGATCACCTTGGTATCTTTGCCGACGAGTACCGACATGACGTCAGGCCGCCTCCTTAACCGCGTTGACGACCTTCGCGGCCGCATCATCCAGATCGTCTGCCGAGACGATCGGCAGGCCGGAGTCGGCCAGGATCTTCTTTCCCAGATCGACGTTGGTGCCTTCCAGGCGGACCACCAGCGGCACGTGCAGCGAGACCTCGCGCGCCGCGGCGACGATGCCCTCGGCGATCACGTCGCAGCGCATGATGCCGCCGAAGATGTTGACCAGGATGCCCTCGACGTTGGGGTCCGACAGGATGATCTTGAAGGCCGCGGTCACGCGCTCCTTCGTGGCGCCGCCGCCGACGTCGAGGAAGTTCGCCGGCGCACCGCCGTGCAGCTTGACGATGTCCATCGTCGCCATGGCGAGTCCGGCGCCGTTGACCATGCAGCCGATCGAGCCATCGAGCTTGATGTAGTTGAGCTCGTGCTTCGAGGCCTCGAGCTCCATCGGGTCTTCTTCGTCCTCGTCGCGCAGCGCCTCGACATCGGCGTGCCGGTACAGCGCGTTGTCGTCGAAGTTCATCTTGGCGTCGAGCGCGATCACGTCGCCCGCGCCGGTCACGACCAGCGGATTGATCTCGACCATCGAGGAGTCGAGCTCGGTGAAGGCCCGGTACATCGCCATCAGGAACTTCGCGGCACTCTTGATCTGGTCGCCCTTGAGGCCGAGCGCGAAGGCGATCTCGCGGGTGTGGAAGGGCATGATGCCGGTGACCGGGTCGATGACGACCGTCGCGATCTTCTCCGGAGTCTCTTCCGCGACCGTCTCGATGTCCATTCCGCCTTCGGTCGAGGCGATGATGACGATCCGCGAGGTGTCGCGGTCGATGAGCAGGCTGAGGTAGAGCTCGCGCGCGATGTCGCAGCCCTCCTCGATATAGACCCGCTTGACCTCCTTGCCCTCGGGGCCGGTCTGCTTGGTCACCAGCACATGGCCTAGCATCGCTTCGGCGTGGGCCCGCACCTCGTCGTCGGAGCGCGCGAGCCGTACGCCGCCGGCACCCTCGGGGTCGTCCTGGAAACGCCCGGCGCCGCGCCCGCCCGCGTGAATCTGCGATTTGACGACCCAGATGGCGCCGCCCAGCGCGTTCGCCGCCTTGCTCGCCTCGTCGGGCGTATAGGCGACCGAGCCGCGCGGCACGGCGACGCCGAACTTCGCCAGCAACTCTTTGGCCTGATACTCGTGGATGTTCATGTAAGCGGTTATCCGGGCAGGAGGTTTGCGCCCCAGACGATGACCGTCCGGGGTTACCGTACCATTAACGACGGGTGGTGCGAGGCCATATAAATCGCGGAGAGCCTTGACGAAATATGGTTAACAGGCAGGCACTCTAGCATTGCTGTTCCTGCGCGCAACCGCGGCCACACCGCTCCCGTGCGTTCGACGAACGTTTACTTCTTCGCCTTGCGGCGCATCTCACGCTGCAGTTTCTTCGTGACGGCCACGAGATCCTCGACCGCCTTGACCGACTTGCGGAACAGCGCGCGTTCGGTCGCGTCCAGCTTGATTTCGACGATCCGCTCGATACCCTTTGCGCCGATCACCACCGGAACGCCCACATACATGCCCTTCACGCCGTACTCGCTGTTCAGATAGGCCGCGCAGGGCAGCACCCGCTTCTTATCCTTGAGATAGGACTCGGCCATCGCGATGGCGGAGGAGGCCGGGGCATAGAAGGCCGAGCCGTTGCCCAGCAGGTTGACGATTTCGCCGCCGCCCTGGCGCGTGCGCTGAACGATCTCGTCCAGCCGCTTCTGGGTGGTCCAGCCCATCTTGATAAGGTCGGGCAACGGGATGCCCGCGACCGTCGAGTAGCGCACCGACGGCACCATCGTGTCGCCATGGCCGCCCAGCACGAAGGCGGTGACGTCCTCGACCGAGACGTTGAACTCCTCGGCCAGGAAGTAGCGGAAGCGGGCGCTGTCGAGCACGCCAGCCATGCCGACGCACATGTTCGGCTTCAGGCCGGCCGCCTCGCGCAGCACGCCGACCATCACGTCGAGCGGGTTGGTGATGCAGATGACGAAGGCATTGGGGCAGTTCTTCTTGATGCCCGCGCCCACGGCCTCCATCACGCCGGTGTTGATGCCGATCAGGTCGTCGCGGCTCATGCCCGGCTTGCGCGGGACGCCCGCGGTGACGATCACCACGTCGGCACCCTTGAGGGCCGCATAGGTGCTGGCGCCGACCATCTTGGAATCGAAGCCCTCGACCGGCGAGGATTCGACGAGGTCGAGCGCTTTGCCCGCGGGCATGCCCTTGACGATGTCGAACAGGACTACGTCGCCCAGTTCCTTCAGGCCGACGAGGTGGGCGAGCGTGCCGCCGATGTTGCCCGCGCCGATAAGCGCGATCTTGTTGCGTGCCATTGTGCTGTTTCTCCGCTGTCGGAAATCCTGTTGGGCCGCGCCCCCGGGAAGCCGCTGCGAGGGGCCGTCTGCGCGCGGTGTGTAACGCGAAAACCGGGGCCGTTCAAGGCACGGACAGGCATGTGCCTTGTGCCGTCGTCCGTGCCGGAACGCGTGGTGCGGATCAGGGTTCGTGGGGGCTGTTGAGATAGTCCTTGGACTGCATCTCCATCAGCCGCGAGACGGTGCGCTGGAACTCGAATGCGGTGTCGCCCGCGGGATAGAGGTCGCCGGGCGCGCACGCTGCCGTCGCGAACAAGTTGACCCGGTGCTCGTAGAGCAAGTCTACGAAGACCACGAAGCGCTTGGCCGCGTCGCGCTCGCGCGCCTCCATCCGCGGGATGTCGTCGACCATCATGGTGTGGAACCGGTTGGCGATGGCCAGATAGTCGGCCGCCCCGCGCGGCCGGCGGCACAATTCCTCGAACGAGAAGCGCGCGATTCCGCGCGCGGTGCGCGGCGCGGTCAGGGTGCGGCCCTGCAGCTCGATGTCCTCGGGTTCGGGCGTGGCGTCGTCGGTCAGCGTCGCGAATGCGACATCGAGGCGCGCGGTCGCCGCTGCGCCCAGCGGCGTATGCCAGACCGGCTCGCCGAGCAGGCGGTCGAGCCGGAAGTCGCGGCCCTGGCCGATGTCGAGGATGTCGAGCTTCGCGCAGATCAGGTCGATGAAGGGCATGAACCGGTCACGCTGGAGGCCGCCCTTGTAGAGGTCCTGCGGGGCCACGTTCGAGGTGGCGACGACCACCACCCCGTGCTCGAAGAAGGCCTGGAACAGCCGGCCGAGGATCATCGCGTCGGCGATGTTGACCACGTGGAACTCGTCGAAGCACAGCAGCCAGCTCTCGGCGGCGACGTCGGCGGCGACCCGCATCAGCGGGTCCTCGCGCTTCTCCTTCTGGCGCAGTTCGGTCAGGCGGCGCTGGATCTCGAGCATGAAGGCGTGGAAATGGACCCGCCGCTTGCGCGCGACCGGCGCGGTGTCGAAGAACAGATCCATCAGCATCGACTTGCCGCGCCCGACCGGCCCGTACATGTAGAGGCCGAGCGGCGGCGTTTCGGTGCGCCGCCCCAGCCCGAACCGGTCCTTCCAGCCCGACAGCCAGCCCTCGCCCGCCGGCTGGTAGCCGACCAGCGCGTGGTGCAGGGCCTGCAGCTTCTCCACCGCCAGCCGCTGGGCCGGGTCGGCGAGAATCTCCTCTGCCGCGCGCATCGCGTGATACGCGTCGAGCGGGGTCGCAGCGTCGGCGGTGGTTTCGGTCGCTCCCTCGGGCATTGCGCGGTTAACTAGGCCAGCCGACCGCGCCGTGCAACCCGGTTGGCGGCGTCACTGCGCCGCCGCGGCGGCCGTATCGGCGAACATCGCCTCCATCTCGCGGCGCACGCGCACGGCCTGGCTTTCGCCGTCGATCTCGACGTCGGACCAGCGCACGGGCCGGTCGCACGGCACCGGGTTCTTTAGCTTCACGCCGTGGGCGAGGCCGATCGGCAGGCCGCTGGTCGCGAGGCTCGTGGTGGCCGGCATCAGCTTGCCATAGACCGTATAGCCGCCCTCGCCATCGAGCATTTCACCGGCCGCCAGGTCGCGCTTGGCCGTGGCGACGGCGTCGCCCCGGAAACCCGTCGGGGCGCCGGTCGATTCGCCGCGCAGGGCGACGTTGGCGACCGAGATGCCCAGCTCCAGCCCGATCAGGTGATACGGCTTCCACAGCGCCGAGTACCCGCCGCTCGCATCGGTGAGCAGGCCGTACTCGTCGAAGCAGGAGCGGACATAGTCGCTCGGCGCCTCGAACACCACATAGACGCCCCAGCGCAGGTCTCCGGTGACATGGCGCCCGTCGCGCTCCTCGGAACTGATGACCTCGACCTGGCCCTTGTGGTGCAGCGCGCCGCCCTCGGCGCGCGGGCGCATCACGCGCGGCAGGTCGTGGACGCCGCAGGGCGGGAAGGCGAGGCCGTCGGGGGCGGGGGTCAGGCCCGTCGCATTGGCGACCGCCGCCATCTCGATCGCCGACTTGGTGCCGTCGAGGAACGAGTTGAACATCTGCGGGTTCATGCCGCCCGCCGCCGCCTGTTCGGGGGTCAGCCCGTAATGCTGCCAGACGTCGTCGGGCGTCACATGGTGATAGCCGTCGAGATACTTGGTGCCCTTGCCCGC
>JAYOFO010000007.1:0-68604 GCA_038117265.1 Rhodospirillaceae bacterium
GCGCGCGCCGGCGCGACAGTCGTGCTCAAGGGGGCCGACACCGTCGTCGCGGCTCCCGACGGCCGCGCGACGATCAACGCCAACGCGCCTCCGGAACTGGCCACGGCGGGCAGCGGCGACGTTCTGGCCGGGGTCGTGCTCGGGCTGTTGTCGCAGGGAATGCCGGCGTTCGAGGCGGCGTCGGCGGCGGTCTGGCTGCATGGTGCGGCGGCGGCGGCGTTCGGACCGGGGCTGATCGCCGACGACATCGCGGACGGCCTGCCGGAGGTCCTGGCATCGCTGCTTGCGGATCGCGCCCTCCGATAGGTGAAACGTGCGACGTTTGCGCCGTTTACTCGGGTGTCGCGATGGTATAGGAAATCCGCCGTTCGGACGGATCGACCGCCCGGAACGCATGGTGCGCGATCCCGATCGGGCATCAGGTGCGCGGGCGTGGCGGAACTGGTAGACGCGCCAGGTTTAGGTCCTGGTGACTGAAAGGTCGTGGGGGTTCGAGTCCCTTCGCCCGCACCACTTGCACCGGCGCGTCGTCGAGGTCGAGCCGTCCGGCCCGAATGCCGTTTCGCACGCGGCAGGGCGGGGCGAAATCAGTTAAAGCAGGAATTGGACCTGGCTATGCAAGTCGTTGAAAAAAATAACGAAGGCCTGCTGCGGGACTTCAGGGTCACGATCGCGGCGGACGACATCCAGAAGCGCGTCGACGCGCGCCTGCAGGAGGTCGGCAAGGACATCCGGATCCCGGGCTTCCGGCCCGGCAAGGCGCCGCTGAAGATCCTCAAGCAGCGCTACGGCAACGCCGTGATGGGCGAGGTGCTCGAGGCGGCGGTCCAGGATTCCTCGCGCGAGCTTCTCGACGAGCGCGGGCTGCGCCCGGCCGGACAGCCGAAGATCGAGTCTGTCAATTTTGACGAGGGCAAGGACCTCGAATACGACATCTCGTTCGACATCCTGCCCGACATAGAGATCGGCGACCTGTCGGAGATCGAGCTGGAGCGCATCAAGGTCGTTCCGACGGATGCCGAAATCGACGACTCGATCACCCGGATCGCCGAGCAGAACCGCGAAACGAAGCCGATCGAGGAAGCCCGCGCGACGAAGCTGGGCGATGTCGTCGTTATCGACTTCGCAGGCAAGATCGACGATGTCCCGTTCGACGGCGGCAAGGGGACGGGCATCCGTCTCGAGCTCGGGTCGAACCAGTTCATTCCGGGCTTCGAGGAGCAGCTCGTCGGGGTCGAAACAGGCGCGCCGCTCGAGGTCAAGGTGACCTTCCCCGAGGATTACGGGGTCGACGACCTGGCCGGCAAGGACGCCGTCTTCGACTGTACGGTGCAGGATATCCACGAGGCGGCCGAGGTCAAGGTCGATGACGAGTTTGCAACGAAGCTGGGTCTCGAGAACCTGGGCGCGCTGAAAGAGGCCGTCAGCGAGCAGCTGTCGCAGGAATATGGCCGGCTGACGCGCGAACGCGTGAAGCGCCAGCTCCTGGACAAGTTGGCCGACCGCTACGATTTCGATGTCCCGCCGCGCATGGCCGACGAGGAGTTCGACCAGATCTGGCACCAGATCGAGCATGCGAAGGAAGCGGACACGCTCGACGAGGAAGACAAGGCGAAGTCCGACGACGAGCTTCGCGCGCAGTATCGCGAGATCGCCGAGCGACGCGTGCGCCTGGGCCTGCTGCTGTCGCACATCGGCGAGCAGAACGGGCTTACGGTGGCGCAGGAAGAGGTCAACCGCGCGATCATGGAACAGGCTCGCCAGATGCCCGGCCAGGAGCAGATGGTGATCGACTTCTACCGCGAGAACCCGCAGGCGATGGCGTCGCTGCAGGCGCCCATCTTCGAGGACAAGGTCGTCGACTTCGTTCTCGAGATGGCCAAGGTCGACGAGCGTGAACTGACGCCGGAACAGCTCAACGCCGAGCTGGAAGCCGAACGGGGCGAGGACGGCGAGGCAGACGCGAAGGATTCCTGATTGCGACCCGCATAAAGGGCCCTTGCGTGGACTCGCCGCGCGCCTATTTGCTTGAGTGTCACACTGGCCGTTCCGAGGACGGAGATCCCGATAACCATGACGACTGAATTCGCACCGCGCATGAACGCGCTTGTACCGATGGTGGTCGAGCAGACGAACCGCGGCGAGCGGGCGTACGACATCTATTCGCGCCTGCTCAAGGAACGGATCATCTTCCTCACCGGCCCGGTGGGTGACGAGGTCGCGAGTCTGGTGTGCGCGCAGCTTCTCTTCCTCGAGGCGGAGAATCCGAACAAGGACATCAACTTCTACATCAACTCGCCGGGCGGAATCGTGACCTCCGGGCTCTCGATCTACGACACGATGCAGTACATCCGGCCCGATGTCGCGACGTTGTGCGTCGGCCAGGCCGCGTCCATGGGTTCGTTGCTACTGGCCGGCGGCGCCAAGGGCAAGCGCTTCGCCCTGCCGAACGCGCGCATCATGGTGCATCAGCCCTCGGGCGGCTTTCAGGGCCAGGCGACGGATATCGAGATTCACGCCCAGGAGATCCTCAAGATCCGGGCGCGGCTCAACGAAATCTATTCCGAGCACACCGGCCAGCCGGTCGAAGTGATCCAGGATGCGCTGGAGCGCGACAGGTTCTACACCGCCGAGGAAGCCAAGGCGTTCGGCTTGGTCGACGCGGTGGTCGAGAAGCGCGCGCCGAGCGAAGACGGAGACGATTAACACAGGAAAAGCGGCCGGTTCGGACCCTGGTGGTCTGGCGGCGGCTTAACTAATTATTGAATGCTTACAGCTAGCTATTGTTCAATCACGTCATGTAGCGATTCGCCCTGCAGGGCGGACGTTCGGACGTAACGCCCCAGCACGGGACATGGGTACATGAGCAAGTCCGGTAACGGCGACTCCAAGAACACCCTCTATTGCTCCTTCTGCGGAAAGAGCCAGCACGAGGTTCGCAAGCTGATTGCGGGTCCGACAGTGTTCATCTGCGATGAATGCGTCGAATTGTGCATGGACATCATCCGCGAGGAGCACAAGTCGACGCTGGTCAAATCGCGCGACGGGGTGCCGACGCCGAAGGAGATTTGCGAGGTCCTCGACGATTACGTGATCGGCCAGGACCGTGCGAAACGGGTTCTGTCGGTTGCCGTGCACAACCACTACAAGCGCCTGAGCAACGGCCCGAAGGGCAACGACGTCGAAATCGCCAAGTCGAACATCCTGCTGGTTGGCCCGACCGGCTCCGGCAAGACGCTGCTCGCCCAGACGCTGGCGCGCATCCTCGATGTGCCGTTCACCATGGCGGATGCGACGACCCTGACCGAAGCGGGTTATGTGGGCGAAGACGTCGAGAACATCATTCTCAAGCTGCTGCAGTCGGCCGACTACAACGTCGAGCGTGCGCAGCGTGGCATCGTCTACATCGACGAGGTCGACAAGATCAGCCGCAAGTCCGACAACCCGTCGATCACCCGCGACGTGTCGGGCGAGGGCGTGCAGCAGGCGCTGCTGAAGATCATGGAAGGCACCGTCGCGTCGGTGCCGCCGCAGGGCGGCCGCAAGCATCCGCAGCAGGAGTTCCTGCAGGTCGACACGACGAACATCCTGTTCATCGTCGGCGGCGCGTTCGCCGGGCTGGAGCGAATCATCTCGAGCCGCGGCAAGGACACGGCCATCGGCTTCGGCGCCGATGTGCGCAGCCCCGACGACCGCCGCACCGGCGAGATTCTCAGCGAGGTGGAGCCCGAGGACCTTCTGAAGTTCGGGCTGATTCCCGAGTTCGTCGGCCGGCTGCCGGTGATCGCGACCCTCGGCGACCTCGACGAGGATGCGCTGATCCAGATTCTCACCGAGCCGAAGAACGCCCTGGTCAAGCAGTACCAGCGCCTGTTCGACATGGAGGGGGTGGAACTCACCTTCGCCGAGGATTCGCTGCACTCGATCGCCCGCAAGGCGATTGCCCGCAAGACGGGCGCGCGCGGCCTGCGTTCGATCATGGAGAATATCCTCCTCGACACCATGTTCGATTTGCCGGGCCTGGACGGGGTCGAGGAAGTGGTGATCAACGGCGAAGTGGTCGAAGGTAATGCCGCGCCGCTCCACATCTACGCCGACAAACGCGAAGATTTGGGCACAAGCGCCTAAACGACCCCCCCCTATATTGGGTTCGATTTCCGCGGCGCCCACTTGATTGCGGGGGCCGTCAGCCCAAATATCTATGCATGGCGCGACTCGCCCTTTCGGCGTTCCCTGATCGTGGCCGTAAACCCGTGCGCAATGTTTTGCGCCTAGTATTTTCATGCTTTTGTGAACCCGGAACGTCTCATGACCGATCTCTCCAAAGGTGCCCTGTTTCCCGTCCTGCCGCTGCGCGACATCGTCGTCTTTCCGCACATGATCGTCCCGCTCTTCGTCGGGCGCGAAAAGTCGGTGCGCGCGCTGGAAGACGTGATGCAGGATGACAAGCAGATCCTGCTGCTCACCCAGAAGGATGCCGGCGAGGACGATCCGAAGCCGGGCGACCTCTACCCGGTGGGGACGGTGGGTACCATCCTGCAGCTGCTAAAGCTGCCCGACGGGACGGTGAAGGTGCTGGTCGAGGGCAGCGAGCGTGCCGCGGTCGTCGAGTTCTCCGACAATGCGGAATTCTTCCAGGCCTATGCGGAGATCCGGCACGAACCGGAGAACGACGCCAACGAAACCGAGGCGCTGGCGCGCTCGGTGGTCGGCCAGTTCGAGCAGTACATCAAGCTCAACCGCAAGATTCCGCCCGAGGTTCTGGTCTCGATCAATCAGATCGAGGAGCCGAGCAAGCTTGCCGACACGATCGCCTCGCACCTGACGCTGAAGATCGCCGAAAAGCAGGAGCTGCTCGAGGCCGACACCGTCCAGAAGCGGCTGGAAAAGATCTACAGCTTCATGGAGGGCGAGATCGGCGTCCTGCAGGTGGAAAAGCGCATCCGCTCGCGCGTCAAGCGCCAGATGGAGAAGACGCAGCGCGAGTACTATCTGAACGAGCAGCTCAAGGCGATCCAGAAGGAGTTGGGCGAGGCCGAGGATGGTCGCGACGAGCTCCAGGAACTCGAAGAGCGCATCAAGAAGACCCGCCTGACCAAGGAAGCCGGCGAAAAGGCCAACCAGGAGCTCAAGAAGCTCCGGAACATGAGCCCGATGTCGGCCGAGGCGACGGTCGTGCGGAACTACCTCGACTGGATGCTGACGATCCCGTGGAAGAAGCGTTCGCGGGTGAAGAAGGACATTCTGGCCGCCCAGCTCGTGCTGGACGAGGACCATTACGGCCTCGAGAAGGTCAAGGAGCGTATCCTCGAATATCTTGCCGTGCAGCAGCGCATGGCGAAGATCAAGGGACCGATCCTGTGCCTCGTCGGGCCGCCGGGCGTCGGCAAGACGTCGCTGGGCAAGTCTGTGGCGCGGGCGACCGGGCGCAAGTTCGTGCGCATGTCCCTGGGCGGGGTGCGCGACGAGGCCGAGGTACGCGGCCATCGCCGGACCTATATCGGCTCGATGCCGGGCAAGGTCATCCAGGGCATGAAGAAGGCCGGGACGTCGAACCCGCTGTTCCTGCTCGACGAGATCGACAAGCTGGGCGCCGACTGGCGCGGGGATCCGTCCTCGGCGCTGCTCGAGGTCCTCGATCCCGAACAGAACCACACGTTCCAGGACCATTATCTCGAGGTCGACTACGACCTTTCCGACGTGATGTTCGTGTGCACGGCCAACACCATGCGCATGCCGCAGCCGCTGATGGACCGGATGGAGATCATTCGGATTCCCGGCTACACCGAGGACGAGAAGGTCGAGATCGCCAAGCGTCACCTGATCCCGAAGCAGGTGGAGGAGAACGGCCTGAAGGACGATGAGTGGTCGATCTCGGACTCCGCGTTGCGCGACCTGATCCGCTACTTCACGCGCGAGGCGGGCGTGCGCAGCCTCGAGCGCGAGATCGCGAACCTGGCACGCAAGGCCGTCAAGGAAATCGCGGTCGAGGCCGACGTCGCGTCGGTCAAGGTGACGGTGAAGAACCTCGACAAGTATGCCGGCGTCCGCAAGTACCGCTTTGGCGAGACCGAGGCCGACGACCTGATCGGCGTGATCACGGGCCTGGCCTGGACGGAAGTGGGCGGAGAGCTGCTGACCGTGGAATCGATCATCGTGCCCGGCAAGGGCAAGGTGACCGTTACGGGTAAGCTGGGCGACGTGATGCAGGAATCGGTGCAGGCCGCCAACGCCTATGTGCGCGCGCGGGCGATCGAATTCGGCATCAAGCCGCCGCTGTTCGAACGGCGCGACATCCATGTCCATGTGCCCGAGGGGGCTGTGCCCAAGGACGGCCCGTCTGCCGGCGTGGCGATGATCACCTCGATGGTCTCGGTCCTGACCCAGAACCCGATCCGAAAGGATGTGGCGATGACGGGCGAGATCACGCTGCGCGGCCGTGTGCTGCCGATCGGCGGGCTCAAGGAGAAGCTCCTGGCGGCACTGCGCGGCGGCGTGAAGACCGTGGTCATCCCCAAGGACAACGAGAAGGACCTCGCGGATATTCCCGACAACGTCAAGAAGGGGCTCGAAATCATCCCTGTCGCGACGGTCGACGAGGTTCTCCAGCACGCGCTGACCCAGCCGCTGGTGCCGATCGAGTGGGACGAATCGGCGCACGAATCGGCGCGGGTTTCGGCCCCCGAAGACGATTCGGAGGCGTCGGGCGTCGTCCGTCATTAGGGTTGACGCGAGTCGGTTTCCGAGTCGCAGGGCAATTTTCGCAAAAAACCGCGGATTTCCGGGCCGTTTCGATTGACGGCTCGGAATCTCGACTCCTAGAATTCCGGCACTGTTTGGATTCGGGCTTCACGCTCCAGACATCGATCCACGGAACCAACCCAAAAGGGGGTCAATTGTGAACAAGAACGATCTCGTCGCCGCTGTCGCCGATTCTGCCGGTCTCTCCAAGGCCGATGCCAGCAAGGCGGTCGACAGTGTTCTCGGCAACATCACCGGCGCGCTGAAGGGCGGCACGGAAGTTCGGCTCGTCGGGTTCGGCACTTTCTCGGTCGCACAGCGCAAGGCGACCACCGGCCGCAACCCGCAGACCGGTGCGACGATCCAGATCCCGGCGTCGAAGCAGCCCAAGTTCAAGGCGGGTAAGGCGCTCAAGGACGCGGTCAACTAGTTCACGCGATTTAGCGCGTTCTGCGCGGGCCGGCCGTGTCTGTCACGGCCGGCCCGTTCGCATTGGCGGGGCTGGTCGTGCCCCCCCGCGATATGGGATAGAACGCATGTGCGCGGGCGGTTAGCTCAGCTGGCAGAGCACCTCGTTTACACCGAGGGGGTCGGCGGTTCGATCCCGTCACCGCCCACCAGCGCGACGCCTTTTCGCCGGTGCAGCATCGCGCCGCCCGGCCCGGCAACAGTTCGATGCAGAATTCCGATTTGGTGCATCCAGCCTATCTGAGAATTGCCGCACTTGCGGCGAGCGGCGGCTTGCTGATCTCCGGTCTGGCATTCGTCGTCATGGGAACGAATTTCGGATTCTTCAACGTCACGCCGGTCTCGGTCGTGCCGGGGTTTTTCGTCGGGTTCACGGCGACCTTCGTGATCTCGCTGCTGGTCGTGCGCAGCCGCCGTCTGCTGGCCGAACGCCTGGCATTCGAACAGAAGATGACGGCAAACCTGCGCAACGAGGTCGAGGAGAACCGCCGGCTCCAACGCAGACTGCAAGAGACGAACGAACGCAATCGCACGGTGATCGATGCGGCGCCGACGGGAATCATCGTGCATGTCGAGGGGCGCGTCGAGGGGTGCGGCGGTCCCGACGAAGTGCGGGTGCGCCGCCTGCGCCGCGACGGCTCGGTCTTCTGGTCGGAAAGCATCGCGCGCGCTGACCTTCGATGGTGCGCCCGCAACGATGGTCATGATCCAGGACATCTCGGACCAGGTCGGCCTGGAACGTGAACTGCAAATCAATGAAGAGCGGTTTCGCGACTTCGCGGAGGCGTCGGCGGACTGGTTCTGGGAGACGGACGACGCCCATCGCATCCGCTATGTGAGCCAGGGCATCGAGCGGGTGACCGGCGCACCGCCCGACTGGCACTACGGGAAGACGCGCTTCGAACTGATCGGCGGCGGTCCTTCGGACGAGGCGTGGGACCGCCATCTCAAGGATCTCGACGCGCAACGCCCGTTCCGGAACTTCGAATACCTGCGCAGGGGCGAGGGGAAGTTCGAGCCGCGCTGGATCCGCACCAGTGGCGTGCCTTTCTACGATGAGAACTGCCGTTTCCTTGGCTATCGCGGATCGGGAACCGATATAACCGATCTCAAGCAGGCCGAGGCCCGCCTGCGCGAACGCGACGCGGAACTCGCCGTGGCCCGGCGCGCCGTACCCGCTGACGACGCGAACACCGATTGATCGGAGGAACCCCATGACCCTGACCCCTCTCGAGGCACTCGGCGAGCCGCTCTACTACATCGCCGCCAATGCCGCCGAGGCCGGTTTCCCCACGCTGCCCAACCCGCACGGCCAGTCGCTGCGCACCTGGGTGCGCTCGCTGGGGGGCATGCAGAAGGAGGCACTGGTCGTCTCGGCCGCGACGGGAACGGCGTGGCGGTTCGCCTGCGACGAGGGCGGGCATCTCGGCGGGTTCAACAAGGCGCCGAACCCGCTGACCTATCTCAGCGCCGGGATGATCGCGTCCTACATGAACGAGATCACCGCGCTCGCCGCCCAGCGCGGCATCGTCCTGCGCGACCTGGAACTGGTGCTCGAGAACTTCTACTGGCGCGAGGGCGATTTCCGTAAGGGCACGATGGTCAGCGGCGCGATGCCGCCCGAGCTCAACGTCGTCTGCGATGCCGACTGCGACGACGCGACCCTGACGACCCTGCTCTACGAGGCGGTCGCGGCCTCGCCGCTGAACGGGCTGGCGCGCGGCAGCCACCCCAGCCTGTTCACCCTGGTACACAACGCACGCGTGCTTGCACCCGAGCAGGTGACGCCGCTCGACGCCGATCCGTTCCCCGACCCCGGCGACAATTTCCCCAAGCTGGAACGCGCCGCCGGTATGCCGGCGGTCGACGGGCTGATCAACATGCTCGTCGACGAGGATACGGCGCGCGAGGCCCATGCAAAGCTCGATATCGCCGTACCCGATCCGGGTCCCGACAGGCAGCTCCTGCACATGCACACGCGCTGCGTGCCGCGGCCGGACGGCGTGAAGGAAATCCTCAAGGAACAGTACGGCCCCGTGGCGCCGACCTGGCGCTTCCTGTCGGATGAGGGCGAGCGCTTCGGCGGGCACGGGCGCGCGCCTGATGCCGCCTCGCTGATCTCGGCCGGGATCGGGCTCTGCTTCATGACCCAGATGGGCCGGTTCGCCAAGATGGCGAAGCTGCCGCTCGACAGCTACGCCATCGTCCAGGACACCCACTTCTCGCCGGGCGGCGCGTCGGGCGGCACCGGGCAGGCGGGCACCGCCCAGCCGGTCGAGACCCATGTCTATCTGGGGACGGCGGCGGAGGATGCCGACGCGCAGCAGATCCTCGGGGTGGGCGAACGCACCTACTTCCTGCACGCCTTCTGCCGCGACGACATCAAGCCGAAGGTGCGGATGACGAAGGCGCCGAAGGCGGCCTAGCCGCCCCGCTCGCTACTCCGCGGCTTGCGCGGCGAAGTCGGGCGTCTCCAGCTCGGGCACGACCTTCTCGACGAACAGGCGCATCTCTTCGAGCAGCTCGTCCTTGGGCTCCTGCGCCCAGTGCCAGATCAGGGTGATGTATTCGCACGGAATGCGCGAATAGACCTCCTGCCAGTCGCGGATGGTGTCGTCGACCGTGCCGCCCATCACGAACTTGTGCTCCCGGATGGCGCGATAGGCCGCCTCGGCATCGTGCTTGACCGGGTCCACATGGTGGTTGCCGAAGACCGAGTAGAAGTTCTTGAAGATGTCCAGGTCGTAGGCGCGGATCTTGCGCTCGAAGTCGGCCTCGGACTTGGCGATCCGGGTGTGGCGCACGATGTTCTGCATCTGGCCGTACTGGACCTGGCGGCCGTGCTTGGCCGATTCCTCGACATAGATGTTGGCCAGTTCGACCACGCCGTCCGTCGGGTTGAAGTAGCTCGGCCGGAAGCCGTGCTTGGCGGCGAACTCGATCGTCTCGCGCGAGCGCGCGACCGCGATGAACACGGGCGGGTGCGGCTTCTGGTAGGGCGAGGGCACCACTGAGATCCGGCGCACCACGCCGTCGTCGTCAATCTCGCCGGGGGCGCCCGCCTCGCGGGCGATCTCCCAGCCCTCGTAGCCCTCGATGCCCGTGTCGTGAGGGTAGGGGGCCTGATAGTACTTGCCGTTGAGCTCGACCGAATCCTTGGTCCAGCAGTCGAGCACCATCTCGACCCGCTCCTCGAAGATCTCGCGGTTGCGCTTGTCGCCCGAACTGCCGTCCGACAGGGTGGCGAGGGCGCCCGACGACTGGCCCAGGATGTTCGCCCAGCGCGACTGGTAGCCGCGCGCAAAGCCCACGAAATACTTGCCGTGGGTCATGTGGTCGATGATCGCGGTTTCCTCGGCGACGCGGATGGGGTCCTGGGTCGCCATCACATAGCCGAACGCGCCCAGATGCAGGTTCTCGACCTGGGCCGCCCAATGCGCGTCCAGCACGCCGGGGTTGGGGCCGACCTCGTAGCCTTCGGAGTGGAGGTGGTGCTCGATCGTGGACATCCCCCAGATGCCCATCTTGTCGGCCTCGCGGATGATCTCGGACCATTCGTGGATGATCTTGTAGTACAGGTCGGAATTGCGGCCGATCGGGCGCTTGGCGCGGCGGTCGTGCTCGTCCGCGGCCGGGAAGACCGGATAGAGCTGGACGATGACTTTCGGGGAACCCATGGCGTTTTCTCCTCCGCTGCGCCGGCTTAATCGCCGATGATTTGCGCTATCATCCCCCGGTCCGCGCATGCGCGCAACACGTCGACCGGAGGTTCCCATGCCGCTCCACCCGCAGATCGTCGCCCTGATCGCGCGCGCCGCCGATGCCGGCGTGCGTCCCGCCTACGAACTGACGCCCGCCGAGGCGCGCGCGCAGCTCGAGGAGATGTCGCGGAACCGCGACCGCGATCGCACCCCCGTCGGTTCGGTCGAGGACCGGACCATCGACGGGCCGGGCGGCGACCTTGCGCTGCGCATCTACCGGCCCGAGGGGGCGGGCGAGGGGCCGCTGCCCGCGGTGGTGTTCTTCCACGGCGGCGGGCACGTGCTCGGCAGTCTCGACACCCATGACCTGGTCGCGCGCAACCTGTGCGCCGACAGCGGCGCGGTCGTCGTCAATGTCGACTACCGGCTGGCGCCCGAGCACAAGTTCCCCGCCGCTCCCGAGGACAGCTATGCGGCGACCCGGTGGGTTGCCGAGAATGCCGGCGAACTGGGCATCGACCCGGCGCGCATCGCCGTCGGCGGCGACAGCGCGGGCGGTAACCTGGCCGCCGTCGTTGCGCTGATGGGGCGCGAGGCCGGCGGGCCCGACATCTGCTTCCAGCTGCTGGTCTATCCGGTCGTCGACTATGCGTGCGACACGCCGTCCTACGCCGAATGGGCCGATGGCGCGGGCATCCTGACCGCGCGCGGTATGGAATGGTTCCGCGACCACTATCTACGCGGGCCCGCGGACCGCACCGACTGGCGTGCCGCACCGCTGCGCGCGGCCGATCTGTCGAACCTTCCGCCCGCGCTGGTCATCACGGCCGAGTGCGACGTGCTGCACGACGAGGGCGTCGCGCTGGCCGGGGCGCTGGCCGCTGCGGGAACCGCGGTCGAGCACCGCGAGTACCCGGGCATGATGCACGGCTTCTATTCGTTTGCGCCGCTGGTCGACGACGGGCGCGCGGCGCAGGTCTTCGCGGGCGAGCGCCTGCGCGCCGCCTTCGGCACATGAGGGTCGCGAATTCGCGCCGGTTCGCTTGACATGGCGGGGGTGCGGCAGTACATCCCGCGGTCTC
Source organism: Rhodospirillaceae bacterium (assembly GCA_038117265.1). GTDB lineage: Bacteria > Pseudomonadota > Alphaproteobacteria > UBA6615 > UBA6615 > JAYPUG01. Next base: position 11,993 of record JAYOFO010000007.1, read on the forward strand.
GGCTGGGGGTGTAGCTCAGTTGGTTAGAGCGCCGGCCTGTCACGCCGGAGGCCGCGGGTTCGAGTCCCGTCACTCCCGCCACCGAGATCGATCCTGACATCAAGACGGCCCCCGAATCGGGGCCTTTTTGTTGCGCCGCGTTCGCCCGCCGGCCGCGCGAATCGCAGGCCTGCGGCGAAGCGCGCACCGCGCACCTGGACGCCTTGCAAGGGCCAGTGCGCTGGTGTATGGCTGGCGGCGGAAAACAAGCGGTTCTCTGCCGCTCCCCACCATTCCATGCGGGCCGTTTCGGCACCGTGTCGCGAGGGCCGGATTCAAGGGCAAACGATGGAAGAGCTTCTCCTCGAATACCTGCCGATCCTGATCTTCCTCGGCCTCGCCCTGGGCCTGTCGCTGATGCTCGTGCTGGCATCCGTCGTGGCTGGCGCGCGCAAGCCCGACCCGGAGAAGAACTCGGCCTATGAGTGCGGCTTCGACGCCTTCGACGATGCGCGCATGAAGTTCGACGTGCGCTTCTACCTGGTCGCGATCCTGTTCATCATCTTCGACCTCGAGGTCGCGTTCCTGTTTCCCTGGGCGATCACGCTGTCCGACATCGGCGAGTTCGGCTTCTGGTCGATGGTCGTGTTCCTGGGAATCCTGACCGTCGGCTTCGTCTACGAATGGCGCAAGGGAGCGCTCGAATGGGAATAACCATGCGCGATCCCGCCGACGGCGTCTTCCGGCCCGGTCCCGACCAGGATGCGGCGATCCAGGCGGTCACCGACGAGCTCACCGACAAGGGCTTCGTGCTGGCCAACATGGACAAGCTGGTCAACTGGGCCCGCACGGGCTCGCTCTGGCCGATGACCTTCGGGCTCGCCTGCTGCGCGGTCGAAATGATGCACACCGCGGCCTCGCGCTACGACATGGACCGCTTCGGCTTCCTGTTCCGCCCCAGCCCGCGCCAGTCCGACGTAATGATCGTGGCTGGCACGCTGACCAACAAGATGGCCCCGGCCCTGCGCAAGGTCTATGACCAGATGCCCGAGCCGCGCTGGGTTATCTCGATGGGCTCGTGCGCCAACGGCGGCGGCTACTACCACTACTCCTACTCGGTCGTGCGCGGATGCGACCGGATCGTCCCGGTCGACATCTACGTCCCCGGGTGTCCGCCCACGGCGGAAGCGCTGCTGTATGGGATCATGCAGCTCCAGCGCAAGATCCGGCGCACCGGAACGATCGCGCGCTGAGGCCGGTGTCGGGGCGAGGGTAACGGACAGGGCATGGACGAAGCGCTTACCGATCTCGGCGGATACATCGCCGCCGCCCTGCCGCAGGAGGTGACCGGGACCGAGGTCGCCAATGGCGACCTGAGCGTCCTGACGCGCGCGAGCGGCCTGCTGCGGCTGCTGACCTTCCTGCGCGACGACACGAACTGCCAGTTCAAGGTGCTGATCGACCTGTGCGGGGTCGACTATCTAGAGCGCGGGGCGCGCTTCGACGTGGTCTATCACCTGCTGTCGGTCAGCCAGAACCAGCGGATCCGCGTGAAGTGCGCGGTCGGCGTGGACGATGCGGTTCCCTCGGCCACGGACGTGTTCAGCGCGGCCGGCTGGTTCGAGCGCGAGGCCTGGGACATGTACGGCATCTATTTCTCCGACCACCCGGATCTGCGGCGCATCCTCACCGACTACGGGTTCGAGGGGCACCCGATGCGTAAGGACTTCCCGCTGACGGGCCGCGTCGAGGTCCGCTACGACGAGACTCAGAAGCGCGTGGTCTACGATCCGGTCAAGCTGACCCAGGATTTCCGTTCGTTCGACTTCCTGTCGCCGTGGGAGGGCATGAACGCCGTCCTGCCGGGCGACGAGAAGGCGCGCGCCGACGAGGACGAAGCGGGCGAGGGCGCGGCATGAGCGACGTCGCGATCAAGAACATGACCCTCAACTTCGGCCCGCAGCATCCTGCGGCCCACGGGGTCCTGCGGCTGGTGCTGGAGATGGATGGCGAGGTGGTCGAGCGCGCCGACCCGCACATCGGACTGCTGCACCGCGGCACCGAGAAGCTGATCGAGTACAAGACCTACCTGCAGGCCGTGCCTTACTTCGACCGGCTCGACTATGTCTCGCCCATGTGCCAGGAGCATGCCTACGCGCTGGCCGTGGAGAAGCTGCTCGGAATCGAGGTTCCGGAGCGCGGCCAGTACATTCGGGTGCTGTTCTCCGAGATCACCCGTATCCTCAACCATATTATGAACTTGACGACGTATGCCCTTGATGTTGGAGCAATGACGCCGCTCTTGTGGGGGTTCGAGGAACGCGAGCGGATGATGGAGTTCTATGAGCGTGTGTCGGGCGCGCGGCTGCATGCGGCCTACTTCCGCCCGGGCGGCGTGCACCAGGATCTGCCCGCGGGCCTGGCCGACGACATCTATGCGTTCTGCGAGAGCTATCCCAAGTTCATCGACGACATGGAAAGCCTGCTGACGGGCAACCGCATCTTCAAGCAGCGGACCGTCGACATCGGCGTCTTCTCGGCCGAGCAGGCGCTCGACTGGGGCATGTCGGGCTCGACCCTGCGGGCCTCGGGCGTCGCCTGGGACCTGCGCAAGGCCCAGCCCTACGACGTCTACGACCGCATGGACTTCGACGTTCCGGTGGGCAAGACCGGCGATTGCTACGCGCGCTACCTGGTGCGGGTCGAGGAGATGCGCCAGAGCCTGCGGATCATCAAGCAGTGCCTGGACGAGATTCCCGACGGTCCGGTCATGACGCAGAACCACAAGCTGACCCCGCCGCGCCGCGGCGAGATGAAGCACTCGATGGAAGCGCTGATCCATCACTTCAAGCTCTATACCGAGGGCTATCACGTGCCCGCCGGCGAAACCTATGCCGCCGTCGAGGCGCCCAAGGGCGAGTTCGGCGTCTACCTGGTCGCCGACGGCTCGAACAAGCCCTACCGCTGCAAGATCCGCGCACCGGGCTTCGCCTTCATGCAGGCGCTCGAAGCGCTGACCAAGGGACACATGCTGGCCGACGTGCCGGCGGTGATCGGAAGTCTCGATATCGTGTTCGGGGAGGTCGACCGGTGAGCGACAGCTTCGCATTCGACGACGCCCACCGCGCCCGCGCCGAGACGATCGTCGCGCGCTATCCGGAAGGGCGGCAGCAGAGCGCGGTGATCCCGCTGCTCGACCTGGCCCAGCGTCAGGCCGGCGGCTGGCTGCCGACCGCGGCGCTCGAATATGTCGCGGCCTATCTCGACATGCCGAAAATCCGGGTGCTCGAGGTCGCGACCTTCTACACGATGTTCAACCTCGAACCGGTCGGCAAGAACTTCGTCCAGCTCTGCCGCACGACGCCGTGCTGGCTGCGCGGCTCCGACGATCTGCGCGCCGTGGCGAAGGACGTGACAGGCTGCGGGCTGGGCGAGACCAGCGACGACGGGCTGTTCACCGTGGTCGAGGTCGAGTGCCTGGGCGCGTGCTGCAATGCCCCGATGGTGCAGATCAACGACACGTATTACGAGGATCTGACGGCCGAGAGCTTCAAGGCGGTCCTCGAGGCGCTGAAACGCGGCGAGACGCCGACGCCAGGGCCGCAGAACGGGCGCCGGGGGTCCGAGCCCGTCGGCGGGCTGACGACACTGACCGGGACGTCGGCCGGGGAGGGTGCGTGATGCTGCGCGACGAAGACCGCATCTTCCGCAATCTCTACGGCCAGGACGACTGGCGTCTCGAAGGCGCGCACCGGCGCGGTATCTGGGACAACACCAAGGCGCTGATCGAGCGGGGCCGCGAGGCCATCGTCGAGGAGATCAAGGCCTCGGGCCTGCGCGGGCGCGGCGGCGCCGGCTTCCCGACCGGGCTCAAATGGTCGTTCATGCCGGCAGACGACCGGCGCGACGGCCGGCCGCACTATCTCGTGGTCAATGCCGACGAGTCCGAGCCGGGCACCTGCAAGGACCGCGAAATCCTGCGCTACGACCCCCATGTGCTGGTCGAGGGTTGCCTGGTCGCCGGCTTCGCCATGGGCGCGAACGCCGCCTACATCTATGTGCGCGGTGAGTTCTATTCCGAGGCCTCGCACCTGCAGCAGGCGATCGACGAGGCCTACGAGGCCGGGCTGATCGGCAAGAACGCGTGCGGTTCGGGCTGGGACATGGACGTCTACCTGCACCGCGGTGCAGGTGCCTATATCTGCGGCGAAGAGACCGCGCTGATCGAGAGCCTCGAGGGCAAGAAGGGCCAGCCCCGCCTGAAGCCGCCGTTCCCGGCGTCATGCGGGCTCTACGGCTGCCCGACGACGGTGAACAATGTCGAGACAATCGCCGTCGCGCCGACGATCCTGCGCCGCGGTGCGTCGTGGTTCGCGGGCTTCGGGCGCGAGAACAACACCGGCACCAAGATCTTCTCGATCTCCGGGCACGTGAACAATCCGTGCAACGTCGAGGAATCGATGAGCATCCCGCTTAAGGAGCTCATCGAGAAGCATGCCGGCGGCGTGCGCGGCGGCTGGGACAATCTGCAGGCGATCATTCCGGGCGGCTCGTCGACGCCGTGCCTGTCGAAGAACATCTGCGACGGCGTGCTGATGGATTTCGATGCTTTGCGCGAGCACAGCTCGGGCCTGGGCACCGCGGCGGTCATCGTCATCGACAAGTCGGCCGACATCGTCGAGGCGATCGCCCGGCTCAGTCACTTCTATCGCCACGAGAGCTGCGGCCAGTGCACGCCGTGCCGCGAGGGCATGGGCTGGGTCTATCGGGTGATGACGCGGCTGGTCACGGGCGACGCCGAGATCGAGGAAATCGACATGCTGTGGGAGGTCACCAAGCAGATCGAGGGGCACACGATCTGTGCACTCGCCGATGGCGGGGTCTGGCCGGTCCAGGGCCTGATACGGCATTTCCGGCCCGAGCTAGAGCGCCGGATTATCGATCGCAAGAAGGCTGCATTCGCACCCGCGCAGGCAGCGGAATAGGGGGGCGGACGCGATGGCAAAGGTCACCATCGACGGCGTCGAGATCGAGGTCCCCAACGGGATCACGGTGCTGCAGGCCTGCGAAATGGCCGGCAAGGAAATCCCGCGCTTCTGCTACCATGAGCGGCTGTCGGTCGCCGGCAACTGCCGGATGTGCCTGGTCGAGGTCTCGCCGGGGCCGCCGAAGCCCGCTGCGTCGTGCGCGCTGCCGGTCAATGACGGCATGGCGATCAAGACCGACTCCGAGATGGTGCGCAAGGCGCGCAACGGGGTCATGGAGTTCCTGCTGGTCAACCATCCGCTCGACTGCCCGATCTGCGATCAGGGCGGCGAGTGCGACCTGCAGGACCAGGCGATGGCCTATGGCCGCGACGGCTCGCGTTTCGCCGAGCACAAGCGCGCGGTCAAGGACAAGCATATGGGCCCGCTGATCAAGACGATCATGACCCGCTGCATCCACTGCACCCGCTGCGTGCGCTTCGCGACCGAGGTCGCCGGCGTGCCGGAACTGGGCCTGCTGGGCCGTGGCGAGCATGCCGAGATCACGACCTATCTCGAGAAGTCGCTGGATTCCGAGCTGAGCGCCAACGTCATCGACCTGTGCCCGGTGGGCGCGCTGACCTCAAAGCCCTACGCCTTCGTGTCGCGGCCCTGGGAGCTGACCAAGACCGAATCCGTCGATGTGCTCGACGCGGTCGGCGCGGCGATCCGGGTGGATTCGCGCCAGACCGAGGTCTTGCGCATCCTGCCGCGTCTCAACGAGGACGTGAACGAGGAGTGGCTGGGCGACAAGTCGCGCTATGCCTGCGATGCGCTGGGCCGCCAGCGCCTCGACCGGCCCTACGTTCGCGAGGACGGCAAGCTGCGCGAGGCTAGCTGGAACGAGGCCTTCGCCGCGATCGCGGCGAAGCTGAAGGGCCTGTCGGGCGACAGGATGGCCGCGATCGCCGGCGACCTGTGCGACGCGGAATCGATGCTGGCGTTGAAGCAACTCATGGCGTCGCTCGGCTCGGCGAACCTGGACTGCCGCCAGGACGGCGCGAAGCTGCCGGCCGACAATCGCGCAGCCTATGTCATGAACACCGGCATCGCGGCGCTCGAACAGGCCGATGCGGTGCTGCTCGTCGGCACCAACCCGCGCTGGGAGGCGCCGCTGGTCAACACGCGGCTGCGCAAGGCCTGGCTGCAGGGCGGTGCGCGTGTCGCGGTCGTCGGCCCGCAGGTCGACCTGACCTACCCGGTCGAGCATCTTGGCGCCGGTCCCGATACGCTGCGGCAGATCGCCGACGGCAGTCACGAATTCGTACAGGTCCTGAAAGACGCCGAACGTCCGGTCGTGATCGTCGGCATGGGCGCCCTGGCGCGCGCCGACGGTGCGGCGGTGCTGGCGACGGCAGCGAAACTGGATGTGGTGCGCGACGGCTGGAATGGCTTCAACGTGCTGCACACCGCCGCCGCACGGGTCGGCGGGCTCGACCTCGGCTTCGTGCCGGGTGCGGGCGGGCGCGACGTGGCGGGCATCCTGGCCGGCGCACGGTCGGGCGAGATCGAGGCGGTCTACCTGCTCGGCGCCGACGAGATCGACATGCAGGGGCTCGGCGATGCCTTCGTGATCTACCAGGGCCACCACGGCGATGCCGGTGCGCACCGCGCCGACGTGATCCTGCCGGGCGCGGCCTACACCGAGAAGAACGGCATCTATGTGAACACCGAGGGCCGGGTCCAGCTCGCCCGCCAGGCCGTGCAGCCGCCGGGCGATGCGCGCGAGGACTGGACGATCCTGCGCGCCCTGTCGGATGCGCTCGGCGCGGGCCTCGATTACGTAACCCTCGGCGACGTGCGCGCCGGGCTGGTCGCCGCGAACCCGGTGTTCGACCGGGTCGACGAGGCGGTCGCCGCCGACTGGCGGGCGCCCGACGGTGCCGGCGAGATGGGCGCGGACGCGTTCGTCAGCCCGATCGACAATTACTACATGACGGACCCGATCAGCCGGGCGTCCGAGACGATGGCCGAATGCACCCGCGCGTTCGTGCGTGCGGGCGGCGAGAGGACCGGAACCGATGGTTGAGTTCTGGTGGAGCTATGCCTGGCCGACGATCTGGATCGTCATCCAGATCCTGTTCATCGTCGTGCCGCTGCTGATCGTCGTGGCCTATCTCACCTATGCCGAGCGCAAGGTGATCGGCCTGATGCAGCTGCGCATGGGCCCTAACGTGGTCGGGCCGTTCGGCCTGTTCCAGCCCTTCGCCGACGCGCTCAAGCTGATGACGAAGGAGCTGATCATCCCGACTGGCGCGAACCGAGTGGTCTTCCTGCTCGCGCCGATGCTGACCTTCGTGCTGGCGATGGTCGGCTGGGCGGTGATCCCGGTGGCCGAGGGCTGGGTGCTGTCCGACATCAATGTCGGCATCCTCTACCTGTTCGCGATCAGCTCGCTCGGCGTCTACGGCATCATCATGGCCGGCTGGGCGTCGAACTCGAAATACCCGTTCCTGGGCGCGCTGCGCTCGGCGGCGCAGATGGTGTCCTACGAGGTCTCGATCGGCTTCGTGATCATCTCGGTGCTGCTGGCGGTGGGCTCGCTCAACCTGTCCGACATCGTGCTGGCGCAGGAGGGCCTCTGGTTCTTCATCCCGCTGCTGCCGATGTTCATCATCTTCGTGATCTCGGCCCTGGCCGAGACCAACCGCGCGCCGTTCGATCTGCCCGAGGCCGAGGCCGAACTGGTGACGGGCTACAACGTCGAATATTCGGCGATGGCCTTCGCGCTGTTCTTCCTCGGCGAATACGCGAACATGGTGCTGATGAGCGGGATGACCGTCATCCTGTTCCTCGGCGGCTGGCTGCCGCCCTTCGACATCGCGCCCTTCAACTGGCTGCCCGGCATCGTCTGGTTCGCGTTGAAGGTGTCGTTGATGCTGTTCGTGTTCCTGTGGGTGCGCGCGACCCTGCCGCGCTACCGCTACGACCAGCTCATGCGGCTGGGCTGGAAGGTCTTCCTGCCGGCCTCGCTGCTCTGGGTCGTGGTCACCGCGGGCGCGATCGTCGCGTTCGACTGGTACCCCGGCGTCGTGAACTGAGGAACGGGAGGACGACCGATATGGCCATGCTCGACCGCACCGCCCGATCGCTGCTTCTCGGCGAGATCGCCGCTGGCATGTGGCTGACCCTGAAGTATTTCTTCAAGCCCAAGGTCACGATCAACTATCCCTACGAGAAGGGGCCGATCAGCCCGCGCTTCCGCGGCGAACACGCGCTGCGCCGCTATCCCAACGGCGAGGAGCGCTGCATCGCCTGCAAGCTGTGCGAGGCGATCTGTCCCGCCCAGGCGATCACCATCGAGGCCGAGCCGCGCGAGGACGGTTCGCGGCGCACCACGCGCTACGACATCGACATGACGAAGTGCATCTATTGCGGCTTCTGTCAGGAGGCCTGCCCGGTCGATGCCATCGTCGAGGGCCCCAACTTCGAATTCGCGACCGAAACTCGCGAGGAGCTGATGTACGACAAGGCCAAGCTCCTCTCGAACGGAGACCGGTGGGAATCCGAGATCGCCACGGCGCTCGCCGCCGACGCGCCGTACCGGTAAGGGGACGGGGACATGGTCATCCAGGCACTCGCCTTCTACCTCTTCGCGATCGTCGCCGTGGCGTCGGGCGTGATGGTCATCTCGTCCCGCAATCCTGTGCACTCGGTGCTGTTCCTGATTCTCGCCTTCTTCAACTCGGCCGGTCTGTTCGTGCTGATCGGCGCGGAGTTCCTGGCGATGATCCTCGTCGTCGTCTATGTCGGCGCCGTGGCGGTGCTGTTCCTGTTCGTCGTGATGATGCTCGACATCAACTTCGCCGAGCTGCGCGAAGGCTTCCTGCAGTACATGCCGATCGGGGCGCTGGTCGGCCTGATCCTGGCCGCCGAGCTCGTGCTCGTCTTCGGCAGCTGGATCGTCTCGCCCGAGGCGGGCCAGGCGCTCGCCGCACCCGCGCTGCCGGCGGGCGAGGTAACGAACACCCATGCGCTGGGGCGGCTGATCTACACCGAGTACATCTACCTCTTCCAGGCGTCGGGGCTGGTCCTGCTGATCGCCATGATCGGCGCGATCGTGCTGACCCTGCGCCATCGCCCGGACGTCAAGCGGCAGAAGATCGCGGTCCAGGTCGCGCGTACGCGCGAGGAGACGGTCGAGGTGCGCGACGTGGCGACGGGGAGTGGCGCGTGATGCTCGAGATCGGACTCGCACACTATCTGACCGTCGGGGCGATCCTGTTCACGCTCGGCATCTTCGGAATCTTCCTGAACCGGAAGAACGTGATCATCATCCTGATGTCGATCGAGCTGATGCTGCTCGCCGTCAACATCAACTTCGTGGCGTTCTCGGCGCACCTGCAGGATCTGGTGGGCCAGATCTTCGCGATGTTCGTGCTGACGGTCGCGGCCGCAGAGGCGGCTATTGGTCTGGCGATCCTCGTCGTGTACTTCCGCAACCGCGGTTCGATCGCGGTCGAAGACATCAACATGATGAAGGGCTGACGCGGGCATGATCGAACTTGCCGTCTTTCTGCCGCTCGCGGGCGGGATCGTCGCCGGGCTCTTCGGCACCCGGATGGGCGACCGCGCCGCGCAGCTCATCACCGTGCTGCCCATGCTCACCGCCGCGGTGCTGTCGTGCGTGCTGTTCTGGCAGGTCGCCATCGGCGGCAATGCGCACACCGTCGAGCTGTTCACCTGGATCAGTTCGGGCACGCTCGAACTGAGCTGGTCGCTGCGCATCGACACGCTGACCGCGGTGATGGTGTTCGTGGTCAACGTCGTGTCGTCGATGGTCCACGTCTATTCCGTCGGCTACATGTCGCACGACCCGCACAAGCCGCGCTTCATGGCGTATCTGAGCCTGTTCACCTTCTTCATGCTGGCCCTGGTGACGTCGGACAATTTCGTCCAGATGTTCTTCGGCTGGGAAGGCGTCGGCCTGATGTCCTATCTGCTGATCGGCTTCTGGTTCGGCCGGCCGTCGGCGAACGCCGCGGCGATCAAAGCCTTCGTGGTCAACCGGGGCGGCGATTTCGGCTTCATGCTGGGCATCCTCGGCGTGTTCTTCGTGTTCGGCTCGCTCGACTTCGACACCGTGTTTGCCGCCGTGCCGGGCGTGGCGGGCAAGAGCTTCGGCTTCCTGTCGATGGAACTCGACATCGTCACCACGCTCTGCTTCCTGTTGTTCATCGGCGCGATGGGCAAGTCGGCCCAGATCGGCCTGCACACATGGCTGCCCGACGCCATGGAGGGCCCGACCCCGGTCTCGGCCCTGATCCATGCCGCGACGATGGTCACCGCCGGCGTGTTCATGGTCGCGCGCCTGTCGCCGATGTTCGAATTCGCGCCGGTCGCACTGACCTTCGTCGCCTTCATCGGCGGCACCACCGCCTTCTTTGCCGCGACCATCGGCCTGACCCAGTGGGACATCAAGCGCGTCATCGCCTATTCGACCTGCTCGCAGCTCGGCTACATGTTCTTCGCCATCGGCGTCGGCGCGTACCCGGCCGCCATCTTCCACCTGATGACCCACGCCTTCTTCAAGGCGCTGCTGTTCCTCGGTGCGGGCAGCGTCATCCACGGCATGGATGACGAGCAGGACATGCGCAAGATGGGCGGCCTGTTCTCCAAGATGCGGGTCACGGCGGTGCTGATGTGGATCGGCTCGCTGGCGCTGGCCGGGGTGCCCGTCTTCGCCGGTTTCTACTCCAAGGACATCATCCTCGAATCCGCGTTCGCTGCGCACACGGGCATGGGCCAGTACGCGTTCTGGATGGGCATCGCCGCGGCGCTGATGACGGCGTTCTACTCGTGGCGCCTGCTGTTCCTGACCTTCCACGGCCGCACGCGGGCCGACGAGCACACCTTCGACCACGCGCACGAATCGCCGCCAGTGATGATCGCGCCGCTGCTGGTGCTTGCCGCCGGCGCGATGTTCTCGGGCATCCTCGCCGTCGACTACTTCGTCGGCCACGAGATGGAGCATTTCTGGGGCGCCTCGATCCTGATGCTGCACAATGTGATCGAGGAGGCGCACCACGTGCCGGCCTGGGTCAAGATCCTGCCGATCGTCGTCGGCGTGGTCGGCATCGTGGGCGCCTGGGTGATGTATCTGGTAAGGCCGGAATGGCCGGCGGCACTGGTCGCGAAGATCCGTCCGGTCCACACCTTCGTGTTCAACAAGTGGTTCTTCGACGAGCTCTACGACTGGCTGTTCGTCCGCCCGTCCTTCGTGCTCGGGCGCGGCCTCTGGAAATCGGGCGACGGCGCGGTGATCGACGGGGTCGGCCCCGACGGCGTCGCTGCCGCCACGCGCGACGTGGCCGGGCTCGCCAGCCGGCTGCAGTCGGGCTACGTCTACCATTACGCCTTTGCGATGCTGATCGGGCTGGTCGTGTTGGCGACCTGGTTCTTGTTCGGGTTCTTCGGTTAGGAGCGGCGGATCATGGAATCCTTCCCCATCCTGTCGCTCACGACCTTCCTGCCGCTCGTCGGGGTGCTGTTCATCCTGATCGTGCGCGGCGATGAGGAGACGGTCGTGCGCAACGCCCGCTGGGCGGCGCTGTGGACCTCTCTCGCGACCTTCGTGATCAGCCTGCTGCTGTGGATCAACTTCGACGCCACGACGGCGGAGTTCCAGTTCGTCGAGAAGGTGGAGTGGCTGCCGGCCTTCAACATCTCCTATCACCTGGGCATCGACGGCATCTCGCTGTTCTTCGTGCTGCTGTCGACGTTCCTGACGCCGATCTGCGTTCTTGCCTCGTGGACGTCGGTCACGAAGCGGGTGAAGGAGTACATGATCGCCTTCCTCGTCCTCGAGACGTTCATGGTGGGCACCTTCGCCGCGCTCGACTTCGTGCTGTTCTACATCTTCTTCGAGGCGGTCCTGATCCCGATGTTCATCATCATCGGCGTCTGGGGCGGCCCGCGCCGCGTCTACTCGGCGTTCAAGTTCTTCCTCTACACGCTGGCGGGCTCGGTCCTGCTGCTCGCGGCCCTGCTCACGCTGTATTTCGAGGCCGGGACGACGGACATCCCGACCCTTATCGCCTTCGACGTGCCGGCGCAGCTCCAGACCTGGCTGTGGCTCGCCTTCTTCGCCTCCTTCGCGGTCAAGATGCCGATGTGGCCGGTCCACACCTGGCTGCCCGACGCCCATGTCGAGGCGCCGACGGCCGGCTCGGTGATCCTCGCCGGCGTGCTCCTGAAGATGGGCGGCTACGGGTTCCTGCGTTTCTCGCTGCCGATGCTGCCGCTGGCGTCCGAACAGTTCGTGCCGCTGATCTACACGCTGTCGGTGATCGCGATCATCTACACCTCGCTCGTGGCGCTCGCCCAGGAGGACATGAAGAAGCTGATCGCCTATTCCTCGGTGGCCCATATGGGCTTCGTCACGATCGGCATCTTCACCGCCACCCGGCAGGGCATCGACGGGGCGATCTTCCAGATGCTCAGCCACGGCATCATTTCCGCCGCGCTGTTCCTGTGCGTCGGCGTCGTCTACGACCGCGAGCACAGCCGCGACATCGCGCATTATGGCGGGCTGGTCGAGCGAATGCCGAAATACGCCTTCGTGTTCATGGTGTTCATGCTCGGTTCGGTCGGGCTGCCGGGCACCAGCGGGTTCATCGGCGAGTTCCTGATCCTCGTCGGCGCCTTCCAGGACAACACCTGGGTCGCGGCGCTTGCGGCGACGGGCGTGATCCTGGGCGCGGCCTACATGCTCTATTTGTATCGCCGGGTCGTGTTCGGGCGGCTCGACAAGGAGCACCTCAAGCAGATCCTCGACCTCGAGCCGCGTGAAATCGCGATCTTCGCGCCGCTGGTGGTGCTGGTCATCTGGATGGGCATCTGGCCCGAGCCGTTCCTGGGCCTGTTCGACGCCAGCGTGGCGAACCTGCTGCAGGATTATCAGGCCGCACTCGCGACGGGCGATGCCACGCGCATCGCCGGGCGTTAGGCGGGAGTGGAACCGATGAGCATTGTCGCCGATATCGCCGCCGTCCGGCCGGAACTGTTCGTCGCCATCGCCGCGATGGTGATGCTGATGTTCGGCGCGTTCCGGGGCGAGGATTCGACCCGGTTTGTCACCTGGCTCGGGGTCGGTGTCCTGGTGGTCGCCGCCCTGCTGGTGCTAGCGGGGCCGGGCGGATCGACGCTCGCGTTCAACGGCCAGTTCAAGGTCGATGCCTTCGCGGTTTTCGCCAAGATCCTGCTGATCGCCGGCGCCGCACTCGCCCTGATCCTGGCGCTGCCGTTCAACATGCGCGAGGACATCCGGCAGTTCGAATTCCCGATCCTCATCGTCTTCGCCGTCCTCGGCATGATGATGATGGTGTCCGCGGCCGACCTGCTGTCGCTCTATATCGGCCTGGAACTGCAGAGCCTGTCGCTCTACGTGATCGCCGCGATCCGCCGCGACACGCTGCGCTCGTCAGAGGCGGGGCTGAAATACTTCGTCCTCGGCGCGCTCAGCTCGGGCATCCTGCTCTACGGCATGACACTGGTGTACGGCTTCGCCGGCACGACCCAGTTCGAGGCGCTCGCCGCCATCTTCACCGCCGGCGACGGTGCGCCCATCGGCGTCATCGTCGGGCTGGTGTTCATCGCCGCGGGCTTGGCCTTCAAGGTCTCGGCCGTGCCGTTCCACATGTGGACCCCCGACGTCTACGAGGGCGCGCCCACGCCCGTGACGGCGTTCTTCGCCGTGGCGCCCAAGATCGCGGCGATGGCGCTGTTCGTGCGGGTCATGCTCGAGCCGTTCGGGCCGCTGGTCGCGGAATGGCAGCAGGTGATCTGGTTCATCGCGCTCGCCTCGATGGTCCTCGGCTCCTTCGCGGCCATCGCCCAGACCAACATCAAGCGGCTGATGGCCTATTCCTCGATCGGCCATATGGGCTTCGTCCTGGTCGGGCTTGCGGCGGGCAACGAGACGGGCGTGCAGGGAATCCTGCTCTACCTCGCGATCTACCTGTTCATGAACATGGGTACCTTCGCGTGTATCCTGGCGATGCGCCGCCAGGGCCGCATAGTCGAGGACATCGGCGAGCTGGCCGGGCTGTCGCGCACCAACCCCTACATGGCGCTGGCACTCGCGATCTTCATGTTCTCGATGGCCGGCATTCCGCCGCTGGCCGGATTCTTCGCCAAGCTCTACGTGTTCCTCGCCGCGATCGAGGCTGGGCTCTATGTGCTGGCGGTCGTCGGCCTGCTGACCAGCGTGGTGGGCGCCTTCTACTATCTGCGGATCGTCAAGCTGATGTACTTCGACGAGCCGGCGGACGCGTTCGATCGCCCGATGGGCCGCGAGATCGCAACCATCGTCGCCATCACCGGCGTGGTGACCGTGTTCTTCTTCCTCGGCCTGGCACCCGTGCTGGCCGGTGCGGAAGCGGCGGCGGCGGTGTTCTTCGCCGCATGACCGAAGGCCCGGAAGCGCTCCCGGGCTGCCACCTCATCGCCCTCGACACCGTCGGCAGCACCAACGAGGAGGCACGCCGTCTCGCCGAAGCGGGCGCGGCCGACCGCACGGTGGTGTGGGCGCGCGAGCAGACGGCCGGGCGCGGGCGCCACGGCCGAAGCTGGGCCTCGCCGCCGGGAAACCTCTACGTGTCGATCCTGCTGCGCCCGGCCTGTCCAGTCGCGCAGGCACCCCAGATCGGCTTCGCGGTCGGCGCCGCGATGGCCGATGCGATCCGGGCGCTGACCGGCTTGCCCGTGGCGCTGAAATGGCCCAACGATCTCTATCTCGGCGGCGAGAAGCTGTCGGGCATCCTGCTGGAGAGCGCCGGCGACGTTGCCGGAGATACGGAATGGGTGGTGGCCGGCATCGGTGTCAACGTCGCGTTCCGGCCCGACGTGCCGGGTGCGGGATGCCTGAACGCGGCGGGCGCGGAGTTGCAGCCCTCGACGTTGCTGGAGTCCTTCGTGCCGCGGTTCTTCGAGCTTCTGGATGTCTGGTCGAACGAAGGGTTCCCGCCGGTCCGCGCGGCGTGGGAGGCCTGTGCCTTGCCGTTGGGAAGCCCGCTCTCGGTCAAGCTGCCCGGCGGCACCGAGGCGGGCGGTTTCGCCGGCATCGACGAGACCGGTAACCTGTTGCTCGACGTGGCGGGAAACACGGTGCGTGTTGCAGTCGGTGACGTTTTCCCGCTAAGCACTGCGGCGACGGGAGCCTGAGCATGCTGCTTGCGGTCGATTGCGGAAACACTAACACGGTCTTTGCCGTCTATGCGGGCGGCGAACAGCGCGGCAAATGGCGCATCGCGACCGATTCCGCGCGCACGGCGGACGAGTATGCGGTCTGGCTGACCCAGCTGATGAGCCTGCGGAGCCTGAAGGTGTCGGACGTGACCCAGGCGATCGTGACGACGGTCGTCCCCGGCACAAGGCGCAACCTGACGAGCCTGCTCGAGACCCATTTCGGCGTCACACCGCTGGTGGTCCGCGATCCCAATGTCGATCTGGGGATCGAAATTCTCATCGAACGGCCCGAACAGGTCGGCGCCGACCGGCTGGTGGCCGCCGTCGGCGCGCATCTGCGCTATCCCGGTGACCTGATCGTCATCGATTTCGGGACCGGCACCACATTCGACGTGGTCGACGGCGCGGGCAACTTCCGCGGCGGCGTGATCGCGCCCGGCATCAACCTCTCGGTCGAGGCGCTCTACATGGCCGGCGCCCTGCTGCCGCGGGTGAACATCGAGAAGCCCGAAAAGGTCATCGGCGGCGCCACGGTGCCGGCGATGCAGTCCGGCATCTTCTGGGGCTATGTCTCGATGATCGAGGGGATGGTGCCCCGGATCGCGGAAGAATACGGAAAACCCGTGACGGTGGTGGCGACAGGCGGGCTGGCGCCGCTGTTCGCGGAAGTCACCGACATCATCGACGCGACCGAGCCCGACCTGACCCTGGTCGGGCTGGTCGAGATCGCGCGACGCAACGGCATCGCCTGATCGGACCTTCGCGCATGGCTCTCGTTCCCGGTACCGACGAAGTGCTGTTCGTCCCGCTTGGCGGCGCGGGCGAGATCGGCATGAACCTCAATGTCTACGGCCATGCGGGAAAGTGGCTGATCGTCGACTGCGGCGTCACCTTCGGCGACCCCACGATGCCCGGCCTCGACGTGATGATGGCCGACCCGACCTTCATCGAGGAACGCCGCGCGGACCTGGGCGGCCTGATCGTGACCCACGCCCACGAGGACCATGTCGGGGCCGTCGCGCATCTGTGGCGGCGCCTGCGCTGCCCGGTCTGGGCGACCCCCTTCACCGCCAACGTGCTTCGGCGGAAGCTCGAGGAGGCACAGTTGGGCGGCAAGGTCGACGTGCGCGAGATCGACATGTCCGAGCGGTTCGCGGTCGGCCCGTTCGACCTGACCCTGGTGACCCTGACCCATTCGATTCCCGAACCCAACGGGCTGGTGATACGGACCGGCGCGGGGACGATCTTCCACACGGGCGACTGGAAGCTCGATCCCGACCCGCTGATCGGCGAGACCACCGACGAAGCCGCGCTGCGCGCAATCGGCGACGAGGGCGTGCTGGCGATGATCGGCGATTCGACCAACGCGCTGGTCGAGGGGACGAGCGGATCGGAGGCGGATGTCCGGGAGAGCCTCGGCGAACTGATCGGCGGGCTGGAGAACCGGGTCGCGGTCGCCTGTTTCGCGAGCAACGTGGCGCGCGTCCAGTCGATCGTGGAGGTCGCGCACAGCCACGGCCGGGCGGTCGGGCTGGTCGGCCGCTCGCTCTGGCGCATGACCGAGGCGGCGCGCGCCACCGGCTATTTGCGCGACCTGCCGCCCTTCCTGCGCGAAGAAGAGATCATGAACCTGCCGCGCGACGCGGTGCTCATGCTTTGTACCGGCAGCCAGGGCGAGCCGCGGGCGGCGCTGTCGCGGATCGCGCGCGACGATCACCCGAACGTGACCCTGGACCGGGGCGATCACGTGATCTTCTCGTCGCGGATCATTCCGGGGAACGAAGTGGCCATCGGCCGGTTGCAGAACCAGCTCACCTCCATGGGGATCGACATCATCACCGAGCGCGATCATTTCGTGCACGTGTCGGGCCACCCCGCGCGTGCCGAACTGCAGCAGATGTATCAGTGGGTGCGCCCGCGCATCGCGGTGCCCGTGCATGGCGAGTTGCGTCACATGATGGCGCATGCCGAGCTCGCGCGCGATTGCCAGGTGGCGCACGCGCCGGTGGTGACGAACGGCGATGTGCTGCGGCTGTCGGCCGACGGGGCGGAGCTGTGCGGACAGGTTCAGGCGGGGCGGCTCGCGCTCGACGGGACGGACCTGATCCGTGTCGAGGATGCCAGCCTGCGCACGCGCGCCAACATGCTGTGGAACGGTTCGGCCGCCCTGACGGTCGTGCTGGACCGGAAGGGCCGCGTGGTCGGCGACCCCATCCTCTCGGCCCCCGGCCTGCTCGGCGAAAGCGATTCCGATCTCGACCTGATGGACGACGTCATCGACGACGTGCTTGATACACTGTCGGGGATGGACAAAGGTTCGCGTGCGGACGACGAGGCGGTGGAGGAGCGGCTGCGGCGCGCCGTGCGGCGAAGTTTCCGCGAACGGCGCGGCAAGAACCCGACGGCCGACATCCACCTCGTGCGGTTGCGGGACTGATGCGAACGGAGAGAGGGGCATGATCGGGCGACTGAACCATGTGGCGATCGTGGTGCCGGACCTTGCGGCCGCGGCCGCCGTCTATCGCGACAGCCTGGGCGCGAAAGTGTCCGCGCCGGTCGACCTGCCGCTGAACGGCGTGACCACGGTCTTCGTCGAGCTACCGAACACCAAGATCGAGCTTCTGCACCCGCTGGGCGAGGGGTCTCCGATCGCGCCGTTCCTCGAGAAGAACCCGTCGGGCGGAATGCATCATGTCTGCTACGAGGTCGAGGACATCTATGCCGCCCGGGACCGGCTGAAGGCCGAGGGCGCGCGGGTGCTGGGCGACGGCGAGCCGAAGCCCGGGGCCCACGACAAGCCGGTGCTGTTCCTGCATCCCAAGGATTTCTGCGGCACCCTGGTCGAACTCGAACAGGTCTGAAGCCGCGATGAACCCGGTCTCTGCCGTCGTCGTCTTCATCGTCATCTGGTGGCTCACCCTGTTCACGGTGTTGCCCTGGGGCGTGCGGCGCACCGAGAACCCGGAAGAGGGCCACGATCACGGCGCGCCGGCGCGCGCGATGATGGGGCGGAAGCTGCTGATCACGACCGCGATCGCACTTCTCCTGTTCGCCATCGTGTACGGGGTCGTCGAGACCAGCGATCTGTCGCTGCGCGAACTGGCCGAGAAGTACGCGATCTAGCGTCAGACGCCGAAGAAACCGGCGACGGCGGCGAGCAGGACCACCAGCCAGGGCGGGAACTTCCACAGCGCGAGCACGATCGCGGCCACGACGACGGTGGCGAAGTCCGATGCGTCCGTCACGCTCGACGTCCAGACCGGGTCGTAGAGCACCGCCAGAAGTAGCCCGACCACGGCGGCGTTCACGCCGGTCAGCGCCGCGCGCACCCGCGTTCGGGTGCGCAGGCTCTCCCAGTGGGGCAGCGCGGCCCCCAGCAGCAGGAAGGACGGGGCGAAGATCGCCAGCGTCGCCAGCGCGCCGCCGATCCAGCCGCCGACATAGCCGCCGCCGGGTGTGATGACGTTGCCGAGGTATCCGGCGATGGCGAAGATCGGGCCGGGGATCGCCTGCGCGGCGCCGTACCCGGCGAGGAAGATGTCGGTGGTGGTCCAGCCCGTTGGGACCACTTCGGCCTTGAGCAGCGGCAGGACCACATGGCCGCCGCCGAAGACCAGCGAGCCGACCCGGAAGAAGCCCGCGAACGCGCGCAGGTTCGCGGAGTCGAGCGCCTCGGCAAGGACCGGAAGCCCGACGAGCAGAACGGCGAAGGCGGCCAGGAACGCCAGCGCACCCAGTTTCCCCCGTCCCCTGGGACGCGCGACGCCCTCGGATACTGCGGGGTTGGCAAACATGAGCGCGCCGGCGAGCGCGGCCGCGCCGATCACCGCGATCTGCAGCCAGCCGTTCGCGGCGAACAGCATGACGACGCAGGCGACGCCGGTGAAGCTGGCCTTGGTCGGGGTGTCGCAGGCGTTGCGGGCCATGCCCCATAGGGCGTTCAGTACCACGGCGACGGCGGCGAGCTTGAGCCCGTGGACGATGCCCTGGCCGGCCGCCGTCGCGGCGAAGGACACGCCGAAGCCCAGCGCGATCATGATGATCGCCGCGGGCAGGGTGAACCCGATCCAGGCGGCGATGCCGCCGGCCCAGCCCCGCTGCATCATGGCGATGGCGATGGCGGTCTGGCTCGATGCGGGGCCGGGCAGGAACTGGGTCAGCGCGATCAGGTCGGCGAATGCGCGTTCGTCGATCCAGCGGTGCCGCTCGACCAGCACCGTGCGGTAGAAGCCGAAATGGGCGACGGGGCCGCCGAACGCCGTCAGCCCGAGCATCAGGTAGACGCGGAAGATCTCGAGGATGCCCGGCGTTACGGGTTTTTCCGTTTCGTTCGAAATGGCTATGGTCTCCGTCCGAGGGTCGCTGGGCATTCTGGAGGGCAGGGACGTGTCAGGCTACTGCGATATCGCGCCGGGTCACGAATGGCACGGGCCGTACCACGACACCGAATACGGGTTTGCGGCGCGCGACGAGGCGGTGCTGTTCGAACGCCTGGTGCTGGAGATCAACCAGGCCGGCCTCTCCTGGCTGACCATACTGAAGAAGCGGGCCGGTCTCCAGGCCGCCTATGACCGGTTCGACGTCGACACGGTCGCGGACTATGGCGCGGCCGACCGGGCGCGGCTGCTCGCCGACGCCGCCATCATCCGCAACCGGCTCAAGGTCGATGCCGCGATCCACAATGCCGGCGTCGTGCGGGGCCTGCGCGACGGCCATGGCGGCTTTGCGGCCTGGCTCGACGCCCATCACCCGCTCGCCAAGGACGAATGGGTGAAGCTGTTCAAGAAGACCTTCCGATTTACCGGCGGCGAGATCACGGGCGAGTTCCTGATGAGCACCGGCTATCTGCCGGGCGCGCATCGCGAGAACTGTCCCGTCTTCGCCCGGATCGCGGCGCAGGCGCCGCCCTGGATGGCCGTCAAATAGAAACGGGCCGGTTTCCCGGCCCGTTTCCGGTGCATTGGCGGCTTGCGTCAGCCGATCAACCCAAAGCCGTAGAGCAGCAGGAAGATTGCGGCCAGCACGTACACGGCCGGGCTCGCTTCGCTGAAGCGGCCCGACAGGATCTTGCCGACCGCATAGACGATGAAGCCGAACGCGATGCCGTGGGCGATCGAGAAGGTGAACGGCATGACCACCGCGGCGAGCACCGCCGGCGCATACTCGGTCACGTCTTCCCAGTCGATTTCGGTCAGGCCGCGAACCATCAGCACCGCCACGAACAGCAGCGCCGGTGCCGTTGCGAAGCGCGGAACCAGCCCGATGATCGGGGCCAGGATCAGCGCCAGGATGAACAGCACGCCGACCGTGACGGCCGTCAGGCCCGTCCGTCCGCCCTCGCGCACGCCTGCCGCGCTCTCGATGTAGCTGGTGACCGTCGAGGTGCCGATCAGCGAGCCGGCGACCGTGGCGACGGAGTCGGCCGACAGCGCCTTGCCCATGCGCGGCAGCTTGCCGTCCGCATCCAGCAGGCCCGCCCGGTGCGACACGCCGATCAGGGTGCCTGCCGTGTCGAACATGTCGACGAACAGGAAGGCGATGATCACCGAGATCAGGCCGACCTGGAAGGCGCCGGCGATATCGAGCGCCAGGAAGGTCGGCGCCAGCGACGGGATGGTGAAGTCCATCGGGCCGGTCTCGGCCACCCCGAGGATGTGCGCGAGGACCGTCGTCCCGATGATGCCCAGCACGATGGCGCCGGGCACCTTCAGCCGGTCGAGCGCGATGATCGCGACGAAGCCGATGGCGACGAGGATCACCGGGGTCGAGGTGACCTCGCCCAGGGTCACCAGGGTCACCGGATGGTCGACCGTGAGGCCGGCGATCTCGAGCGCGATGACGCCGATGAACAGGCCGATGCCGGCCGAGATCGACATCTTCAGCGATCTCGGGATCGCGTTGATGATCCACTCGCGGACCGGAAGGATCGACAGGATCAGGAAGATCACGCCGGAGATGAAGATGATGCCGAGCGCGGTCTGCCACGGAATTCCCATGCCGCCGACGACGCCGAAGGCGAAGAAGGCGTTGAGCCCGAGGCCCGGCGCCAGCGCGATCGGATAGTTGGCGAAGAAGCCCATGATCAGGCAGCCGATGGCTGCCGCCAGACATGTGGCGACGAACAGCGCCCCCTTGTCCATGCCGGCTGCGGACAGGATGTCCGGATTGACGACGATGATGTAGGCCATCGTTAGGAACGTGGTCAGGCCGGCCATGATCTCGATCCGGACCGTGGTGCCGTGTTCCGACAGCTTGAATAGATTTTCGAACATTTTCGGGTTGCCTCCCGTGGTTTCCCCCTGATTCGCCGCGCGAGGGAGGAGGATTCCGTGCAACCGCACGAAAGCCATAACCGGGCCAGGCAGCTTCTCCCTTGCGGCCTTCAGATTAGCCCGATTCCGGCCCCCCCGTTACCGTTTATTAAGGCCCGTCAGGCACACTTGCGGGATGCACAGGATGCTTCCCATCGCCGCGTTTGCCGCCTTGGCGGCCGGGGTGGCCCTTGGGGTCGCCGTCGCGGGCGGGGGGCGCCCAGGCGCAGTCGACGATCCGCATCACCGAGGCCGATTGCAGCCGTCTGGTGGCCCATGTGCCGGCCGCCGACGTGGCCTACCGGCCGGGCGTCGACGTCAACGGCAACGCCGTCGCACCGGCCGACCTTAACGGCGGCACGCAAATCGCCGTCCCGGACGTCATCACGATTCCGGTGACCATCGATCTGGTGACCTCGCTGGGAATCAACACGAACTTCCTGGCGCGTCCCACGGTCGGCCAGGTGCAGGTCACGTCCGGCGGGCAGGTGTCGTTCAACGGCAAGCCGATCGGCGGACAGGCCCAGCAGGAGCTCGCAAAGCTCTGTCAGCAGCAGGGCGTGCGCAACTAGCGCGGCACACCGGCACGACGTTGGGACGATTCCGCGGGGCGGAGTAAACTCGCCGCCCCCGGGAGCACACAATGTCCGACATCGCCCAAGACACCGATTCCGCACGCCGCCTCGAGGCGCGCCTGAATTCCGCATTCCAGACCCAGGAGCGCGAAGGCTTGCGGCTGGCCGCGATCCTGCGCGCCGTGGCCACGGCCGCGATCGTCGTCTGGCTGTTCATCCTGCTGCGCGGCGGCGGCTGATTCTATCTGCCCATCATGCTGCTCTTCGCGGCCAGCGGTTTGGCCCAGTACCGCCTGGCGCGGCGCGGCGTCGGCGGCGACGCGTTGGCGATCGCCTTCTTCCTGTTCGACGTGGCGCTCGTTACCGTCGCGCTGCTGGCGCCGAATCCGCTGCTCTCGACCGAATCTTTCGTCTGGCCGCCGCAGATGAGCTTCCGTTTCGGCAGCTTCAACTACTACTACATCCTGATCGGGCTGTTCGTGCTCGGGCGCTATTCGCTCCGCGCCATGCTGCTGGCGGGGTTCGCCTGCTCGATCGCCTGGCTGGTGGGCGCTTTCTCGGTGTCGACCCTGCCGGGCACCCTGTTCGCGGTCCCGTCGTTCGACGATCCGGCGGCGCGCATGGAGCGCTTCCTCGACCTGTTCTTCGTTTCGCTCGACCTGCGCGCCACCGAGATCATCGTCATGATCCTGACGACGATAATCCTGGCGACCGCGGTGGCGCGCGGCCGGCTATGACGGCGCGCTCGAGACGGTGCAGTCCCAGAACGTGGCGGTCCTGTTCGCCGATATGGTCGGGTTCTAGCTGATGGCCGAAAGCGTCTCGCCCGAGGAGCTGATCGAGATTCTGCGGGCCCTGCACCGGCGCATGGAACGCGCCGTGTTCGACCATGGCGGCACGCTGGACAAGTATCTCGGCGACGGGGTGATGGCCACGTTCGGCACGCTGAATGTTGGGCCCGACGATGCCGCCAATGCGCTGCGCTGCGCGCGTGCCATGCTGGTCGAGACCGAGGAATGGAACGTGCGCCGGCGCGCCGGCGGGTTTACCGAGGTCCGCCTGGCGGTCGGCGTCCATTACGGGCCGGTCGTCATGGGCGACATCGGCAGTGCGCGCCGGCTGGAATTCGCGGTCATCGGTGACACGGTGAACGTCGCGTCCCGGCTGGAGGAGGCGACCCGCGAGGTGGGGTGCCGCCTGATCGTCAGCGACGATTTGATGCGCGCGGCACAGCGCAGCGCACCCGGCGATCTGGCCGAGCTGCGCGCGGGCATCGTGCCCCATGCGGGCCTCGCGCTGCGGGGCCGCGAGGGAACGATCGACGCCTGGGTGCTGTCGGAGCCGGATGCGGCGGGCGAATGAGCGTGGACAGGCGCGCCGGCTTTTTCCTACTCTCCGCCGCGCCCCGCAGATCCCTGTGCCGGCCCCGGAGAAATTGAATGCGTCGCAGCCAGCTGTTCCTGCCCACCCTGAAGGAAACGCCCGCCGAGGCCCAGATCGTCTCGCACCGGCTGATGCTGCGCGCGGGCCTGATCCGGCAATCGGCCGCCGGCATCTACACCTGGTTGCCCACGGGCCTGCGCGTTTTGCAAAAGATCGCCCAGATCGTGCGCGAGGAGCAGGATCGCACCGGCGCGCAGGAGGTGCTGATGCCGACGATCCAGTCGGCCGACATCTGGCGCAAGTCGGGGCGCTACGACGATTACGGCAAGGAGATGCTGCGCATCGCCGACCGCCATGACCGCGAGATGCTCTACGGGCCGACGGCGGAGGAGGTGATCACCGACATCGTCGCCAACGAGATCACCAGCTACCGCGACCTGCCGAAGAACCTCTACAACATCCAGTGGAAGTTCCGCGACGAGGTGCGCCCCCGCTTCGGCGTCATGCGCGGGCGCGAGTTCCTGATGAAGGACAATTACTCCTTCGACCTCGACTATGCCGGCGCGCGCCACTCCTACAACAAGATGTTCGCCGCCTACCTGCGCACCTATGCGCGCATGGGGCTGAAGGCGATCCCGATGGCGGCCGACACCGGCCCGATCGGCGGCGATCTCAGCCACGAGTTCATCATCCTCGCCGAGACGGGCGAGAGCGAGGTCTTCTGCGACCGTGCGCTGGTCGACCTGCCGCCGCCGGGCGACGACATCGACTATGGGGCCGACCTGCAGCCGCTGGTCGACGAGTGGACGTCCTATTACGCTGCCACCGACGAGAAGCACGATCCGGCCGCGTGCCCGATCGCGGGCGACCGGCTGATCACCGCGCGCGGCATCGAGGTCGGCCACATCTTCTATTTCGGCACCAAGTACTCCGCCCCGCTGGGCGCGTCGGTGCAGGGGCCGAACGGCCAGAACATCACGCTGGAGATGGGCAGCTACGGCATCGGCGTATCGCGGCTCGCCGGCGCGATCATCGAAGCCTCCCACGACGATGACGGCATCATCTGGCCCGAGAGCGTCGCGCCGTGGCGCGTCGGGGTGATCAACCTGAAGGTCGGCGACGGCGACTGCGATGCGGCATGCGAGCGGATCTATGCCGACCTGCGCGCGGCCGGCATCGAGGCGCTCTATGACGACCGCGACGAGCGCGCCGGCGCCAAGTTCGCCGACATGGACCTGGTGGGCATCCCCTGGCAGGTCACGGTCGGCCCGCGCGGCCTCAACGACGGCAAGGTCGAGATCAAGCGCCGGGCCGGCAGCGAGAAGTCCGAGATCGCGCTCGACGGGCTCGGCGCGTGGATCGCGGACCGGGCTGCGTCATAGGGTGGCCATCTTTTCCGGTCAGCCTGACTGGCTGTGGCCGCAACGTCGCGCGGCGTTCGAAAGGGTAGGCGGCTGATGTTTTCGCCCGTCGAATGGATGATCGCGCTGCGCTACATGCGCGCGCGCCGGGCCGAGGGGTTCATCTCGGTGATCGCGGGCTTCTCGCTGCTCGGGATCGCGCTGGGCGTCGCCACCCTGATCATCGTGCTGTCGGTGATGAACGGCTTCCGCATCGAACTCCTCGACCGGATCATCGGCCTCAACGGCCACATCGCAGTGATCAGCTCCACCGGGCCCCTGATCGACTACGATCCGATCGCGGAGCGGGTGCGCGCCGTCGAGGGTGTCGTCTCCGTGACCCCGCTCGTCGAGGGCCAGGTGCTGGCGACCAGCGGCGGGCAGGCCTCCGGGGCGCTGGTGCGCGGCGTGGCGCCCGACGCGCTCGCCCGGCGCGCCTCGATCGCCGGCAACATCCAGGCCGGTTCGCTGGATGCGTTCGAGGGCGGCGATGCGGTCGTCATGGGCGCGCGCCTGGCGCGCAAGCTCGGCGTGCGGGTCGGCGACAAGGTCACCCTGGTCTCGCCGCGCGGCAACGTCACGGCGTTCGGCACCGTGCCGCGGATGCAGGCCTACCGGGTCGTGGCGACCTTCCAGGTCGGCATGTTCGAGTTCGACAGCACCTTCGTGTTCATGCCGCTGGCCGCGGCCCAGCAGTATTTCCGTCTGGCCGATGCGGTGAACCAGCTCGAGGTCTTCGTCGAGGATCCCGACCGCCTGCTGCGCCCGCGCCTCGCCATCGGCGCCGTGCTGGACCCCGGGCTGCGCCTGTTCGATTGGCAGCAGGCCAACGGCAGCTTCTTCAACGCGCTGCAGGTCGAGCGCAATGTGATGTTTCTGATCCTCACCCTGATCATCCTGGTGGCGGCGTTCAACATCATCTCCAGCCTGATCATGCTGGTGAAGGACAAGGGCTCGGCCATCGCGATTCTGCGCACCGTGGGCGCCTCGCGCGGCATGATCATGCGGGTGTTCTTCATTGTCGGCGCCAGCATCGGCGTGGTCGGAACGCTGGCCGGCGCCGTACTCGGCCTGGTCTTCTCCGAGAACATCGAGGCGATCCGCGGCTGGCTCGAAGCCCTGACCGGGACCGAGCTGTTCGCCGCCGAGATCTACTTCCTCAGCCAGCTTCCCGCCGAGGTCGATCCCGGCGAGGTGGTGATGGTGGTGTCGATGGCGCTGGGCCTGTCGATCCTGGCGACCCTGTACCCGAGCTGGCGGGCCTCGCGGCTCGATCCGGTCGAGGCGCTGCGCAATGAGTGAGGCGGCGCTGAGCCTGCGCGGCGTGTCGCGCACCTTCCACCAGGGCGGGCGCGACCTGGCCGTCCTGCGCGGCGTGGACCTGGACCTGGCCGCTGGCGAGATCGTCGCGCTGGTCGGGCCCTCGGGGGCGGGCAAGTCGACCCTGCTGCACATCGCCGGCCTGCTGGAGCATCCCGATGCGGGCCAGATCGCGATCGCGGGCGAGGCCTGCGCCGGCCTGGCCGACGGCGAACGCACGCGCCTGCGGCGCAACGTCCTGGGCTTCGTCTACCAATTCCATCACCTTCTGCCCGAATTCTCCGCGCTCGAGAACGTCATGCTGCCGCAGATGATCGCCGGCACGCCGCGTGCGGCCGCGCGTGCGCGCGCAGGCGAACTGCTCGAGATGTTGGGGCTCGGCGCGCGGGTGGGCCACCGCCCGGCCCAGCTCTCGGGCGGCGAGCAGCAGCGCGTCGCCATCGCGCGCAGCGTCGCCAATGCGCCCGCCGTGCTGCTGGCCGACGAGCCGACCGGCAACCTGGATCCCGAGACGGCCGAGGCGGTGTTCGCCCAGCTTCTCGGCCTGGTGCGCGGCGCCGGCCTGGCGGCGCTGGTGGCGACCCACAATCTGGACCTGGCGGCGCGCATGGACCGGGTCTTGCGCATCCGCGACGGGCATCTGACCGCGGCGTGAGGCCGCGCCCGACTTGTCCCCGGGTTTCGCGCGATTGAAGCGCAGCGCCCGGCGGCAGAATCGGGCTAAATTCGGCGCATGTCCCACGCCGATTTCGTCCACCTCCGTGTCCATTCCGCCTATTCCCTCGCCGAGGGGGCGCTGCGCATCCCGCAGCTGGTCGCCCTGTGCCGCGAAAAGGCGATGCCGGCGGTCGCGATCACCGACACCGGCAACCTGTTCGGCGCGCTGGAATTCTCGCTGGCCGCGGCCAAGGCGGGTATCCAGCCGATCGTGGGCTGCCAGGTGGCGCTGGCGCGCGAGGAGAACCCCGATTCCAGCGCCAGCGGCGCGCGCTATGCCGATGGCGACCAGCTCGTCCTGCTGGCGCAGTCGCAAGCGGGCTACGGCAACCTGCTCGACCTCGTCAGCCGCTCCTACATCGAGATGGACGATGGCGGCCGGCCCATGGTGAAGCTTTCCGCGCTGGACGGGCGCACCGAGGGGCTGATCGCGCTCACGGGCGGGGTCGCGGGCCTGCCGGGCCGCCTGCTGGCCGAGGGGCAGGCCGGTGCGGCCGAGGCGGCGCTGCTGCGCCTGGCCGCCCTGTTCCCGGAGCGGCTCTATGTCGAACTGCAGCGCCACGGGCTCGACAGCGAGGACCGGCTGGAGCCGGCCTTCCTCGATCTCGCCTACAAGCACGATTTGCCGCTGGTGGCGACCAACGAGGCGTTCTTCGCCGATGCCGACATGTACGAGGCCCACGACGCGCTGCTGTGCATCTCGCAGAGCGCCTACGTGTCGCAGTCCGAACGCCGCCGGGTGACGCCGGAACACCGGTTCAAGTCGGCGGCGGAGATGCGTGCGCTGTTCGCCGACCTGCCCGAGGCGATCGACAACACGCTGGTGGTGGCGCAGCGCTGCGCGTTCATGCCGACCGAGGCGAGCCCCATGCTGCCGCCGTTCCCCACCGTGGGGGCCAAGAGCGAGGACGACGCGCTGCGCGCCGAGGCCGCGGCCGGCCTCGAGGCGCGGCTGGAGAGCCTTGTCTACGCCGCCGACATGGATGCCGCCGCCCGCGAGGCGACGGCGAAACCGTACCGAGACAGGTTGAGCTTCGAGCTCGAAACCATTGTTAATATGGGATATTCAGGTTACTTCCTGATCGTCTCCGACTTCATCAAATGGTCCAAGGCCAACGGCGTCGCCGTGGGTCCGGGCCGCGGTTCGGGCGCCGGCTCGGTGGTCGCCTGGGCGCTGACCATCACCGACCTCGACCCGCTGCGCTTCGGGCTGTTCTTCGAGCGCTTCCTGAACCCCGAGCGTGTGTCGATGCCCGACTTCGACATCGACTTCTGCCAGGAACGCCGCGACGAGGTGATCCACTACGTCCAGCAGAAGTATGGCGACGACCGGGTCGCCCAGATCATCACCTTCGGCAAGCTGCAGGCGCGCGCCGTGGTGCGCGACGTCGGCCGGGTGCTCGAGATGCCCTACGGCCAGGTCGACCGGATCGCCAAGATGGTGCCCAACAACCCGGCGAACCCGGTGACCCTGAAGGAGGCGATCGAGGGGGAACCGCAGCTCCAGGCGATGCGCGACGAGGACGAGGCGGTCGCGCATCTGCTTGATATCGCACTGAAACTCGAGGGGCTGTACCGGAACTCCTCGACCCATGCGGCCGGCGTGGTGATCGGCGACCGGCCGCTGTCGGAGACCATTCCGCTGTATCGCGATCCGCGGTCGGCGACCCTGGCGACCCAGTTCTCGATGAAATATGTCGAGGCGGCGGGGCTGGTGAAATTCGATTTCCTGGGCCTCAAGACCCTCGACGTGCTGCAGAAGGCCGTGGAACTGCTCGCCGAAAGCGGAATCGCGGTCGATCTGGCGGCTCTGCCGCTCGACGATGCCAGGACCTTCGAGATGCTCGGCCGCGGCGACACGACCGGCGTGTTCCAGTGTGAATCCTCGGGCGTGCGCGACGTGCTGCGCAAGCTGGGGCCGGACCGGTTCGAGGACATCATCGCGGTCGTGGCGCTGTACCGCCCCGGCCCGATGGACAACATCCCCAGCTACATCTCGCGCAAGCACGGCAAGGAAGAGGTCGACTACCTGCACGAAAATCTCGAGGCCTGCCTGGGCGAGACCTACGGCATCCCGATCTACCAGGAGCAGGTGATGCAGATGGCGCAGGAGCTGGCGGGCTACACGCTGGGCGGCGCCGACCTGCTGCGCCGCGCCATGGGCAAGAAGATCAAGGCCGAGATGGACGCCCAGCAGGAGACGTTCGTCGCCGGCGCGGCGAAGAACGGGGTGCCCGAGGCCACATCGGCCCGCATCTTCGAGACCATCGCCAAGTTCGCGGGCTACGGCTTCAACAAGGCCCACGCCGCCGCCTATGCGCTGATCGCCTACCAGACGGCCTATCTGAAGGCGAATTATCCGGTCGAGTTCTTCGCCGCGTCGATGACACTGGACATGGGCAACACAGACAAGCTGGCGATCTACAAGCAGGAACTGGCGAAGAACCGCATATCCCTGCTGCCGCCCGACATCAACGCCTCCCACGTCGAATTCTCCGTGGAGGGCGTGCGCGACGCCGATGTCGATGTCGATGCGGGCGAGGCGGCCGATGCGGAGGCCGCGCGCCCGGTCGGCGGCATCCGCTACGCGCTGGCCGCCATCAAGGGCGTCGGCAGCGGGGCCGTGCGCGACCTGGTGGCTGAGCGCACGGCCAACGGGCCCTTCGACGACCCCTTCGCCGTGGCCAGCCGGCTCGACCCCCATGTCCTGAACCGCCGCCAGCTCGAACAGCTGGTCTGCGCCGGCGCCTTCGACCGGCTCGACGGCAACCGGGCGCGGGTGTTCGGCGGGATCGACCAGATCCTCGCTCATGCCCAGAGCACCCAGCGCGAGCGCGAAACCGGCCAGTTCAACCTGCTCGGCGAGATGGCGGACGAGGCGGGTGCCGCGCCGCGCCTGCCGGCGCGCGACGACTGGGTCCAGTCCGAGCGCCTGCAGCGCGAACTGGACGCGATCGGGTTCTACATGTCCGCCCATCCGCTCGACGAGTATGCCAAGCTCCTCGACCGCCTCGGCATCGTCGGCAGCGCCGATGTCGAGCGCACGGTGGCCGCCCAGGGCGGCGCGGCGGTGATTGCGCTCGCCGGCTCGGTGATCGCGGTCCAGCAGCGCACCTCGCAGCGGGGCAGCAAATACGCCTTCGTGCAGCTCTCCGACGCGTCGGGAACCTATGAGGTGACGATGTTCGCCGAGGTGCTGGCCGCCGCGCGCGAGACGCTGGAGAGCGGCAAGCCGGTGCTGGTGCAGACCGCAGCGCGGATCGAGGACGGCCAGCTGCGCCTGACGGTCCAGAGCGTGCGCGAACTCGACGCCGCGGCCGCTAGCGCGCCGGTGGCGATCCGCATCTGGGTCGAGGATTCCGATCCGCTCGGATCGCTCAAATCCCTGATCGAGCGGGAGGCCCTGCCGTCGAACGCGCGGCCGGGCAACGGGCGGATCAGCCTGGTGATCCCGGACGGCGGGCGCGACGTGGTCGTGCGGCTCGACGGGTCCTATGTCTGCACGCCGCAGCTGCGCCAGGCGATGCGCGCGATCGCCGGCGTGGTCGACGTGCAGGAACTGTAGCCGCCGCCCGGAAAAGGCGTATAAAATCCTCCCTCGAACAAGAAAACGGGGGAGTCAGAGACAATGTCCACCAAGCTCATGGAGCGTACGGCCGCCGAGGCCGCGGACCGCGAAGTCGGTCATTTCGAGGTCCTCGTCGACGACGCGCGGACCCGCATCACCCAGTGGCACATCAAGCCGGGGCAGCAGACCGGCTGGCACTCCCACGATTTCGACTATGTGACCATCCAGCAGTCCGAGGGCCAGCTGCACATGGAGCATGCCGACGGGTCGGAGCGCGACGTTTTCTACGTGCCGGGCACGGCCGTGGCGATCAAGGCGCCGGTGGAGCACAATGCCACCAATGTGGGCGACGTCGACATCCGCGTCCTCGAAATCGAATACAAGAGCTGACGGGCGGAGCGGTCGCATGTCGCAGAAGCTCGAGGAACGCACGAAGGCCGAGGTTCCGGCGGAGAACCGGGGCCATTACGAGGTGCTGGTCGACAACGACACCACCCGGATCACCTTCCACCACATCGAGAAGGGCCAGTGTTCGGGCTGGCACCTGCACGATACGAACTATGTCGGCTATCACTTCGGCGACAGCGAGGTGCGGATCGAGCGCGGCGAGGGCGATGCGCCGACGACCATGGCGTCGAACAAGGGTGTGGCGACCTTCTACGACGTCGGCGACGGCTTCGAGCACAACGTCACGGTCGTCAGCGACACGCCGCTGATCGCGCTGGAGATCGAGTACAAGAAGGGGTGAGGCTGGCCACCGCCGAACAGGAGGCCGAGGGCGCGCCCCAGGAGCTGATCAAGGCCGACCGGCGCACCGTGCGCCAGATTCTCACCGCCCCCGTCGACGGGGTGGTACAGAAACTCGCGGCCTACACGGTGGGCGGCGTGGTGAACACCGGCGACCCGGTGCTCGTCGTTGTGCCCGCCGGCCGCACCCTGGAGGTGGAGGCGAGCGTGCTCAACAAGGACGTCGGCTTCGTCGAGGCGGGCCAGATCGTCGAGGTGAAGCTGGAGGCGTTCCCGTTCACCCGCTGCGGCACGATCCACGGCTATCTCGACGGGTGCGACGCGGCGCTCTGGCATGCGGAGGCCATGCGGCGTGACGCGGTTGAGCGCCGGCTTCTCGTGATTGCCGAGGCGGCCGCGAGCCTTGGCGAATTGGCGGAGACGGATATCCCGGACCAGCCCTGGCCCGCGATCCGTGGCATCGGCAACCGGCGGCGGCACGAGTACGGCGCGGTCGACGATAGGTTGATCTGGAACCTGGTCTCGGGGCCGCAATTGCAACCGCTCTGCGATGCCGTGGCGAAGCGCCTGGACCGTGGCGGTGTGGCCGACGGCGCGGAAGACGCCTGACCCCGATTAAAACCTTGAATCGCCGGCGGCTTGGGGGTATCAAGCCGCCGGTTCCCGTTTGATTGCGGGAACTTAATTCCACACGTAGACCTGCGGCAGGCGGACAGACAGACCCGCACGTCGATCCGGTGCCCCCGAGGGGGCGACAGTCTGCGGAGGCACGAACCGGTAAAGGAGAGACCCATGGCGGTCCCGACGTTCACCATGCGTCAGCTTCTAGAAGCTGGCGTTCATTTCGGTCACAACACCCGGCGCTGGAATCCGAAGATGGCGCCGTTCATCTTCGGCGACCGCAACGGCATCCACATCATCGACCTGCAGCAGACGGTCCCGATGCTGTATGCGGCGCTCAATGCGGTCCGCGACGTGGCATCGGGCGGCGGGCGCGTGCTCTTCGTCGGCACCAAGCGCGCGGCGAGCGACATCGTCGCGGAATCGGCGCGCAAGTGCGGCCAGTACTACGTCAACCAGCGCTGGCTCGGCGGCATGCTGACCAACTGGAAGACCATTTCCCATTCGATCAAGACCCTGAAGGAACTGGAAGAGCAGCTTTCGAGCGACGCCACCCAGGGCCTGACGAAGAAGGAGCTGCTGAACCTGACGCGCCAGCGCGACAAGCTGGAAATGGCGCTCGGCGGCATCAAGGAGATGGGCGGGCGTCCCGACCTGATCGTGGTGATCGACACCAACAAGGAAGACATCGCGATCAAGGAGGCCAAGAAGCTTGGCATTCCGGTCATCGGCGTCGTCGACTCGAATTCGAACCCGACCGACATCGACATGCCGATCCCGGGTAACGACGATGCGATGCGCGCGA
Source organism: Rhodospirillaceae bacterium (assembly GCA_038117265.1). Lineage (GTDB taxonomy): Bacteria > Pseudomonadota > Alphaproteobacteria > UBA6615 > UBA6615 > JAYPUG01. The sequence goes on from JAYOFO010000007.1 coordinate 44,631, forward strand.
TCCAGCTCTATTGCGACCTGTTCGCCGGCGCGGTGATCGACGGGCTGCAGCAGGAGATGGCCGAGTCGGGCGTCGATATCGGCGCCGCCGAGGCGCCGCCGGAAGAGGTGGCGGTTGCCGAGGCCGCGGCCGAGCCGGCTCCTGCCGAAGCGGCGCCCACCGAGGCGGCCCCTGCGGACGCGGAAGCCGCACCGGCGAATTAACGCTTTAAAACAGATAGTTCTGAATCTTTATTCGAGTGGAGAATCGGCATGGCTGAGATCACGGCGGCAGCCGTCAAGGAGCTGCGCGAGAAATCCGGCGCGGGCATGATGGACTGCAAGACCGCGCTGACCGAGTCCGGCGGCGACATGGAGGCGGCGGTCGACTGGCTGCGCAAGAAGGGCCTGTCCGCGGCGGCGAAGAAGGCCGGCCGGGCCGCGGCCGAGGGCCTCGTCGGCCTGGCGGTCGAGGGCCAGACGGGCGCGCTGGTTGAGGTCAATGCCGAGACTGATTTCGTGGCCCGCAACGAGACCTTTCAGGGGTTCGTCGGCGATGTCGCGAAGCTCGCGGTCGGCGCCGGAGAGAGCGTCGACGGGCTGAAGGCCGCGTCCTACGACGGCGGTACGGTGGAGAGCGCGACGGTCGACCTGGTTGCGAAGATTGGCGAGAACATCGGCCTGCGCCGCTCGGCCCGGCTTTCCGTGGGCCAGGGCGTCGTCTCGGGCTATGTGCACAACCAGATCGCGCCGGGCCTGGGCAAGATCGGCGTCCTGGTGGCGCTCGAATCCGCCGGCGATGCCAGCAAGCTCGAGGAGCTCGGCCGGCAGCTGGCGATGCATGTCGCGGCGGCCCAGCCGCAGTTCCTGGATATCGCATCCGTCGATGCCGACGCGCTGGCGCGCGAGCGCGACGTGCTGGCCGAGCAGGCCCGCGCCTCGGGCAAGCCCGACGAGATCGTCCAGAAGATGGTCGAGGGCCGCCTGCGCAAGTATTACGAGGAAGTGGTCCTGGTCGAGCAGACCTACGTGATCGACGGCGAGACGAAGATCTCCAAGGTCGTCGAGGCGGCCGCGAAGGACATCGGCACGCCGGTCAAGATCGCCGGGTTCGTCCGGTTCACGCTGGGCGAGGGCGTCGAGCGCCGCACCGACGATTTCGCCGACGAGGTCGCGAAACTCGCGGGCTAGGCCCCCAACCGGAACCGGGACGGGCACGACGATGCGCGGCAATTCGCCCTACAAACGCGTTCTCCTGAAGATTTCAGGCGAAGTCCTGATGGGCGATGGGGAGTTCGGCCTCGACCCCGAGACCGTCGCCCGGGTGGCCGGCGACATCGCCGAGGTCCGCGCCCAGGGCTTCGAGCTCTGCCTCGTGGTCGGCGGCGGGAATATCTTCCGCGGCGTGTCGGTGGCGGCCCAGGGAATGGAGCGGGCGAGCGCCGACTATATGGGCATGCTCGCCACGGTGATGAACGCGCTGGCGCTGCAGTCGGCGCTGGAAGCCCGCGACGTGCCGACCCGCGTCCTGTCGGCGATTCCCATGGCGACCGTGTGCGAGCCCTATATCCGCCGCCGCGCCGACCGGCACCTGGAAAAGGGCCGGGTGGTGATCTTCGCCGCGGGAACCGGAAATCCGTATTTCACGACCGATACGGCGGCCGCGCTGCGCGCCTCGGAGATGAACTGCGATTGCCTGATGAAGGGGACCAAGGTCGACGGCGTCTATGCGTCGGACCCGAAGCTCGACCCGGACGCCGAACGTTTCGAGCGCCTGACCCATTTCGAGGTGTTGCAGCGCGACCTGAAGGTCATGGACGCGGCGGCGATAACCCTCTGCCGCGAGAACGACATTCCGATTATTGTGTTCTCCATCCAGAACGCAGGTGAGGTGAAACGGGTCCTGGAAGGCCAGGGCCGGTTCACGATCGTAACCGGGGAGGGCTAGATGTCTGCGGACGAAGGTGATCTCAAGCGCCGCATGGACGGCGCGCTGGACGCGCTGAAGCGCGAATTCGGGGGATTGCGGACCGGGCGCGCGTCGACCGCGCTGCTCGAGAACATCGCGGTCGAGGTCTACGGGGCCTCGATGCCGATGAACCAGATCGGCACCATCAGCGTGCCCGAGCCGCGGTTGCTGACGGTCCAGGTCTGGGACAATGGCAACGTGAAGGCGGTCGAGAAGGCGATCATGGACTCCGAGCTGGGGCTGAACCCTCAGACCGAGGGCAACCTGCTGCGCGTCCCGATTCCCGAGTTGAGCGAGGAACGGCGCGAGGAGATGGCCAAGGTCGCCGCGAAATATGCCGAGCAGGCGCGGATCGCGGTCCGAAACGTGCGCCGGGACGGGATGGATTCCCTGAAGCGGCTCGAGAAGGACGGCGAAATCTCGCAAGACGAGCAACGCGCCCGCGGCGACGACATCCAGAAATTGACCGACCGGCACATCGCCACCATCGACGAACTGCTCAGCGCCAAGGAGCAGGAGATCATGCAGGTCTGACGCGATGGACGACGCCTCCAGCCCTGCCGTTCCCGCCCATGTCGCCATCATCATGGACGGCAACGGGCGCTGGGCGAAGGCACGCGGCCTGCCGCGCACGGCCGGCCACAAGAAGGGGGCGGACGCCGTCCAGCGGACGATCGAGGCCGCCGAGGACATTGGCATCGGCTACCTCACCCTGTTCGGGTTCAGCTCCGAGAACTGGAACCGTCCCAGCGGCGAGGTCGGCGACCTGATGGGCCTGTTGCGGCGCTATCTGCAGGCCGAGACGGCGGAAATGCACCGCCGGAACGTCCGCATTCGCGTGATCGGCGACCGGGCCCGCTTCTCCGACGATATCGTCGCGCTGATCGAGGCGGCCGAGGGGATGACGGCGGGCAACACCGGCCTCAACCTGACCGCAGCCCTCAGCTATGGCGGGCGCCAGGACATCGCCGCGGCGGCGCGTGCGCTGGCGTCGCGCGCCGTGGCCGGCGAGATCGCACCGGCCGACATCGACGAGGAGCTGTTCGCCCGGCACCTCTGGACCCATGACCTGCCGGATCCCGACCTGGTGATCCGCACCAGCAACGAGCAGCGGATCAGCAATTTCCTGCTCTGGCAGTCGGCCTATGCCGAGCTGGTCTTCGCCGACGTGCTGTGGCCCGAATTCGGGCGCGTGCATCTCGAGCAGTGCATCGCGGAATACCACCGGCGCGAACGGAGATTCGGCGCGCTCGCCGGCTGAGCCCGTGAACGCGACATCGCCCAACGATGCGCCTGCGAAGGGACCGAGCAACCTCGTCCTGCGAACCCTCTCCGCGCTCGTCCTGATACCCGTCGCGCTCGCCGCCGTGTGGTTCGGCGACGTCTGGTTCGCCGGGCTCGTGGCCGTGGTGGTGCTCGCCGCCGGCGCGGAGTGGCGCGGCATGGCCGCGCTGGAGCGGCGCGGCATCGGCACCCTGCTGCTGACGGCACCTTTGTTCGTCGTCGTGGCGGCGCAGGCCGCCTCGGCCCAGGCCGGGCTGCTGGTGCTGGCCGTGGCGCTGCTCATCGGCCTCGCGGCGTTCGGCTCGCCCTGGGGCGAGCGTCGCTGGGCATTGACGGCGCTGGTCCATCTGGGCCTGCCGGCGCTCGCGCTGATTTGGCTGCGCGCGGCGCCCGACATCGGTGCCGATCTGGTGTTCTTCCTCTTCGTGGCGGTCTGGCTGGCCGACATCGGCGGCTATGCCGTCGGCCGCACCATCGGCGGACCGCGTCTTGCGCCGCTGGTAAGCCCCGGCAAGACCTGGGCCGGGCTGAGCGGTGCGCTTGCGTTCCCGGCGGTCGGCGCATTCGCCTTCGCGCGCTGGGCCGATATCGCGGCCGAGCCGATCGTCCTGGTGGCGATCGCGCTCGCGCTGATGGCGCAGGCCGGCGACCTGTTCGAATCCTGGGTGAAACGCCGGTTCGGCGTTAAGGATTCGGGCGCCTCGATTCCGGGGCACGGCGGTGTACTGGACCGGGTCGACGGCGTAATGTTCGCCGCGCCGGCGATGGTTCTCGTCGCCATGCTCATCGGTACGGATTTCGTTCAATGGCGCTGATTCAGGCGGACCTTCCCGACGACTGCGCGGCCCGGCCGCGCCGAATCTCGGTCCTGGGCGCGACCGGCTCGATCGGCAGCAGCACGCTCGACCTGGTGCGGCGCAACCGCGACCGGTTTGAGGTGGTGGCGCTGACGGCCCACACCAGCGCCGGCGATCTGGCGGCACTGGTGCGCGAGTTCGAGCCCGAGGTCGCGGCGCTCTCCGATCATGCGGCCGGCCAGGCGCTGTCGGACATGCTGGCCGGGGCAGGGCGCACCGAGGTCGTTTTCGGTGCCGATGCGCTGGTCGAGGCGGCCGCGCGGCCGGCCGACCTGATCGTGGCGGGCATCGTCGGCGCCGCCGGGCTCGGCGCCACGCTCGCCGCCATCCGTCAGGGAACCGCTGTTGCGTTGGCCAACAAGGAGAGCCTGGTCTGCGCGGGCGATCTGGTGCTCGCCGAGCGCCGGCGCGCCGGCGCCACGCTGCTGCCGCTCGATTCCGAGCACAACGCCATCTTCCAGGTCTTCGAGAACGAGAATGCGGCCGACGTCGAGAAGCTGATCCTCACCGCATCGGGCGGCCCGTTCCGCACCTGGTCGCGCGAACGCATGGCGGCGGCGACGCCCGACGAGGCGGTGGCCCACCCCAACTGGTCGATGGGGCGCAAGATTTCGGTCGATTCCGCGACCATGATGAACAAGGGGCTGGAGCTGATCGAGGCGGCCTACCTGTTCCCCGTGGCCGAGCCGAACATCGAGATCCTGGTCCACCCGCAATCGGTTGTGCACTCCATGGTCGCCTATGTCGACGGCTCGGTGCTGGCACAGATGGGGACACCCGACATGCGCGTGCCCATCGCGCACGCCCTGGCCTGGCCGGCGCGCATGGAGACGCCGGCCGCGCGCCTCGACCTCGCCGCCATCGGCGCGCTGGAGTTCGAGCCGCCCGACCTCGCGCGTTTTCCCGCGCTCGGGCTGGCGCGCGCGGCATTGGCCGAGGGGCGCGGTGCGCCCGTCGTCCTGAACGCGGCGAACGAGGTGGCCGTGGAGCGCTTCCTCGACGGCGCGATCGGATTCCTGGATATCGCGGCGATTGTCGAAGGCACGCTGGAGGCCGTCGCATCGCATGCGGTGGCTTCGCTCGAAGACTTCCGCGCGCTCGATTCCGAGAGCCGCAGAATCGCGGAAACGCTTGTAAAATCGATCCTTTAACGCCACTTCAAGCTTTGCGCGCCATGCTCGGCTAGCGCGGCAGAGGAGCGAATCGCGATGGGCGGCATCGTCGAGACGATATTCTGGTTCCTGGTGGTCCTGACGCCGCTCGTGTTCGTTCACGAGTTCGGCCACTACGGGTTTGCGCGCCGGGCCGGAGTCCGCGTAGAGGTGTTCTCGGTGGGGTTCGGCCGCGAGCTCTTCGGCTTTACCGACAAGGCCGGGACGCGCTGGAAGTTCAGCCTGATCCCGTTCGGCGGCTATGTGAAGATGTTCGGCCAGAGCGACCTCGGGCCCGACAATGACGGGGCCGAAATGACGGCCGAGGAGCGCGAGGTCGCGTTCCTGTCGAAGAAACTGTCCCAGAAAACGGCGATCGTTGCGGCGGGGCCGCTCGCAAACCTCCTGTTCGCCATCCTCATCTTCACCGGCCTGTTCGCGACGGTCGGGCAACCCTTCACGCCGGCCAAGGTGTCGCAGGTGGTGCCCGGATCCGCCGCGGAGGCGGCCGGCATCCTGGCCGACGATGTGTTCGTCGAGGTGGCCGGGCGCTCGATCGCGCGGTTCGAGGAGGTGCAGCAGCTGATCCGCCTGCATCCCGGGATTCCCGTCGAGGTCGTCGTCGAACGCGCCGGGCAGCGGGTCGTCCTGTCGGCGACGCCCGGCGTGAGCGTGCTGCCCGACGGACTCGGCGACGAGGCGCGAATCGGTGTCCTCGGCGTGCGCGGTCTGGAGCGGGCGTTCGAGCGTCACGATATCGCGAGCGCGGGATGGCAGGCGGTGCGCGAGACGTTGCGCCTGATCTCGGTGACCGTGACGGCGATCGGACAGATCGTGGGCGGCGACCGCAGCGCCAAGGAACTGGGCGGTCCCGTGCGAATCGCACAGATGTCGGACAGCGCCGCAGATGCCGGAATCTCCACGCTTGTGATCTTCGCGGCGTTTCTTTCCATCAATCTCGGGCTGATCAATCTGCTGCCGATTCCGCTCCTCGATGGCGGGCATCTGCTGTTTTATGCCTACGAGGCGCTTTTCCGGCGCCCGCCCCGGCAATGGGCCCAGGAGCTCGGTCTCAAAATCGGGCTGGTTTTCGTCCTCGGCCTCATGCTATTCGCGACATTCAACGACATCGCCCGACTGCCGGTCGTCCAGCGGATTGTATCGCTGATCACCTAGCCTCTAAGGCTTTGACCGAAAAGAAAAACGGGCGGCCGACAGGACTGGGACGGGCGCGTGATATCCCGCATTGGCAAGTTCGCATGGTTTCTCGCCCTGTTGCTGGGCGCGGTTCCGATTTCGTTCGCCGGCACCGCGGCGATGGCGCAGTCGCATGCGGGCGGTACCGTCGATGAAATCCGGGTGCTCGGCACCCAGCGCATCGACCCGTCGACCGTCAACGCCTACATGCAGATCAAGCCGGGCGAAACCTACGATGCGGCCAAGGTCGACGAATCCCTCAAGAACCTCTTCAACACCGGCCTGTTCGCTGATGTCTCCCTGCGCCGCGAGGGCGACGCGCTGATCGTGCAGGTGGTCGAGAACCCGATCATCAACCGCATCGCGTTCGAGGGAAATCGCAAGATCGACGACGACGCCTTAACCGAGGAAGTCACCTTGCGCCCACGCGTGGTCTATACGCGGACCAAGGTGCAGACGGACGTGCAGCGACTGCTCGACATCTATCGGCGGTCGGGCCGGTTCGCGGCGACCGTGGATCCGAAGGTGATCCAGCTGCCGGAGAACCGGGTCGATCTGGTCTTCGAGATCAACGAAGGAGAGCGTACGGGCATCCGTGCGATCAATTTCATCGGCAACCGGGAGTTTTCCGACGGCGACCTGCGCGAAGTCATCCAGACCGTCGAGACGACGTTCTACAAGATCTTCAGCTCGAACGACACGTACGACCCGGACCGCCTGTCGTTCGACCGCGAGCTGTTGCGCCGGTTCTACCTGTCCGAGGGGTTTGCCGACTTCCGCGTGGTCTCGGCGATCGCGGAACTGACCGACGACCGCGAGGATTTCATCGTCACCTTCACCGTCGACGAGGGGCCGCTCTACAGTTTCGGCACGCTCGATGTTGCGAGCCAGCTGCGCGGGGTCGAGGGGCAGGACCTTTCGGGGCTGATCGCCTCGGAGCCGGGCGAGACCTACAACGCCGAGGAAGTGGAATCGACGGTCCAGTCGATCACGGACTCCCTGGGGGAGCGGGGGTTCGCGTTCGTCGACGTGCGCCCGCGGGTCAACCGCAACCGCGACGACCGCAAGATCGACGTCACCTATGAGGTGCGCGATGGCCCGCGGGTCTTCGTCGAGCGGATCGACATCAGCGGCAATGTGCGCACGCTGGACGAGGTGGTCCGGCGCGAGTTCTCGATTGTGGAAGGCGACGCCTTCAACACCGCGCGCCTGCGCCGGACACGCCAGCGGCTGCAGAACCTGCGCTTCTTCTCCCGGGTCGACGTGAACAACTCTCCCGGCTCCGCCACCGACCGGACGGTCGTGACGGTGAACGTCGAGGAGAAATCGACGGGCGAACTCATGATCGGTGCCGGGTTCTCGTCGGAGGCCGGCGCCCTGGCCGACCTGTCGATCCGCGAGCGCAATCTGCTCGGGCGCGGCCAGGATCTGCGCATCAGCACGACCCTGGCGACCAAGCAGCAGCAGATCGACCTGAGCTTTACCGAGCCGTACTTACTCGACCGCGAGCTGGCGGCAGGCTTCGATCTGTTCGTGCGGACCACCGACTTCGACGCGCGGAGCTCGTTCGAGCAGGACGAACTCGGTTTCGTTCTGCGCGCCGGCTACCAGCTCGCGCCCAACCTGCGGCACACCGCGCGTTATACCCTGAAGCAGGACAAAATCACCGATATCTCGGCGACGGCGTCGCCGGCCATCCGCGCCCAGCAGGGCAAGTTCACGACGTCGTCGCTTGGAAACGAGTTCATGTACGACAGGCGCGACAACCGGTTCAATCCGACGGACGGCTATTTCGTGAGCTACGGCGTCAACCTGGCCGGTTTTGGCGGCTCCGAGCGGTTCCTGAAGAACGAGGTCGGCAGCGGCTTCTTCACGCCGCTCTTCGGCACCGGCCTGGTCATGGGCGTGCTGGGGGAAGTGGGGTTGCTGACGGAACTCGACGGCGACGATATTCGGGTCTCGGATCGCTTCTTCCTGGGCGGCAAGCGCCTGCGCGGTTTCGAGGTCGGCGGCGTCTCGCCGCGCGACCTGCAGACCGACGATGCGCTCGGCGGCACCAAATTCTATCGCGGATCGGCAGAAGTCGGCTTCCCGCTCGGCCTGCCCGAAGAATTCGACATCCGGGGCGCTATCTTCAGCGATTTCGGCAGTTCGTGGGGCGCCGACGATCCGTTCCCCAACATCGCCGACGATTCGTCGATTCGCGCGTCGGTCGGCATCGGCCTAGCCTGGGCGTCGCCGGCGGGGCCGGTTCGTGTCGACCTCGCGCGCGCCGTGAAGAAGGAAGAGTACGACGAAACCGAGTTCTTTGCGTTCAGCTTCGGAACACGGTTCTAACGGAGTTCATCCATGCGTAGCAAACAGATCGCAATAGCGTTGTCGCTCATCGTGGCGCTTCTCGTTGCGACGGGGGCGGACGCCCAAGACAAGCCTAAATCTCTGAAGCCGCCGGTGCCGTCGATTGCCATCGTCGATATCGAGGTGATCATGAGCCAGTCGCTGGCCGTGCAGTCGGCGCGAACCCAGATCGACCAGATTGCGGGCGACCTCCAGCAGACCATAGCGGCCGAGGAAGAAAAGCTTCGCGCCGAGGAAGAGGCGCTGCGGCAGCAGCGCACGCTCCTGACGCCGGAGGTCTATGCCGAGCGGCGCCAGGCGCTGCAGGAACGGGCCGCACAGCTGCAGCAGCGCGCGCGCGCCCTGCGCCAGACCATCGATCGCGGCATGGCCCAGACCATGCAGCTTACCCAGCGTGTCCTTTTCGAGGAGATCGGCAAGCTGGCCGAGGAGATCGGGGTGAACCTGGTCCTGCCGCGCTCGCAGATCGTGGTCGCCATCGATTCCTACAATATCTCGGAAGAAGCGTTGAAGCGCCTCAATGCCCGCCTGTCGGAAGTCGAGATGGCGCTCGAGCGCAAGGATCCCGCCGAACCCGGCAAGAAGTAGCGCTGCGATGGCCGACCCGCGTTTCTTTTCCGCGAGAGGTCCGTTCCGCCTGGCCGAACTCGCCGGGATCGCGGGTGGTGAGCTGGCCGACGGCAGCGATCCCGACCTCGTCCTGTCCGACGTCGCGCCTTTGTCGGTGGCCGGCGCGCAGCATCTGAGCTTTCTCGACAACCGAAAATATGTCGATGCCTTCCTGGCGTCCGGGGCGGCGGCCTGCGTCGTGGCGCCCGAGTTCGTCGAACGCGCGCCGGAGGGCATGGCGCTCATCGTGGCCGAGGACCCGTACCGCGCCTACGCCCGTGTCGCGGCGGCGTTCTATCCCGTCGAGCGTGGCGACGGAACGGTGCACTCCGGCGCACATGTGGCGCCCGATGCCACGCTCGGCGCGAACGTCTCGATCGGGCCGGCCGCCGTTGTCGAGTCCGGCGCCATCCTCGGGCCCAACGTCGTCATCGAGGCCGGGGCCGTGATCGGCCGCGGTGTTGCCGTCGGCGCCGACACCGTGATCGGCAGCAATGCGAGCCTGTCCCATTGCGAGATCGGCGCGCGTTGCCAGATTCATCCCGGTGTTCGCATCGGGACGCGCGGTTTCGGCTTCGCCATGTCGCCCGAAGGCCACCTCGACGTGCCGCAGCTGGGGCGGGTCATTGTCGGAAACGATGTCGAGGTCGGCGCTAACTCGACGATCGACCGCGGCGCCGGGCCCGACACGATCATCGGCGACGGGTGCAAGATTGATAATCTGGTACAGATCGGGCACAACGTCCGCATGGGGCGCGGATGTGTCGTCGTGGCCCAGGCCGGTGTCGCGGGTAGTGCGGAGCTCAAGGATTTCGTGGTGCTTGCGGCGCAGTCCGGTGTAGCCGGGCACATCACCATCGCGCCGGGAACCCAGCTCGCCGCACGCAGCGGCATCATGCGGGACACAGAGCCCGGCGCAAAACTTGCCGGAAACCCTGCCATCGAGGCGCGGGAGTATTTTCGGCAGATGGCGGTGTTGGCCAAGCTGACGAAGGACCGTAAGGCCTAGGTTTGTAGGGAGCGCCTGTCGCCGAACAATGGATTCGAAAGTCGAACACGCCCAGTCGAACGACAACGCCCGCGAGGCCGTCGATATCCTCGAGGTGATGGAGATGATTCCCCATCGCCAGCCGTTCCTGATGATCGACAAGGTCGAGGACATCGTCGTGCGTCAGAGTGCGACGGGCATCAAGAACGTTACCATAAACGAGCCCTTTTTCCTCGGCCATTTCCCGGTTCGGCCCGTCATGCCCGGCGTGCTGATCATCGAGGCGATGGCCCAGACGGCCGCCGTGCTCGTCGTCGAGACGCTGGGCGAAGACGCGCTCGGCAAGCTCGTCTATTTCATGACCATCGAGAATGCGCGGTTCCGCAAGCCCGTCGTTCCGGGCGATCAGCTGAAGCTGTTCGTCGCGATCCAGCGCAACCGGGGCAATGTCTGGAAGTTCAGCGGCGTCGCCAAGGTCGGCGACGTGACCGTCGCCGAGGCGATCTATTCCGCAATGATCATGGATCCCTGATGGCGTCGATTCATCCCACGGCGGTCATCGAGGACGGCGCGTCCCTCGGCAAGGATGTCGATATCGGTCCCTATTGCGTGGTCGGTGGCCAGGTGTCGCTGGGCGACGGCGTTCGCCTGCACAGCCACGTGGTCGTCGGCGGGCGCACCGCGATCGGAGAGCAGAGCGAGATCTTCCCGTTCGCCTCGATCGGGCTGCAGCCCCAGGACCTGAAGTTCGCGGGCGAGGCGTCCGAACTGGTCATCGGCGCGCGGAACAAGATCCGCGAACACGTCACCATGAACCCGGGCACGGCCGGCGGCGGCCTGATCACGCGGGTCGGCGACGACTGCCTGTTCATGGTCGCAGCACATGTCGCCCATGACTGCATCGTGGGCAACCATGTGATCCTGGCCAACAACGCGACCCTGGCCGGGCACGTCCATGTCGGCGATTTCGCCATCATCGGCGGGCTGGCGGCGGTGCACCAGTTCGTGCGGATCGGCGCCCACGCCATGGTCGGCGGGATGTCGGGCGTCGAGAACGATCTGATCCCCTACGGGTCCGCCATGGGAGACCGTGCGCGTCTGCGCGGCCTCAACCTGGTGGGTCTGCAGCGGCGCAATTTCTCGCGCGACGACATCCACGATTTGCGGACGGCCTATCGCCTTCTGTTCGCCCAGGAGGGCACGATGCAGGAGCGCCTCGAGGACGTCGTGCAGCTCTATGCCGACAACGAGACCGTCATGGAGATCGTCGAATTCGTGCGTCACAACACGTCGCGCGCGATCCTGCAGCCCAAGTCCTCGAATGGCGCCTAAGCTCGGTATCCTCGCCGGCGGCGGCCCGCTGCCCGGATACCTGATCGAGGCCTGCCGCGTGTCCGACCGACCGGTCTTCGTCGTCGCGTTCGAGGGGCAGGCGGATGCCGACGTCATCGGCGATGCCCCCCACGCGTGGGTCCGGCTCGGGGCCGCCGAGGAGGCGCTGGGGCGCCTGCGCGCGGAACGGGTCGAGGAGATCGTCATGGCGGGGCCGGTGCGCCGCCCGACGCTTGCCGAACTGCGGCCCGACCGCCGCGCCGCCCGGTTTCTCGCGCGCGGGCTCCTGAACAAGGGAGACAACGGCCTGCTCGGCGCGATCGTGCGGACGCTCGAGGAGGAAGAGGGATTTCGCGTCGTGGGGGCAGACTCCGTTCTCGCCGACCTCAAGGCGCCCGAGGGGCCGTTCGGGAAACACGTACCCGACCGGGACGCGCGCGAGGACATCGCGCTGGGCGTGCGCGTACTGCGCGAGACCGGCCGGCTCGACATCGGCCAGGCGGTCGTCGTCCAGCAGGGGATCGTGCTCGGGATCGAGGCGGCCGAGGGGACGCGGCGGCTGATCGAGCGCTGCGCGGAGCTGCGCCGCGAGGGCCGGGGCGGGGTGCTCGTGAAGCTCGCCAAGCCGGGCCAGGAGACGCGCGCCGACCTGCCGGCGATTGGACCCGAGACCGTCGCGGCGGCAACCGCGTCGGGGCTCGCGGGCATCGCCGTGGGTGCGGGGGCGACCCTGGTGTTCGACCGGCACGCGGTCACCGAAACGGCCGACGCGGCAGGGCTCTTCGTCGTCGGGATACGTCCGGGCGCCTTCGTTGCGGACTACGACACGGGGTCATGAGCGCCGAGGCCGCGCCTTCCGCGGAAGCCCCGCTGCACGTCTACATCATCGCGGGCGAACCGTCGGGCGACGTCATCGGCGGCCGGCTGATCGCCGCGCTGCGCGAGTCCTGTGACGGGCAACTCCGCGTCTCGGGTGTCGGCGGCCCGGAGATGGAGCGCGCGGGCCTGTCGAGCCTGTTTCCCTACGGCGAGCTGTCGATCATGGGGATCTTCGAGGTCCTGCCGAGCATTCCGCGCCTGCTGCGCCGCATGCGCGCGGTCGCCGCGGACATTGAGCGCGCCGCGCCCGATGTCGTCGTGACGATCGACTCGCCGGGCTTCGTCTTCGGCGTGATCCGCCGCCTGCGGACCCGCGATTGCCCGCGCGTGCACTATGTCGCGCCGACCATCTGGGCCTGGCGGGCGGGGCGCGTGCGCAAGTTCCGCCGCCATTTCGATCATCTGCTCGCGCTGTTTCCGTTCGAGCCGACCCTGTTCGAGGCCGCCGGCATGCCGTGCACCTTCGTCGGCCATCCGGTCGCCGAGGGTGCGGTCGATGCCGCCGACGGTGCGGCCTTCCGCGCCCGGCACGGGATTGCCCCCGATGCCACGGTGCTCTGTCTCCTGCCGGGCAGCCGGCGGGGCGAGATCGCGCGCATCGGCCCGGTGGCGCGGGCCGCCATGGCCGACATTCTCGCGGCGCATCCCGGGCTGACCGTGGTCGTGCCAGCCGCGCCGAACGTTCGCCGCGACGTCGAGGCGCTCGTCGCCGGTCTGGGGAGGAACGTCGTCCTGGTCGATGGGGCCGGCGAGCGCTACGACGCGTTTGCCGCGTCCGACCTGGCGCTCGCGACCTCGGGCACGGTCACCCTGGAACTGGCGCGGGCCGGCGTGCCGACCGTGGTGATGTACCGGATCGGCTGGCTGACGGGCAAAATTGCGCGGCGGATGATTCGCGTGCGCCACGCCTCGATCGTGAACATCGTCGCCGACCGCGAAATCCTGCCCGAGTTCCTGCAGTCGCGCTGCCGCGTCGAACCGATCGCGCAAGCGGTCATCGGCCTGCTCGGCGATCCCGAGCGCCGGAAGGCGATCGGCGCCGAGGCGGGACGCGTCGCGCGCGAGATGGGCGACGAGGACGAACGCCCCAGCGCGCGTGCCGCGCGCGTCGTGCGTGCGATTGCCGCGGGCCCGACGAGCCGGTAAAACCGGGTCAGGACGGGTTTTGGTGGAGGAGGGTGCATCATGGGCGATTCAGGCGGCTATCGGCTGCTCCACACGATGATCCGGGTGAAGGATCAGGAAAAGTCGGTCGACTTCTACACGCGCCTGCTCGGCATGCGGCTGCTGCGCCATAAGGATTACGAGGGCGGGCGCTTCACCAACACCTTCGTGGGCTATGGCGACGAGGCCAGCGAGGCCGTGATCGAACTGACCTGCAACTGGGACCAGGACGAGCCCTATTCCCACGGCTCCGGGTTCGGGCACCTCGCGGTCGGCGTTCCCGACATCTATGCCATCTGCGAGACGCTGGCGGCCGAGGGCGTGACCATCACCCGTGCGCCCGGACCGATGAAGCACGGGACGACCGTCATCGCCTTCATCGAGGACCCCGACGGCTACAAGATCGAGCTGATCGAGACGGGGAGCATGGGATGAGCGAGACCAAGCGCACCGCGTCCGAGATGGTGATCGATCCGGCAACCCTGCCGGAGGAATCCGCCAGCCCCTATCCGGCACCCTATGACGAGCTGGTGCGCGGACGCCACCGCCGGCGGCTGTCGCCCGCCCTGGGGCTGCAGGCCTATGGCGTGAACATCGTGCGGATCGAGCCGGGCCGCCAGTCCTCGGCGCGCCACTGGCATTCGCGGCAGGACGAGTTCGTCTACGTCCTCGAGGGCGATGTGGTGCTTGTGACGGACGAGGGCGAAACGCCGCTCAGGGCCGGCATGGCGGCCGGGTTCCCGGCGGGCAGTCCCAACGGCCACACGATCGCGAACCGGTCGGACCGCGATGCGTTCGTCCTCGAAGTGGGCGACCGCCCGCGCGAGGAGGACGTCACCTATCCCGACATCGACATGTCGAACCAGGTGCGCGACCGCAAGCCGAACTTCCTGCGCAAGGACGGAACGGCCTTCAGCAAGGCCTGAGCGCGCGGGTCAGGCCAGCGACAGGATCGCGACCAGCAGCACCAGGCAGACGAGCGCGGCGACCCAGCGGGTGCGGAACGCCGTTGGCGGCGTGTCCGTGAGATTCCGGCCCGTTATCGGGGCCCAGCCATCCTCGACCGAGAGCGGCCCCGACTGCCGGCGGGCGTTGGGCGCGCGCGCCTGCCTGCGCAGGGCCACGCCGGCTACCGCTTGTCGAGCGGAACGTAGTCGCGCGCGGTGTAGCCAGTGTAGAGCTGCCGCGGGCGGCCGATGCGCTGGCCGGGGTCCTCGATCATCTCCTTCCACTGGGCGATCCAGCCCACGGTGCGCGCGAGCGCGAACAGCACGGTGAACATGCTGGTCGGGAAGCCGATCGCCTTGAGGATGATGCCCGAATAGAAGTCGACGTTCGGGAACAGCTTGCGGTCGACGAAATACTCGTCCTCCAGCGCGATCCGCTCGAGCTCCTGCGCCAGTTCCAGCAGCGGGTCGTCCTTGACGCCGATCTCTTCGAGCACCTCGTCGGCGGATTGCTTCAGCACGCCGGCGCGCGGGTCGTAGTTCTTGTAGACCCGGTGGCCGAAGCCCATCAGGCGGAACGGGTCGTCCTTGTCCTTGGCGCGCTCCAGGAACTCGGGGATGTTATTCTTGTCGCCGATCTGCTCGAGCATCTCGAGGACGGCCTGGTTGGCGCCGCCATGGGCTGGCCCCCACAGGGTGGCGATGCCCGCCGCGATGCAGGCGAACGGGTTCGCACCCGACGAGCCGGCCAGGCGGACCGTCGAGGTCGAGGCGTTCTGCTCGTGGTCGGCGTGCAGGATGAAGATCTTGTCCATCGCGCTCACGATGGCCGGGCTGGCGTGATACTCCTCGGCCGGCACGCTGAACGTCATGTGCAGGAAGTTCTCGGCATAGTTCAGGTCGTTGCGCGGATACACGAACGGCTGGCCGACTGAGTATTTGTAGGCCATGGCCGCGATCGTCGGCATCTTGGCGATCAGGCGGTGGCACGCGATCAGGCGCTGATGCGGATCGTTGATATCGGTGGAGTCATGATAGAAGGCCGACATCGCGCCGACCACGCCGATCAGCACCGCCATCGGATGCGCGTCGCGCCGGAATCCCCGGAACAGATACTGCAGCTGCTCGTGGATCATCGTGTGCTTGGTGATGGTGTCCACGAACGCGTGGTTCTGGGCCTTGTTCGGCAATTCGCCGTGCAGCAGCAGGTAGCAGACCTCGAGGAACGAACTCTGGTCGGCCAGGTCCTCGATCGTGTAGCCGCCGTGGCGCAGGATGCCGACCTCGCCGTCGATGTAGGTCAGCGAGGAATCGCAGCTCGCGGTGGAGGTGTAGGAGGGGTCGTAGGTGAACATGCCGGTTTCGGCATACAGCCGGCGCACATCGACGACGCGCGGGCCTTCGGTGCCTTCCAGGATCGGCAGTTCGACCGTCTTGTCGCCGATCGTCAGCTTCGCGGTGTCCGCGACCTTCGCTTCGCTCATGGAAATATACTCCCCCGAGAATACGCGCGGATGCATGCGGCCAACGGCATGCCCGGCGAGCCAGTGCTTATGTTGCGCTGCACTCTAATCACCGAGCAGACATTCGGCAATCGCATACAGCGGACCCGGAACGGGTCGAAAAATCAGGCGGTCGCGTGCGCGAGGCGGGCCAGCGTTTCCACCTGCCCGAGCACCGCCATGACCTCGAAAATCCCCGGCGAGACGTTGCTGCCGGTGAGTGCGGCCCGCAGCGGCTGCGCGACCTGGCCGAGCTTCAGGTCGTGGGTTTCCGCGAATTCGCGCACCAACCGGTCGAGTTCGGCCTCGTCCCATAATTTAAGGTTTTCCAGCGCATCGGCAAGCGCGGAGAGCCGGGCGCGTGCCTCGGGATCGGCCAGGGCGGCCTGCGCCTTCTCGTTCATCTCCAGCGGCGCATCGTACAGGTATAATGAAGATATTTCAGATAGTTCGACCAATGTATTGGCGCGTTGCGCGAGGCCCGGGACGCCGGCCACGAGCCGCGCTTCCGCGTCCGGAGAAAGACTTTTGCCCGTGGCCCCGCCGGCGCGCGCCATCACGTCGGCCGTCAGCGCGGCAGGGTCGCCGTTCTTCAGGTAGTGCGCATTCAGGTTGAGCAGCCGGTCCATGTCGAACCGGGCGGGCGAGCGGCCGACGGAATCGAGGTCGAACCATTCGATCGCCTGTTCGGTCGCGATGATCTCGTCGTCGCCGTGCGACCAGCCGAGCCGAAGCAGGTAGTTGCGCATCGCGGCGGGCAGAATTCCCATCTCCGCATAGGCCTCGACCCCCAGCGCCCCGTGGCGTTTCGACAGTTTCGTCCCATCGGCCCCGTGAATCAGCGGGATATGGGCGAATTTCGGGGTTTCCCAGCTGCACGCCGCGAACAAATGGTGCTGCCGGAACGCGTTGTTCAGGTGATCGTCGCCGCGGATCGTATGGGTCACGCCCATGTCGTGATCGTCGACGACGACGGCCAGCATGTAGGTCGGCGTGCCGTCCGAGCGCAGGATGATGAAATCGTCGAGCGTGTCGTTGGTCCGCGTGACCTCGCCCTGGACCATATCGGCGATCGTCGTATCGCCCGTCAGCGGCATCTTGATGCGGATCGCCGGATCGATGCCCGCCGGCGCGTCGGCCGGGTCACGGTCGCGCCAGCGGCCGTCATAGATTCGCGTCGAACCGCCCGATGTCCGGGCGTTTTCGCGCATCTCGGCCAGTTCTTCGGGCGCGCAATAGCACCGGTAGGCCTTGCCCTCGGCGAGCAGCTGCTCGGCGACCGCGCGGTGGCGGTCGGCGTTGCGCGACTGGAAGACCGGCTCGCGGTCCCAGTCGAGGCCGAGCCACTCGAGCCCGTGGAAGATCGCCGCGATCGCCTCGTCGGTCGACCGTTTCAGGTCGGTGTCTTCGATGCGCAGGGTGAATTCGCCGCCATGGTGGCGCGCGTATAGCCAGTTGAACAGCGCGGTGCGCGCCCCGCCGATGTGCAGGAAACCAGTGGGCGAGGGGGCGAAACGGGTAACGACAGTCATCAATACCTTCTGTGGCTTGCGGGGCTCCGTATGAACGGGCCCGTCTCGGGCGTCAAGCCGCGCCGTCGATGCGGGCGCGCAGGCGGGCCAGCGCGTCGCCGTCGCCCGCCACGCACGGGCCGGCCGCGACGGTGACACGCTCGCGCCGGGCGTCCACCTTCTCGACGCGCAGGCGCAGGACCTGGCTGTCGTCGCGCCAGACCACGCCGGTCAGCGCGTCGAGCACGGCCTTGGCGACATTGTCGGCATCGATGCGCTTGCGCCGCACCGGGTCGGACCACGGGGCCTCGATCCAGATGACGGCCTCGAAGGGCGCGAACGAGGCGCCCAGCGCGCGGTATTCCTTGCGGATCAGGGGCCGGATTTCGGCCTTTGTCGGGCCGGTCCGGGTCGCGACACCGTCGATCTAGAACACCAGCCGGTCGCCGAGCCGCGCGATCCGGGCCTTTCCGCGCCCGATCCAAGAATGATCGCCTGTTGCCATGCCGCACCTCCCCATGACGCTCTTGCGACGCGACGCCGCTTGACGGGACCGGCCCTGCGGCCGACGCTTTGCAACCGAACGCCATAGTTTCGTACACGACAGCATCGCCGGCGGCCAAGCCCGCCGCCACGCTGGCCGCGCGTCTTGCGGGCCCGTTCGCCGCCGAGCGCACCCCCTGTCGTGCGGCTCAGTACTGGCGGATGAGCCCGACCAGCTCGCCCTGGACCGTCACCTGGTCGGGCCCGAAGATGCGGGTCTCGTAGGCGGGGTTGGCGGCCTCCAGCGCGACGGAGTTGTTGCGCCGGCGCAGCCGCTTCAGGGTGACCTCCTGGCCCTCGACCAGCGCCACCACGATCGCGCCGTTGTCGGCCGTGTCGCCGCGCCGGATGATGACCGTGTCGCCGTCGAGGATGCCGGCATCGACCATCGAATCGCCCTCGACCTCGAGGCAGAAATGCTCGCCGCGCCCGATCATGGAGGGCGGCACGCCGACATGGCGGGTCGGGTCGCGCAGCGCCTCGATCGGCGTGCCCGCCGCGATCTTGCCCAGCAGCGGCAGCTCGATCTCGCTGCCGGCACCCGCGCCGGACCCGGTGTCGGGGCCGGTGATCTCGGACGGGGCCTTGATCGGCGGGGCATTCGGATTGCGGCCGCCCTGAATCACCTGCGGTGCGAAACGTTCCGGTGCGGCGACGTTTCCATTGCCGCCGGCCGCTGCGCCGCCGATTCCCGCGACTCCGGTCTCGTCGGGCAGGCGCAGCACCTCGAGCGCGCGCGCCCGGTGGGCGAGGCGGCGGATGAAGCCGCGTTCTTCCAGCCCGGTGATCAGGCGGTGGATGCCGGACTTGGATTTCAGGCCCA
This sequence comes from Rhodospirillaceae bacterium, assembly GCA_038117265.1. Taxonomy (GTDB): domain Bacteria; phylum Pseudomonadota; class Alphaproteobacteria; order UBA6615; family UBA6615; genus JAYPUG01. Next base: position 63,723 of record JAYOFO010000007.1, read on the forward strand.
GCGCGTCCTTCATCTCGTCAAACGAGGGCGAGACGCCCGTCGCGTTCAGGCGCTCGTTGATGAAGGTGAGAAGCTGGTGCTGCTTACGCGTCAACATGTGTCAGGGCCCCCATAACCCGTTCCGCTTCGGTACCGTCCGTTCTACGTGCGGTTGTACAGCTACATTTAGAACAAAACGCTAACATCGACACATGTTCTAGGGATGTTCTTTTGCGTCGTCAAGCGGATGTGCCGTTTCGACACAAGTCGGTGGTCGGCGGCACGTCAGATTCGCGCCGGACCGCCGCCGAACCGCACGAACGCGACCGTCTCGCCCGCCTTCGCCGCCGGCGCGTGGGGCTCGCGGACGACCAGGCAGTCCGACGCCGCCAGCCGCGAGAACATCGAGCTGTCCTGCACGGGGAAGGGGGTGGCGACCAGCCGGCCGCCGCCATCGCGGCTCAGGGTGGCGCGCAGATAATCCTCGCGCCGGTCGTTTTCCTCGAGGTCGACGCCGAGGATGGCGGTCTCGCGCACCGGCTCGGTCGCGCCGGTGCCCAGCATCCGCGCCAGGGCGGGGGCAAGGAACAGCACGCCGCAGACCATGGAGGAGACCGGGTTGCCCGGAAATCCCAGCATCGGCGTGGCGCCGAGGCGGCCGAACATCAGCGGCTTTCCGGGGCGCATGGCGATCTGCCAGAAGTCGAGCGCGAGGCCGATGTCGCCCAGCGCGTCCTGCACCAGGTCATGCTCGCCGACCGATGCGCCGCCGGTCGTCACCAGCATGTCGGCGCCGCGCGCGTTTTCGGCCAGCGCGCGGATCGAGGCGCGGTCGTCCGCAGCGATGCCCAGCGTCACCGGCTCGCCGCCCGCCGCCCGGATCAGCCCCTCCAGCGCGAAGGTGTTGGAGCTGACGATGCCCGTCGGCCCCAGTTTCTCGCCCGGCAGGTGGATCTCGTCGCCCGTCGCCAGCAGCGCCACGCGCGGCCGGCGGCGGACCTGCAGCCAGGGATGGTTCATGGCCGCGGCGAGCCCGATGTCCCGGGCCGACAGGATCGTGCCCGCACGCAGCAGCACGTCGCCCTCGGCGAAGTCGAGCCCGGCCTCGCGGACATAGTTGCCCGCCTCCGCGCTTTCGCGGACGGTGACCATGTCGCCGTTTCGGTCCGTGTCTTCCTGGATGACGATGGCGTCGGCGCCGGCGGGCAGCGCCGCGCCGGTGAAGATGCGCACCGCCTGGCCGGCCGCGACCGTGCCCGCGTGGAAGCCGCCGGCGGGGACCGCGCCGACGACCGCGAGGTCGACGGGCACACGCTGCACGTCGGCGGCGCGCACGGCGTAGCCGTCCATGGCCGAGACCGCCAGCGGCGGCTGGGTCAGGCGGGCCGCCACGTCCTCGGCCAGCACCCGGCCGTGGGCCTCGGTCAGGGCGACCTGTTCGGACCCCATCGCCGGCAGGTCGGCGAGGATGCGCTGGCGCGCCTCGGCGACGGGCATCAGCGCGCGCGGGGCCATCACTCCGCCTCGTAGGTGCCCGACTTGCCGCCCGCCTTGTGCAGCAGGCGCACGTCGGTGATCCGCGTGCCGCGGTCGACCGCCTTGACCATGTCGTAGACGGTCAGCGCGGCCACGGTGGCGGCGGTCAGTGCCTCCATCTCGACCCCGGTCTTGCCGTCGACGCGCACGGTGGCGGCGATGTCGACGGCGTTGCGGGCCGCATCGATGGACAGTTCCACGTCGGCCTTGTTGATCAGCAGCGGATGGCAGAGCGGGATCAGCTCGGAGGTCTTCTTCGCGCCCATGATGCCGGCGAGCCGTGCGACCGACAGCACGTCGCCCTTCTTGACCGAGCCGTCGCGGATCAGGGCGATGGTCTCGGCCTGCATGATGACGCTGCATCCCGCCGTCGCGGTGCGGCGGGTGACCTCCTTGTCGGAGACGTCGACCATGCGGGCGTTGCCGTCGGCATCGATGTGGGTGAGCTTGTCCGACATGGCGGCGTTCCTAGGCGCTCCTGGCCAGAGTCTCGCCGGGCGCCAGCAGGTCGCGGACGGCGCCGGCGATGTCGTCCTGGCGCATCAGGCTCTCGCCGATCAGGAAGCAGCGCGCGCCCACCTTCGACATGCGGATCAGATCGTCGGGGGTGAACAGCCCGCTCTCGCACACCAGCACCCGGTCTGACGGGACGCGCGGCGCGAGTTCCTCGGTCGTGGCCAGGTCCACATCGAGCGTCTTGAGGTTGCGGTTGTTGATTCCCACCAGGTCGCCGTCGACGTCGAGCGCCCGGTCGAGCTCGGCGGCATCGTGCACCTCGACCAGCACGTCCATGCCCCATTCGTGGGCGGCGGCGGCAAGCTCGGCGGCCTGGGCGTCGTCCAGTGCGGCCATGATCAGCAGGATGCAGTCGGCGCCCAACGCGCGCGCCTCCGTCACCTGGTAGGGATCGATCATGAAGTCCTTGCGGATGACGGGCAGGGACACCGCGGCGCGGGCGGCGACCAGATCGGCGTCGCAGCCCTGGAAGTAGGGCGCATCGGTCAGCACCGACATGCAGGTGGCGCCGCCTTGCTCGTAGGCGCGCGCGATCGCCGGCGGGTCGAAGTCGATGCGGATCAGGCCCTTGGACGGGCTCGCCTTCTTGACCTCGGCGATCAGCCCGAAGCGGCCGGCCGCCGCGCGTTCGGCCAGGCGCGCCGCGAAGCCGCGGGTCGGCCCGGCGTCCTTCGCGCGCGCCTCCAGCGCGGCCAGCGGCGTCGCCGCCTTGCACGCCGCGACATGGTCGCGCTTGTCGTCGCAGATCTTGCGCAGGACGTCGCTCATGGTCGGCCGCCCCGGTTGGTGATCTCGACGAGGCGGGCGAGGCAGGCCTTGGCGGCGCCGGAATCGATCGCCTCGGCGGCGATTGCCGCGCCGGCCTTCAGTTCGTCGGCCTTGCCCGCGATCATCAGCGAGCCGGCGGCGGTCAGCAGCACGGCGTTGCGGAAGGCGTTGTCGGCGCCGTCCAGCAGGTCGCGGATCGCCGCAGCGTTGTATTCGGAATCGCCGCCCTTGATCTCGTCCAGCGTGCCCCGCGGCAGGCCGGCATCCTCGGGCGTCACCTCATAGGTGGTCACGGCGCCGTCCTTGAGTTCCGAGACCCGCGACGGACCGCTCGTCGTCAGCTCGTCGGAGCCGTCCGACCCGTGCACCACCCAGGCGCGTTCGAGCCCCAGATTGCCCAGCACGCGGGCCATCGGCTCGGTCCATTGCGGGGCGAAGACGCCGGTCATCTGGCGCTTCACCAGCGCCGGGTTCGACAGCGGGCCCAGGATGTTGAAGATGGTGCGGGTGCCCAGCTCGACCCGCGGGCCGGCGACGTTGCGCATGGCCGAGTGGTGGCGCGGCGCCATCAGGAAGCCGAGATGGTTCTCCCACAGGGATTCGCGGACCAGCGCGAAGTCGGCCTCGATGTCGATGCCCAGCGCGGTCAGCACGTCGGCCGCACCGGTCTTGGACGACAGCGCCCGGTTGCCGTGCTTGGCGACGGGGACGCCGCAGCCCGCCACGACGATCGCCGAGGCGGTCGAGATGTTCAGCGTGCCCATGCCGTCGCCGCCGGTCCCCACGATGTCGATCGCGCCCTCGGGCGCATCGATGCCGTTGACCTTGGCGCGCATGGTGCGCGCCGCGCCGGTGATCTCGTCGACCGTCTCTCCGCGCAAGCGCAGCGCCATCAGGAACGCGCCGATCTGGGCCGGGGTCGCGTTGCCCGACATGATGATGTCGAAGGCCGTCTCGGCCTCGTCGACGCCGAGCGTGGTTCCGTCCGCGACCTTGGCGAGCAGCGGCTTGAGGTCGTTCATGTCGCCGGTCATAGGGCCATCATCTCCCCGGCGCGGGTGTCCTCGCCGAACGCCTCGACGGGCTTGCCGGTGGCGAGCTCGATGAAGTTGGCCAGCAGGTCGTGCCCGGCTTCCGTGGCGATGCTCTCGGGATGGAACTGCACCCCGTGGATCGGCAGGTCGCGGTGCGACAGCCCCATGATCACGCCGTCGGCGGTCTCGGCCGTGATCTCGAAGCAGCCGGGCAGGTCCTCGCGCGCCACCATCAGCGAGTGATAGCGCGTCGCCTCCAGCGGGTTCGTGAGTCCGCGGAACAGGCCGGTGCCGTTGTGGCGGACCCGGTCGACCTTACCGTGCATCGGCTCGGGTGCCCGCACGATGCGGCCGCCGAAGGCCTGGCCGATGGTCTGATGGCCGAGGCAGACGCCGAGCACCGGCACGCCGGCCGCCGCGGCCCGCGCGACCAGTTCGAGGCAGATCCCGGCATGGTTGGGGTCCGACGGGCCGGGCGAGATGACGATGGCCTCGGGCGCGAGCGCCAGCGCGTCGTCGGCCGACAGCGTGTCGTTGCGCCGCACGTCGCACGTCACCCCCAGCTCGCCTAGAAAGTGGACGAGGTTGAACGTGAAGCTGTCGTAATTGTCGATTAACAGAAACATCTCAACAGGTTGCCCGCCGTTCCTTCGACCGCTCCGGCGGGCCTGGCCGCGCCGGATGGGCGTGACTTATAACAGCGAAGCGGGGGGCGGCAAAGCGGCGGCGCGCGGGTGCCCGGGGCCAATGCCGCGGACGCGACGCGGGCGAATCTGTCATAAGCCTGCCGTAATCGCCGGGCCTATTCGCCGGACACGCACAGGACAGGCAGGCACAGCCATGGCGCGTAAACCCGCGCGCAGACCGCAGGCATCGAAGAAGGCGTCCGCGCGCCGCGCGAAGGCGGCGGGTTCGCGGTCGCCGCATTCGCGGCTGGGGCTCGTCGCATCCGGCGCGGTCGCCGCGGTGGTGCTGGTCGTCGGTGCGATGCTAGCCTTTTCGCCCGACCCGGTCCCCCCGGCACCCGCCACCGTCGGCATCGCCAAGCC
>JAYOFO010000008.1:0-66308 GCA_038117265.1 Rhodospirillaceae bacterium
TTTTGCAGAGCTTTCCGACCGGGGCCAGACCCCAACCGGTCAGCGAGGCCGGGTTGTACGTCCGCTTATCGAGCAAGTCAAACGCTTTTTTGACCTGTGCGGACAGCTTTTTCACAACCGGTTCGTAGACGCTGCGGGACGGAACAAATGCCATCCGAATCGCATGTCAACGACGCCGGTTAAAAGATCGTCTGCGGGGCATCCAAGTCAACCGAAACTGTTGCAGTGCACAAAACATATTGGCGCCGGTACGTGCACCCGCGGCATGCGCGAGTCAGGCACTTTCGCTAAAGTCACGCAAACAAACGAAACATCGAACGCGAGCCGATGAAACGCCTCTTGCTGATGCGTCACGCCAAGTCCGAGTGGCGCGCCGACGACCAGGACGATATCGACCGTGCCCTGTCGAATGGCGGCCGCATGACCATGCGCCACGTCGCGGAATGGCTGGTCGCGCAAGACCTGGTTCCCGACCGGGCACTGGTCTCGCAGGCCTTGCGCACGCGCCAGACCTGGGAGCATCTGCGCACGGAACTCGGCGCGGACATTCCCGCCGACATCCAAAGCGCGCTCTACCTTGCCTCGCCCGGCACGCTGCTCGCCCAAATCGAGGCGCTGCCCGACGACACCGAAACCGCGATCGTCGTCGCCCACAATCCGGGCATCGAGGAACTGGCGCGCATGCTCGCGGGTCCGGACCCCGACCCCGGCGCAATGCGCGACCTGCTGCGGGGCTTCCCCACCGCCGGCGTAGCGGTCTTCGAGCTGAACGGCGGGTCCTGGCAAAGCCTGTCGGCTGACGGGGCGCGCCTGGTTCGATCCATGGCGCCGCGCGAGGCCGGCTGAGCCGCCAGCGCGACACGGCGCTGTCACCCGGCCATGTGACGCGGCGGCCCGAAACGGATATGACTCCCGCCGGTGCCAGCTGTCGGAACGGATACGCCTTGAACCGAGCCACGCCATCGCGACCGCGCGCCCGGACGAACGCCGGACAGGAAGCCGTTTCGGTGGAGCTCAGCGCCGTCATCGTGGCGGCATCCTCCAACGGGCCGCGCGTCCTGGTCCGCGAAGACGGATCTTCGCGCCCCGCCGCCCTCCCCTCCGGCCCGCTCGAGTCCGAGCATCGCACCCTCGAGGCCGGGCTCCGCGCCCGGGTCAAGACACTGACCGGCGAGCGCCTCGGCTATGTCGAGCAGCTCTACACCTTCGGCGACACCAACCGGCACGCCAGCGCACGCGGGCTGCCGGTGCGCGCGCTCTCCGTCGGCTACCTCGCACTGGCACGCGAAAGCCGATCCCGGCGCGCCGAGACCGGCACATGGGCCGACTGGTACCACTACTTCCCCTGGGAGGATTGGCGCAGCGGCGAACCCGCGATCCTGGACCGCATCCGCGCGCACATCGCGGGCTGGATCGCAGAGGCGCCCCGCGACGAACGGCGCGCCCGCGAGGCACGCCTGCAACTGACCTTCGGGGCATCGGGCGACACCTGGAACGAGGAACTCACGCTCGAGCGCTACGAGCTGCTCTACGAGATCGGTCTCGTGCCCGAGGCGCACCGCGATGGCGCGCCCTGCTGGGCCCCGCGTGAGGCCGTGATCGCGGAAGCGGACTCGCTCGAGGCCGACCATCGACGGATACTCGCCACGGGCATCTCGCGCCTGCGCGGCAAGATCAAGTATCGCCCCGTCGTGTTCGAACTGATGTCGCCGCGTTTCACCTTCCTGCAGCTCCAGCAGACGGTCGAGGCGCTCGCAGGCATCCGGCTCCACAAGCCCAACTTCCGCCGCCTGGTCCAGAACCAGGGGCTGGTCGAGGAAACCGGCGAGGTAACGCAGGAGACCGGCGGCCGACCGGCGAAACTCTACCGGTTCCGACGCAGCGTCCTGCTCGAGCGGCCGGCCAGCGGCGTGCGGGTTCCCGGCGTACGCCGGCGCGCGACCTGAGGCTCCCGCCACGAAAACCACGGCGGACCGATTGCGCCGCCCCTGCCGGTAGGGCAACTTGCCTTTCGAACACGGGCAATCGAACCCGAGCGAGGGAGGCACTTCATGCGCGCCGCAAGGCTCCACGAAACCGGCGGACCCGAGGTCCTGCAGATCGACGAGATTCCGACCCCCGAGGCGGGTCCCGGCCAGGTGCTGGTGAAGGCGCATTCGATCGGCATCGGCATCGCCGACCAGCTGGTGCGCGACGGCCGGTATCCGTGGATGCCGTCACTGCCGACGATCCCCGGCATCGAGATGAGCGGCACCGTCGCCGCGCTCGGCGCCGGCGTGACGAAGTTTCGCGAAGGCGATCCCGTCGTTGTGTCGGCCGTGCCCGAGCGAAGCTGCTATGCGGAATACCTCGCCATCGACGCCGACTGGGTCTTTCCCTGCACCCACGGGATCGATCTCGCCGCCGCGGGCTGCCTGATGAATTACCGTGTGGGCCATCGCATCCTGCACTCGGGCGCACGCGTGCGCGCGGGCGAGACCGTTGCCATCGTCGGCGCGGCGGGCGGCCTGGGCAGCGCGCTGCTCGACCTGGCGAGGGCGGCAGACCTGGAAACCCTCGCGCTCGCCCGCAGCCCCGAGAAGGCCGCATTCGCCCGTGCGCGGGGTGCCGACCATGTCATCGACACGTCGGCGACCGACCTCAAGGACGCGATCATGGACGTCACCGGCGGGCGCGGCGTCGACCATTTCATCGATCCCGTGGGCGGTCCCGGGTTCGTCGGTCATCTCGACCTGCTCGCGATCCACGGCACGCTCGTGCTCTACGGCATGATCGAAGGGCTGCCGCAGGACGACATTTTCGCTGCCCAGACCCAGCGATGGGCCCGCTGTCCGGCCGTGCGCGTGTTCTCGATCCACTCCTTCGACCACGCACCCGAGGCGACTGGTCAGGACCTCGAACTGCTCATGGGCATGGCCGCGGGCGGCACCATCGACCCGGCGATATTCGCCGAAATGCCCCTTGAGGCGGCGGCCGAGGCGCACCGGCTCCTCGACGAGGGCAGAATCATGGGCAAGCTGCTGCTGCAGCCGCACCGGACAGAAGCTCGGTTCGCGAACGACGGCTGAGAGCTCAGTTGAAGTAGAGGCCGCCGTTCATGTGGACGGTCTGGCCGGTCATGTAGGCGTTCGTGGCGAGCATGACGACGGCCGACGCCACCTCGTCGACATGGCCGGGCCGCCCGACCGGCGGCGCGAAGGCGATCTCGGCGGGCGTGCGCGCGGTCAGCGTCATGTCGGTCTCGACGATCGTCGGCGCCACGCAGTTGGCGGTGATCCCCTCCTCCACCAGGCGTCGGGCGTAGGCGCGCGACAGCGCCTCCATGCCGCCCTTGGAGGCGGAATAATGGATTCCGACCCGCCCGCCATTGTAGGCCGCCCCGGAGCTCACGAAGATCAGCCGGCCCCACTTGCGTTCGCGCATTCCCGGCAGCACCGCCTGCGCGCACAGGAAGGCCGTGGTGAGGTTGGCCTGGAGCGTTTCGTTGAAGTCGGCCTCGGTCGTGTCCTCGATGTCCAGCCGCCTGCCCATGCCCGCATTGGCCACCAGGATATCTATCGGCCCCAGCGCCACCTCGACCTCACCAACCATGCGGGTGACGTCGTCGCCCACCGACACGTCACCCTGGACGACGAAGGCGCGCCCACCCGCCGCCTCGATCGCGGCGGCCGTGTCGCGCGCGGCCTGTTCGTTGGCGACATAGTTCACCGCAACGGCCGCGCCCGCCTCGGCCAGCACCCTGGAGCAGGCCGCGCCGATGCCGCGGCCGCCGCCCGTGACCAGCGCCACCCGGCCCGTCAGATCGAAAATCTTCACCAACGTCTCCCGGGCTACATCACCGCGCCGACCTGCCACGGGATGAACTCGTTGTCGCCGAAGCCGAGCGCCTCGGACTTGGAGAGCTTCCCGCTGGCCACGTCGAGCATGTAGTCGAAGATCTCCGCGCCCACCTCCTCGATGGTCGCGTCGCCGTCGGCGATCTTGCCGGCGTTGATGTCCATGTCCTCGGACATCCGCTCGTACATCGGCGTGTTGGTCGAGAGCTTGATCGACGGCGCCGGCTTGCAGCCATAGACCGAGCCCCGGCCGGTGGTGAAACAGACGATGTTCGCGCCCGAGGCGACCTCGCCGGTGATCGAGGCCGGGTCGAAACCGGGCGAGTCCATGAACACGAAGCCTTTGGTGTCGACGGGCTCGGCATACTTGTAGACACCGGTCAGGTTGGTCGTGCCGCCCTTCGCCGCCGCGCCCAGAGACTTTTCGAGGATCGTCGTCAGGCCGCCCGCCTTGTTGCCCGGCGAGGGGTTGTTGTCCATCGAGCCGTGGTTGCGTGCGGTGTAGTCCTCCCACCACTTGATCCGATCGACCAGCTTATGCCCGACCTTCTCGTCGACCGCGCGGCGGGTCAGCAGGTGTTCGGCGCCGTAGATTTCGGGCGTTTCGGCGAGGATGCCCGTCCCGCCATTCGCGACCAGCCGGTCGACGGCATTGCCCAGCGCCGGGTTCGCGGTGATGCCCGAATAGGCGTCCGAGCCGCCGCACTGCAGCGCGACGGTGAGTTCGCTGGCCGGCACCGTCGAGCGGGTCGCGGCGTTGGCCGGCGCGAGCATCGCGGAGATGCGCTCCACTGCCTCGTCGACGGTCTTCCGCGTGCCGCCCGATTCCTGGATCGTCATGGTCTGGAAGGTGTCGTTGAGCTCGAGCCCGTAGGCGTCCAGCAGGAACGGAATCTGGTTCACCTCGCAGCCCAGCCCGACGATCAGCACGCCGGCGAAGTTCGGGTGCCGGGCATAGCCCCAAAGGGTGCGCTGCAGGTTGGCGTAGCCCTCGCCCGAATCCGCCATGCCGCAGCCCGTCGCATGCACGAAGGCCGAGACGCCGTCGATGTTGGGATAGTCGGCGAGCTTGCCCGTGGCGTTGAACTGGTCGGCGATATAGCGCGCGACGGTCGCCGAGCAGTTCACCGAGGTCAGAATGCCGATGTAGTTGCGCGTGCCGACCGAGCCGTTCTTGCGCACAAAGCCCTCGAACGTGCGCCGTTCGGCCTCGGGCACCATGGGCGTATCACGCAGGTCGGTCGCGAACTGGTAGTCGCGCTCGACCGGCCGAAACTCGCAATTCTGCGTGTGCACATGATCGCCCGCCGCGATGTCTTGCGAGGCATAGCCGATGATCTGGTCGTACTTGATCACCGTCTCGCCCTTGGCGATCGCGCGTGTCGCGATCTTGTGCCCGCGCGGTATCGGGTCGGCGGTCGTCACCTCCTCGCCGGGGATGTCGGTGCCGGGCAGGATTTCGGCGCGGGCGACGACGACATTGTCGGCGCCGTTCAGGCGGATGGTGAGCGGTGCGGTGTCGGACATGAATGAACTCGTCGGATAAGGGTTGTCGTCAGAACTTGAGGGTGGTCGTGAGATAGTCCCACGGGCTGTAGAAGCGAACCCCGTCGCGCACGGGCGGCTGCGGCGCCTGGATCTCCAGCCAGTGGACGGGCGTGCCCTTGCGCGGGAAGAAGGCGTGCTGCGCGCCGACGCCGGTCCACGCGAAGTCGCCTTCCTTCAGCACATACTCCTGACCGTCGAAGACGATGTCGACCTCGCCGCCGAGCACGAAATACGCCTCCTCGAACGGGTGGTCGTGATGGTTGCAGATGCCACCGTCGGCGAAACTGATGACGAACATGTTAAAGTGCACGGCACCGAACACGTCGTCCATCATCATGCGTTGGGAAAACCCATCCAGGTCGGTTGTGATAGTCAAGGGCGGGGTGTGCTGCGAATAGTCGTAGTGACCCAGCATCGGATGCCGCCGGTCGGCAAGGTTGATCGGCGACCCGCCCGCCGACCAGTCGGCCGGCCCGTCGAACCAGGTGTCGCGCCAACCTCCCGGCGGCTTGGGCTGGGGCGCACACATCTCGACCCAGCGCGCGGGCGCGCGGCCCGTGCTCCGGTAGGCGTGCTCGATCCCCGTCGGAATCAGCATGAAGTCGCCTTCGACGAGGCGGTAGAGACGGCCGTCGCGGCTGACTTCGACCTCACCGGCGATCATGTAGAGCCCGGTCTCGTGGGCCTGGACGATGATCTCGGTCTCTCCGCAGGCATCCAGTTGCATGATCCCGTAGGAGATATGCACCGTCTCGTCGGCGTGCTCGACGAACGGCGCCCAGCCCAGGCCGGACGCGTAGCCGTCATATTTGGGATGCGGCGCGAACGCGCCCGCGTCGAACGTCCCGACCTTGTGCATTTGCCCCCTCGCCCGACGAGCCGCCACCGGCGGGTCTAGCGTGCCCGCGGATGTTCGGAAATCGCCTTCCTGACGTCACTCGGCTGCGCCTCGACGGCCTCGGCCAGCCGGCACAGCTGGTCGCGCAGACCATACACCTGATCCAGCAGCGAAAGAACCATCGGCACGCCTTCCTCGGCGACCGCCATGTCGCGCCGGATTTCGCTGACCAGCCGCACCCGGGCAACGTCGATTTCGCGGAACCAGAAGTCGCCCGCGCGCCGCTCGGGCAGCACCCAGCCTTGTGCGATCCAGCGCCGAAGTTCGGCCCGGCGCACGCCGGATACCTGCAGCAGGACTTCGCGTTCGCGCATGGTCAGGCCTCCATTCCGGCGCGGGGATCGTAGCCGTGCTTCGCCGACCAGCCTGCGATGAAGTCCGCAAGTTCGTCGTCGGCCGCCTCGGGCAGCACGACCTTCAGCGTCACGTGCTGATCGCCGCGCACACCCGCCTTGCCGCCCGGCACGCCGCGTCCCTTGAGGCGCAAGCGGTCCCCGGAGTTGGAATTCCTGGGGACCCGCATCTCCACCGGCCCGTCGACGGTCGGCACGCGCACCTTCGCGCCAAGCACCGCCTCGTGCAGTGCGGCCGGCAGGTCGATGTGGATGTCGTTGCCGACCCGCCGGAACAGCGCATGCGGGCGTATATGGACGCTGACCAGGGCGTGACCGGCGGGCCCGCCACCGATCCCCGGCGCGCCCTTGCCGCGCAGGCGCAGAACCTGGCCGTCGCGCAGCCCGGCCGGGATCGACAGGTCCAGCGTCTTGCCGTCCGGCATGGTGATGCGCCGTTTCCCACCCTTCGCGGCATCGAGGAAGTCGACCTCGAAGCTGTAATGGATGTCTCCGCCGCGCATGCGCACCCGCCCGCCCGCGCCCTGCCCCTCGCGGCGGAAAAGGTCGGCGAACACGTCGCCGAAATCGGCGAAATTGGCATAGCCGTCGGCCGATCGATAGGGGTGGTCGGCGCCCGCCTCGGCATAGTGGCGATAGGAGGGCTGCGCGGCGCGCTCGTGGCCCTCCGCGTCGATCTCGCCGGCGTCGAAGCGCGCGCGCTTGTCCTTGTCGCCGACGATGTCGTAGGCGGCCTGCGCCTCCTTGAAGCGCTCCTCGGCCGCCGCGTCGCCCGGCTTCAGGTCGGGATGGTTCTCCGTGGCGAGCTTGCGGTACGCCTTGCGAATCTCGTCCGCCGAGGCGTCCCTGGCCACGCCAAGGACAATGTAAGGATTCCTGGCCACGATGTCCGTCCGCTCACAACTCCACCCACCAGATGTAGTGCGTTGTTGAGACGTTTGAAGGCCTGGCCGCGATCGACGCCGACCTGGAAAGCAAAAGCCCGCCGGATGGCGGGCCTTCGAAGGGTTGGTAGCGGAGGAGGGACTCGAACCCCCGACACGAGGATTATGATTCCCCTGCTCTAACCAGCTGAGCTACTCCGCCCCGTATCGCGGCTGGGGATATAGGTGGAGCGTTCCCCGCCTGTCAAGCGCGCGGCGGGTTCGTTCGCCGGGCGACGAGACGCCCGGCCCGCAGCGCCAGACGGTTCAACATCGGCTGGCCGCCGCCGGGCACCGAGACGAGTTGGCCGATCACCGGTTCCTCGAACCCGTGGATGTCGATGGTCGCGAACTTGACAATACGCGTCTCGAAGCTTTGCACGCCTGGAATCTCGGCGATGCCGGTCGGCGACCTTCTCGGGCGCGCGCTCGACCCCGGCGAAGACATCGGCGAAGCGGTAGCGCTCGTAATAGGCCCGACCGGTCGTTTCGAGCGCGTCGATCGCGCTGAACGACATCACCAGGACCGCGACACCGGACGCAACCACGAGGGCGATCACCAGGACCTGGCCCTTCAGCCGCCACAGATTCCGAAACAGCTTGCGGTCGAGCGCCCCCATGCCCTTCACCACGCCAGCTCCCGCGCCGGCCGCCGTTGGGTGTTGACCTCTTCCTTGACGATGCGCCCGTCGCCGAACGAGATCACCCGGTCCGCCATCTCGCCAATCCCCCTGTTGTGGGTGATCAGCGCCGTGGCCGTGCCGAGCTCGCGGTTGACCTGCTCGATCGCTTCGAGGACGACGATGCCCGTTGCGCTGTCGAGCGCGCCCGTGGGCTCGTCGCACAACAGGATGTCCGGCCGCTTGGCGATGGCACGGGCGATGGCGACACGCTGCTGCTCGCCTCCCGAGAGTTGGGCCGGGAAGTGGTCGAGCCGGCCCCCCAGCCCGACGATGGCAAGCGCATCGGCCGGCGGAATCGAGACCGGCGCGATCTCGGTGACGAGAGCGACGTTCTCGACCGCCGTCAGGCTCGGAATCAGATTGTAGAACTGGAAGACGAACCCCACATGGTCGCGCCGGAACCTGGTGAGCGCGGCATCGTCGCTCGCGACCAGTTCACGGCCGCGAAAGTAGACATGCCCGTCGGTCGCCTGGTCGAGCCCGCCCAGAATGTTGAGCAGCGTCGACTTGCCGCTTCCCGAGGGGCCGAGCAGGACGACGAGTTCGGATTCGCGCAAATCCAGATCGACCCCACGGAGCGCCCAGATCTCGACATCACCCGTGATGTAGGCCTTGGTCAGGCCCTGCGCCCGCAGGACGACGCTCGGCTCGGAAGCGCCATCCGGGTTCAAGGACATTTCGGTCTCGATTGCACCGTTGCACCGCCTTTGCGGTTCGGCCCCACCGTCGACAACGATATGCCGCAGCCCGCGCCGCGACATTGACCCAGGTCATCTAGCGTGGGCGTACCGGCCCGTCGGGCACGGTTTCGGTTAGTGCCGCGGGAGCGGCACGCCGGCCGCGCCCCAGCAGAACGACCCCGACGACGATCAGCACGAAGGCGATCATGTGGAAGAGTTGCAGCTCCTCGCCGAGGATCAGGATGGCCAGCACGGCGGTGATCATCGCGCGGATGTAGTTCGACACGGTCGCCTTGTTGGCACCCAGCGCGAGCACGGTGGTGTTGGTGAAGCCGACGGCGACGATGGCGACGGCGATGCCGATCCAGGCCATGGCGGCGACCGATTCCCAGGTCACGGGCATCGGCATGTAGACCGCGCTCTCGACCAGGTAGATCGGCAGCATGACCGCGACCGAGAAGAGCTGGACCGACAGCAGGATCTCGAGCGTCGTGAAGTCGCCGGGAATCATGCGCAACAGCGAATTGTGGGTCGCGAAGCCGATCATCGCGGCGAGCATGATCAGGTCGCCGATGTTCGGCTCGAGCGTCAGCAGGACCGCGAGATCGCCGCGCATGATGATCAGGAACACGCCAAGGGTCGCGATGAAGATACCGAGCCCCTGGGTGCGGGTGATCGCCTCGCGGAACACCAGGAAGGTGATCAGCACCGTGGCCACCGGCTGGGCGGTCGAGACGAGGCCCCCGTTGATCGCGGTGGTGTAGTGATAGGCGAGATAGACAGCGGCGTTGCCGAACGGCCCCAGCGCGATCGCCAGCACCACGAAGAGCTTCCACCGCGCGACCAGGACCGCCCGCTTCTCCCAGACCGAACGTCCGACGAAGGGCAGCAGCACCACCGTCGCGATCATCAGGCGCCAGAAACCGACCCCCATGGGCGGCATCACGCCTTGCACCCAGCGCCCGAGAATGTGGTTCGAGGCGAGGATGAACGCCGCGCCCAGGATCAGGACATAGGGCCATGCGCCCTGCCGGAACCGGTGCTGGACGTCGTCGCTCATCGTGGTGCCGTGGCCGGCGCTCGCCGCGCCGGATTTGGTGCCGCTATTCCGGCTTCGCCGCGATGGTCTCCATCTCGACGACCCATTGCGGGCTGGCGAGCTGGCTGACGACCACCCAGGTCGATGCCGGCACATGGCCCGGCGCCAGGTACTTCTCGCGGTGCGCCTTGACGTGCTGCAGGCCGGTCGGATCGGTCGAATAGACGTTCAGGCGCACGATGTGTTCCGGCCCGAACCCGGCGTCCGCCAGGACCGCCAGCGTGTTCTGCCAGATCTGATCGTGCTGTGCCTCGAAACCCTCGGGCACGGTGCCGTCGGGGCGCGTGCCGACCTGGCCGGCGGTGATCAGCCAGCGCGCGTTCGGCGGTACCTCCACCGAGTGGCTGTAAATACCGGCGGGCGGCGCGACGGTCGACGGGTTACGCGTGACGAGCATGTTGGTTCCTCCTCTGGTTCCGCGCGAGTGCAGATTGAACGATTGGCACGGCCTGCCCTTTCGCTCAGGCAAACTCGAGCAGCGTGTCCGCAAGATCCTGCGGTGCCGAGTAGAACGGCGAATGGTCGGTGTCGAGGGTGAAGACCCTGTCGCAGGGCTGCGCATCGATCATCAGCCGTTGCATGTTGATCTTGATGGCGTTGTCGCGCAGGCACTCGATATAGGCGCGCTTCACCGCCCCGAACCGTCCGGGCGTGGTCCGTGCCGGCTGCTGGAAGATCTGCAGCGCCTGCGGAACCAGCTGCTCCTTGGCGCGCGCGACGTCCTCGTCCGAACACTCGCCATAGAAGGTCGGCTGGATGACCTCGTCGCGCATGGTCACTGAGAGCCCGTCCGCGGAAGGTATGCGGTTGGAGACCACCGTGTTGTCCCCCTCGAGCTTGGCGAGGTCGGCGCGCGACTGGCCGTTCGCCGGCATGACCGCGGTCAGGTAGACGACCCAGGCGACCTTCTCGGGCAGCCGCTCGGTCACCTGCGTGATCGTCATGCCGCCAAGGCTGTGGCCGACGAGGATTACCGGCCCGTCCTGCGCCTCGACGACCTTGCAGACATGGTCGACATAATTGTCCAGGGTCACCTGCGCCATGGGAACCCGGTTGTTACCGTGCCCCGGCAGGTCGACCGCAATCGCGGTGTGCCCGGCCGCTTCGAGCAGCGGGACGATACGCTCGTAACACCAGCCGCCATGGAATGCGCCGTGGACCAGAATGTATGTGCTCATGCTGCCTTGCCCCTCCCGGCGTCCCGGACGATCCAGCCGCCGCCGAGTACCCGTTCGCCATCATAGAACACCGCGGCCTGTCCCGGCGAGACGCCGAATTCCGGCGTCGCCAGTTCGACGGCCGCCTCACCGTCGCCCGCGGGTCGCACATGGCCGGGGACGGGCAGCATGGTCGAGCGGATGCGCAACTGGACGTCCACGCCCGCATCCGGAATCACCCCGTCGCCCCCGAGCCAGTTGACCCCGCGCACGCGAACCGTCGCGGTGGCGAGCGCATCGCGCGGGCCCACGACCACGCGCCGCGTCTCGGGATCGAGCCGCACGACATAGAGCGCCTCGCCCTCGTCGCCCTCATCGCGCCGCGCGCCGATGCCAAGCCCGCGCCGCTGGCCGATCGTGTAATTGAGGATGCCCGCATGACGCCCCAGCACCGTGCCGTCCAGGTGGACGATCTCGCCCGGTTCCGCCGCGCCGGGGCGCAGCCGTTCGACCAGTGCCGCGTACTTGCCGTCGGGAACGAAACAGATGTCCTGGCTGTCGGGCTTGTCGGCGATGTCGAGACCGAGGCGGCGGGCATGCTCGCGCACCGCGTCCTTGGGCATGTCTCCGAGCGGGAAGCGCAGGAATTCAAGCTGGTCGCGGGTCGTGGCGAACAGGAAATAGCTCTGGTCGCGGGCCGGATCGACGGCACGGCACAATTGCGGGCCGTCGGCACCGACCATGCGGCGGATGTAGTGGCCCGTCGCCAGCGCGTCGGCGCCCAGGTCGCGCGCCGTGGCCACCAGGTCGCGGAACTTCACCGTCTGGTTGCACGTCACGCAGGGGATCGGCGTTTCGCCGCGGACATAGGCGTCGGCGAAGGATTCGATTACGTCATCGCGGAAGCGGGATTCGTAGTCGAGAACGTAATGGGGAAAACCGATCGCGTCGGCGACCCGATGGGCGTCGTAGATGTCCTGTCCGGCGCAGCAGGTCTTGCCGCGTGCCGTGGCCGCGCCATGGTCGTAGAGCTGCAGGGTGATCCCGACCACGTCGTAGCCGGCCTCATGCAGCAGCGCGGCCGTGACCGAGCTGTCGACACCGCCCGACATGGCGACGACGATTCGGGTTGCTGCGGGCGGCTTTTCGAAGCCCATGCTGTCCGGCGATAGCGACATGGCGCGCAATATAGGGTCGGGCCCGCGCGACGCAAACCGCTCACGAATGCGTATCCGGGTTGATCGCGCCCGCATGACAGCCCATCTTCATGAAAGGAACTTCAGGCAAGGGGCGAGAGCGACGGTGGGCAGGGCAGCGACAGGCATGGCGAGCATCGGGCTCATCGCGCTGGCTTTCGGCGCGACGAACGCGCATGCCGATCTCCGGAGCGACGTGGCGCGCTGCGCCGCGATCGTCGACGGCGCCGCGCGTCTCGCCTGTTTCGACACGCTTGCCGGCGGGGTGGAGGCCCCGCAAAGTGCGGCGAGAGATGCGGCGATCGCGGCCCTGAGCCGCGAGTTTCGCTTCGACCGCGGGCTGATGACCGGTCCCCTATCCTTTCGGGTGGCGGTCAGCGGCAACCTGGTGCTGAGCCGCGAGACCGCGGCCGCCCGCGAGGTCGAGGATGTCGTGCGACGGATCGCAAGGACGATCGACGGCTCCAACGACTGGCGTGTCGCCGTTACGGTGCATGGCGGCAAGGCCAAACTCAGCCGCGGACACCCCTATACCGGCGAAGAGCTGCTCGCCCAGGCGCGTGCCGGCATGGCCAGCACCGGGTTGGCCGAGACGCGCTATACTGTGACGCGCGGCGCCGATGCCGAGCCCGTCCTGTGGGACGACGGCCGCGTGCGCAGCGCCAATGAACACATCGAAATCGAGATCGAGGGTTTCGGCAACGGCCTGACGCGCTAGGCCGCCCCCTGGGCCGCCCCCTAGGCCGCGTCGAGCCCCATCTGCCAGAAGTCCGCCTCGAGCCGGCTCGCCTGCTCGAAGGTGCGCACGAGCGAGGCCTCGCGGGCACGTCCGGCGCGCGCCTCCCACAGCCGGTCGAGGGTCGCGGCATGGGCGGCCGCGACGCCCTGGTATTCGGCGCCGGCATACATCTCGACCCAGGGTCGATAGGGGTTGGCCGGGTCCGTCGCCCCCGGATCGGCGCCTAAGCGTGCGCCGATCTCGCCATAGCCGATGACGCACGGCGCCAGCGCGGCATAGAGATCGAGTAGATCGCCCTGCGCGCCCTTCTCCAGCACATAGCGCGTGTAGGCCATGGTGGCGGAATCCTCGGGCAGCGCCTCCATCGCAGCCTCGTCGAGCCCCCATGCGGCGCAGAACGCCACATGCAGCCCCATCTCGGTGTCGACGATCGCCGACATGCCCGCCGCGGCATCGCGGATATCGGCCAAAGTATCGGCCTTGAAGGCGGCTAGCGCATAGGCGCGCGCGAAGTGGATCAGGAACAGGTAGTCCTGGCCCAGATAATGGCGAAACGCCGCCTGGGGCAGGCTGCCATCGGCGAGCCGGCGCACGAATTCGTGGTCGACATAGGCTCCCCAGGCAGGCCGTGACGCGTCGCGCAGGCGCGCGAACAGCTCATGCGCGTCGAGATACGGCATTAGCCAAGCATCAGGTTTCGGGTCGCGGACGGCAGGTGGACGACGAGCCCGTCCAGCGCCGGGGTGATCACGATCTGGCAGCCGAGCCGCGAGGTCGGCCGCAGGCCCGGCGCAAGATCGAGCATGTCCTCCTCGTCTTCCGAAGGCTCGTCCAGCCGTTCGTACCACGCCGGATCGACGATCACATGACATGTCGAGCATGCCATCGCGCCCTCGCACGCCCCCTCGATATCGAGCCCGTTGTCCCAGGCGATCTGCAGCAAGGAATGGCCCAGCGGCGCGTCGACCTCGCGCCGCGCGCCGTCGGCGTCGATGAAGGTCATCCTGGGCATGTTGCGTATCGCGCCGGCCGAGACAGGTCTAGACGTGGAAGGACTCGCCGCAGCCGCAGGTGCCCTTGGCGTTTGGGTTGTCGAAGACGAAGCCGGATTCGAACTTGCCCTCGCGATAGTCCATCGTCGCGCCGATCAGGAACATGGTCGCTGCGGGATCGACGAAGACCCGCACGCCCTTGTCCTCGATCACCTCCTCGAACTGCCGGGCCTCCTCCGCATATTCGACGACATAGGACAGCCCCGAACAGCCGCGGGTCGACAGTCCGACGCGCAGGCCCACGACGCCTTCGTCGGCTCGCGACATGATATCCTTCACCCGCGCGGCGGCGGCATCGGTCAGTTTGATGATCGGTTCGGCCATCTGCATCACCTCTACGATCTATCTAGGTCAATCTATGCCCAAGGCCAGCTTGGCGTCGTCCGACATCATGTCGGTGGACCAGGGCGGGTCCCAGATCAGGTTCACCTCGACCTCGCCGACCCCTTCGACCTCCGCTGCCGCGTTGGCCACCCAATAGGGCAACTCGCCGGCAACCGGGCAGGCCGGTGCGGTGAGGCTCATATTGATGCGGACCGAACCGTCGGAGAGCATCTCGATCTCGTAGACCAATCCCAACTCGTAGATGTTCACCGGAATTTCCGGATCGTAGACCGTGCGCAGCGCGTCGATCACCGCGTCGCGCGCGGCCGGTTGCGTGCCTTCGGGCAGCGGTGCGCCGGCACGTGCCGTCATCTCCTCGCCTTCCGGCTGCGGGGCAAACATCCCGTGCGGGCTTCCCATTCCATACTCGAACGACATATCGGTCTGTCCTATTCCGTCGAAATCTCTGCTTCGCCCTCGAGCGCGGCCACCATGGTGTGCCAGGGCAGGGTCGCGCACTTCACGCGGGTCGGGAAATCGCGCACGCCCGAAAGCACGCGCAGCTTCTCTAAATCTTCCTGGAGTTCGGGCGCATTCTCATCGCCCGTGCACATGCCGTGGAAGGCGTCGAACATCGCCTGCGCCTGGGCGGGCGTGCGTCCCTTGAGCAGCTCGGTCATCATGGAGGCCGAGGCCATCGAAATGGCACAGCCCTTCCCCAGGAATGACGCATCCACGATTTTCCCGTCGGCACCGAGCGTCAGGTAGATGACGAGCTGATCGCCGCACAGCGGATTGTTGCCCCGCGCCTCGTTGGTCGCATCGTCGCAGGCGTGGAAGTTCCGCGGGTGCTTCCCGTGGTCCAAGATCACCTCCTGGTAGAGTTCGCGCAATTCGTCACTCATCAGCCGAACAACTCCTGAACCTCACCCAACGCACCGACCAACGCATCGATGTCGGCGCGCATGTTGTACATCCCGATCGAGGCGCGCACCGTCGCGGGCACGTCCATCCGGTCCATTAGCGGCTTGGCGCAGTGGTGGCCCGCACGCACCGCCACACCGGCGCGGTCGATGATGGTTGCGATGTCGTGCGGATGCGCATAGTTGAGCACAAATGACACGACGCTCGCCTTGTCCGGCGCTGTCCCGATGATCCGCAGCCCCTCGACGCTGGCGAGCTGCTGGGTCGCATAGTTCAGCAGGTCGGCCTCGTGGACGCCGATCGCCGAAAGTCCGACCGAATTCACATAGTCGATGGCCGCGCCGAGCCCGATCGCCTGGGCAATCGCCGGCGTGCCCGCCTCGAACTTGTGGGGCAGCCGGGCCCAGGTCGATTTCTCGAAGGTCACCGACGAGATCATGTCGCCGCCGCCCATGAAGGGCGGCATGGCGTCGAGCAGTTCCTCGCGGCCGTACAGCACGCCGATGCCGCTGGGGCCGTAGAGCTTGTGGCCCGAGAAGACATAGAAATCGCAACCCAGCGCCTGCATGTCGACCGGGATATGGGTGACCGCCTGGCAGCCGTCGAGCAGCACCTTGGCACCCGCCGCATGCGCCTTGCGCGTGATCTCGGCCACGGGGAGCACGGTGCCCAGCACGTTGGACATATGGGCCATGGCCACGAGCTTCGTGCGCTCGCCCAGCATCTCGTCGAAGGCGGACACCATCAACTCGCCGTCGTCGCTGACCGGCACGACCTTCAGGACGATCCCCTTCTCGTCACGCAGCATTTGCCACGGAACGATGTTCGAATGGTGCTCGAGCCCGCTGATGAGAACCTCGTCGCCTTCCGACAGGAAGTGCCGGCCGAAGGTGTAGGCGACCAGGTTGATCGATTCCGTCGCATTGCGCGTGAAGACGATCTCGTGGGCGTGTGCGGCGTTGATGTAGGCGCGGATCGTCTCGCGCGTGCCCTCATAGCGAGCCGTCACGGCCTCGCTGATCGCATAGAGCCCGCGATGGACGTTGGCATACTCGCGCTCGTAGACATCGCGCACGGCATCGATGACCTGGCGCGGCTTCTGGGCCGACGCGGCGCTGTCGAGGAACACCAGCGGCTTGCCGTGCATGGTCGTCGACAGGATCGGGAAATCCCGGCGCACGGCCGCGACGTCGAAGGCGGGGTTCACGGCGACGGATTCGGTCGACGTCATTGCGCATCTCCGTCGGCAACGTTGGCGGCGAGCCAATCCCGGATACGTCCGGCATAGTGTTCGGCGACGGTTTCACCCGCGACCTCCTCGAGCGCCTCGGAGAGGAACGCCTCGATCAGCATGCGCCGCGCCACGGCGGCGGGGATGCCGCGGCTGAGCAGATAGAACATCGCCGTCTCGTCCAGCTCGCCGGCGGTCGCGCCGTGGCTGCACTTGACGTCATCGGCATAGATCTCGAGCTCGGGCCGGGCATCGATCTCGGCATCGCGCGACAGCAGCAGCGCCCGGCTCAGCTGATGGCCGTCGGTCTTCTGGGCGTCCTGCACGACGAGCACCTTGCCCTGGAAGACGCCCCGTGCGAATCCGTCGAGCACGCCCTTGTAGACCTGGCGCGACCGGCATTCCGGTGCGGCATGCTCGACATAAGTCGTGTTGTCGATCACCTGCTCGCCCGCGCCCAGATAGATTCCGTCGAGCCGGCACTCGGCGTCGGGACCGCCGAGAACGGCGCGAATCTCGCTGCGCCCGATTCGCGCGCCGCGCTGCAGGACGAAGCTGTCGTATGTCGATGCCGCGCCAAGCGCCACCGACGTTCCCGACAGGAAGACGCGTGCGGTGTCCTCGCCCTGTTCGCTGAAGTGATGCAGGCGCGCGCCCGCGCCCAGTTCGATCTCGGTGGCCGCATTGGTGAAGCCGCCGCCGCCCGCCGTCGCGACATGCGTCTCGACCAAAGTTGCCGTTGCGCCGTCGCCCAAAACGACCAGGTGCCGCGGCTGGATCATCGCCGGCGCGGCACCACCCGTCGTCAGCGACACAAGATGGACCGGCCGGTCGAGCGCAATGCCCGGCCCGAGCCGCAGAAAAAGACCATCGCCCAGGAACGCGGTGTTCAGCGCCACCATCGGCATCGCCGCAAGGTCCGCCACCCTGCCGAGCGTCGGCTCGGCCTTGTGCGGTTCGTGGGCGAGTGTCTCCGCCAGGCTCGCGATCTCCACACCGCTCGGCAGGCCATCGAGCCCCGAGAGTGACGGGGCGAAGCGCCCGTCAACGAGGATGAAGCGCCAGGCCGCGATCGCCGGCACGGCATCCGGCAGCGCCGCCGGAACCGATCCGGCCGCCGCGAGCGGGAACCCGCCCTCGGCCAGCGCGTTGAGCGTGGTGTAGCGCCAGTACTCGTCCTGCCTTCGCGGCAGGCCGTGGGCACCATAGGCATCGGCGCCGGTGCGTCGCAGCGCATCGACCCAGCCCGTGCCCGCTCCCGCGAACGCGGCCGCGCCGTCGCGCGCGGCGTCGAGGAAAGGCGTCAGGTTCGTGCTGCCGTCGGGCACCCGCGCCTCCCTAGGCCGCCTGCTCGAGGAATTCGGCATAGCCCTTTTCCTCGAGCTCGAGCGCCAGTTCCTTGCCGCCGGACTTCACGATCCGGCCGTTTGCCAGCACGTGGACGTGGTCGGGGACGATGTAGTCGAGCAGCCTCTGGTAATGGGTGATGACGAGCATGCCACGTTCGGGCGAACGCATCGCATTGACGCCGTCGGCGACCAGCTTGAGCGCGTCGATATCGAGCCCGGAATCCGTTTCGTCGAGGATCGCGAAGCGCGGCTCCAGCGCCGCCATCTGCAGGATTTCCATGCGTTTCTTCTCGCCGCCCGAGAACCCGGTATTGACCGAGCGCTTGAGCATGTCGTCCGAGATGTTGAGGTCGCCCGTGCGTTCGCGGATGTACTTCACGAAATCCATCGGATCGAGCGGCGTCTCGCCGCGATGCCCGCGCACCGCGTTCACCGCCGTGCGCAGGAAGTTCATGTTCGTCACGCCCGGAATCTCGACCGGATACTGGAACGCCAGGAACACGCCCTCGCGCGCGCGCTCGTCGGGTGCCATGTCGAGCAGATCCTTGCCGTCGAAGAGCACCTCGCCGCCGGTGACCTCATAGCCCTCGCGACCGGTCAGCACATAGGAGAGCGTGCTCTTGCCCGAGCCGTTCGGCCCCATGATCGCGTGCACCTCGCCGGCGCCGATCGTCAGATCGAGCCCATTGATGATCGGCTTTTCATCTACCGTCGCGTGAAGATCGCGGATTTCCAACAATGCCATTTCGATACGTCCTCGTTTAACCGACGCTGCCTTCGAGACTGATCCCGACGAGCTTCTGCGCCTCCACGGCGAATTCCATCGGCAGGGTCTGCAGGACCTCGCGACAGAACCCGTTGACGATCAGCGCGACCGCCTCCTCGACCGTCATGCCGCGCTGGCGGCAGTAGAAGAGCTGATCCTCTCCGATCCGGCTGGTCGTCGCCTCGTGCTCGACCTGGGCCGAAGGATTGCGGCTCTCGATATAGGGAATCGTGTGCGCGCCGCACCGGTCGCCGATCAAAAGGCTGTCGCACTGGGTGTGGTTGCGCGCGCCCTCGGCGCCGCGCTGCATGCGCACGAGCCCGCGATAGGTCTGGTCCGCCTTGCCTGCGGAAATGCCCTTGGAAATGATCCGCGATCGGGTGTTCTTGCCGATGTGGATCATCTTGGTGCCGGTGTCGGCGAGCTGGGCATTGTTGGTGATCGCGACCGAGTAGAATTCGCCCACCGAGTTGTCGCCCTGCAGGATGCAGCTGGGGTACTTCCAGGTGATGGCCGAGCCGGTCTCGACCTGAGTCCACGACACCTTGGAATTGCGCCCCCGGCACGCCGCGCGTTTGGTCACGAAATTGTAGATGCCGCCCTTGCCGTCCTCGTCGCCCGGATACCAGTTCTGGACGGTGGAGTACTTGATCTCGGCATCGTCGAGCACCACCAGCTCGACCACCGCGGCATGGAGCTGATGTTCGTCGCGCTGCGGTGCGGTGCAGCCCTCCAGGTAGCTGACGTAGGCGCCCTCGTCGGCGATGATCAGGGTACGCTCGAACTGGCCAGTGTTCTCGGCGTTGATACGGAAGTAGGTCGACAGTTCCATCGGGCAGTGCACGCCCTTGGGGATGTAGACGAAGGAGCCGTCGGTAAAGACCGCGCAGTTCAGCGTCGCGAAGTAATTGTCCGAGTAGGGCACGACCGAGCCGAGATACTTGCGCACCAGTTCCGGATGATCGCGCACGGCCTCGGAGATCGCGCAGAAGATAATCCCCTTCTCCTCGAGCTTCTTCTTGTAGGTCGTTGCCACCGACACGCTGTCGAAAACGGCATCGACCGCGACGGCCGGCGCACCTTCGACGCCTGCCAGCACCTCCTGCTCGCGCAGGGGGATGCCCAGCTTCTCGTAGGTCTCGAGCAGCTTGGGGTCGACCTCGTCCAGCGACTTCGGCTTATCCGTCGTCTTGGGCGCCGCGTAGTAATATGAATCCTGATAGTCGATCGGCGGATATTTCGGCTTCTGCCAGCTCGGCTCCTCCATGGTGAGCCAATGGGCGTAGGCCTTGAGCCGCCACTCGAGCATCCATTCCGGCTCCCCCTTCTTGGCGGAGATCAGCCGGATGATGTCCTCGTTCAGGCCCTTGGGCGCCAATTCGATGTCGATATCGGTGACGAACCCGTACTTGTACTGTTCGCCGATCGAGCGGACCTGTTCCACAGCGTCTGCATTCGCAGCCATAACGTCCCTCGTGCTCCTATTCCGCGGCGCGGGCCGATCCGCCCGCACGCTGTGCATTTACCGCCGCCGAGATCATCTCCGCCGCTGTCGCAATCTCTTCGCGTGTCGTGAACCGCCCGAGGCCGATGCGGATCGACGCGCCCGCGCGTTCGTCGTCGAGCCCAAGCGCGCGCAACACGTAGGATGGCTCGACCAATGCCGACGTGCACGCCGAGCCCGTCGAGACGGCCACCTCGGGCATGTCGGCCATCAACGCCTCTGCGTCGATTCCCGGGAATCCCACATTCAGGTTGCCCGGCACGCGCAACTCGCCATGTCCGTTCAGAAACAGGTCGGGCTGCGCCGCGCGCAGGCGCTCGAGAAGGTCGGTGCGCAGGACCAGCAGGCGAGCGCCCTCGCGGTCCGTCTCCGCATGCGCAATCGCGCACGCCTCGCCCAGCGCCACCACCAGCGGCACCGCGAGCGTCCCGGAACGCAGGCCCCGCTCCTGCCCGCCGCCGCTGATTTCCGCCAGCAGGCGCGCCCGCGGCCGGCGACGCACATAGAGCGCACCCACGCCCTTGGGGGCGTAGAGCTTGTGGCCCGATATGCTGAGCAGGTCGACCTGCATCGCCTCGACGTCGAGCGCAATCTTTCCTGCGGCCTGGGCCGCATCGGTGTGGAACAGCACACCGCGCGCGCGGCACAGCGCGCCGATTTCGGCCAGCGGCTGGACGACGCCGATCTCGTTGTTCACCGCCATGACGGAGACGAGCACGGTGTCGTCATCGATCGCGTCGGCAAGCGCGGGCACGTCGACCAGCCCGTCGGGGCCGACACCGACAACAGAGACCCGTGCGCCCTCCTCCGCCAATGCGGCGCAGGCCTCCAGGACGCATTTGTGCTCGGTCGCAACCGTGACGATGTGGCGGCCGCGCCCATATCGCAGCGCAAAGCGGACCGCCCCCTTGATGGCGAGGTTGTTCGATTCCGTGGCGCCCGACGTGAAGACGATCTCGCGCGCCTGTGCCCCGATCAGCGCGGCCACCCGCTCGCGCGCCGCTTCGGTCGCGTCGGCAGCCTGCTGTCCCCAAGCATGCTGGGTCGAGTGGGCGTTGCCGAAGGTCTCGCTGAACCAGGGCAGCATCGCGTCGAGCACGCGCGGGTCGACCGGCGTCGTCGCCTGATGATCGAGGTAGATCGCGGTGGGTGCGCCGGTCATGCGACGGACCTCCGTTCACCCTGCGCGCGACCTTGTCCCGACGCCATACGGCCCCACGCCTCGACGAAGCGCGCGACATCGTCCCGCGTCGTCGTCCAGCCCAGGGAAACCCGGATGGCGTTGCGTGCCGTATCTTCGTCGCATCCCATGGCGGCAAGCACGTGGCTGGGCGCGATCTTGCCGCTCGAACAGGCCGATCCGGCGCTCACCGCCACCCCGGCCAGATCGAGCGACATCACCTGGAACTCGCCGGTCAAGTCCGGCAACCCGATGCAGCTCGTGTTCGGCAGCCGCGCGGCGTCCGCACCGTGCACGCGGACGTCGGGGCAAAGGGCACGCACTTGCGTCTCGATGGCGTCGCGCAGATGCGCCCACTGCGCCGCCTCGGGCAAATGCTCCGCGGCAATCCGCGCCGCGGCGCCGAAGCCGGCGATACCGGGCACGTTCTCTGTGCCGGCGCGCCGGCGGCGTTCCTGCCCGCCGCCACGCAGCAGCGGCTCGGGATCGAGCCCGGGACGCAAGACAAGGGCCCCGACGCCCAGGGGCCCGCCGAGCTTGTGGGCGGACAGCGTCAGCATGTCGGCACCCAATTCCGGCATCGAGAGCGGAATCTTGCCGGCCGCCTGCACCGCGTCGCAATGGAGCAGCGCGCCATGTTCGTGGACGATCGAGGCGATATCGGCGATCGGCTGGATTACGCCGGTCTCATTGTTGGCGAGCATAACCGACACCAACCGGACATCTTCGGAAAGCATATCGGCCAGCGCATCCAGAACCACGACGCCCTCGGCATCGACCGGGATGCGTCCGGCATCGGTCCGCGCGCCGCGCACGGAATCATGCTCGACGGCGGAAACCAGAACATGGCCGGGAAACGCCCGCAGCGCCCAGTTGTTCGCCTCGGTGCCGCCCGACGTGAACACGACCCCAGCCGGCACCGCGCCCACGAGATCGGCCACCGTCTCGCGCGCATCATCGACCGCGCGGCGGGTAAGCCGGCCGAAGCGATGCGTCGACGACGGGTTGCCGGCCCGCGCGAGCGCATCGGCAACAGCTACGGCCGCCTCGGGGCGGACCGGCGTGGTCGCGTTGTGGTCGAGATAGGTGTCCATGGTGCGGGATCGGACGGGTTATTCGGCGGCCAGTTCTGGAACACCCAGCCGCGGCGCCTGCAATGGCTGGCCGGGATGGATGTTCCCGTCACACACGTCGGCGAGGCTGACCGAGTTCAGGTAGATGTGAATCTGGTGCCCGAGCTCCTCCCACAGATCATGGGTCATGCAGCGGGTGCTCTTGCGGATGCAGCCCATCGCACTGCCGGGCTTGCAACCCGTGGTGCGGATCGATTCCTCGACGGCGAGAATGACGTCCGAGACGCGGATATCGGCAGCCGGATAGGCCAGCCGATAGCCGCCACCCGGTCCGCGCATGCTCCGGACGAGTTCGGCGCGGCGGAGCTTCGAGAAGAGCTGCTCCAGGTAGGAGAGCGAGATTTCCTGACGGTCCGCGACTTCTGCGAGGGCCACGGGACCGTCCGCGCCGTGCCGCGCGAGATCCACCATCGCCATGACCGCATAGCGTCCTTTGGTGCTGAGCTTCACCTTCTGCCTCTTCGGTTTGTCGTCTGCTTGCCGCGCATCAGGCTCTGCGGCCGGGCTGGTCCGTGTCGTCCTCGGCCTTCGCGCCGCGCCCGCCGGCCCGGATCTGTAAGAGTTCCTCGAGCTCGCGCTCGAGTTCCTGGACCCGGACACGCAGGGTGCTGATTTCGTTGAGCATCGCCCCGATGGCCTTCTCGTCGGGGTCCGGAATATCCTCGGTCGGCGTCCCGTAGGCCGCAAAGGCGTCGCCCGAACAGGTCGAAGACGGCACCGGGTGAGCCGGAATGCCGACCACGGTGCAGCCGTCGGGCACGTCCTTGACGACCACGGCGTTCGCACCGACCCGCGCGTTGCGCCCCACGGTCACGGGACCGAGCACCTGGGCGCCCGACCCGATTATCGCGCCGTCGAGGATCGTGGGATGGCGTTTGACGTTCTTCTGCGCCTCGCTGTCCACCGAGGGGGCGATGCCGCCCAGGGTCGAGCCGTGATAGAGGGTGACGTTGTCGCCGATTTCCGCCGTCTCGCCGATCACCACGCCCGTCGCGTGGTCGATCACCAGCCGCGCGCCGATGCGGGCACCCGGGTGGATGTCCACGCCGGTGAAGAATCGGCCGACGTTGTTGACGAACCGTGAGGCGATCACCAGCCGGTTGGTCCACAACCAGTGCGCCAGGCGGTGCCAGACGATTGCGTGGAACCCCGGATAGGCGATGAACACCATGAACCTGGAGTTCGCGGCCGGGTCGCGCTCCATGTAAGCGTCCAGATCGTCAAAGAGATGCTTGAAGATCATGTCGACCTTTATGATATAGA
Organism: Rhodospirillaceae bacterium; assembly: GCA_038117265.1. Taxonomy (GTDB): domain Bacteria; phylum Pseudomonadota; class Alphaproteobacteria; order UBA6615; family UBA6615; genus JAYPUG01. Next base: position 23,839 of record JAYOFO010000008.1, read on the forward strand.
GCGCGCTACATCGCGCGCCTCGCCGGTTCGGCCGCCCCACGTGGCCCTTTCAGCGGGGATATATGATGCCCGAGTAAAATGGTCAAGTATTCGGCCCGGTTTCTCGGAATTCCGTACCCGAATGGCCTACGATAATCGTTTGAGAACCGCGGATACCGCATCGCGGGACAGGAAGACAGGATGCCCGAAGTCATCATAAACGGCCCCGAAGGGCGCCTCGAAGGCCGTTACTACCCGGCAAAAAGGCCGAATGCGCCGATCGCGCTCCTGCTGCATCCCCACCCGCAGCATGGCGGCACTATGAACAACAAGGTGGTGTACCAGCTCTACCAGATGTTCGTGCGCAAGGGGTTCGCAACGCTGCGTTTCAACTTCCGCGGCGTCGGTCGCAGCCAGGGCAGCTTCGACCGGGGCGAGGGCGAGCTTTCGGATGCGGCATCCGCACTCGACTGGTTGCAGACCCAGAACCAGGACGCCCCGATGTGCTGGATCGGCGGCTTCTCGTTCGGCGCGTGGATCGGCATGCAGCTGCTGATGCGGCGGCCGGAGATCACCGGGTTCGTCTCGGTCTCGCCGCCGGCGAACATGTACGACTTTTCGTTCCTTGCCCCCTGCCCGGCCTCGGGACTGATCACCCACGGCGACCTGGACGACATCGTTCCCCAGGAATCCGTCACCGACCTGATTGCGAAACTCGCCAAGCAGAAGGACGTGATCATCGACTTCCAGTTGCTCAAGGGCGCAACGCACTTCTACAACGAGCATCTCGATCAGCTCGAACAGACGGTGAGCGGATATCTGGATCGGCGTATCGCGGAAATCGAAGCCGAGATCGCCGCCGAGCAGGCCGAGGCGGAAGAGGAAGCGGCCTCGGCCTAACCGTCCGCCGGCGGCGGCGCGCGGAACAGGCGCCCGCCGCGACACGGCGCGCCGACGCCCGTCGTCGAAGGGCCGCTCAGCGGCAACCCTTCGAGGCTTCGCACCGCCAGATAGGCGAACGCCTGTGCCTCTACTGCATCCCCGTCGATGCCCGCGTCTTCCATGGGTTCGACCCGCGCCCCGAGCCGGGTCGCCAGCATCGCCATGAGCGCCGCGTTGCGTCTCCCGCCACCGGTCACCAGCCAGCGGGCCGGCGGCTGCGCCAGGAAATTCGCTGCCACGGCAACGCTCTCGGCGGTGAAGGCGGTCAGGGTCGCGGCCCCGTCGGCAAGCGACAGCCCGGCGACGGGGGAGACGTCGAAGGCATTGCGGTCCAACGACTTGGGCGGCGCTGCCGCGAAATAGGGATCCGACAGCAGCGCATCCAGCGCACCCCGGTCGACCGTGCCGGCGGCGGCAATCAGACCGTCGGCGTCGAAGGGCTGTCCCGTGTGATCCGTCACCCAATCGTCGATCAAGGCGCAACCCGGGCCCGTGTCGAAGGCAAGCAGATGCTCGAACACGTCGTCCCGCCCGGGATCGGCGTCGGATCCGATCCAGGTCAGATTGCCGACGCCGCCCAGATTGAGGACGCAGAGCGGCCGGTCGTCCGGTGCGACCGCGGCGTGAAACAAGGGTGCAAAGGGCGCGCCCTGCCCGCCCGCCGCGACATCGGCAGACCGGAAATCGGCCACGACGTCGACTCCGAGGCGTTCGGCCAGCAGCGCACCGTCCCCCATCTGGACCGTCCTCCCGTGGGCCGGGTCGTGAAACAGGGTGTGGCCGTGGAATCCCACGACCCGCACGTCCGACGGCGCCACGCGGGCATCGGAAAGCAGGTGTTCGACGACCTCGACCTGTCGCAACGTGAACTCCCGCTCCAGTTCGGCCGGTACGGGCGCGGGGCCGAGTGCGCCGCGCATGCGCGCGCGGAACGCCGGTGCGTAGGCGGCCGAACGAAACGCCAGCGGCGCGATCCGAGAGCCGCCGTCGGTCCGGACCAGCGCCGCATCGATACCGTCCATCGATGTGCCGCTCATCAGCCCGACCGCCAAGCACTGATCCTTCGAAGACACGCGCCGCTGCTCCCTACGACCTTTCGCCCCGAACCGGTGCGAGATATACACCCGGCACGAACAGATATGTTAGTTAGCGCCTCCGCGCACCCGGAACACGCAACGATGGCCGCACACAAGTCCGAATTCATCAACACGCTCGTCGAGCGCGGTTACCTCCATCAGTGCACCGACATGGAGGGCCTCGACGCGCGCGCGCATGACGGCACCATCACCGCCTATGTCGGCTACGACGCAACGGCCGACAGCCTGCACATCGGCAACCTCGTCTCGATCATGATGCTGCACTGGCTGCAGCAGACCGGGCACCGCCCCATCGTGCTGATGGGCGGCGGGACCACGAAGATCGGCGATCCGTCCGGCAAGGACGAGACTCGCCAGCTGCTGACCGACGAGACGATCGCCGGCAACATCGCGTCCATCCGGCAGACCTTCGACCGGTTCGTCTCGTTCGGCAGCGGCGCGAACGACGCCATCCTGGTGAACAATGCGGATTGGCTCGACCAGCTCGCCTATATCCCCCTGCTGCGGAAGATCGGCCGGCACTTCACCATCAACCGCATGCTGACATTCGATTCCGTGAAGCTCCGGCTCGAGCGCGAGCAGCCGCTGACCTTCCTCGAATTCAACTACATGATCCTCCAGGCCTACGATTTCGTGGAACTGGCGAAGCGGCACGACTGCGTCCTGCAGATGGGCGGTTCGGACCAATGGGGCAACATCGTCAACGGCATCGAACTCGGCCGGCGCGCCTCGGAACGCGAGCTGTTCGGTCTGACGACGCCGCTGATCACGACGGCGTCGGGCGCGAAAATGGGCAAGACCGCCGCCGGTGCGGTCTGGCTCAAGGCCGAACGCTACTCGCCCTACGACTACTGGCAATTCTGGCGCAACACCGAGGATGCCGACGTGGGCCGGTTCCTGCGCCTGTTCACCGACCTGCCGCTGGACGAGATCGCGCGTCTCGACGCGCTCGCGGGTGCCGAGATCAACGAGGCCAAGAAGCTGCTAGCCACGGCCGCAACCCGGATGCTCCACGGCGAAGCGGCCGCGAACGAGGCCGCGGCGACCGCCGAGGAGACGTTCGAGGCCGGCGGAGCATCCGACGGCCTGCCGACCACCGACCTGCCGCGCGGCGAGCTCGAAGCGGGCATTGCCCTGTTCGCCTTGCTCACGCGGGCGGGCCTGACAGCGTCGAACAGTGAGGGACGCCGCCTGATCAAGGGCGGCGGCGCGCGGGTCAATGACGTTGCGGTCTCCGACGAAACCTTTGCGGTCGGTCCCGACGCCGTGAACGACGACGGCGTCATCAAGCTTTCGGCGGGCCGCAAGCGTCACGCGCTGGTACGCCCGGTCTAGACGCACCGTTGTTGTTACTGGCCGGCGCCCGGAACGGGCTCGGACTCGGACTCGGCCGGCGGCTCGCTGTCCGGCGGCGCATCGTCCTGGCCGAAACCCGTCAGGATGCGCCGTACGATGCCGGGCGTGAGAACGGCGAGCGGATTGACGGAGACATCCGGATCTTCGAGCGGCCCCCGCGCCGTGAACGTCGCCGCGAAGATGCCGTCCGAACCGCCCGACAGGACTGTTCCGATCAGCGGGATATTCGCCAGGATTGAATTGAGCGTGTAGGCCGGCGCGATTTCACCCGACATGTTCAACGTGTCGCTCGCCCGGTCGATCGTCCCCGTTGCGATGATGCCGACATCCGCACCGCGTGCCTTCGCGTTGCGGATTTGGATTTCGTCGTCCGTAATCTCGAACGGAACCTCGGCCCGACGGAAGCTCAGCCCCTCGCCGCGCAACAGATCGGCGATCCCCGTCAGGGATGCCAGCGACAGAATTTGCGCACCGATCAGCCCGTCGGCCAGCAGGAAATTCTGCATGTCGAGCTGGCCGGCGATCTTTTGCTTCGCGCCGTCGGAAATCGTCGCCAGGACCCGCATTTCTCCGCCGCGGATGGTGTCGATCCAGTCGAGGGCCCGAAGCACGCCTCCCGCGTCGTCGGATTCGAACATCACGCGACGGATCTGGTCCTCGGGCGCGATCTCCAGAAACATGCGACCGGCACCGGATATGCGCGCACGAAGGCGCACGTTGGACCAGTCCGCACCGTCGTTGATCAGGGTGCCGTGGAGTCCGAGCAAGCGTGTCTGTTCTCCCAGCCGAACCTCCTGCAGCGGAGATTGCTCGCTGATCACGATCTGCATCGCCGGCGTCGGGTCGCCGCCATCCTCGCCGCCCCCCAACACGTCGTCCATGAAGGGTCGCAGATCGATTGCGCGTCCGCCGATCGAGATGATCGGCGGGACCCCGGCAGGCAGCTCGATATTGGCGAACACATCGTTTCCGCCGAACGCGACACGCGGCAGCGACACACGCTGCGGCTCGGGACCGTCGGCCCCCCGGCGAAACAGGACGCTGCCGGATATATCGAGGTCGTCGGCAGAGATCGTCAATTCGGGAACCGACACGAGCACATCGTCCTGCACAATAAAGCGCAGAAACGCCCGACCGCTCTCTCCGGGAGGCTTGCGCCATTGGAACGGATCGAGCGCCAGCTCCGCATCCGTCAGGTCGATCTCGGCCGCACCGGCCGCCATGCCGTCCCACCCCAGCGCATAGGTCAGCCCGAGCTCGAGCGTGCCCGAAACAAACGGTGCGGCACTCAGGCCCAGCGCGTCGCGCGCCTGCGCATCCAGATTGGTCCGCACCTCGTAACGGGTGCGCACATCCCCGTCGCGCTCGAACCGCTCGCTCCATGTCAGTCCGACCGGGATCGCCGCAATCGACGCGGTGCCCTTCGCTTCCATCCCTTCACGGTCAATGCTGAGCGTCAGGTCGCCATCCGACACCGGCAGCCCGAAGGCGGCCGCTTCTGCAGCAAAGCCTGTCAGCCGGGATGCGGTCGCGACCGCAATTTCGTCGACGGTGACTTCGTTGAGGAGCGGGAACGCAAAGACCGCGTTCGTGCGCTGCTGACCCTTGGTTCGCGCCGGATCGATCCCGAACTTGCTGACGAACCCCAGCGGCTCGCTGTCGAGTATTTCGAGCGCCTCGCGGACGGCACCGCTGACGGTCACCTGTATCTTGATCGATTCGCCACGCGCTGGGCCATCCAGCCCCTCGATCTCCACCCGGCCGGTCTCGACGACGTTCTCGTCGAACGCGCCGCCTTCGATATCGACGGTAAACCGGCGCGCATCGAAGCGCGCCACACCACGAACATCACGGCCCGGCTCCAGCGGGCGAAAATAGTGAACCGTGACGTCACGGAAGTGAATCTCGCCGCCGACCGACGCCAACGAATACGCACCCGGCTCCGCTTCGGGCACTTCCGCCTGAACTCCTATGGTCGCGCGCTCGACAATACCGTCGCGGATGTTCCCGGTGATCCACTCGCGGGTCGAGGGCTCGACGGTTTCGGGCCAATAGTCCCCGATCGCGTTCGCCGGGAACTGCTCGATCGACCCGTTCACATTCAACGACCAGATGGCCCCGATGCGGTCGGCCGCGCCCGATACAGCGAAACGCGCCGCGCCGACCGCAAGGGAGAGTTCCTCCACCTCGAACGCCTCGAGGCCCCGAACCGTACGCCCCTTGAGAACTGCCGCATCGAAGGGCAATGGGGCTTCAAACAGGGGCGCGGCATCGATGGCGCCTCCGCCGGACCGGATGTCGACGGTCACGCTGGTCGGTTCGAGCGCAGAATCGAGCGACAGCGCGATGGTTCCCTCGAGCGACGCGTCGAGCCTGGCCAACTGTTCGAAGGCGGGATCGAGTTGAACGAGCGCGGTCGGAGTCACGTCGTCAAACACGATCCCGAGATCGGTCGCACCCGACTGCACGCGATAGGCGCCGGACAGGTCCGCGCGCAGAATCGCATCACGTTCGCCGATCACAACCGATCCTTCGGCAATGATTCCGGCCGCGTCGCGAAGCAGCGCGATGTTGGCCGCCGGTGCAGTCAGCTGAATGCCACGCGCAAAATCGAGATACTCGATGAAGGCGCTGCGCACCCCGACACGGGCCAGATACCCGCTCGCCAGCTCCGGGTTCGGCGGCTGCAGAAGCTCGCGCACAAGCCCCATTGGCGAGGCCTGCGCCGCATCCCCGCCGGCCTTGTCGCCAAGCCCGAGACTCACGCTGCCGTCTTGCGCGCGCACGATTCGGATGCGCGGTCCGAACAGATCCAGGCTGGTTGGCGCGACGAGGCCGCGCAGCAGCGCGCTGGCGCTGAACTTGACCGACATTTCGGGGATGGTCGCCTGCACACCGCCGTCGCGGTCGAGGAACTGCAGACCGACCGCCCGGATGTCGAGCGCGCGTTCGGACTCCTCCCATGTCAGGATCGTGTCGTGCAGGCGCACCTGGACGGCCGACTGGCGCGTGGCGAGCGCCTGCTCGATCAATGGCGTCAGGAATCTGAGGCTGATCGGCCCCCAGCTCAGCTGAAAGACCAGCGCGCCGAATATCAGCGCCAGCCCGACCAGCGCCGCAGCAAAGAACAGGAGCAGCAATCGTGAACTACGAATGATCAATGATGGACCTTCTGCGCGGGTACACCAGGCTGGCCCCGGTGCGCTTGACCGCCCCCACGCCATACCGCAGTGTGCCTCAAAATCAAACCATGCCCATGAGCTTCGCGTTCGCGCCAGACCCCGACCAGTTGCCCCGATCGGCCGACAACGATCGAATCGAACGAGGCTTTGACAGGTTTCGCGAAGCGGCCGCCCGTGCGCCGGAAACCGAGCGGTGCGCGCGCGACGTCGTCGCAGACCCGCATTTGAAGGCCCTTCTGGCGGGGGTCTTCGGCAACAGCGGCTTCCTGAGCCAGTGCCTCGCGCGCGACATCGAATTCGTGCCGCGAATCCTCGTCGACGGGCCCGATGCCGCCTTTCAAAGCGTGCTGTGCGAGCTCGCCGCACGCGATCCGGAGGCCTCTCTCGCCGACACCGCGGTGGCGCTGCGCCGGGCCAAGCGCCAGGTTGCCCTCCTCACCGCGCTTGCCGACCTGGGCGGTGTCTGGCCCCTCGAAACTGTGACCGCGACCCTCAGCCGGTTCAGCGCCCACGCGCTCTCGATCGGCTGCGCCACGGTGCTGCGCGAGGCCGCACGACGCGAGCGCATTCGGCTGCCCGACGCGGCACGACCCGAGGACGGCTCGGGGTTCATCATCCTGGGCATGGGCAAGCTCGGTGCCCATGAACTCAATTATTCGAGCGATATCGACCTGATCGTCCTCTTTGACAACCAGACCGCACCGGTCACCGACCCCGGCGACATGCAGCAACAGTTCGTCCGCATGACACGCGATCTCGTCAAGCTGATGGAGGAACGCACCGGCGAGGGTTACGTGTTCCGGACGGACCTGCGCCTGCGCCCCGATCCCGGCGCGACACCCGTCGCCTTGTCCACCCTGGCCGCGGAGACCTACTACGAAAGCCTCGGCCAGAATTGGGAACGCGCGGCGATGATCAAGGCGCGGCCGGTCGCCGGCGACATCGCGGCCGGCGAAGCATTCCTCGATCTGCTGCAGCCTTTCGTCTGGCGCCGGCACCTCGACTTCGCAGCGATCGAGGACATCCAGTCGATCAAGCGGCAGATCCACGCCCACAAGGGCGGCAGCACCGTCGCGGTCGCCGGCCACAACGTAAAGCTGGGCCGCGGGGGAATCCGCGAGGTCGAGTTTTTCGCCCAGACCCAGCAGCTCATCTGGGGCAGCCGGGATCCCAGCCTGCGCACGCCCCACACCGTGCCGGCCATCGAGGCGCTGGTAACGGCGGGGCGGGTCGCGCGCCATGTCGCCGACGACATGATTGCCGGTTACCGTTACCTGCGGCGCCTCGAGCATCGGCTGCAAATGGTCGACGACCAGCAGACCCACTCCCTGCCCGACACGGACGAAGGCCTGGGTTCGATCGCTGCCTTCATGGGCTACCCCGACCGGGATGCCTTCGAGGCCGAACTGCTCGGCCACCTGCGTACGATCGAGAGCCACTATGCGGACCTGTTCGAGGAATCCGCATCGCTGGGCGGGCGCGGCACGCTGGTGTTTACCGGCGGCGAGGACCACCCGGACACGCTGAAGACCCTCACCGAGATGGGGTTCTCCGATCCCGAAGGCATCTCGGCCGCGGTGCGCGCCTGGCACCATGGCCGCCACCGCGCCACGCGCAGCACCCGGGCCCGCGAGATCCTGACGGAACTGATGCCGGCACTGCTCGAGGCGCTGTCGCAGACCGCGAACCCGGATAATGCGTTCCGGCGCTTCGACACGTTCATCGCGGGCCTGCCGGCCGGGGTGCAGCTCTTCTCGCTGTTCCAGGCGAACCCGTCGCTGCTCCACCTCGTCGCCGAGATCGCCGGCGGTGCACCGCGGCTCGCGGAATGGCTGCAACGAAACCCCTTGCTCCTCGACGGCGTGCTCGATTCCGACTTCTTCGACGCGTTGCCCGACGCGGCCCAGATGCAGACGGAACTTACTGCGCGCCTTTCCGAGGCCCGCGACATGCAGGACGTGCTCGATATCGCGCGCCGTTGGGCGAACGATGCCAAGTTCCAGGTCGGGGTCCTGATCATGCGAAACACGATCGGCATCGACCGGGCCGACCGCGCCTTTTCCGACATCGCCGACACGGTCATTGGCGCGCTGCTGCAGCCGATCACGAGCGAGTTCACCGCGCAGCATGGCCGCTGCGCCGGCGATGGCCTTGCGGTGCTGGCGCTCGGCAAGCATGGCGGGCGCGAGCTGTCGGCGACTTCGGACCTCGATCTGGTGTTTCTCTACGATCTGCCGCCGCACGACGGCGACGCATCGCCGGCGTCCGACGGCGCCAAGCCCCTGTCGGCACCGCACTATTACCAGCGGCTCGGACAGCGGCTCATCAATGCGCTGACGGCGCTCACCGGCGACGGCCGGCTCTACGAGGTCGATATGCGTCTGCGTCCCTCGGGAAACGCCGGACCGCTGGCCGTCAGCCTGGATGGCTTCGCCGATTACCAGCGCGAGAGCGCATGGACGTGGGAGCACCTGGCGCTGACCCGCGCGCGCGTGGTCGCGGGCGAGCCCTCTTTCGCCGGGCGGATCGGCGATGCGATTCGCGAGGCGCTGTGCGCCAAGCGCCCGGCCGACGAACTGCTTGTCGCCGTGGCCGACATGCGCGCGCGCATGGCCGCCGAGCACGCGGCCCCCGGCCCCTGGCACGTCAAGCATGTGCGCGGCGGGCTCGTCGACTGCGAGTTCATCGCCCAGTACCTGCAGCTTCGCCACGCCCACGAGCACCCCGAGATTCTGTCCACCGGGACCGTGCAGGCATACAAAAACCTCGCTGAATCAGGCATCCTCGAACGCAAGGCGGCAGATGAGCTGATCGCGGCGACACGACTCTTGCGCCGCCTGCAGGGTCTGCTGCGCCTGACCATCGAGTGCGATCCCGATCCCGAAGCGATTCCGCCGCCGCTGCGCCGCCAACTCGCCCTGGCCGGCGATGCGGAGGACTTCGAAGCGCTCGAGGCGCAGATGCGCGCGACCGCAGAGCTCGTGCACGGCCACTTCAACCGGTTGATCGACGAGCCCTCGGCGGGCATCAAGGCGAACCAGACAGACAGCAAGGACGAGTAGCCATGAGCGTGAACGAAGGCGACAAGGCCCCGGATTTCAAGATGCCGACCGACGGCGGCGGCGCGGTCAGCCTGAAGGCCCTCAGGGGCCGCCCGGTCGTGCTCTATTTCTACCCGAAGGACTCCACGCCGGGCTGCACCACCGAGGCGTGCGCCTTCCGCGACCTGATGCCGGACTTCGCCAAGATCGATGCCGAGATCGTCGGCGTTTCCAAGGACAGCGTGAAACGCCACGACAACTTCAAGGCCAAGAACGCTTTGCCGTTCAGCCTCGCGAGCGACGAGGAGAGCAATGTCTGCGAGCGTTATGGCGTGTGGGTCGAGAAATCCATGTACGGGCGCAAGTTCATGGGGATCGAGCGTACGACCTTCCTGATCGATGCCAAGGGCGTGGTGCGCCGGGTCTGGCGTAAGGTCAAGGTCTCCGGCCACGCCGACGAGGTTCTCGAGGCAGTCCGATCCCTCTGAACGGAAACCCCGCCTCGCTGGTCGCCGGGGCCGCCGCCGTCCTGGGCGAACCCGATGTCGCCGCCAAGTGCCGGATGACGCACGAACTCTCCGCGTCCTGGCAGGGCGGAGGCCTGCCCGTCGGGGCTGCGCAGGTCCTGCCCGACCGTCCGGCCCGGGCCGACCGGCTCGTTCTGTTGCCGCCGGCAGACGTGCCGCGCCGGCGGATCAGCCGCGGGACCCGGGGACGTGCCGCTCTGCTGCACGCGCTCGCGCACATCGAACTGAACGCGATCGATCTGGCGTGGGACATCGTCGCGCGTTTTGCCCCCATGGGGTTGCCCCACGGCTTCTTCGACGACTGGGTGCGCGTCGCCCATGAAGAGGCAACGCATTTCGAACTGCTGACCACACGCCTCGCCGAACTCGATACCGCCTATGGCGACCTGCCCGCCCATGACGGGCTCTGGGACGCTGCGGTCTCGACCGGGCACGATCTTGCGGCCCGCCTGGCGGTGGTCCCGCTCGTGCTGGAAGCCCGCGGCCTTGACGTCACACCCGCGATAATCGAACGGCTGCGCGCCGTCGACGACCACGCCAGCGCCGCGGTGCTGGAGGTCATCTATCGCGATGAGATCGGCCATGTCGCGATCGGGCGGAACTGGTTCGAACATATCTGCGCCGAACGCGGCTACGAACCCGAAACGCAGTGGCAGAATCTCGTCGAGACCTGTTTCCGCGGCGTGCTGAAACCGCCCTACAACGTCGACGCACGCACGGCGGCCGGGTTTCCCGAGAGCTGGTATATGGGGATCTCGGCCTACATCGACGGCTAGAGGCGATGGCGCACGCAGGTGACCGCCAGAAGGTCCGTTCCGTCGGAGCCGATGGCACGAATTCGAATGGCCTGCTGCGCACCGATCAGATCCCAGACCTGGGCATGGGACGCCGGACACACGCTGGCGAGGCTCGCGGACTGGAGGTCGGCGGGCAGGCGCGCAAAGTCCTTCCGGCGTTCGCCTGACACGCGCAGACGCACCTCGATCCGCGATCCGTCCGATGTCACCCCCTCGACCGCACCCGCGCGCTGCGGGTTTCGGTCTTAGTAGACGCCCAGATAATCGGCCGCGACATCGAGGCGCGACATGGCCGGCGCCTCGCCGTCGACCGGATAGACGTAGAACCTGTAGGCGATGAGCGAGGCGATCACCGCCAGACAAACTGCGGTGAGCGGCTTCATGGGAACCCAGAACCCGCCCGGCGGACCACCGTCATAGACCTGGCGCATCCGGGTCGGGGGTTGCATGGCCGGCTAGTCCGCCTCTGCCGCGTCGGTTTCGCCGCTTCCGGTCGACGCCTCGCCGCCACCGCGCCCCACCCGTGCGGCAAGCGAGGCTTCGAGATAGCGATCGATATCGCCGTCCAGGACGGCCTGGGCATTGCCGGTTTCCACGCTCGTGCGCAGGTCCTTCACCATCTGGTAGGGGTGCAGCACATAGGACCGGATCTGGTGTCCCCACCCGATTTCGGTCTTCGAATCCTGCTCGGCCTGCGCCTCTTCCTCGCGCTTCTGCATCTCGTGCTCGTAGAGGCGGGCACGCATCATCGCCATCGCCTGCGCGCGGTTGCGATGCTGCGAACGATCGTTCTGGCACTGGACGACGATCCCCGTGGGGATATGGGTCAGGCGAACCGCGCTGTCGGTCTTGTTGACGTGCTGACCGCCCGCACCCGACGCCCGGTAGGTGTCGACCCGCAGATCCTTGTCCTCGATCTCAATCTCGATCGCATCGTCGATCACGGGATAGACCCAGACCGAGGCGAAGCTGGTGTGGCGTCTGGACTGGCTGTCGAAGGGCGAGATGCGGACCAGGCGGTGGACGCCGGACTCGGTCTTGAGCCAGCCATACGCGTTGGGCCCGTTGATCTGGAACGTCGCCGATTTCAAACCCGCCTCTTCGCCGGCGCTTTCCTCGATCCAGTCGACCTTGTAGTCGTGCGCCTCGGCCCAGCGCAGGTACATGCGCACCAGCATCGACGCCCAGTCCTGGGATTCGGTGCCGCCCGCGCCGGCGTTGATCTCGATGTAACAGTCGTTGCCGTCGGCTTCGCCCGAGAGCAGGCTTTCCAGTTCCAGCTTCTCGGCCCGCGCCTGCAGCCCCGCTATGGCCGCCTCGCCCTCGTGCACGACATCGTCGTCGTCCTCCGCCTCGCCGAGCTCGATCAACGTGATCGCGTCTTCGAGCTCGCTCTCGAGACCACGGACCTGCTGCACGGATTTCTCGAGCCGGGTGCGGTCGCGCAGGAGCTTCTGCGCGTGTTCCTGATCGTCCCACAGGCACGGATCTTCAGCCTCGGCATTCAGCCGGTCGAGGCGTTTGAGTGCGCTGTCCCAGTCAAAGATGCCTCCGCATGAGGCTCAGGGAGTCTTCGATCGATTCCACCAGATGGCTTATTTCCGCACGCATTGTACTTTCCGATGATCGTGACCCGGTTGTGCGGGCCGTGCGCGGCGAAGCCTAGCGCCCGCACCCCGCCCGTCAATAGTCCGTTCAATAGATGCCGCGCCGCTGCCCCGGCCCCTCGCCAGGCAGGCCCGTATTGCCGTCGATGACCGAGCCGAGTTCGCGCGGCGCGGTATCGGGCTTGAACGCCTCCAGAAGGGTCGATCGTTCGCCCGGCAGCGCGACCAGGCCGGTGTCGGGATTGACGCGCACCAGCTCGATATCGGGCGGCACCCGGAACGGGATGACGGGGCGCCCCTTCAGGGCACGTTCCATGAAATCCTTGAAGATCGGCGCGGGGACCGAGGACCCGGTTTCGCGCGGGCCCAGGCTGCGCGGCTCGTCGAAGCCGACGAACACCCCGACCACCAGGTCGGGCGAGAACCCGATAAACCATGTGTCGAGCGAATCGTTGGTCGTACCGGTCTTGCCGGCCAGCGGTATCCCGAGCTGGGAAATTCGCCGTGCCGTGCCGCGATCGACCACGCCCTTCAGCATGTTGACCATCTGGTAGGCCGTCCCGGCATCCAGCAACCGCGCGCGCGGATCGGGCAGGATCGGCGGCGGCTGGTCCGCCCAGGCCGCGACGCGGCACGCGTCGCATTTGCGCATGTCGTGACGGAACACCGTCGCCCCGGCCCGGTCCTGGATGCGGTCGATCAGGGTCGGCGTGACCTCCTTGCCGCCGTTCACCACGGTGGCATAGGCGGTCACGATCCGCATCAGCGTCGTCTCGCCGGCGCCGATCGACATGCCGAGCTGGCGCGGCAGGTGATCCACGACCTTGAGCCGTTCCGCGTATTCGGCGACCCGCTCCATACCGATCGTCTGCGCCAGGCGCACGGTCATCAGGTTCCGCGACTTCTCGATGCCCAGCCGCATCGGGCTCGGTCCATAGAACGTCTTGCTGTAGTTGGCCGGCTTCCACTTGCCCTGCCCCGGTCCCTGGTCGATCACGAACGGCGCATCGAGGATACGCGTCGAGGGCGTGAAGCCGCTGTCGAGGCCCGCGAGATAGACAATCGGCTTGAACGCCGAACCCGGCTGCCGCCAGGCCTGCGTGGCCCGGTTGAACTCGCTGGCGGCAAAATCGAACCCGCCCGTCATGGCCAGGACCCGGCCGGTATGGGGATCGAGCGCGACGACCGCGCCGTTGATGTCCGGAACCTGTTCCAGCCTGTAGGTCCCCGGCGGATACGGCTTCTCCTCGCTGTCGGCCGCGACCGGCGAGACCAGCACGACGTCGCCGGGTGCGAGCACCTCATCCGGCGTCTTCACCGCCGAACCACGGCGTTGCCCTTCGAGCCACTTGCGGGCCCATTTCATTTCGTCCAGCGGTATCCGACCGGTCGACCCGTCGACGAAGCCGATCGTGGCGGACTGTGCATCGAGTGCCACGACGGCAGCGGTTTGCCAGCCCGCGGCTCCGGGCGGCACGGCGAGCTGGGGCAGCGCTTCGCGCCAGGCGGCGGGATCGGCCAGCCGCCTCACGGGCCCGCGCCAGCCATGCCGGCGGTCGTAGTCGACCAGCCCGGCGTGGAGCGTCTCCTGTGCGATCTGTTGCAGACGGGGATCGAGCGTCGTGCGAACCGACAGCCCCCCCTCGTAGAGCGCATTGTCACCGAACCGCTCGACCAGCTCGCGGCGCACCTCTTCGGCGAAATACGGCGCCTCGACATAAGCCTCCGCGCCCGAGCGCACGACGGCGATCGGTCGCGTGCCGAGTTCGGCGACGAGGTCGGGCGCAATCACGCCGTCCTCGGCCATGCGTCCCAGAACGTAGTTGCGCCGCGCCATGGCGGCTGCGGTGTTGCGCACGGGATTGTAATTGTTGGGCGCCTTGGGCAGTGCCGCCAGGAATGCCGCCTCCTCGACGGTAAGCTGGTCGAGCGGCTTTCCGAAGTAATTGAGCGCCGCGGACGCCACCCCGTAGGCCCCGAAACCGAGATAAATCTCGTTCAGGTACAGCTCGAGGATCTCGTCCTTGGAGAACGCCCGTTCCATGCGGAACGACAGGATCGCCTCGCGCACCTTGCGCTCGATGGAGACCTCCTTGCTTAGGAGGAAGTTCTGTGCCACCTGCTGGGTGATCGTGGACGCGCCTTCGGGCCGGCGGCCCGACCCCAGATTGCGCAGGTTCGCAACGACCGCGCGCATCACGCCCACCACATCGACGCCCGGGTGAGAGTAGAAATTCTTATCCTCGGCGGACAGGAAGGCCGCCTTCACCAGCTCGGGGATGGTGTCGACCGGAACGAAGACACGGCGCTGGACAGCATATTCGGCCAACAGGCTGCCGTCGCCCGCATGCACGCGCGTCGTAACGGGCGGCTCATAGTCCGCGAGCTGGGAATAGTCCGGCAGGTCGCGGCCGTACTCCCAGAACACCCACAGGACTCCGCCGACCGCAAGCAGTCCGCAGAACAGGGCGGTTCCCGCCAGATATCCCAACCAGCGCAGCATGATGGCCTAGGTCTACCCCAAATTCGGTCCGGAACCGAGCCCACAGGCCCGACGATGTCCAGGTTGCAACGCGATTGTGGCGTGCTTGTGGTGGCTCAGGGCCGCAGCGCGGCGCTCTGGGTCGTGCGGAAATACTCCGAAACCGCGCGCACAATCGAGTCCGAAAGTTTCCGGCGGTGGCTCGCCGAGACCAGGAGTTTCTCTTCGTGCGGGTTGGAGATGTAACCCAGTTCTATCAGGACGGACGGGATGTCCGGCGCCTTCAATACCGCAAATCCCGCAGACCGCCATGGCCGTGTCAGCAGCGACGCGTTGGGTTTTACCGATGCCACGAGAATGTCGCGTGCAAACTTCACCGAAAGTTCGTTCGTCTTCGCCTGCGCGAAGTCGATCAGGATGTTTTGGATGTCGTCGCTGTAGTCGCCGAGGTCGACGCCGCCGATCACGTCGGATTTGTTTTCCAATGCCGCCAGCGCCGCCGCTTCCTTGTCGGACGCCTTGTCGGAGAGCGTGTACACCGAAAAACCCCGGGTCGCGCGGCGGGGATGCGTGTTGGCGTGCAACGAAAGGAAAAGGTCGGCACCCGCAGCATGCGCGATGCGGACGCGTTCCCGCAGCGGCAGGAAAATGTCGCGATCGCGCGTCATCACCACCTTGTAGCGGCCATCGGCTTCGAGGCCACGGACCACCTCGCGGGCATAATCGAGCGCAATATTCTTCTCGTAGACCCCCGACACCCCGATCGCGCCGGGATCGACGCCGCCATGGCCCGCATCGACGACAACAACCGGCTTCGCATTGGGTCCCGCAGGCACGGCCACGGGCGGCGGCGCCGCGGCGACCCTGGGCGGCGCCTCGCCGGGACGCATCGTCGCCACGAAGTCGCTCCGCGTCGTCTCCACGAGATCCAGGACGAGGCGCCAGGGCTTGTCGCCGTCGGGCTTCAGCAGGAAGTGGCGCGCAACCTTGGAAGGCTTGTCGAGATCGAGCACAAACCGGCTCGTTCCAGGCCGGAACAGGCCGTAGCGCAGTTTCATGATCAGGCCGGCACCGTTACCGATCCGTTCCTCGGGGAGCACGAAATTCACTTCCGGCAGGTCGATCACCACGCGATACGGGTCGACGAGGCCGAATATCCGCGGCTCCAACCGGTCGCTCAGATCGACCACAAAACGCGTTCCATCCTCGCGCAGGCCGATTCGGATGTCCTTCACCTCGAGGCCGGCCGCGCCCGCCGGCACCGGCGCCGATATCGCGCCCATCGCCATGGCGAGAACCACACCGAACCCTGCCAGGATCCGTGGAAAACTCGATATTCTTTTCAGAATCAATGACATCCTGATTCTGTATATCGCCATCGCGCGATGCGCTGCAACTGCGTTCGTTCGGTATTTTGTCCGATCAAATCCATTGTCGAACCATCGGGCGAGCGCTAATGTAAATGCGCGAACACCCGCGAATTCACACAGTTGTGCGATGTTCGTGATCCGTGTGGGGGTTTTCGGTACAGGTTCATCGACCTCGGTCACCCGCCACGGAAAGCGATCATCGTGCACAGTCAGTTTGCGGTTTGTGCAACTTCGAGCCCGCCGCACGGACTGTTCCGTGCGGGTATTCGGAAACAGAACCTGCCGTCCTGGTGCGCAATCGCCCGTTCGACGGTGCAGGTACCGATACTGGTCTCGACCAATGAGATCCCCTCCGGCGCCCCCGTTCGCAAGGCGACGGAACGAGGTGATCGCGGGGACATACACCATGCCAAAGCGCATGTTGATCGAGGCGACACATCCCGAGGAGACCCGGGTCGTTGTTGCCGACGGCAACGACCTTCTTGAATTCGATTACGAAACCTCGACCAAGCGTCAGATCAAGAGCAACATCTATCTGGCCAAGGTCACACGCGTCGAACCCTCCTTGCAGGCGGCGTTCGTCGATTTCGGCGGCAACCGCCACGGTTTCCTGGCCTTCAACGAAATCCACCCCGACTACTACCGGATTCCGGTCGAGGATCGCGAGAAGCTGCTCGCCGAGACCGAGGAAGAGGAGGAGGAAGACGGGGCCGAGGGCAACGGCGAGGACGGCGAAGAGGTCGAGGTCGTCGGTGACGGCCATGACGAGGACATTCACGACCTCAGCGACGAGCATCGCCGGCGGCTGCGCAAGCTCACCCGCACCTACAAGATCCAGGAGGTCATCAAGCGCCGCCAGATCCTGCTGGTGCAGGTGGTCAAGGAAGAGCGCGGCAACAAGGGTGCGGCCCTGACGACCTATCTGTCGCTGCCGGGCCGATACTGCGTGCTGATGCCCAACACCTCTCGCGGCGGCGGGATCAGCCGGAAGATCACCGACGCCAAGCACCGCAAGAGCATGAAGGCGATCCTTTCCGACCTGGAAGTTCCCGAGGGCATGGCGGTCATCATGCGCACCGCGGGTGTCGGACGGACCAAGGCCGAGATCAAACGCGACTTCGAGTATTTGCGTCGCCTGTGGGACGAGATTCGCGAAACCACGCTCGATTCGACTGCCCCGGCCCTGATCTACGAGGAAGGCGACGTCATTAAGCGGGCGCTCCGCGACATTTACGACCGCGACATCGACGAGGTGCTCGTCGAGGGCGAGGAAGCCTACAAGTCGGCCAAGGCGCTGATGCGTACGATGATCCCGTCGCACGCAAAGCGCGTGCAAAAGTACGAGGACGTCGGAATCCCGCTGTTCAATCGCTATCAGATCGACCAGCAGCTCGACGAGATTCACGAGCCGATCGTGCAGCTCAAGTCCGGCGGCTACATCGTCATCAACACCACCGAGGCGCTGGTCGCAATCGACGTGAACTCCGGCCGATCGACGCGCGAACGCAACGTCGAGCAGACCGCATACCGGACGAATCTCGAGGCGGCCGACGAGGTCGCACGCCAGCTTCGCCTGCGCGACCTGGCGGGGCTGGTCGTCATCGACTTCATCGACATGGATGTTTCGCGCAACAACCATGCGGTGGAGCGCCGGCTCAAGGAGGCGATGAAGTCCGATCGCGCGCGCATCCAGATCGGGCGCATCTCGGCCTTCGGACTCCTCGAACTGTCGCGCCAGCGCATGCGGCCGAGCCTACTCGAGGCGCACTCCCAGCTTTGCCCCGTCTGCGCCGGATCGGGATTCGTGCGTTCGACGGAATCGACCACCATGTCGATCCTGCGGGAGCTTGAGGAAGAGGGCCTGCGAAAGCGCGCCAGCGAGGTGACCGTCACCGCGCGCACCGATGTGGCCCTCTACCTGCTCAACCAGAAGCGGGATTCGCTGCGCGACATCGAGGATCGCTACGGCTTCAAGATCCTCGTCCTCGCCGACGGCGAACTTGCGCCCTCGGAGTACGAAATCGAGCACACGCGCGCCGCATCCGGCGATGGCGAGGAATCGGCAGTCGAGGAGAAATCCGATGAAGGCGGTTCGCGTCGCCGCTCGCGCCGCGGACGCCGCCGGCCCGAAGAGGAGAGCGCCCGCAGCGCCGACCGCAGCGACAGTGCCGAGGATGCGGCTGACGAGGCGGAAGCCGGTGCCGAGGACGAGGATGGCGACGACGAGGACGACGAGGAGCGCGGCTCGCGCCGTGGCGGACGCCGGCGTGGGCGTCGCGGCGGCAGACGTCGCCGTCGCACGACGGACGGGGACGAGACGGGAGTCGAGGCGAGCGACGTCGACGAAACCGCGGAGAGCGGCGACGCCGACGAAGCTGTCGATGCGACCGAGGAGGCCGAGCGCGGCGCAGGAAGCAGTGACGAAGACGACGAGGATCGGCCGCGCCGCCGGCGCCGGCGGCCCCGCCGTCGGGGGCGGCGCACCCGTAACGGCGAAGACGATGTGAATGGCGACGAGGCCGTTGCGGTCGCTGCGGAAGCGGAAAGCGCCGACGCGGTAAGCGAAGACGACGCAGCGGCCGAGGACAACGCCACCGCTTCGGAGCCCGGCATCGACGCGCATGACGAGCCGGACGACGACGAGGACGAAGAGAACGCGGTCGATACCGACCTTGACATTCCCGAGCCCGTGTCGAATGCGATGGAGCGCGACGACGTGGCGGACATCGACCTGCCGCCGGAAACGGAAAGCGCCGACGACGCGGAAGACGGGCACGAGACAGCGGACCCCGTTGCGGCTGCGGACGACACCGTTGAGGCGCCGGACGTCACCGACGAACCGGAGCCCGAGCCGCGTGCGGAACAGGAGCCTGAGCCGGAGCCCGTCGCCGAGGTTCCCGATGACCGGCCGCGCCGGTCGGGATGGTGGAGCCGCGCCACGTCGAGCGCCGAGTAGGCCCCGACCCGAAGGCGCCGCCTGGAATCAGGCGATTGTCCCGGCGCGCCATGCGCGCAGGCGCGCGATCGCCTGGCGCATGTCGTCTTCGGTGCCCGCGAACGAGAACCTTATGAAGGCGTTGCCGCGATAGGGGTCGAAGTCCAGCCCCGGCGTCGCGGCCACATGCGCCTCGTTGAGCATGCGCCGGCAGAACTCCGGGCTGTCGTTGGTCATCGCCCCGACATCGGCATAGATGTAGAAGGCGCCGTCGGCCGGAGCGAGACGGTCGAAGCCGACCCGGGGCAGTTCCGCGAGCAGGATTTCGCGGTTGCGGGCATAGGCCGCCACATTGGCGCGCAACTCCTCCTCGCTGTCGAACGCGGCGATCGCGGCGGCCTGCGAGAGCGACGGCGGAGAGATGAACAGGTTCTGGGTCAGGCATTCGACCGCCCGCAGCATCGACGTCGGCACCACGAGCCAGCCGAGCCGCCAGCCGGTCATCGAGAAGTACTTCGAGAAGCTGTTGATCACGACCGCCTCGCCATCATGGGCGAGCGCGGTGACCGCATCGTGGCCGTAGGTGATGCCGTGGTAGATCTCATCGGAAATGAAACGGATCCCGCGCGACCGGCAGTAATCTACCAGAGTGCGCATGCCCGCGTCGTCGACCATCGTACCTGTGGGGTTCGATGGGCTCGCGATGATCAGGCCGTCGAGATCGCCGTCGAGGTCGTCGAGCCGCGCCGGCGTCGGCTGGTAGCGATCCGCCAATTGTGTCTCGACCACGACCGGCTCGATGCCCAGCGCCGACAGGATGTTCCGGTAGGCCGGGTAGCCCGGCGCCGCGAGGGCCACCCGGTCGCCGACATCGAACGCCGCGAGAAACGCCAGCAGGAAACCGCCGGACGACCCTGTCGTTACGACGACCTGTGCCGGATCGACAACGACCCCGTAGAAATCGGCATAGTGCCTGGCGATCCGTTCGCGCAGCGCGGGAACGCCGAGCGCGTCGGTATATCCCAGCCGATCATCGCGCAGCGCCTGTGCGGCGGCTTCGAGAACCTTCGCCGGAGCCGGAGTGCCGGGCTGGCCCACCTCGAGATGCACGATGTCCTCGCCCTGTGCGGCAAGCGCATTAGCCTCGCGCATGACATCCATGACGATGAACGGGTCGATGCGCCCGCGCACCGAAGTCTTGAGCGTCATCGTGTGACCTACTCGTCTGCGCTAACAGCGAGACCGTGCGAACGCGGGTCCTTGACGAACTGACAGGTTTGCACGCGCGGCAGACCGCGGGGGCAATAGAACCCGTTGATCCGCGCGATCTCCGCATCGACTTCCAGCGCGTGTCCCAACTCCCGCAGCGCGGCGCGCGACGCTTCCGGCATCGCGGCCTCGACATGGGACTTGTCGGGTTCGCCGGTGTTAAAGGCGCGCGGTGCCGCGACCGCACCGACCATGTCCTCTGCATCGTCCCGCAAGGTGCGCAAGGCAACCGCGGCAACCGCGACGGGGCTCGGTCCGGTTCCCGCGGCCGCAAAGTACGTCAGACCGACATTCTCGTTCGCAACGAGCGCCACCGAGGGAAACGATGCCCTTATGGACCCCGGCACGGCGAGCAGGATGCCCGTCCCCGGCGCCACGGCGCCGGCCCCGAACGGACCGTTCATCGTGAACGAACAGGCAACGGTGCGCCCCTGATTGTCGACGGCGACAATGCTCGCCCCGTCATGCGCCCTGCCCGTGGCAAACATCGCACCGCCGACCACCGGCCGGTGTGCGGTGTCGGATACCTCACCGATGAGCGAGCCGATCGCACCCTCTGCAACGAGCTCGGCCGCACTGCGACCCGACAGAGCGTTCCGGTAGGCGCGTGCGCCATACTCAAGAAGCAGGTGATCGCGGACGGGGCCGGTGCCATCGCTGCCGGAGAACCGTTCGTCGGCCTGTGCCGCAGCCCAGACCTGGGCCGAGACCGTACCGCCCGAATTGTGCGGGAAAAACAGGAACCGGTCGCCGAGTTCGAACCGCACCGGGGTCTGGAGTTCGGGCTTGTAGTTTCGCAAATCCTTGATCGTCACGCCGCCACCCGCGGCACGGACAGCCGATGCGAAGTTCCGACCCAGTGTTCCGTCGTAGAAAGCGCCCGGCCCGAGAGTGCGGATGTTCGAGATTACGGCCGCAAGGTCGATCTGCCGCAGCAGCCGTCCCTCGGCGACCACGCCCCCGCCGAAGATCGCACGTGCGCCGGGGTCCGCCTCGACCCTGTTGTGCGACTCCGCGTAATCGCGCGCGAAGGCACGCGAGACCGCATGGCCGTCGCGCGCAAACTCCTCGGCCGGCACCAGGAGATCGGCCCAGTTGAGTTCGCCATAACGCGCGTGCAAGAGGAACATGCCGCGCACATTCCCGGGCACGGCAAAGGACGCATTGCCGTCTGCTGCGCGGCCCGGCAAGAAAGAGATCACCTCGGTCTGAATCCGGACCGCATCGTGGACCAGGCAGACACCGCCGCCGCCCAGGCTGGCAGATCCCGGCATCGTGACGGCCATTGTGAAATAGGCCGCAACCGCCGCATCCGCTGCCGTTCCGCCGGCCGACAAGACCTCGCGTCCAACGAGGGCAGCATGCGGCTCATCGGCAATCAGACCACCGAAGAACCCCTCGATGTATCCGATGTCGCCTTGCTGCGGGCCGCCACCGGTGCATGCGGCCAGTGCCAGCCCCGCAAGCACCACGAACCGGGAGCCTGATTGACGCCACATTCCTGTGTACCTAGTTTTCCTGATGGTCCTGAAGAGAAACACGTGCGCTCGCTTGTCCGACTGATTGGCCTGATCACCGCGCTTGCCGTCGTGGGAAGCGCCCCTGCGGTCAGCCAGGGGCGCAGTGTGGGGCTGGTCCGCGATGCCGAAATCGAAAATATCATCCGCGACTACGCCACGCCAATTTTCAATGCGGCGGGCCTCGATACCACATCTGTGCGAATCCATCTGGTCAACGATGAGCGACTCAACGCGTTCGTCGCCGGTGGGCAGCGCATGTTCATCAACACCGGGCTGTTGATGCGCGCCTCCCATCCCGAAGAGGTCATAGGCGTCATCGCCCATGAGGCGGGCCACATCGCTGGCGGCCATCTGGCGCGTTTCCAGGATGAGCTGCGGAACGCCCGCACCACATCGATCCTGTCCATGATACTCGGCACCGCAGCGGGACTCGCTGCGCGCGATGGCCGCGTTGCCGGCGCCGTCATCAGCGGCAGCAACCAGGCTCTCCTGCGCGACCTGCTGAAGTACAGCCGCACGCAGGAATCCGCAGCCGATGCGGCCGCGCTCAAGTATCTCGACCAGACCGGCATTTCGGCGCGCGGCCTGCTGGAGTTCTTCGAACTGCTCCAGCGCGACGTCCGCCTGTCCGGAGGGCGCGAACACCCGTATCTGAGCACCCATCCCCTGACCAACGACCGTATGGCAGCCGTGTCGAGCCATCTGGCGCTGTCGCGCTTTGCCGACGCCGGGCCCTCCCCCGATCTCGCCAGGAAGCACGCCTACATGCGGGCAAAGCTGATCGGCTTCACGGAACCGCTGGAACGGACGCTCGAGATCTATGGCGACGACGACCAGAGCGCACCGGCACGCTACGCCCGGGCCACGGCCTACTACCTCCAGTCCGATCTGGACCGCGCGCTTCCCCTGATAGACGGGCTGATCGTCGAGGAGCCTGAAAACCCCTACTTCTATGAGCTCAAGGGGCAGATGCTGCTGGAAAACGGGCGGGTCGCGGAGTCCATCGTGCCGTACCAACGCATGGTCGATCTCGCCCCCGACGAGGCGCTGCTGCGCATGGCGCTTGCCAAGGCGCAGGTCGAAACCGGTGACAAGACGCTGCTCTCGCCGGCACTCGAACACCTCCAGGCAACAGTGCGCCTCGAGCCGGACCTTCAGGGCGCTTGGCGATTGCTGACCGTGGTCCAGGGGCGTCTCGGCAACCAGGGTGAACTCGCCCTGGCCCAGGCCGAATACGCGCTGCTTGGCGACGACCCCAAGGCCGCCAAGGCGCACGCGGAACGGGCCATCGAACTGCTGCCAACGGGCGCACCGGGCTGGCTGCGCTCGCAGGACATCGTCAGCGAGGCCGATCGCCAGATCGAGGAGCGCTGATCGCGGACAGTCACCTTTGTGTGACACGCTGGTGTGCGCCTTGAACCCGCCGGGCCGCTCCACCATCATCCGCCCGAGTTCGCCGTACAGCTATTCCAGGGAGCACATCCGTGCCCGAATCCCGCGGAGCCATTTTCGTCGCTTTTCTGATGGCAGCGATCGTCGCCCTCGCCATCGTGTTTCCCGATGTCGAGCGCCGAACGACGGGCCCGATCGTCGTCGAAACAACCGGTACATCCTCGGGCCGCGACACGGCGAACGGCCCCTTCGATGCGCTCGAGCGCAACGAAATTCGCAATACCGTGCGCTCCTACCTGCTGGAAAACCCGACCGTGATCGTCGAGGCGCTCGAAATCCTGCAGGCGAGCCAGCAGCAGACGGAACAGCGTCGCAGCAGCGACGCGCTCGCGTCGCACATGGACCGGCTCACGAAGGCGCATCGAGACCCCTCCGTGGGCAATCCCGACGCCTCGGTAACGATCGTCGAGTTCTTCGACTACCAGTGCCCCTACTGCAAGCGTATGGCCGAGGACGTCGCCGCGATCGTCGCCGCCAACCCCGATGTGCGCATCGTCTACAAGGAATTCCCCGTCTTAAGATCGGAATCCACGCTCGCGACGCGCGCCGCGCTGGCCGCGTACCGCCAGGGCAAGTACCAGGAGTTCCACCTGGCCATAATGGGGTTGCGGGGTGCGCCCTCGGAAACGGCGATCATGCGTGTGGCCGACCGGCTGGGCCTCGACCTCGACCGTCTCCGCCGGGACATGCAGTCACCCGAGACCGAGCAGCTTATCCAGGCGAACTACCGCCTGGCGCAGGACATCGGCGTGCGCGGCACACCCGCCTTCGTCATCGGCGACCAGCTCGTGCCCGGTGCGCTCGACGCCGACAGCATGCGGGCATTGATCGCCGAGAAACGCGGCGGCTGATCCGCCCCCTACTCCGCGTCGGGTTGATTGTCCGGCAGCGCATTCCGGAATGCATCGAGCGTGAGACACTCGGCACTGATGCGCATGACCGTCGGAAAGGCCGACAGGTCACACCCGAAGCGCTCGGCGTTGTAGACCTGCGGCACGATGCAGACATCAGCCATGGTCGGCGTGTCGCCGTGTGCGAAGCGGCCGGACCGGCCATCGGCGACCAGCCCCTCGAGCCCGCGCATCCCCTCGTCGATCCAGTGCTTGTACCAGGTCTCGTTCCGCGCCTCCTCACCGATATCGAAGGCCGCCCCCAGATGGCGCAGCACCCGCAGGTTGTTGAGCGGATGGATGTCGCAGGCAATGGCCAGCGAGATGGCGCGGACGCGGGCCCGACCGCCCGCATCGGACGGCAGCAGGCGCGGCGTATCGGGCCGGCTTTCGTCGAGATATTCCATGATCGCGAGCGACTGGACCACCGTGGTGCCGTCGTCGTCGATCAGGGTGGGCACGAGACCCTGCGGGTTGACCGTGAGATAGGCGTCCGAACTCTGGTCCTTGCGTCGCAGATGGACAAATTCCCGCTCGGCCTCGAGCCCCTTCAGGTTCAGCGCGATGCGCACGCGAAACGCCGCGGAAGAACGCCAATAGTCGAACAGCTTCATCGCCTTCCCCCTTTCGCACCGGACGGTGCGTCTAGTCGTCCAGATTTCTGATGTCGAGCGCCGGGAGCGCGTCGGCGGGCGCAAACCCGAACACGCGCGCGTAGAAGCAGAGTTCCGCCTCGAGCGCCCGGCAGACATTCTCTGCCTTGCGGAACCCGTGACCCTCGCCCTCGAACAGGACGTAGGCAACCGGAATACCCTTGGCGTCGAGCGCCGCGACCATCGCCTCGGCCTGGTTCGGCGGCACCACCTGGTCCTCGTCGCCCTGCAGGAAGATCACCGGACAATCGAGGCCGTCGACATGGTTGATCGGCGAACGCTTCCGATAGACGGCCTCGGCTTCGGGCAACGGCCCGATCAGCCGGTCGAGATAGCGGCTCTCGAACTTGTGCGTGTCGCGCGCCAGGGTCATCAGATCGCCGATTCCGTACAGGCTGGCCCCGGCCGAGAAAGTGTCGCGGAAGGCCAGCGCGGCAAGGGTCGTGTACCCGCCCGCGCTGCCACCGCGTATCGCCAGGCGCGCCGGATCGACAGCCCCCTGCGCAACCAGGTACTCCGCGCCTGCAACCATGTCGTCCACGTCGGCGACTCCCCACGCGCCATAAAGCGCCTCACGGTAGGACCGCCCGAAACCCGTGCTGCCACGATAATTGACGTCGAGGACGGCGAAACCGCGGCTGGTCCAGTACTGGATGCCGAGGCTGAACGAAGGCGATGTCGCCCCGGTCGGGCCGCCATGGCCACGCACGATCAGCGGCGGGCGCTCCGCCTCCGGGCCCGCAAAGTCTGCATTGCGCGGCGGATAGTGAAACCCGTGGGCCATCGCGCCGTCGGTCGTGGGGAACGAAATCTCACGGGGCGCGGATACGCTGTCGGGATCGATGTCCCCCGTAAAGGACCGGCGCACCACCTCCAGCGATCCGTCCGCCGGATCGAACAGGACAATGGCGGCCGGCGCGCGGGGCGAGGCCGCAACGAACGCGACCCGGCCACCGACGACGCGCACGCCGGAAATGTCGTCGTAGGGCACATCGGTCTCGACGAGACCCGTGCCGTCCAGGAAGCCGAGGCGCCAGCGCCCATCCTGCGACCATGCGCAGACGATCCCGCCATTCGGGCCGATATCGTAGGTCCGCATGCCGAACACCCATTGCGGCAGGCCGAACTCGGCTTCCAAGGGCGCCAGCGCAGCAACATTCCCGCCGTCCCAGGCATACAGATTCCACCATTCGGTAGGGTCGGAGACGAAGACCAGGCTCCCGTCGGGTCGCCATTCGGGCTGGAAGACGGATTCCCCTTCTCCGCCGGCAACCCGCACGGGGTCGCCCGGCCGCCCTCCCGCATCCAGCTCGGCCACCCACAGCGAGGTGGCGTCCCACGGCATGTCGGGCAGCTCCCAGCTCAGCCAGGCAAGCCACCGCCCGTCGGGCGAAAGCCGGGGGTTGGAGACGAAGTCATGACCGGTAACCAGTTCCGCCACGGCGCCGTCGACGAGCGACACGGCCACGAGCGCATTCTCGACCCCGTCCTCGGTGTGCCGTTCGCGAACGCATATCAGGCGATCGCGCGCGCGGTCATGGCACATGTCGGCGAACCGATCGCCCGAATCCGCGGTCACGGCCTCGGGTACGCCGCCGGCCACCTGGCGATAGATGCGCTGATCGGCGAAGTTCACGAAGAAGACATCTCCGCCGGACACGAGCACCGCACCGCCGCCATACTCGTGGACGCGGGAGCGTACGGAATACGGTGCCGGCGTGACATCGATGCCGCCCCCGTTCGATTGACGGACGAGCACCACACGGCCGCCCTCGGCCGGCCGGCCCTCGAGCCAATAGAGTGTGTCCCCGTCGACATGGATGCCGGCCAGAGAGATCGCCGTGTCGGCAATCATCGAAGCCGCGACCGGCGACGCCCAGGTGCCATAGGGCGCGATGGTCGGACCACCGCTCACAGGAGGACGATCGCCGCGAGGCCCAGGAAGGCCAGGAACCCGACCACATCGGTCACCGTGGTCAGGACGACCGCGGATGCCACCGCGGGATCGATCTTCATGCGGTCGAGAACGATCGGGATCGCAACACCGGCAAACCCGGCGAACACCAGGTTGATGATCATGGCGGCGGCGATGATGAAGCCGATCGACAATGTCTCGAACCAGAACCAGGCGATTGCCCCCATCAGGAGCGCAAAGACGAGTCCGTTGATGCCGCCGACGATCACCTCCTTGCCGACGATGCGTGCCGCGTTCGTCGTCGTCAGCTCCTTCATCGCCAGCGCGCGCACGGCGACCGTGAGCGTCTGGGTGCCGGCATTACCGCCCATCGATGCGACGATGGGCATCAGGACCGCGAGGGCGACGACCTTCTCGATCGCGGCATCGAACAGGCCGATCACCAGCGACGCGACGATGGCCGTGCCGAGGTTTACGAGCAGCCAGGAAAACCGCGCCCGTGTGGTGTCCAGGACCGCCTCGTAGAAATCGTCTTCGCGCACACCGCCGAGGCGCATCAGGTCTTCCTCCGCCTCCTCGTGGACGACGTGCACGACGTCGTCGGCGGTGATCACGCCGACCAGCCGGCCGTCCTCGTCGACCACCGGCGCCGAGACCAGCGCATACTGGCTGAACATCAGCGCGACCTCTTCCTGGTCCATCGCCGTGCGCGCGGCCCGCAGGTCGGTCAGCATGATGTCGTCGATGCGGACCTCGCGCTGATTGCGCATCAAGCGCGACAGCGGAATCGCGCCGACGGGCTTGCGCTCCTCGTCGACGACGTAGATTTCGTAGAAATCGCGCGGCAGGTGCGATGCGCGCGCACGCATGTAGTCGATCGTGTTGCCCACCGACCAGTTGCGTGGCACGGTCACCAGCTCGCGCTGCATCAGGCGACCGGCGCTCTCCTCGGGATAGGTCAGCGCCTGTTCCAGAAGCGCGCGGTCGGACGGCGAGAGCTGCTCGAGAACCTGCGGCTGATCGGCCTCGGCGATGTCCTCGAACACGTCGAGGGCGTCGTCCGTCTCCAGCACGGTGATCGCCGCAGCGACCTCCGCCGGCGTCAGCGCCTCGAGGACGCCTTCGCGGACGACATCGTCGAGATGGGTCAGGACTTCGGGATCGAGCCGGTCGCGAACATGTTGGAGAAAACGTCCCCGGTTGTCTGGCGTCAGCTCCTCGAGCAGGTCTGCCAGGTCCGAGGCATGCAGATCGGCGATCAGGCCTTCCAGGTCCGCGATCCGGTCCTCGGCGAGGGCGGCCTCGCAGGCGCGCACGAGCGTCTCGTCAACGCCGTAGCTGCGTTCGGCCTCGACCGCCGCCTCCTGAACGCCCATGTCCACCTGCTGGACCATCGCAACTCCGATACCGTATTTCCGCCGGGCCGTATCCGGCACCGTCAGATGTGGGCGGGCGTCGCTCGGCCGGCAATATCCGTCCGGTCCGCGGATGGAAATATTGTTCGCCCGAACCGCCGAGGCCTTGATGCGTGATCGGTCGGGCGCTGGCAACCGCAAATACGGAAAAACCGGCCCGAAACCGCTATAGTCGCGGCACGGATCATGACAGCGACGATCGAAACCAGTCCTGGCGAGACGCCCGGCACGCCGGAATGGCGCACGGCACACGGCCTGACGCCCTATGGTGAGGCCCTGGCCGAAATGGAGGCACGCGTGGCCGCGATCCATGACGGCGGAGCGCGCGAACTCGTCTGGCTGGTGGAACATCCGCCGCTCTACACCGCCGGCACCAGCGCCCGTCCGGAGGACTTGCTCGAGCCGGGCCGCTTTCCCGTGTTCGAGACCGGCCGCGGCGGACAGTACACCTATCACGGCCCGGGACAGCGGGTGGCCTATGCCATGCTCGACCTGCGCGGACGGGGGCAGGACCTGCGCGCCTATGTGCGCGGCCTGGAAGCCTTGGTAACCGATACGCTCGCGACCTTCGGGGTCGCCGGCGAGCGCCGCGACGGGCGGGTCGGAATCTGGGTGCCGCGTGGCGACGGCCGCGAGGACAAGATCGCGGCGATCGGCGTGCGCGTGCGGCGCTGGATCACCTACCACGGCGTGTCGATCAACGTGTCGCCCGATCTCGCGCACTTCTCGGGGATCGTGCCGTGCGGGATCGGTGACGCACATCTGGGCGTGACCAGCCTGGCCGATCTGGGAATCGATGCAGATATGGACGACGTGGATGCCGCCCTGCGCGAAAGCTTCGTGCGGGTCTTCGGCTGACGACCTAGGCGGTCGGAAGCTGCCGGAAGCCGGAGCCCACAAGCGGGCCGGGATCCGTCTCCTCGCATTCGACAGTGTCGACCCGGGCTGCGGGCGGTCCGGCGTGGCAGCGCGCGATCATCGCCTCGACGGCTTCGGCCGGGCCGGCAAAGACGGCCTCGACGGATCCGTCGGACCGGTTGCGGACCCATCCGTCAAGACCGAGCCCCGACGCGTTGCTCACCGTCCAGCCGCGAAACCACACGCCCTGAACGCGCCCGCGAACCGCCACACGGACGCCGCGCGGGGCAGCCACTACTCGAACTCGACGATCGCCTGGTCGACGCGGAGGCTGTCGCCCGGCGCGGCATGGATTTCCTTGACCACCCCGTCGGATACGGCGCGAAGGACGTTCTCCATCTTCATCGCCTCGACCACGGCAACTTCCTCGCCGGCGCGCACCTGGGTGCCCGGCTCGACCGCGACCGAGACCAGCAGCCCCGGCATGGGAGAAAGAACGAACCGGCTGAGATCCGGCGGCACCTTCTCGGGCATTTTGGCATCGAATTCCGCGGCGCGCGGTGTGAGCACGCGAAACTCGGCCTCGATGCCGCGGTGCGTGAGGCGATATCCGACGCCGAGGCGGTCGATCTGGAACGTCGCCGGCTCTCCGTCGAACCGTGCCACGAATACGGGATCACCCAGCCCCCAGCCGGTCTCGACAGCGATGTCGCGTCCCTCGATCGCGGCGGTCGCACCACCACCGAAGTGCGCGACACGCGCCGCGATCGCGGTATCGCCCAACCGTACGACCCAGTCCTGGGGCGCCGACGGAGCGGCTGGCGCCCCGCCCTTCCCGTTCATTTGCGCGCGCGCGGCATAACGACCGTGCACCACCGCCGCGACCGCCACGAACCGGTCGCGCAGGGTCCCTTCCGGCGCCGCGGGCGCATAACCCTCGGGATACTCCTCGGCGATGAAGTTCGTCGTCAGCCGTCCTTCGACGAAACGCGGATGCGCCATGATCGACGCCAGGAAGGCGGTGTTGTGCCCTGTCCCGCGGATGTAATAGGCGTCGAGCGCGTCCTGCATGCGCGCGATGGCCGCGTTCCGATCCGCCCCGTGGGTCGCCAGCTTGGCAATCATCGGGTCGTAGAACATCGAGATCTCGGAGCCCTCGCCCACGCCCGTGTCGATGCGCACCGTCGTGCCGTCCTCGACCGGCGTGCGATAGCGCGCGAGGCGTCCGATCGCGGGCAGGAAGTTGCGCGCCGGGTCTTCCGCATACACGCGCGCCTCGATCGCCCAGCCGTCGAGCTTCACGTCGGCCTGCGACATCGACAGCTTCTCGCCGTTGGCCACGCGGATCATCTGTTCGACGAGGTCGAGGCCCGTGATCATCTCCGTCACCGGGTGTTCGACCTGCAGGCGGGTGTTCATCTCGAGGAAGTAGAAGTTCCGGTCCTTGTCGACGATGAACTCGACCGTCCCCGCCGACCGGTACCCGACCGCCGCGGCCAGCGCGCAGGCCTGCGCGCCCATGGCCGCACGCGTCTCGGCATCGAGGAACGGCGACGGCGCCTCCTCGATCACCTTCTGGTGGCGACGCTGGATCGAGCATTCGCGCTCGCCGAGGTAGATGACGTTGCCATGGGCATCCGCCAGCACCTGGATCTCGATATGACGTGGCTCCTCGATGAACTTCTCGATGAACACCCGGTCGTCGCCGAAGCTGGAGCGGGCCTCGTTCTGGGCGGAGCGGAAGCCCTCGCGGGTCTTACCCGCGTCGTGGGCGATGCGCATGCCCTTGCCGCCGCCGCCCGCCGACGCCTTGATCATGACCGGATAGCCGATGCTGTCGGCGATCCGGACGGCCTCGGCGTCGTCGGCGATAATTCCCATATGGCCGGGCACGGTGCTCACGCCCGCCGCGTCCGCCAGCTTCTTGGATTCGATCTTGTCGCCCATGGCGGCAATCGCATCGGGCGGCGGACCGATGAAGGCAACGCCCTCGGCCTCCAGCGCACGGGCGAAGGCCGCGTTTTCGGACAGGAAACCGTAGCCGGGATGGACCGCCTCGGCACCGGTGGCGCGGATGGCGTCGAATATCCTGTCGGCCACGAGATAGCTCTCCGCCGCAGGCGAAGGGCCGATGTGGACGGCCTCATCGGCCATCGTCACGGCAAGCGAACCCGCGTCCGCATCGGAGTACACCGCGACGGTCGCGATCCCCATTTTCCGGGCCGTCCGGATCACCCGACAGGCGATCTCTCCCCGGTTTGCGACGAGAATCTTCGTAAACATGGCGGCGAAACCTACGCAACCGTGTTGCAGCGCGCAATCGATCAATCGTGGGACGCGGAACTTACGACCATGCAATGGACGGCGCGCGATCTCCGCCTTAGCCTGCAGCCATGAAAAAAAATCGGCCAAGACCGCATTCTCCGAAGATCACAGGCGCGGACTGCATCTGCCGCTTGCCGCCGTGCTAATCGGCGGCGTGACGCTTCTTATCGCCGCCGCGGTGGGAAGTGTCCTGCTGACCACCCTGACGAGCGCGACGCGCAGCACATTCGAACTCGTGGCCGAACGCGCGGAAGGCACGCTCGACAAGTATATCGGCGATGCGATCATGGCGTTCTGGGGTGCGCCCGAGCATTTGCCCGACCACGCCGACCGCGCCTTGCGTGCCGCCGCCGAAATCCAGCGGCGCGTATGTGCCGACAATGACGCGCGGCGCGCACGCGGCGAACCGCCATTGGCGATCCGGATCGGCGTCCACACCGGTCCGGTCGTGGTGGGCAACATCGGCTCGCGCAGTCGCGTCAACTACACCATCGTCGGCGATACCGTGAACACCGCCTCGCGGATCGACTCGCTGGCCAAGGACTTCGCATCCGAGGAGGACTGCATCGTCCTCGTGAGCGGGGACACGTGCGCGCACGTGACCGAAGCTGCGGGGGCCGGCTTCGTTCTGACCGGTCTCGGCGATCACGAAATCCGCGGGCGCCAAGGCACGGTCGCGGTGTTCCGGCTGGACGCCGGCGAGGCGTCGGGCTAAGCAGCCGACCATGGACGCCGAAGAACTCCAACGCCGCGTTGCGGCCTTCCCCTACTGGTACCACCGGATCGAATTGCCCGGCGGCGTGACAACGCCCGGCTGGGCGCCGCTGTCTGTGGATGCCTACCGCATCCCCGACGACCTGACGGGCAAGCGGGTGCTGGATATCGGGGCCTGGGACGGTTTCTGGACCTTCGAGGCGCTGCGCCGCGGCGCCAGCCAGGTGATCGCCATCGACGATTTTTCCGACTTCGTCGGCCAGATCGAGGCCGAGGACCGACGTGCCTGGGAAACGTTCGACCTGTGCCGCGAAGCGCTCGGGCATGACCATGAGCGGTGCCAGCGCCACGAGATGACGGTCTATGACCTGGCCCCCGAGACGTTCGGGACGTTCGATGTCGTGCTCTGCTTCGGCGTCCTCTATCACCTGCGCTGGCCGATGTATGCGATCGACCGGATGGCGGCCGTTTGCACCGGCGATCTGTTCATGGAATCCGCCATCGCCGACGACTTCAGCGCCTATCGCGGCGGGCTGGGCGCGGGCTTCGGCGGCGACATGGTGATGGAGTTCTATCCCAACGACGAGTACGGCGAGAACGAGACCAACTGGTGGGCCCCGACCCTGCGCTGCATGGGAAGCATGGTGAAGGCGGCAGGCTTCGATGCCGTTCGGGGATGGAAGCTGACCGACGCGCCGGAGCGGGTCTCGCAGTGCCGCGGCTTCGTGTGGGGCAGCCGCACCGCCGGCTAGGCCCCGCGCCTTGACAGCCACTGCAACCCGGCCAACCATCGATATCTCACCGTCTACCGACTAACGGCCAATATGACGACCGTCATCTCCGAACACGCCACCGTCCACACGGCCCGGGCACGGGCCGAAGGCGATGATTTGTGGATCGACAACGATGCCCTGGAACCGGCCACGGGCTGGTCGATCAAGCCCGAGGGTTTGTGTCACGGCCCGATCTGCGTTCCCGTTCCGCGCGATGCGGCCGGCGCCTATGTGCGCGACGGCGCGGTCAACATCGCGGCGTTCTAGCGCCGGCTCGACAAGCTGATCGCGCGCTCCGAGGCGGGCGACGTCTGGGTGTTGGGCGAAGGGGCCGCGGATCGCCTGGCGGCGCTGCGCTCGCTGGAGGCGCCCGATTTCACCCTGCCCGATGTCGATGGCAATCCCGTCTCGCTGTCGAACTTCCGGGGCAAAAAGGTCCTGCTGGCCAGCTGGGCATCCTGGTGACGCTGCCGCGAGGACCTGTCCGTGTGGCAGGAACTATATGACGAGCTGAAGGAAACGGGTTTCACCATCATCGCCGTGGCGCTCGATTCCGACCTGGATGCCGTGCGCCACTGGTACGAGGCGGCCGGGAACCCGGACTATCCGGTTCTCATCGACCGCACGCACCGCCTCGCCGACCTGTACAATCTGGTGAACGTGCCGCAGGCGATCTGGATCGACGAGGACCGGAAGATCGTCCGGCCGCCGGAGACGGCGGGCTATTACGATTCTATTCGCTTCATGGACCCCGAGACGATGGCCGTTCCCGAGGCCGAAGCCGCAAAGGTCGGCGAGGCACGCAGAATCTATCTCGCCGCCATCCACGACTGGATCGAACACGGCGCCGACAGCCGCTTCGCCAAACCCGCGAACGAGGCGGCAACCGGGATGCCCGAGGCGACCGAAATGACGGCGCTGGCGCACGCGCTGATCCGCCTCGGCCGGCACCTGAACGACCTCGGTCGCGCCGACGAGGCCGCGCGGCACATGGCCGAGGCGAGCCGGCTGCACCCCGATTCCTGGGCCATGTGGCGGCAGGCAGCGGAAAAGAACGCCGCCGGGCTGGCGACGACGCCGGAGTTCCTCGCGCGCGTTCGGGCGCTCGGCGAGAAGCGCTACTACCCGCCGCCCGACATCGAGGGCATGCCCTGAGGCCCGAGCCCGGGTGCGAAATTCGCCCTAGAGCGGAATGTTGTCGTGCTTCTTCCAGGGGTTCTCGAGCTGCTTGTTCTCGAGCAGGCGCAGCGCCCGGCAGATGCGCCGCCGCGTCGAATGTGGGTAGATCACGTCGTCGATGAAGCCCTTCTGGGCCGCCACGAACGGGTTTGCGAACCGCTTGCGGTACTCCTCGGTCCGCGCCTCGATCTTCGCCGGATCTTCGCGATCCTCGCGATAGATGATCTCCACCGCCCCCTTCGGTCCCATCACCGCGATCTCAGCCGTTGGCCAGGCATAGTTCACGTCGCCCCGGATGTGCTTCGACGACATGACGTCGTAGGCGCCGCCATAGGCCTTGCGGATGATTACCGTGACCTTCGGCACCGTCGCCTCGGCATAGGCGAACAGCAGCTTCGCGCCGTGCTTGATGATGCCGCCATACTCCTGCACGGTGCCCGGCAGGAATCCCGGCACGTCCACGAAGGTGACGATCGGGATATTGAAGCAGTCGCAGAACCGCACGAAGCGCGCGCCCTTCTTGGCGGAATCGATGTCGAGACAGCCGGCGAGCACCATCGGCTGGTTGGCCACGAATCCGACCGTGCGCCCCTCCATCCGGCCGAAGCCGATAACAATGTTGCCGGCATGCTCGGCCTGCAGTTCGAAGAAATCGCCCTCGTCGACGACCTTGGTGATCAGTTCCTTGATGTCGTAGGGCTTGCTCGGATCGGGCGGGATCAGCGTGTCGAGCGACGGCTCCAGCCGATCGAACGGGTCGCTCGTCGGCCACACCGGGGGGCGCTCACGGTTGTTGAGCGGCAGGAAATCGAAGAACCGGCGAAGCTGCAACAGCATGTCGACGTCGTTCTCGAACGCCCTGTCCGCGACGCTCGATTTCGTCGTGTGGGTCGAGGCGCCGCCCAACTCCTCATGGGTGACCTCCTCGTGGGTGACGGTCTTCACCACGTCGGGACCGGTCACGAACATGTAGGAGGTGTCGCGCACCATGAAGATGAAATCGGTCATCGCCGGCGAATAGACCGCGCCGCCCGCGCACGGCCCCATGATCGCCGAGACCTGCGGGATCACGCCCGAGGCGTTGACGTTGCGCTGGAACACGTCGGCATAGCCGGCGAGCGAGCCGACACCTTCCTGAATTCGCGCCCCGCCAGAATCGTTGAGCCCGAGGACCGGCACCCCGTTCTTCATCGCCATGTCCATGATCTTGCAGATCTTCTGGGCATGCGCCTCCGACAGCGAACCGCCGAAGACCGTGAAGTCCTGGGAGAAGACGAACACCTTGCGCCCGTTGATCAAGCCCCAGCCGGTGACCACGCCATCGCCGGGGATCGGCTCGATCCCTGCGGTCATCTCGTTCGGCGCCTGTTCGACGAACATGTCGAACTCCTCGAAACTGTTCTCGTCGAGCAGGAGTTCGATGCGCTCTCGCGCCGTCAGCTTCCCCTTGGTGTGCTGGGACTCGATCCGGCGCTCTCCGCCGCCGAGCCGCGCGCGGGCGCGCCGCGCTTCCAGTTGATCCAGAATGTCCTGCATCGCGCATCCCCGTGCACGTTCGTGTCAGGGATCAAATAGCAGGTTTTCGGAGAGTCAGACCAGTTGGCACGAATGGCGGCTCAGCCGGCGCGCAACAGCTCCAGGAACGCAGCCGCGCACTCGATCTCGTCCCTGAGGGCCGCGCGACGGCGCGACGCTTCCGCATCCGCGCCCCACACCTCCTCCTGGAACGATTCGTCGAGCTGACTGACTTCCACCGCCGCCGGGGCATCGAGCCGCCCGTGGGACAGTGCCAGCGCGACCACCACCGAGCCGCTCGCCGCCACCGCCACGCCAAGCGCGGCCAGCTCGAAATGATCATGGGCGTCCACCGCGGCGCGCAACCGTTCGATCGCTTCCGGCGGCTGATCGACCGGCAGCAACCCCTCGGTCGCGACCAGCTCGGCGCCGAACGCATCGCGCGTCCATTCGATCAGCGGTTCCCATGCCCGCGACTGGCGAACGACGAGGCTCGTGGGCGCCGGCGCGCGATAGCAGACGAGGTCCGTCTCGCCATAGGTCGCCACCCGGTCGACATAGGCCCGCCGGTCGGCCGCAACACGATCAAGCGCCGTTGCCGCAATACGCGTCATCGGCATCGCCTCGACGTCGATTTCGTCCCCCTGGCTGCGCCATTCCCCGGCGATGGCATCGGCGAGGGCCGCCTTGGGCACGATGAGGTCTCGGCGCAACGGCGTGCGGACCGGCCTGGAATCGAGGCGAACTCCGTAGCCATCGACGTGGGCCTCGGGGACAACCGCCACTTCCTTGTAGAAACGCTTCACGGGACCTAGCGACCGAGGATGCTCTTGAGGCCGTCGCCGACCCCCTCGATAACCTTGGACGGTGCATTCAGCACACCGCCCGAACCACCTTCGCCCAGCGGTTTGGTCGGCGTGGCATCGGATTGCCCCTCGGTCTCGGTCGCGAACTTGACGCAGGGATGGTCGTTGCCGCCCATCTCGGTCAGTCCGATCAAGGCGGCGGGCGGAAACACCACCGCACCGATCAGGCTGCCGATCTTGGCAAGCGAGATCACGGCATCCGGAGCGAACGAAGGGTCGTCGAGCGGTCCGCTGACGCGCACAGGAACAGCCAGGCTCAGATCGAGCCCGCGCGGCGACGGCGATATCTTCAGGTCGTAGCGCTCCTTGCCGAGGTCGATCTTGCCGCTTGCCGTCAACACGATGACTTCGGTGTCGAGCACCCCCACCCTGCTGGTCGCGATTCCCTGCGCGAGCTCGAAGTCACTCGCCAGGCACTCGACGATCACCCACTCCTTCTTGCCGAGAATCTGGCCGATGCTAGAGAACACGCCGCTCACATAGCCGAGCCCCTCATTGCGCATCCATCCCTTCGCCATAAGCACCCGGGCATGTCCGTCGAGGCTGCCCATGATCTGGGCGAGTGTCGTTCCCGAGCCCGACAGCGCCACGTTCATCGTCCCCTGTCCCTCGACCACGTCGAGATCCGCGAAATCCTTTAACAACTGGCCGAGTTGCAGGTTCGGACCGACGAGCGACAGGTTCACGAGCGGTGTACCGGCACGCGCGTCAACGTTGAAGGCGCCCCGCAGGTCGCTGCCCGCGTAAGTGGTGACGAGCGGACGGATGTCGAGCACGCCGTCGTCGAGGACGATGCGAATGTCCGTGTTCGTGTACGTCCCGTAGGGGGTCAGGAGTTCTCCGGCCTTGAGTGCGATGTCCAACTCGAGCCCGGTGAGAAATTCCAGCGGCAGTGGATCGTGCGAGAATACGGGCTCGGCTTTGTCGGTTTTCGCCCTCCGCTCCGCTTCCTCGCGCGAGACCAGGTTCGGGCGGTGCGCCTCCTCTTCGTCCGGGAAGTAATGCGTCAGGTCGAAGCGCCCCGTTTCGAGCCTCGCCTCGATCATCGGCACCGCGCCGCTCAGGTCGACCCGACCGCTGCCTTTCAGTTCGGAGCCGTTGTTGCGCAGGTCCATGCGTTCGAACATCGCTTGCGTCTCGTCACCCTTGAGCGCGATTGCGATGTCGAGCGGACCGACATCGGGAAGTTCCGCGCCGATCAGGGGTTCGAAGAAGTCCAGGGTCTGTCCATCCGCCGTCACGCTGATGTCGTACGACGCCCGCAGCGTGTCGCCCGAGCGATCGACATTCACGGTCCCGGTGATCCGGCTGCGGTCGACCGCGACGTTCCCGAGCTCGACGGTCGCCTTGTCCAGCGTCCCCACGGCCTTGATGTCGCCATCGATGCTTCCGACGTTGGCGACGTCGTTCCCCAGATAGGGCCGCAGGACATCCAGCGACTGCTCTTTCGCCTGCAGCGACACGTCGTAGGCGAGCTTCGGTTCGCCCTCGATATCGTCGACGTTCACGCGGCCCGCAACGGTCGTTCCGCTCGCCCGGACATCCGTGATCTCGATCCGCGCCTTGGCCCGATCGCCCTCGAAGCGGACGACCCCGCGGATCGGTCCGAAGTCCGGCAAGCTCGTCCCCGCGAACGGTTCAGCAATTGCTAGGGTCTGGCCATCGGCGGTCAGGCTCAGATCGTAGGCGACGGCCGGAGGCTCGGCCGCCAGGCCAATCGTCACCGACCCGGAAAGCCGGCTCTTGTCCACGATGACGGCGTTGGGCTCCAGCCTGGCCTGCGCGAGATTGCCGATGATGTTGATCGAGCCGGTCAGCGGGCCCAGCGTGTCGAGCGGCAGCCCCGTGTAGATCGAGGTCAAGCGCAAGGATTGACCGTCCAGGACGAGCCTGAGGTCGTAATCGAGCGTGGCGTCACCGGCGACGTCGGCGCGTGCCTCGCCTTCGAGGCGAAACCGATCGGTCTCGAACAATATGTCCTCGACGACCGGCCTCTCGGTTTGTCCGGTGACATGCGCGGACAGGCTGATGCGCCCGAGCGGCGGAAGCTTTGCCCCGACGAAGGTCTGGATCGTCTCCAGCCCGTTGCCCGAAATCAGGATGTCGACGTCGAAACCTTCCGGATTGGCCGGTTGGCGCACGCCGCCGTCGATCTGCACGTCGAACCCCAGCACCTGGCCGACCAGGGTGACCGGGACGGGCTCGCCGCCCGACATGATCGCTTCCAGCGAACCCACGCGTCCGCTCAACGCGACCGTCGCGACATTCTCTGCCACTCGCAGGTCGCCGGCGATGTCGATATCGAGCGGACCGTCAGGCTCCTCGGGAACGGCGATGGCCTTCTGCAGGTCGAATATGGTGGTCGTCCCGGCCGCACCGTCGACCACGGTGACCTTGAGCTTCTCAATCACTGCCTGTTCGAAACCGATAACCAGGCCGCCACCATTCTCCCGACGGCCGTCGGAAGCATCCTCTCCGAAATCCAGGTTGCTGCGCCCGTCGGCCGCATTCTCGATCACCACATCGGTGTCGCGGAGCGTGATGTGCCCGGCGCGAAACGTGCCGCCAAGCAACGGCAGAAGCGCGAACTCGACATCGAACGTGCCGATCCGCAGCATTTCCCGATGCGTGCCCCACTCGGCGTTGGACAGGCGCACATCGCGCAGGAGGAGCCGTGTGTCGAGCCCGATGTCGAGATCGATCGGACCGCCGAACGTGACCGTTCGCCCCGTCACGGCCGCCACCATCCGCGCGACGCGATCCTTGTGTTCGTTGGGATCGAAGTTCAACGCATACGCCACGCCCGCGACCATGACGACCACGGTCAGCACCACGACGATCTTCAAGACAGTGCGCACGCGCATCCGGATATCCCTGAACGGGCTGCAGATCACGGGACCCGACAGCGTTCGGACTCATAACTTAGGACCGGGGCATGCGCGAGGCCATTTGCGGCGAAAGCCGCGAACTCCACGGAATCGCCTCAATTCAGCCGTTTCGCGGGTCGAAACCGAGGAACTTCCAGCTCGCCCGGAGGGTTTCGTCGAGCGGCGCTTCGAGCTCGAGCCGCCCCCCGTGGCCGGGATGCGGCAGCGAAAGGCGGCACGCATGCAGATGCAGCCGCCGGTCCAGGCCCTCGACATGGCTCTCATGACCGCCATACTTGGCGTCGCCCACGATCGGGGTGCCCATCGCCGCACAATGCACGCGAAGCTGGTGGGTTCGTCCCGTCATCGGCCGCAGTTCGAGCCAGGCGACACGTTGACCGGCATGGTCGATGACCCGAAAGGCGGTCTCGGCCGGCTGCCCCTCATCGCTGGGCGCCATACGCTGCTGTCCGGGCCGTCCCTGCTTCGAAAGCGGTGCGTCGATGGTCCCCATATCCTCGTCCGGAACGCCGCAGACCAGCGCCCAGTACACCTTCTCCACCTCGCGGCCGCGGAACATGGCGGTGAGTTCCTGCGCCGCCCGGCGCGTGCGCGCGAGCACCAGCAACCCGCTCGTGTCCTTGTCCAGCCTGTGGACGAGCCGCGGACGTTCGGAGGCCTCGAAGCGCAGCGCATCGAGCATCCCGTCGAGATGCCGCGTCGTGCGCGAACCGCCCTGCACGGCAAGCCCCGACGGTTTGTTAAGCGCGATCAGGAAATCGTCGCGATAGACGACGAGGTCGCGCATCTCTTCGGCATCGCGCCTCGCGACCGGCCGCGGCCCGTCCGGCGGTACGGTCGGCTCCGCGACGAAAGGCGGCAGGCGCACCTCCTGCCCCGGTTCGAGCCGCTGACCCGGTTTCGCGCGCCGACCGTCGACCCGCACCTGGCCGGTCCGCAGCCACTTCGCGAGCTGCCCGTGTCGCACATCGGGAAAATGTCGCTTGAACCAGCGATCGAGCCGCACCTCGCCGTCTTCGTCGGTGACGGCCAGGTGGCGAACCGAATTGGTGTCCGCAGTCATCAGGCGAAAACGAGACGTGCGAGCCGCAGGCCCGCGAACAGCCCACCGATCGACAGGACGACCGAGGCGCCGATATAGAGTGCGGCAAGGCCGAGCTGGCCGCGTCCGTAAAGGGTCGCGACATCGAGGGAAAAGGTCGAGAAGGTCGTGAATGCGCCGAGAAAGCCCACCGTCAGCAGGGCACGCACTTCCGGCGTCACCGTCCAGCTGACGGCCATGACATGGACGATCGCCCCCATCAGGAACGATCCGACGACGTTCACGGTCACGGTGCCCCACGGGAAACCATGGCCGAGCAACGCAACCATGCCGACATTGACGAAATGACGGCCCAGGGCGCCGATGGCGCCGCCTGCGGCTATGGCAAGTAGCATGTTCATCGTGCGGGCAAGCTAGCCGCCGCACCGCGTCGTGTCACGCATCGCCCTCGACCGACCCGCGTCCCCGACGCAACTTCTCCCAATATTCCAGGCGCTTGCCGATCTCGCGCTCGAAACCGCGTTCGACCGGGCGGTAGAAGCGCTGGCGCCCGATCTCCGCGGGGAAGTAGTCCTGACCGGAGAAGCCTTCGTCGGCGTCTTGGTCGTAGGCATAGCCGGCACCGTAGCCGAGATCCTTCATCAGCCGCGTCGGCGCGTTGAGGATGTGCTTCGGCGGCATCAGCGAGCCGGTTTCCTTCGCACTGCGCATCGCCGCGCCCATCGCCTTGTACGCGGCGTTCGACTTGGGCGCGCTTGCCAGATAGATGGTCGCCTGGACTAGCGCGAGCTCGCCTTCCGGGCTTCCGATCCGCTCGTACGCCTCCCAGGCCGTCAGCGCGTGCTGCAACGCGCCGGGATCGGCCAACCCGATGTCCTCGACCGCCGCGCGTGCCAGCCGCCGGGCAATGAAACGCGGATCCTCGCCCCCGGCCAGCATGCGCGCGAGCCAATAGAGTGCGGCATCCACGTCCGACCCGCGCAGCGACTTGTGCAGCGCGCTGATCAGGTTGTAATGCCCCTCCTGGCTCTTATCGTAGAGCGGCGCCCGCTTCTGCACCGTCTCGACCAGTGCGGCGGTATCCAGAGGTGCGTCGGCATCGAGCGCGAACAGCTCCTCGACGAGATTCAGCAGGTACCGCCCGTCGCCGTCGGCCATCGCCTTCAGCGCGCCGCGCGCATCGCCGTCGACCGGGACGGTGCGGCCCACAAGCGCCTCGGCCCTGGCCAGAAGTTCTTCGAGCGCGCGCTCGTCGAGCCGGTTGAGGACGAACACCTGGCAGCGTGACAGCAGGGCCGCGTTGATCTCGAAGGACGGATTCTCGGTCGTCGCACCGATCAGCGTAACCGTCCCGTCTTCCACATAGGGCAGGAACCCGTCCTGCTGCGCCCGGTTGAAGCGGTGGATCTCGTCGATGAACAACAGGGTGCCGCGTCCGCCCGCGCGCCGGGCCGCGCCCCGCTCGAACACCTTGCGCAGATCGGCCACGCCCGAAAAGACGGCCGACAGCGGTTCGAACTCGAAGTCGGTCTCATGTGCCAGCAGGCGCGCGATCGTGGTCTTGCCGCAACCCGGCGGCCCCCACAGGACCATGCTCGCAAGCCGCCCGCGGGCGATCATCCGGCCGATCGGCCCATCCGCCCCCAGAAGATGGCCCTGACCCACCACATCTTGGATGGTCTCGGGCCGCAGCCGGTCCGCGAGCGGGCGTGGCGCCTGGCTCGAGAACAGTTCCGACTGGCCGGCGGGCGCGCTCATCCCGACACCGTCAACGACAGCAGCCGGTCGCCGCGGCGCATCGTGATCTGCCAGCGTTCGCGTGCGACCGAAATCGCCTCGCGCAGTTCGGAAACGCTCTCGATCCGCGCGTCGTCCAGGGCG
>JAYOFO010000009.1:0-52988 GCA_038117265.1 Rhodospirillaceae bacterium
GGCGATCTGGTCGTCACCTGGCAGCCGGGCCAGAGCTCGATCCACGATTCGGGCGTAATCCTGGCGGGGCGCGATGTCGGCAACGTCGTGGTGCAGCGCCGGGCGGCGGACGGGTCGCTGTCCGATATCGCCTACGACGTGGTGTTCGCCTTCGCCTTCCGGGCGTTCCGGCCCGCGGGCGAGGTGGCCTACTGATCGCCGGATCGCGGCGGTTTCATCGACGATTCCGGCGCACTCCGGTATAGTCGCGGGCGGAGAAGCGAACCATGCCCCTGGACCAGAGTCGCGCCGCGAATGCCGGCGATACAGGCGCCGACGTACAGGTGTTTCATTCGGCCTGTCCGCACGACTGTCCGAGCACCTGCGCGCTCGAGGTCGAACGGCTCGACCCGGCGACCATCGGGCGGGTGCGCGGCGCCAGCGCGAACCCCTACACGTCGGGCGTGATCTGCGCCAAGGTCGCGCGCTACGCCGAGCGCGTGCATCACCCCGGCCGCCTGACCCGGCCTCTGCGCCGGACCGGCGAGAAGGGGGCGGGGCGCGACGCGTTCGAGGAAATCTCGTGGGATGACGCGCTCGACATCGTCGCCGCGCGGCTGACCCGCGCGGCCGAGATCCACGGGCCCGAGACGGTGTGGCCCTATTTCTACGCCGGCACGATGGGGCTGGTGCAGCGCGACGGGATCCACCGCCTGCGCCATGCGATGAAGTATTCACGCCAGCACTCGACGATCTGTTCGACGCTGGCCGATTCGGGCTGGTTCGCCGGGGTGGGCGCGAAATGGGGCGTCGATCCCCGCGAGATGGCGCAGTCCGACCTGATCGTCATCTGGGGCTGCAATCCGGTGAGCACCCAGGTCAACGTCATGGCCCATGCGACGCGCGCGCGGAAGAACCGCGGCGCGAAGATCGTCGTCATCGACCCCTATGCGACCGAGAGCGCGAAGCAGGCCGACATCCACCTGATGCCGAACCCCGGGACCGACGGGGCGCTCGCCTGCGCGGCGATGCATGTGCTGTTTCGCGACGGGCTGGCGGACCGCGCCTACATGGAGAAACACACGGCCGGATACCGGGAGCTCGAGACGCATCTGCGCGCGCGCACTCCGGAATGGGCCGAGGCGATCACGGGCATCCCCGCCGCCGAGATCGAGGCGTTCGCGCGTCTCTATGGCACGACGCCGCGAAGCTACCTGCGGCTCGGCTTCGGCTTCACCCGCTCGCGCAACGGTGCGGTGCAGATGTTCTCGGCGAGTTGCCTGCCGGCGGTCACCGGCGCCTGGCAACACGAGGGCGGCGGCGCGCTGTATTCCAACGCGGGCCTCTACGGCATCGACAAGACCCTGATCGAGGGGCTCGACCTGCTCGACGCCGCGACCCGCGTGCTCGACCAGTCGCGCATCGGTCCGGTGCTGACGGGCGATCCGCGCGACCTGGGCGATGGCCCGCCGGTGACGGCCCTGTTCATCCAGAACACCAACCCGATGAACGTGGCGCCCGAACTGGGCAAGGTGTGCGAGGGTTTCCGGCGCGACGATCTGTTCGTGTGCGTGCACGAACAGTTCCTGACCGAGACGGCCGAGATGGCCGACATCGTCCTGCCGGCGACGACCTTCCTCGAGCATGACGACATGTACCAGGCGGGCGGGCACACCCATCTGCAGGTCACCAGGGCGGTGATAGAGCCGGTCGGCGAGGCGCGCTCGAACCATGACGTGATCTGCGCGCTGGCCGAACGCCTGGGGGCCTCCCACCCGGGGTTTGCGATGAGCGCGTGGGAACTCATGGACGAGAGCCTAAAGCGCTCGGGTTATCCCGATGTCGAGACCGTCTGGCAGGGACATTGGGAGGACCGGTCGCGCTCGTTCGCGGATTCGCACTTCCTGTCCGGCTTCGGCTTCCCCGATGGCCGTTTCCGCTTCATGCCCGACTGGGCATCGC
Source organism: Rhodospirillaceae bacterium (assembly GCA_038117265.1). Classification (GTDB taxonomy): domain Bacteria; phylum Pseudomonadota; class Alphaproteobacteria; order UBA6615; family UBA6615; genus JAYPUG01. The sequence continues at coordinate 1,942 of JAYOFO010000009.1, forward strand.
TCGGCGGCAACCACGCGGGCATGCCGGCACTACCCGACCACTACGAGGCGATCGACGCGCGCGACGCGGCGCACCCGTTCCGGCTGGTGACTGCGCCCTCGCGCAACTATCTCAACACCAGCTTCACCGAGACCGAGACGAGCCGAACCCGCGAGGGGCGACCCGAGGCGCAGCTGCATCCCGACGTCTGTGCCGAACTGGGACTCGCGGCCGGCGACCTGGTGCGGATCGGCAACCGGCAGGGTTCGGTGGTGGTGCATGTCCGCCCGACGGCGGGGCTGGGCCGGGGCACGGTGATCGTCGAGAGCGTCTGGCCCAACCGCGCCTTCGTCGAGGGCATCGGCATCAACCTGCTGGTCAGCGCCGATGCGGGCCAGCCCAATGGCGGCGCGGTGTTCCACGACACCGCCGTGTGGCTGCGCCCGGCATGACGATCAGCGAGACATCCGTGCCGCCGCCGGCCCACAACGATGCCGAACCGCCCGGCACCACCGTGATCGTGCTCGGCAACGAGAAGGGCGGGACCGGCAAGTCGACCACGGCGATGCACATCATCGTGGGGCTGCTGCGCGAGGGCTATGCGGTGGGGGCGGTCGATCTCGATGCGCGCCAGGGCACGCTCGCGCGCTACTTCGACAACCGGCGCATATACGCCGCCAAGAAGGCGATCGCGCTGACGCACCCGATCTACCGCGCGGTGGGACGAAGCGAGTTGCGCGACCGTTACGCGGCCGAGGAGGAGGAACGCCAGCGGCTGGAAGACGTCCTTCGCCAGCTCTCGGACGTCTGCGACGTCGTCGTCATCGACACGCCGGGCAGCGACAACCATCTGTCGCGGGTCGGACACTCCTTCGCCGACATCCTGATCACGCCGATGAACGACAGCTTCGTCGACCTCGACCTGCTGGGCCGCGTCGATCCCGAGACGAACGCGGTGCTGTCGCTCAGCGACTATGCCGAGATGGTCTGGGAACAGAAGAAGGTGCGCGCCAAGCGCGACGGCGGATCGATCGACTGGATCGTCATGCGCAACCGCCTCGCGGCCCTGGATTCGCGCAACAAGCGGAACATGGACACCGCCCTGGAAGCGCTTTCGGCGCGGCTCGGCTTCCGGCTCGCACACGGTTTCAGCGAGCGGGTGATCTTTCGCGAGCTGTTCCTGAAGGGGCTGACCCTGCTCGATCTGCGCGACGAGGGCGCCGACATCGAGCTGACCATGTCGCACATCGCGGCGATGCAGGAGGTGCGCAACCTCCTCCAGACCGTCGGGGTTCCCGAGGTGGTGGCCTCGCCCGGGGTCGACGTCGCGCGATAGGGCGCGAGGCGGCATGAACGGCGACGAACGCGACAGGCAGGTCCCGGCAGGGCGGTCGAGCAGCGCCGAGATCGACGCGTTTCTGCAGAAAGCTGCCGCGACCCCGATGACGCGGGCCGCCCGCCGTCCGGGACGGCTGATGTTTGCCATCGACGCGACGGCGAGCCGCGAACCCACCTGGGACATGGCGTGCCAAATCCAGTCGGAGATGTTCACCTCCACCGACGGGATCGGGGGCCTGGAGGTGCAGCTCGTCTTCTACCGCGGATTCGGCGAGATGAAGGTGACCAAGTGGCTCGCCTCCGCCGACGAGCTGGTGCGGCGGATGACCCGGGTTCGCTGCCTCGCGGGCCGGACGCAGATCAGGAAGCTGTTGCGCCACGCGCTGACGGAAACGGGCCGGCAGAAGGTTGACGCGCTGGTGCTCGTGGGCGATGTGGTGGAGGAGGAGATCGACGAGCTGGGCCATCTCGCCGGCCAGCTCGGCCTGGTCGGCACCCCGGTGTTCGTGTTCCACGAGGGGGGCGAGCCGATCTCGCGCCGCGCCTTCGTACAGATCGCGAAACTCTCCGGCGGGGCCTATTGCAGCTTCGATGCCGGCAGCGCGCAGCAACTGCGCGATCTGCTGGCCGCCGTGGCGGTGTTTTCCGCGGGCGGGCGCCGCGCGCTCGAGGATCTCAGCAAGGCGCGCGGCGGCCGGGTTCTGCAGATCGCTGACCAGATGCGCGGCAAGCGTTAGGATTGCCGGATGCTTCCCTGGCTCATACTCGGTGTCTGCCTGATCGTCGGACTGTGGCTCATCGGCCGGTGGTACGTGAACGCCCAGCCGGCGGACATATTGCGCGTGCTGCGCTGGGTCGGTGCCGTCGTGCTAGCGGCCGGCCTGATCCTGATCGTGCTCATGGGCCGCTGGAACCTGCTCTGGATGTTGGCCTTTCCGGCCATTCCGCTGTTGGGCCGGCTGCGTGCGCTCGCGGCCATGCGGCGCAACGCGCAGGGGCCGCGGCCCGGCCAGTCGAGCCAGGTCGAGACCCGGTTCCTGCGCATGACCCTCGACCACGATTCCGGCGACATGGACGGCGAGGTCCGCGAAGGCGCGTTCGCCGGCCAGACCCTGTCGCGGATGTCCCTCGGCGACCTGATCGCGCTTTGGCGCACCTGCGCCCAGGAGGACGAGGCGTCGCGCACCGTGCTCGAGACCTTCCTCGACCGGCACCAGCCCGACTGGCGCGATGTCGCCGGCGTGGGCCGGGCCGAAGATGGCGGCGCTTCCGGCGCCGGGCGCGAGAGCCCCTGGAATCGCGACGGCATGACGCTATCGGAGGCACGCGAAATCCTCGGCGTCGAACCCGGTGCGACGGAGGAGGAGATCGAAGCGGCCTGGCGGCGCGAGATGAAGCGTGCGCATCCCGATCAGGGCGGATCGGACTGGATGGCGGCGAAGGTCAATCAGGCGAAGTACGTTCTGCTAAAACGTTAGATGTCATGCGCTTGCGCGGTGTCGCCGCGCTATGGCAGAAGTTCGCCCGACGCGCTCGGCGCACCGCACACGGACCACGCGCAATCCCAATGGCAAATCGCGTACGCAAGGCGATCTTTCCCGTCGGCGGCATGGGCACCCGGTTCCTGCCGGCCACCAAGGCGATGCCCAAGGAGATGCTGCCGGTCGTCGACCGCCCGTTGATCCAGTACGCCGTCGACGAGGCGCGCGCGGCGGGCATCGAGCAGTTCATCTTCGTCACCGGCCGCGGCAAGGGGGCGATCGAGGATCATTTCGACCGCAGCATCGAGCTCGAGGCGGCCCTCGAGGAGCGGCACAAGGACGATACGCTCGCCGACATCCGCGAATCCCTGCTCCAGCCAGGCAACATCGCCTATGTGCGCCAGCAGGAGCCGCTGGGGCTTGGCCACGCGGTCTGGTGCGCCCGTCATCTGGTGGGCGACGAACCCTTCGCCGTGCTGCTAGCCGACGACCTGATCCAGGCCGAGACTCCCGCGCTGAAGCAGATGGTCGACGTCTTCAGCAAGACCGGCGGAAACGTCATCGCCGCGATGGAGGTTCCCGGCGAACACACATCGCGCTACGGCATCATCGATTCCGGCGGGGCGACAGGCGATGTGCGCCCGGTCGCAGGACTGGTCGAGAAGCCGGCGCCGGGCTCCGCGCCATCGAACCTCGCCGTGATCGGGCGCTACATCCTGATGCCGGAGGTGTTCGCCGAGCTCGAGCGCCGGGAGACCGGCGCCGGCGGAGAGATCCAGCTCACCGATGCGATGGCGCGGCTGATCGGCCACCAGCCGTTCCACGGCCTGGCGTTCGAGGGGCGCCGGTTCGACTGCGGCGACAAGCTTGGCTTCCTGGAGGCCAACATCGCCTTCGCGCTGACCCATGACGAGCTCGGACCCGGAACGCGCGATCTGCTGGCCCGCCTGAGAGACGAAATCGCATGAAGATCGCGATGGTCGGCACCGGCTATGTCGGGCTCGTCTCGGGCGCCTGCTTCTCGGAATTCGGCTGGGAGGTCGTCTGCGTCGACACCGATGCCGCGAAGATCGCGATGCTGGAAGAGGGCCGCATGCCGATCTACGAGCCGGGGCTCGACGATCTGGTCGAGCGCAACGTCGCGGCCGGACGCCTGACCTTTACGACCGATCTGGCCGCTGCCGTCTCGGGTGCAGCTGCGGTCTTCATCGCGGTCGGCACGCCGTCGCGCCGCGGCGACGGGCATGCCGATCTCAGCTACGTGTTCCAGGCGGCGGAGGACATTGCGCGGGCGGTCGACGGGCATACGGTCGTCGTAACGAAATCGACGGTTCCGGTCGGGACGGGCCGGGAGGTGCTGCAGCGAATTCGTGCGGTCCGACCCGATGCCGAGATCGACATCGCCTCGAACCCAGAGTTCCTGCGCGAAGGTTCCGCGATCGAGGATTTCATGCGCCCCGACCGGGTGGTGATCGGCACCGATTGGGAACGTGCCAGAGAGGTCGTCGCAAACCTCTACCGGCCGCTCTTCCTGCGCGACACGCCGATCGTGCAGACCAGCCTGGAGTCCGCCGAACTGATCAAGTACGCCGCGAACACGTTCCTGGCGACCAAGATCACGTTCATCAACGAATTCGCCGATCTCTGCGAGAAGGTGGGGGCGGATGTGCAGGACGTAGCCAAGGGGATCGGTCTCGACGGGCGGATCGGCTCCAAGTTCCTGCATGCCGGGCCGGGCTATGGCGGATCGTGTTTCCCCAAGGACACCGAAGCGCTGGTGCGTTCGGCGCAAGCCGCGGAAGCGCCGATCACGATCGTCGAGCGCGTGATCGAAGTGAACAATTCCCGCAAGGAGGCGATGGCACGCAAGATCATCGATGCGTGCGACGGCGACGTAGCGGGCAGGACGATTGCGGTGCTGGGCCTGACCTTCAAGCCCAACACCGACGATATGCGGGATTCGCCCAGCCTGGTGATCGTTCCCCGGCTGATCGAGGCCGGCGCGACGGTGCGCGCCTTCGATCCGGTCGGGATGGAGGAGGCGAAGAAGCTGATGGATGGGCCGGTCTGGTGTCATGACGCCTACGACGCGATGAAGGGGGCCGACGCGGTGACGATCGTCACCGAATGGAACGAGTTCCGCGCGCTCGATCTGGCCCGCGCGAAGAAGCTTCTCAAGCGGCCGCTGATGGTCGATCTGCGAAATGTCTATCGCCCGGACGCTATGGGCGCGGCGGGCTTCGACTATGTGTCCATCGGCCGTGCCGTGGTCCGCGCCGCGGGTTAGGACGACGACATGTCCAACGCACATTCTCTCGACCCTACAATCCTTCGGGAATACGACATTCGCGGGGTCGTCGGCGAGACGCTGTCGCGCGACGATGCGCTGGCGATCGGTCGGGCATTCGGCACTTGCGTCGTCGATGCGGGGGGCGACCGGGTGGCGCTCGGCTATGACGGCCGCCTGACATCGCCCGAGCTGGCCGAGGCCGTGCAGGCCGGGCTCGTCGCCTGCGGTCTGTCGGTCAAGCGCATCAACATGGGGCCGACACCCATGCTGTCGTTCGCGATTCGGCATCTCGACACCGGCTCGGGGATCATGGTCACGGGCAGCCACAACCCGCCCGAATACAATGGGTTCAAGATGACCCTCGCCGGCAAGCCGTTCTTCGGCGCGGCGATCCAGCAGCTCGGCGCCATCGCCGCAGACGGCCGCTTCGCCAGCGGCACCGGCGATGTCGAGGAAATCGACGTGCGCGACGACTATGTCGCCGTCCTGGCACTCGAGCATCAGCCCATGCGCATGGCGCGGATCGCCTGGGATCCGGGCAACGGCGCCGCGGGCGAGGTCCTGAACCTGTTGTGCGGGGAGGTGCCGGGGCACCACTACGTGATCAACGGGATCGTCGACGGGACGTTCCCGGGACACCACCCCGATCCGACCGTGGCGGAGAATCTTGTCGAGCTGCAGAAGCACGTGCTCGAGAACGACTGCGAGCTCGGGATCGCCTTCGACGGCGACGGCGACCGGGTGGGGGTCGTCGACGGGAAGGGCCGTATCCTTTGGGCCGACCAGCTGATGATGCTGTTCGCCGAGGATGTCCTGCGCGACGATCCCGGTGCGACGATCATCGCGGACGTGAAGTCGAGCCAGGTCCTGTTCGACGAGATCGCGCGCCTGGGCGGCGTGCCGACCATTTGGAAGACGGGGCATTCGCTGATCAAGTCGAAGATGGCCGAAACCGGATCGCCGCTCGCGGGCGAGATGAGCGGCCATATCTTCTTCGCCGACCGGTACTTCGGTTTCGATGACGGCCTCTACGCCGCCGTGCGGCTGCTGTCGCTGCTCGAACGCCGGCGCACCAGCCTCGCGGACCTGCACGACGCGCTGCCCCGGGTGTTCAACACGCCCGAGCTCAGGTTCCCGTGTTCCGAGGAACGCAAGTTCGCCGTCATCGGCGAGGTCGAGAGAAGGTTGAGAGCGGCGGGCGCGAAGGTCAGCGGGATCGACGGGGTCCGCGTCAGCACCGAGGACGGCTGGTGGCTCCTGCGCGCGTCCAACACCCAGGACGTTCTGGTGGCGCGATGCGAGGCGCATGACGAAGAGGGGCTTGCCCGTCTGAAACAGGGCTTATCCGCCCAGCTCGGCGAAAGCGGCATCGAGGCGCCGGAAGGCCTCTGAATCCGGAGTAAAATGCGCATCTGGGCCGTCCGCGCGAACTGCTCGGAATGTGAGAAGGGTCGGGGAATAGTGTTGCCGTGGCATCGGCAACTACTTAGGTTGCGCGCGACCTGATACCGGAAGACGATCATGAGAGTTGGCTATTTCGCGATGCCGGTGCATCCGCTGCACCGCAACTACACCGAAACGCTGAAGGAAGACCGCGCGGCGGTGATCCTGTGCGACGAGCTGGGTTTCCACGATGCGTTCATCGGCGAGCACCTGACCGACAAGGCCGAGAGCATCACCAACTCGATGATCTTCCAGGCCTCGCTGATCCACTCGACGAAGCAGATCAAGCTTGGAACCGGCACGACGAACCTGTCGCACATCCATCCGGTGCTCGTGGCGACCCATGCGGCGATGCTCGACCATCTGGCCGAGGGCCGGTTCATCCTCGGCATCAGCGCCGGCGCGCTGCGCTCGGACGCCGAGGCGCTGGACATCCTCGACGAGGATCGCAACCAGCTCTTCGCGGAAGCGATCGACGTCATCCTAGAGATCTGGAACCGCGAGCCACCCTACGACATCGACCTTCCGGGTAATCGGTTCAAGGTGACGACGGCGACCTCGATGTTCGAGGAGGTGGGCGTCGGGATCATGCCGAAGCCCTATCAGCAGCCGCGTCCCGAGATCGTCGGCACGGTCGTCGCCCCCTTCTCCAAGGGGGTCGTGTCCATGGGCGAGCGCGATTTCCACCCGCTGTCGGCGCATTTCCTCTACGACAAGTGGCTCAACAGCCACTGGGACAATTACGCCCAGGGCAAACAACAGGCCGGCGTGACCCCGGACCGCGACGAATGGCGGGTGGCGCGGGCGATCTTCGTGTGCGACGACGACGCCACGGCGAAGCGCTATGGGCGCGAGGATCCGTCGAGCCCTTACCGCTTCTACTACAGCCAGATCTACAAGAAGCTGAAGCGCTCCAAACGGCACGCGGTGTTCAAGCGCGAGCGCGACGAGCCGGACGAGGCGATCAACCTGGAGCGCATCCTCGACGATTTCGTCATCTGCGGCACGGTCGACGAGGTGGCCGACCGCATCCTGGCGCTTCACGAGGCGACCGGCGGGTTCGGCGAGATCGTCTATGCGGGCATCGACTGGGCCGACGAGACGCTGGCGCGCCGCTCGATGCAGCTGATGGCCGAGCAGGTGATGCCCCGCGTCAACGACGCGATCGGGCAGGTACGGGCCGCGCAGTAGGCATCAGTCGCCTGCCGCGTCGCGCCGGCGGATCATCAACGGGGCGCGGAGCGTAAAGACCTCTTGCCCGTCCTGGTTCGTCAGGACCGCCCGGGTCGACACGAATCCCCGGTCGGGCCTGCTCTGCGACGGGCGCACCTCCTCGATTTCGAGCCGCGCCGCCAGTGTGTCGCCGGGCCGGACGGGCGCCAGCCAGCGGATCTCGTCGACTCCGGGCGAGCCCATCGATGCGCAGCGCGCGAGCAGCCCGTCGACCAGCAGTCGCATGAAGATCGAGCCCGTGTGCCAGCCGCTCGCGATCAGGCCGCCGAAGTGGGAGGCGCGCGCTGCCTCGCCGTCCACATGGAAGGGTTGCGGGTCGAACCGGTTCGCGAAATCGGTGATCTCCTCCTCGCTGACCGTGGCCTGGCCCAGGTCGTAGACCTGGCCGGCCGAGAAGTCGTCGAGATGCAGCTGCGTCATGGTGTAAATCCTGTCAGGGAGGCGCGTATCGTGTGTGGCGCGGCGGCGCGGGAAACATCCTATACGCTACGGCGCGGCGCGTGCCATCGGGCGGCGATGCGTGCGAACGGAAATGCAGGAGCCATGCGCTACTTCTTCTACGGAACCCTGCTCGATCCCGACGTCCGCCGTGCGGTGCTGGGGCGTCCGGCGCATGCGCTTCGCGGGCGGCACGCGGTCCTTGACGGGTACCGGCGGGTGACGGTGCCCGAGAAGAGCTATCCGACGCTGGCCGCGGATGCCGGCGGTGCGGTTGCGGGCCTCGTCTTCGGTGGGATCACGCCGGCGCTGGCACGGCGGCTGAACGTGTTCGAAGGGACGGCCTACCGCATCGCATGCTGTCACGTTCGCCTGGAAGATGGCGCGGTCGTTTCGGCGCGCGTGTTCGTGCCACGTCTCCGGCCGCCGTCCGGAGGGCGGCCCTGGGATTACGAGGGTTGGAAAAAGAAAGCGAAGCGCCGGTTCCTGGCGGGGCTCGACCGCGAACGGCCCGAAGCGGGGGCGGGGGGACGCTAGTTTCCGGCCTCGGCCATCTGGATGTCGCCGTCGGGAGTCACCATGACACAGGGCGAGCCGGAACTCCTGAGCTGCCGACAGATGTTGCGCGCGATGTCCTGATCCATGCCGACGATCCGGGCCCGGTACAGGATGCTTCCCTCGTCGTTGACCGGCAGCACCTCGATGGTGGCTGTGGCCGGCAACCCCCGCAGGCCCAGCGCGGCTTGCCCGGCGGCGACGCGGGCATTGCTGAAGCCCCGGAAGGCGCCGACCTGGACTCCCCAGTCGAGGTGGCCCCCGGCGGGCGCCATGGCCAGCCGGTTCGGCGGTGCGGCTTGCGTGTCGTCGGCGGCTTCGACGTCGAGATCAGATACGATCGGCTTGGGGGTCGGCAGTGCCGCGACGGTCGAGCTTTCGAAGGCCTTGTCCCAGGACCGGTTGAGCAGGGAGGCCATGTGCGTGTCGCGCGACTGGCCGGTCTTGCCGCCGAACACCACGCCGATCAGGCGGACGCCGTTGCGCGTGGCCGAGGCGACCAGGTTGAACCCGGACGCCCGGATGTAGCCGGTCTTGATGCCGTCCATCCCCTCGTAGCTGCGCAGCAACTTGTTGTGATTGCTGTAGGTGCGCGCGTCGTAGGTGAAGCTGAGGTCCGAGAAATATCCGTAATAGTGCGGGAACTGGTCGAGCAGGACCTTTCCGAGGATAGCCATGTCGCGTGCGGTGCTGAGCTGGCGCCGGTTGGGGAGCCCAGAGGCATTGGTGAACGTCGTGCGCTGCATGCCCAGCTCGCGGGCGCGGCGCGTCATCAGGCGGGCGAATTCGACCTCCGTCCCGCCGATGGCCTCGGCCACGACGGTTGCGACATCGTTGGCCGACTTGATAGCCAGTGCGCGGATCGCATCCTCGACCCGGATCGTCTCACCCACCTTCAGGCCGAGATTCGAGGGTGCCTGGCCCGCGGCACGGCGCGAGACCGGAAGTCCCTGGTCGAGTGTCAGCTTGCCGCCGTCCAGCGCCTCGAAGACCATATAAAGGGTCATCATCTTGGTGAGCGAGGCCGGGTGGTTGCGCGTGTCGGCATTGCGCGCATACAGGACCTCGCCGGAATCGGCATCCATCACCAGGGCGGCGTAGCGGGCCTGGGCGGAGGCGGGGTCGAACAGGAGGATTGCGGTGGACATCAGGATGGCAAGGTGCATCCCGCGCCAACGCGACGCGCTCGCCAACCTTCGATACAATGTACCCCGTATGCGGCCGGAGCCGGATGCAGAGGCCATGTGTACGGTCCCCCAGGCTCGATTCAATCAATTGAATCAAGAAGATTCTAGTGAATGCCTCGGAGCCATGTAAATACCACAGCGGAATTAACCCTTCACTAACCACGAACGAGATGATCCGCGCACCCCTCGCCAGACCGACGTTCCGCTTTCTCGCGCCCCTGGTCGTGGCGGGCTGTACGACCTTTACGGGCAGCGCCGACGACCCCGTCGAACGCTCGCTCACCTGGTTCAGTTACGTAGCCGGCGACGACATCAAGGCGGCATGCGGCAGTGGCGGCCCGGATCGGTTCCGGTTCGTCTACAACGCCGTCTACGACCGCCAGGTGCGGGCCTACGATTTGCGTTTCGAGGCCGCGGGTGGTGCAACGCTCGATGCGCGTGCGCGCAACAGGCCCGGCAACCTCGCAAGGTTCCAGCTCACCAACCCGCTGGGGCCGTGGGAACTCGAGCGTTCGGAAGCGTCGCTGACCAATGAACAGGCCGACGGGATCGTGACGGCGCTGAAGGCGGACGAGGGCACGGCGCCGCCGTCTGCCGGCCGCCAGGTCAAGAGCAACGAGTTCTACTGGATCGTTGCCGCGTGCGAGACCGGCCGGTTCCGCCTGCAGCTGTTCGAAGCGGAGCGGACGGATCTTGCCGCGCTCGTCTTCGCCAGGGCCCTGCTGGCCGATGACGACACCGGAATCGCTTTCGCGCCGTCCAGGCGCGTCGAGGGCTTTGACGAGAACGCCTTCTATATCAAGATCAACGCGAACGCCGACGGGATCGTCGGGAGACTGTGACGCATACGTCCGGGGAGGAGACTGACCGATGAGTTTGTTGAGACGCGAGGATTATCCGCCGCAGCTGCCGCGGCCCGAGCCCGTTCTCGAATTCCAGGCGAGCCTCTGGGAGGCGAGCCGCGGCATCGCGGGCATCGACGTCGCATGGGGCGACGACATCTACCAGCGCGTGGCGATCTATCCCGCGCCCGCGCCTTCCGGCCCGGTCTTCGCGTTTGTCCATGGCGGGCGGTGGACGAGCGGGCACAAGGAGGCGATGGCGTTCATGGCGCCGTCGTTCCATGCCGCGGGCATCACCTTTGCCAGTATCGGCCACCGCTTGGCGCCCAGCCTGTACGATGACGGGTTCTCCGACATCTGCAACGGGATCGCCTGTCTCGTGGCGAACGTCGACCGTCACGGCGGGAATCCGGGCCGGCTGTTCCTGGGCGGGCACTCCTCGGGCGGCCATTATGCGGCGCAGATCGCGGTCACCCGGGACTGGCAGGCGCGCCAGGGGCTCGCGCGGGACGTGATCAAGGGCTGCCTGCCCGTCTCCGGGGTCTACGACGTCTCGAAAGGGGCGTTCGAGGACTGGCCGCCGCCCTGCCTCGGTGAGGGCGATGACGGGCGTGCGAAGAGCCCGAACCACCGGATCGACGAGACGCCACCACCCTTCCTGGTGGCTTGGGGCAGCGACGATTACGCGTTCCTGATCCCCCAGGCCAAGGACTTCGCCGCGGCACTCGACGCTGCCGGAGGCGCGGTGGAGAGCCTCGAAGTGCCGGGCAAGACCCATTTCTCCGTGCTCGGGGAGGGGGCAGCGCCGGGAGGCCTGTGGGCGCAGCGTGCTGTCGCCTGGATTTCCGGCCGGTAGCGGAATCGCGTGGGACTGCGGTGCGGTGTGGGCACATCGCACCGCATTGCACTATTTCTAAAAATCAATAAAAACAACGGGATAAGATCCCGATCAGCAAAATATTGTGCAATGCACAAAATATCGTTGACAACGGGCGTGGCCGGTCTCATATATCCCCCATGCTGCAGTGCAGCAGAGATGCAAATTCAAGGACTTGGGCATTACGTTTCGCCAGTCCCCCGTTCGAGTTCTGCAGAATGCAGTGCAAAATGACGAAAGGAAGGTCAGTTATGGCTACCAACAAGACGACCAACGCGGCGAAGACGGCCCAGGACACCCTCGAGGCGGTTGCCGCGGCGCAGAAGAAGACGTTCGAGGAGGCCTTCCAGGCCGGTACCGACGCCTTCACCAAGGGTTACGAGCAGTTCTACGCCACCGCGCGCGAGCAGATGGACAAGGCCCAGAAGTCGGCCTTCGAGAATCTCGACCAGTTCGCCGATTTCGGCCGCGAGAATGTCGAGGCGATGATCGTCTCGGGCAACATCGTCGCCAAGGGCGTCGAGGTTGTCGGCAAGGAAATCGCCGCGTTCGCCCAGAAGCAGGCCGAGGCCAACATGGCCGCGGCGAAGAAGCTCGGCGCGGTGAAGAACCCGCAGGAGTTCCTCGATTTGCAGACCGCGCTCGCCAAGGCCGCGTTCGACGAGATCGTCGCCGAGACGACGAAGCTCCAGGACATGTCGACCCAGGTCTCGAACGAGGCTGCGCAGCCCATCAACGATCGGATCAATAAGGCCGTTGAGACGTTCGCAAAGCCGATCGCCGCGTAACTCTCCTCCCATACGTAGGCGTTCCGACGGCCCGGCCAGGTACTTTTGGCCGGGCCGTTTCCTTTTCGGGGGTCTTGTCGGCCCCCTTTTTCATCTCACATTAGTGACCGTCATGCGCAGCGCGGGTTTTGTTGCGCGGCCCGGCTCGTCTAGAATGTGGGCGTGAGAGAGGCGAATCGAGACATGAGATGTTGAGCGGTCTCAACAACTTGGGTGGCAACCGCCCGGCGCCGCCGCGCGCCTCGGACGACGATTCCGATGACGCGAACAGCGGCGGCACCGATGGCAATACGGGCATCGCGACGAAGGCTCGTGCGAAGACCAAGAAGCCGTCCATGTACAAGGTGCTGATGCTGAACGACGATTACACCCCGATGGAGTTCGTGGTGCTGGTCCTCGAACGTTTCTTCGGCAAGCAGCACGAGGAAGCCGTCCAGATCATGCTGCACGTCCACCAGAAGGGCGTGGGGATCTGCGGGGTCTTCACATACGAGGTCGCCGAGACGAAAGTGACCCAGGTCATGGATTTTGCGCGCAAGCACCAGCACCCTTTGCAGTGTACTCTCGAGAAGGAATGACGTTCCCCGATCGAGCCCTAACCGGATATTAAGGCCCCGACGCGTAAGGTAATCTTCGCTCATGCTGTCCCAGAACCTCGAACAATCGCTGCACCGCGCCCTCGCGCTCGCCAACGAGCGGCACCACGAGTACGCCACGCTCGAGCATCTTCTGCTCGCGCTCACCGAGGACCAGGATGCGGTCGCGGTCTTGCGCGCCTGCGGGGTCGAGATCGACCATCTGCGGCGCGACCTCGCCCAGTATATCGACGAGGAACTGTCGGCGCTGATCACCAGCCGGGTGGAGGAGGCCAAGCCGACCGCCGGCTTCCAGCGGGTCCTGCAGCGCGCGGCGATCCATGTGCAGTCGTCGGGCCGCGAAGAGGTGACCGGCGCCAACGTGCTGGTCGCGATCTTCTCCGAACGCGAGAGCCATGCCGTCTATTTCCTGCAGCAGCAGGAGATGACCCGTCTCGATGCGGTGAACTACATTTCCCACGGCATCGCCAAAGTGCCGGGCCGGGAGACGAGCCGGGCCGTGCGCGGCGCCGAGGAAGAGGCCGAGGACGGCGAGACCGTCGTCAAGAAGGGCCAGGAGGCGCTCGGCGCCTACTGCGTCGACCTGAACGAGAAGGCCGCGGCGGGCGACATCGATCCGCTGATCGGACGCGAGCTCGAGGTCGAGCGCACCATCCAGATTCTCGCGCGGCGGACCAAGAACAACCCGCTCTATGTGGGCGATCCGGGTGTCGGCAAGACGGCCATCGCCGAGGGGCTCGCCAAGCGCATCGTCGAGGGCGAGGTGCCCGAGGTGCTGGCCGATGCGACGATCTTTGCGCTCGACATGGGCGCGCTGCTCGCCGGCACGCGCTATCGCGGCGACTTCGAGGAACGCCTCAAGGCGGTGATCACCGAGCTGGAGGAGACCCCCGGCGCGGTGCTGTTCATCGACGAGATTCACACGGTGATCGGTGCGGGCGCGACCTCCGGCGGCGCGATGGACGCCTCGAACCTGCTCAAGCCGGCGCTGGCCAGCGGCAAGCTGCGCTGCATCGGCTCGACCACCTACAAGGAATACCGCAACTATTTCGAGAAGGACCGCGCGCTGGTGCGCCGGTTCCAGAAGATCGATGTCTACGAGCCGTCGGTCGAGGACACGGTGAAGATTCTCAAAGGCCTCAAGCCCTATTACGAGAAGCATCATGGCATCCGCTACACCGACCAGGCGATCCGCACCGCGGTGGAGCTCTCGTCGCGCTACATCAACGACCGCAAGCTGCCCGACAGCGCCATCGACGTGATCGACGAGACGGGCGCCGCCCAGTCGCTGGTCTCGCCCTCGAAGCGCAAGAAGACCGTCGGCGTGAAGGACATCGAGGCCGTGGTCGCCAAGATCGCGCGCATCCCCCCGAAATCGGTCAGCCGCGACGACAAGACCGCGCTGGAGAATCTCGAGCGCGACCTGAAGACCATGGTCTTCGGCCAGGACCAGGCGATCACCGCGCTGTCGAGCGCGATCAAGCTGGCGCGCGCGGGCCTGCGCGAGCCCGAGAAGCCCATCGGCGCCTACCTGTTCTCGGGCCCCACCGGCGTCGGCAAGACCGAGGCGGCTCGCCAGCTGGCCCGGTCGCTGGGCGTCGAACTCACGCGGTTCGACATGTCGGAATACATGGAGCGCCACTCGGTCTCGCGCCTGATCGGCGCGCCGCCGGGCTATGTCGGTTTCGACCAGGGCGGGCTGCTGACCGACGCGATCGACCAGCATCCGCACCAGGTGCTGCTGCTCGACGAGATCGAGAAGGCCCATCCCGACCTGTTCAACATCCTGCTGCAGGTGATGGATTACGGGAAGCTGACCGACCACAACGGCAAGACCGTCGACTTCCGCAATGTCATCCTGATCATGACCACGAATGCGGGCGCGGCCGACCTGGCCAAGCCGGCGATCGGCTTCGGCTCGGGGATCCGCGAGGGCGACGACGAGGAAGCGATCAACCGGATGTTCACGCCGGAGTTCCGCAACCGGCTCGACGCGGTGATCCCGTTCAAGAACCTGTCGCCCGAGGTCATGGGCCGCGTGGTCGACAAGTTCGTTATGCAGCTCGAGGCCCAGCTCGGCGATCGCGACGTGACCATCGCGCTCGACGACGAGGCGCGCGAATGGCTGTCGAAGAAGGGCTACGACCCGCAATTCGGCGCCCGCCCGCTGTCCCGGGTGATCCAGGAACACCTGAAGAAGCCGCTCGCCGAGGAGTTGCTTTTCGGCAAGCTGACCAAGGGCGGCATGGTCAGTGTCTCGGTGGCCGACGACGCGCTCGCCTTCTCCTACGAGGAGGACAAGCCGTCCTCGAAGGCCACCGACGGCCCCGACGGCAAGGGTGGCGGGTCTGCGAAACCGCGCGGTCGGAAGCCGAACAAGGACGATTCCGACTGCCCCGCCGGCGACAAGGAGCCCGCGCTCGTCGAGAAGTAGACGCCTCCCGCGTACCGACGGGGTGGACATGTGAAAGCGGGGCGGCCGGCCGGCCGCCCCGTTCTCTTTTGCGGCATGGCGGTGCCGATTACTTGATGACGTACTCATAGGCCGGCTTCGCGCCGTTCTGCTTGGCGAGTTCCATGAGGCGCTTGAACGTCACCTTTCCGGGATAGCCCTGGGCCTCGTATTCCGCGGCCTTCTCTTGGACCCACGGCTCGATCGCCCGGGCCATCCGGCCGCGTTCCTCGTTGCCCAGGTCGCGCACGGTCACGCCCTGCTTGCGCAGATTGTCGAGCGCGGAACTGAACTTCGCCACGCCCTCGTCCTCGACCGCTGTGGCGTAGACGCTGACCTCCTCCATGATGATCTTCTTGATCTCGTCGGGAGTCTTCGCCCAGGTGTCGTTGTTGACCGTCAGCGGATAGATCAGGGTCGAGCCCCAGCCCATGGTCGTGTAGTACTTCGCGACCTCGCCGAACTTGAAGCCGAAATACGGTGCCGGGAAGATGATGATCCCGTTGTACACGCCCGACTGCAGCGCGTTGTACGCCTCGTTCAGGTTGGTCTGGACCTTTGCGGCACCGGCATAGTCGAGCCAGGGGAGGTTCGGACCGGCCGCGCCGATCTTCACGCCCTTGAGCTCTTCCATCTTGGTCCACGGGAACTTGGTGCCCAGGCCGTAATCGTCGAACGCGCCGCCGCCCAGATAGGTCTGGTTGTACTGCTGGAAGATCGTGTGGAAGTAGTCGAACTCCTTGTGGATCTGACGCGTGGTCGGACCCATGATCTTGGGATCGCCCGAGATGAACGGATTGAAGTAGTTCAGATTGTGGACGAACAGCTTGGTCGGCTCGAACGCCGACGTCATCGACCCGAAGTCGACGATGCCCTTCTGGGTCGATTCCAGGACCTCGAAGAGGTTGGCGATCGTGCCGCCGTAACCCTCGATGAAGCGGACCGTGTGATTCGTCTCGGCTGCCACGCGCTTCGTGACGTTGGGCACGAAGGTCTTGTTCAGCTGGTTCACCGTCGAAAGCGGTGCGGCCGGATGACCGGCAGCGATTCGGAAGGTGAAGCTATCGGCGCGCGCCGGCATCGCGGCGACAAGGCCCACCGCGAGGCAGGCACCAAGCTTCCAAATTGTCTTCGAGAACATGCTCTCCCCCTTTTCGCGTTTATCGGTTCACGTACTTGGCGGAGCCTCGCATTGGCTTCGTTCGAAATGCTGCCCGATGACGGTGCGAGGCGAACAGGTAACGAAAAAGGCAAAGGAAACATCCGATAGTAGGCGCCACTTCGCAGCACGCGCAACAAATCGCACGCCTGGAGCCGTTCATCATGGTTGCGGTTCGACACGCACGCGCGGTTCGACACGCACGCGCGGTTCGGCTTCCGTGTGCCCAGCCAGCAACGCGATTCGGAAGCATCTGAATCCAAAAGGAAAAATGGTCTCCATTGTGGTTGGGCTCGTTCTCCGGTGACACCGTTTCGTTGGTCACGCAAGATGTCGGGGTGCCGGCGATCGACCACCGCCGGCCATGAAATCGGGAGGAATGGATGACGAAGCTCGAGATTTCCACGCAGCAGATGGAACGCGAACGCGTCGCGCGTTTCGCCGGGATGGCACCGAACGAGACGATGTTCGTCGACACGCGCCTGCCCGCCCACGCGCGTGACATGTACAGCGTGATCGGACCGGGCGTGTCGGAGGATGCGGCCACCGATCCCGGGATCACCGGCCCGCACGGCTTCAACATCGCCTATGTCGGCGCGGAGCCCGGTTGCGGTGCGGCCCTTCACGATCACGTCACGGTCGAGGTGTTCATCCCCTTCAGCGGCCGCTGGACGATCTATTGGGGCGACGCGGGCGAGAACGAAGTCGAGCTCAGCCCGCTCGACTGCATCTCCGTGCCGCCGGGCGTGATGCGCGGGTTCCGCAACGCCGGCGACGAATACGCGCATCTGGTCGCCGTCGTCGGTGGCGACGACAACGGCAAGGTGTCGTGGGCGAGTTCGGTCCTGGCCAAGGCGGAGAAGACGGGGCTTCGGCTCGATGCTGACGGAAACCTGATCGTCGAACCCGCCGAATGATGGAGGGCGACATGCGGTTTCACGTGCGGTGAAGCCGCAGACGCGGCAATTCTCCGAACAGGGAGGCAACGATGGCCGAAACGGAATGGGACGTCGAACGCATGGAGCGCGAGCGCGTCGCGCGTTTTCATGAACTGAAGACCGATCCGCGATTTTTCCTGGATTCGACTCTGCCGGGCCACGAGCGGCTCAACTACAACGTGATCGGGACGGGCGTGGCCGAGAACCCGGCCGCCGAACCCGCCATCGCGTTTGCCGAAGATTTCAACCTGACCTACATGAAGGCGGCACCGGGCAAGGGGCCGTCGTTGCATTCTCACGACCATGTCGAGGTCTTCATCGCGCTGACCGGCCGCTGGAGCGTGACCTGGGGAGCCACGGGCGAGCACGAGATATTTCTCGAACCGTTCGACGTGATCTCGGTGCCGATCGGCGAGATGCGGGCGATCCGAAATGTCAGCGACAGCGACGCGTGGCATCTGACGATACTCGGCGGGACGAGGCCGAGCCGGGTCGTGTGGCACGACGACGTCGTGCGCCGTGCCCGTGACGCCGGTTTCGTCCTCGATTCCGACGGGAACATCAGGGAAATCTGATTTTTCGCGGAGGGTTCCGGGGCGCGGCGCGGTCGCCAAGGCGCTTGCCGCTCAATCCTCCTGCCGGTAGGGCAGGTGCTCGGCGTAGCTCGCCATCTCCCATTCCACCTCGCGTTCCTCCTCGCGGCAGAAGCGCGCGACGGCGTCGCGGAAGCTCTCGTTCGGGATGTAATGGCCCGACCATGTCTGCACCGGCTCGTAGCCGCGCTGGATCTTGTGCGGGCCCTGGGTGCCGGCCTCGACCGTGGCCAGCCCGTTGTCGATGGCGAACTCGATCGCCTGGTAGTAGCAGGCCTCGAAGTGCAGGAAGCGGAAGTCGCCCAGGCTGCCCCAGTTGCGGCCATAGAGGGCGCTCGATCCGCGCAGGTTGAGCGCGCCGGCGACGGGGCGGTCGTCCATGAACGCCATCACCAGGACGATGCGGTCGCCGAGCCGATCCTGGGCTGCCTCGAAGAACTCCCGCGTCAGGTAGGGGTAGCCCCACTTGCGGTCGTAGGTGTCGACATAGAAGCGGTAGAACGCATCCCAGTGCGCGGGCGTGATGTCGTTGCCGACGAGCGGGCGGGCGGCGATGCCCTGATCGGCGACCTGGCGGCGTTCCTTGCGGATCATCTTGCGCTTGCGGCTGGTCAGCGCGCCGAGGAAATCGTCGAAATTCGCATAGCCGCGGTTGTGCCAGTGGAACTGGCGCCCGACCCGCTGGATCCAGCCGGCGATGCCCATCACCTCGTAGTCGCGCTCGGTGCAGAAGGTCACGTGCACCGACGACAGGTCGAGCTTCTTGCACACCGTCTCCAGCGCGCGCAGCAGGGTCAGCTTCGCATCGTCGGCACTCGGCCCAGTGCCGGTCAGCAGCCGCGGACCGCCGACGGGCGAGAAGGGGGCCGCCACCTGCATCTTGGGATAGTAGCGCCCGCCCGCGCGCTCCCAGGCATGCGCCCAGCCGTGATCGAACACGTACTCGCCCTGGGAATGGCTCTTCAGGTAAAGCGGGGCGGCGGCGATGACGGTGCCGTTCGCCTCCTCGACCACCAGATGGTGGGGCAGCCACCCGGCCTCGTTCGAGGCGCAGCCGGTCTCCTCCAGCGCAAACAGGAAGGCGTGGCTGACGAACGGGTTGTCGCCGCCGGCCAGCGAATCCCAAGTCTCCGCAGGAATGTTCGCGATGTTTTCGACGACGCGCGCGGAAAGTGCTGTTTCACCGTCGGGCATGGCGGCAGTCTAATCCTCCCCCTGGGCCGCACCAAGCGGCGCGTCGGCACGTCCCGGGAACTCGAACTCCAGCGTCGAGTGGCCGATTCCATAGTCCTCGGCGAGGCGTGCCTTGAGCGCGGCCTTGATGGTTTCCATGCGCGGCATGTCGCCCGGGTCGATCACCACATGCGCCTCGAGCGAGACCCGGTGTTCGTCGATGTGCCAGATGTGGACGTGATAGATGTCCTGCACGCCGTCGATGGCCTGCAGGCCGCCCGTGACCTCCTCGATGTCGATCGAGCGGGGCACGCCCTGCATCAGGATGTGCACGGCCCTGGGGATCTCGATCGTGGCGTGGACGAGGATGTAGCCGGCGATCGCCAGGGTGACCACGGCGTCGATATAGAGCCAGCCATGGGTGAGGATCACGATGCCGCCGACGATGACGCCGAGGGAAGCTAGCGCATCGGAGAAATTGTGGACCATCATCGCCCGGACGTTGATCGATCCGCGTGCCATCGACCAGGTCAGCAATACCGTGGCGACGTCGACCGCGAGCGCGATGCTCGCGAGGATCACCACGGTCCAGCCCTCGACCGGCTGCGGGTCGATCAGCCGGTCGATCGCCTCGAAGATCAGGAACAGCCCGATGAAGATCAGCCAGGCCAGGTTGAACACCGCGCCGACCATCTCAGCGCGGCCATGACCGTAGGTGTGGTTGGCGTCGGCGGGCTGGCGGGCGATCCGCCGGGCGATGAGCGCGATGGCGATAGCCCCGGCATCCGACAGGTTGTGGATCGCGTCCGCGATCAGCGCCAGCGAGCCCGAGAACACGCCGCCGACGATCTGGGCGACCGTCAGCAGCACGTTTACGGCGATGGCGAAGGCGAGCCGGCGGTCGCCGCCCTCGGTATCGGGGGGCAGGGGGCCGTGATGGTGGTGCCGGTGAAGCGCGCTCACGCGACTTCGAAGATCGCCTCGACCTCGACTGCGACGCCCAGCGGCAGCGAAGCCATGCCGACCGCGGCGCGGGCGTGGCGTCCGGCATCGCCGAACACCTCGACGAACAGGTCGGAGGCGCCGTTGACCACCTTGGGTTGATCGCCGAATTCGGGCGTGGCGGCGACGAAGCCGGTCAGCTTCACCACCCGGCGCACCCGGTCGAGATCGCCGTCCAGCGCGGCCTTTGCCTGGGCGATCAGGGCCAGCGCGCAGGTGCGGGCCGCGGCCGCGCCGTCCGCGACGCCGAAGGTGTCGCCGAGCCGGCCGATGAAACCCGGCTTGCCGTCGACGATGGGAATCTGGCCCGAGACGAAGAGCAGGTCGCCCGCGCGCACGAAGGGCACGTAGTTGCCAGCCGGCACGTTGGCGGGGGGCAGTTCGATGCCGAGTTCGGCGAGGCGGGTGTCGATGGTACCGGCCATGGCGGCAATCTCCAGTCACGTTTCGATTTGGACGCGATGCGTATGATGCAGCCCCGAGCATACCGGGGCGTACACCGCGCGGGGCAGGAAATAGGCGCGATCCGCACAAAAAAATCCGGGGTGCGCCTACCTTTGCACACCCCGGAGGTCAGGGAGGAGAGTGTAACCCGGTGCCAAGCGGACTGGCACGGGGTCGGCTATTCGAGCCATCGGGGTCCGACCCGGCCCGAATCTCTCAGCTACACCCGCTGGTGCCCCCGCAGGTGTCGCATTTCAGACATGTTCCGTTCCTCACAAGCGTGAAGTTGCCGCACTCGGTGCACGCATCGCCCTCGTAGCCGCTCAGGCGGGCCTGGCGGATGCGCATCGAGCGTTCTTCCTGGACCACGTATTCCAGATCGAGCTGCTGGCCCGACGGGGTCGCGATCGGCGTGATCACCGTCTCGATTTCCCCGGTCGTGGGCATGCCGTCGGTTCCCGTCGCTTCGGGGACTCGCTCGACCGGCGCGAGCTCCTGGCGGCCGCCCTCGATCACCGACAGCGTGCTCTTGCGCACATAGCCGGTGCTGACCACGGATTCCGTCAGGGCGGGCCGCGGCGGCAGGCCGTCTTCGGACTGGCCGCGGCCCATCGTGTCGGGCTCCAAATCGTCGATCTCGACATGGGCGAGGTCGTTGCGGCCGAGATAGCTGATCGCGAGCTCGCGGAAGATGTAGTCGAGGATCGAGCTCGCCATCTTGATCGTGTCGTTGCCCTCGACCGGGCCCGAAGGCTCGAACCGGGTGAAGGTGTAGGCGTCGACGAACTCCTCCAGCGGCACGCCGTACTGCAGGCCGATCGAGACCGCGATCGCGAAGTTGTTCATCAGCGAGCGGAAGGCCGCGCCCTCCTTGTGCATGTCGAGGAACACCTCGCCCAGCGAGCCGTCGTCGTACTCGCCGGTGCGGATATAGACCTTGTGCCCGCCGACGACCGCCTTCTGGGTGTAGCCCTTGCGGCGGTGCGGCAGCTTGTCCCGCCCGACGGCCTGCTCGACCACGCGTTCGACGATCCGCTCGGCGACGATCTCGGCCCGCTGGCCGGTCGGCGCCTCGAAGATCTCCTCGATCATGTCGTCGGCCTCGTCGGCGTCGTCCGCCAGGATCTGCGACTGCAGCGGCTGGCTGAGCTTCGAGCCGTCGCGGTACAGGGCGTTCGCCTTGACCCCCAGTTTCCACGAAAGCATGTAGGCCTCGGCGCACTCCGCGACGGTCGCCCGGTTGGGCATGTTGATCGTCTTGGAAATCGCGCCCGAAATGAAGGGTTGCGCCGCCGCCATCATGCGGATGTGGCTCTCGACCGAGAGGAAGCGCTTGCCGATCTGTCCGCACGGGTTGGCGCAGTCGAAGATCGGAAGATGCGCGTCCTTGAGGTGCGGTGCGCCTTCCAGTGTCATTGCCCCGCAGACATGAACATTCGCCGCGGAAATCTGGTCGTCGGTGAACCCGAGCGCCGCGAGCATGTCGAACGCGATGTCGTCGATCTGTGCTGCCGCGAGGCCCAGCATCTCGGTGCAGAACGTCTCCCCGAGGCTCCACTTGTTGAAGGCGAAGCGGATGTCGAACGCGGTGGCGAGGCCTTCCTCGACGGCCGCGATCTGCTTCTCGCCGAAGCCCTTCTCGGCGAGGCTGGCGTGGTTGATGTGCGGCGCATCGGCCAGCGAGCCGTGGCCCACGGCATAGTCCGCGATCTCGCCGATCTGCTTGGGCGTATAGCCGAGCCCGGCGAGCGCCTGCGGGACCATGCGGTTGATGATCTTGAAGTAGCCGCCGCCGGCGAGCTTCTTGAACTTCACCAGGGCGAAGTCGGGCTCGATCCCGGTCGTGTCGCAATCCATCACCAGCCCGATGGTGCCGGTCGGTGCGATGACCGAGACCTGGGCATTGCGATAGCCGTGCTTCTCGCCCAGTTCCAGCGCGTGGTCCCACGCCGCTTTTGCCGCCATCGACAGCGCGCCGTCCGGGCAGTTGGCATGGTCGAGCGGCACCGGCGCGGTGTTCAGCGCCTCGTATCCGCCCGTCTCGCCATGCGCCGCCCGGCGATGGTTGCGCATCACCCGAAGCATCGCCTCGGCATTCTTTGCGTGGCCGGGGAACGCGCCCAGCTGCTCGGCCATCTCGGCCGAGGTGGCGTAGCAGGTGCCGGTCATCAGCGCCGAGATGGCGGCGCACAGCGCGCGACCCTCGTCGCTGTCATAGGACAGGCCCGAGGCCATCAGCAGGCCGCCGATGTTGGCGTAGCCGAGGCCCAGGGTCCGGAACTCGTAGCTCAGCCGCGCGATCGCCTTGGACGGGAACTGCGCCATCAGGACCGAGATTTCGAGCGTGATCGTCCACAGCCGGACGGCGTGGGTGAATTTCTCGACGTCGAAGCTGCCGTCGTCCCGGCGGAACTGCATCAGGTTGAGCGAGGCCAGGTTGCACGCCGTGTCGTCGAGGAACATGTACTCCGAACACGGGTTCGAGGCGTTGATCCGGCCCGATTCCGGGCAGGTGTGCCAGTCGTTGATCGTGGTGTCGTACTGAATACCCGGGTCGGCGCACGACCAGGCCGCCTGCGAGATGCGGTCCCACAGGCTGCGCGCGTCGATAGTCTTCGCGATCTCGCCATCGATGCGCCGGCGCAGCTCCCAGGTGCCGCCCTCGACCACCGCCTTGAGGAAATCGTCGGTGACGCGCACCGAGTTGTTCGAATTCTGGCCCGAGACGGTCCGGTACGCTTCGGAATCCCAGTCCGTGTCGTAGGTCGGAAAATCGATCTCGGTGAAGCCCTGGCGCGCGAACTGGATGACCCGCTGGATGTAGTTGTCGGCCACCATGGCCTTGCGGGCCGCGCGGATCGCGCGCTTCAGCGCCGGGTTCTCGGCCGGTTCGAACCGCTCGTCGCCGGCGGGCGCGTCCTCGCCATGGCACGCCGCCATGATCTCGCGCAGATGGGCCTGGCAGAGCTTCGAGCCGGTGACGAGCGCCGCCACCTTCTGTTCCTCGAGGACCTTCCAGTCGATGTAGGCCTCGATGTCGGGATGGTCGACGTCGACGACCACCATCTTGGCAGCGCGGCGCGTCGTCCCGCCCGACTTGATCGCGCCGGCCGCCCGGTCGCCGATCTTCAGGAAGCTCATCAGGCCCGAGGACTTGCCGCCGCCCGACAGGGGCTCGTTCTCGCCTCGGATGGCCGAGAAGTTCGAACCGGTGCCCGACCCGTACTTGAACAGCCGCGCCTCGCGGGTCCACAGGTCCATGATGCCGCCGTCGTTCACCAGATCGTCGGAGACGGACTGGATGAAGCAGGCATGCGGCTGCGGATGCTCGTAGGCGCTCTTCGACTTGGTCAGCCGGCCGGTCCGGAAGTCGACATAGTGGTGGCCCTGGCCGGGGCCGTCGATGCCGTAGGCCCAGTGAAGGCCGGTGTTGAACCATTGCGGGCTGTTCGGCGCGGCCATCTGGCGGGCCAGCATGTAGCGCATCTCGTCGTAATAGGCGGACGCGTCCTCCGCGCTGTCGAAGTAGCCGCCCTTCCAGCCCCAGTAGGCCCAGGTCCCGGCCAGCCGGTCGAACACCTGGCGGGCGTCCGTCTCGCCGACGGTCTGCCGGTCCTTGGCCAGGCGCTTGCTCTTTGCCTCGTCGGCGACGTGGCGCCACAGAATCTCGGGGACGTCGTCCTCGCGCAGCTTCTTCAGACGCGCCGGCACACCGGCCTTGCGGAAGTATTTCTGCGCCAGAATATCGCACGCGACCTGGCTCCAGGCCGCCGGCACGACGATGTCGGCGGCGGCAAACACCACCGAACCGTCGGGGTTCCGGATTTCACTCGAAGTCGTGCGGAATTCGATGTCCGCGTATGGGCTGGCGCCTTCAACCGTAAAGCGGCGTTCGATCCGCATCTAACCCCCCAAACCGGCGCAACCGATTGCGCCAACAAAAAAAGACACTGAGCCAGGGTGACCGCAGACGTTTCGGTGATATCTCGCCGGGTTGCAGCCCCCGCCGAGTCGGTGCCTCGATTGCGACGAATTCGCACCAAAAACACCAAATCTCGGTAATCTAGAACGCTAAACCACAAGATGTTTGCGTCGCAACCACATTTTGGGGGAAGTGCGTGATTTAACGCTATATTATGTACTTCAGACGTTGGTTGCGGATCGCCGTCCCGCGGACGATGGCTCTGGACCCGGGGCGCGCCGGGGTGCCATATTCCGCGCCGACGCCTGAGACAGAGGGGATTTCGCCGTTCATGGCTACGCTGGGCACGCTTCTCAAGACGATGGTCGCGGGTGAACTCGTGGGGACCGACAAATTCGGCAACCGGTATTACCGGGGCCGCGGCCGCGCCGGTTACAACCGCGATCGCCGCTGGGTGGTCTACAAGGGCCGGCCCGAAGCGAGCAAGGTGCCGCCCGAGTGGCATTCGTGGCTCCACCACATGACCGATGCGCCGCTCGACGAGGCGCAGCGCCATCCCTGGCAGCAGGAGCATGTGCCCAACCTGACGGGAACCCGCGCGGCCTATCATCCGCCCGGCAGCGTGTTGCGCGGCGGCAAGCGCAAGCGCGGAACGGGCGACTACGAGCCCTGGACGCCGCAATAGCGGCAACGACAGCGCGCAACCACCACCGCAAGCGATGAGCGCTCTATCATGACCAAGGCCGCGCGTCGCGAACTGCGCAGCATCACCACCGGTGTCGTCGTGACCCTGGTGATCCTCGCGGTCCTCGGAATCGTCTTCGGATCGTCGAACGGCGTCGGCGGATCGAGCTACCGGGTGTTCGCCAACTTCAACAAGACCGACGGTCTCGATGTCGGCAGTCCGGTCTGGGCGGCGGGTGTGCCCGTGGGCCAGGTCGAGGCGTTGGAACTGACCGAGAATTTCAAGGTCCGGGCGGTCTTGCGCATCGAGGGCGGCGTCGAACTCGATTCCGAGGCCTCCGCGGCGATCGTGACCGATGGCATATTCGGTTCCAAGCTGGTGCGGGTCGACATCGGCGGCGGCGAGAAGCTGATCGCGGATGGCGGCAGCATCGCCTTCACCGAGGATGCCGTCGTCCTGGACGACCTCATGGCCCTGATCGTGTCGCGCGCACGCGCCAAGCAGGACGCCGGAAAGATGGAGAGTGCGCAATGAAACGCGGTGCCGTTGAAACGATCCTCGGGGCGATCGTGCTGCTCGTTGCGGTCGCGTTCGTGGTGATGGCGTCGAGCGCCATCGATATCGAGTCCAATGGCGGTTATCGCCTGTCGGCGCGGTTCCTCAAGGTCGGCGGCCTCGAGCGCGGATCGGACGTGCGGATTTCCGGCGTCAAGGTGGGGTCCGTCGTCGAACGTTCGCTCGACCCCGTCACCTTCGAAGCGGTGGTAACCTTTACGGTGCGCGACGACATCCGCCTGCCCGCCGACACCGAGGCCGGCATCACCGGCGAAGGGCTGCTCGGCGGCAAGTATCTGCGGCTATTCCCCGGCAAGGCCGCCGAGATCCTCGATCCGGACTCCCAGATCGCACGGACGCGCGACTTCCAGGCGCTGGAAGACACCGTGTCCGAGATCATCTTCCTCGCGACCGAGGGCGGTTGACCGCGCCGATGCGCACGTTCTTTCACGCGTTCGTGCTGGCAGGCGCCGTCCTGTGTGTGGCAGCCGCGGGCGCGGACGCCCAGACGCGCGGGCGCGGCGATGCGCCGCCGGGGCCGGAGACCTACGGGGCCGTGCTGCAGGGGCTGGACAAGGTCACGGCCCGGATATCGACCTTCGAGTCGCCCTTCGACGCGCCCGTACGCTTCGGATCGCTGCTGATCCGCGTGCGGGCGTGCCACAAGACCCCCCCGACCGAGGCGCCCGAAAGCACGGCCTTCCTCGAGATCGACGAGATGTTCGAAAATGCCGCGCGACGCGGCCTGTTCGCCGGATGGATGTTCGCGTCGAGCCCCGCCGTCTCGGCGCTCGAGCATCCGGTCTACGATGTCTGGGTCGTGGACTGCATGAAGGCCGCGAACTCGTCGTCCGACAGATCGGGCTGAAACTCGGCATCGACCTTCAGCGCCGCGGCGAGCCGGGACTTGTATTCGGCCCGCGCGATCTCGATCGCGCCGAACTGGCGCAGGTGATCGGTCACGAACTGGCTGTCGAGCAGAACGAAACCGCCCTTCCGCAGCCGTGCCGCGAGATGGCAGAGCGCCACCTTGCTGGCGTCGCGGACCCGCGAGAACATGCTTTCGCCGAAGAACGCGCCGCCCAGCGATGCGCCGTACAGGCCGCCGACGAGTTCGCCCTCGGCCCAGCACTCGACCGAATGGGCGAAGCCGAGATCGTGAAGCGCGAGGTAGAGCCGCTCGATCTCGTCGTTGATCCAGGTTTCGCTGCGTGCGCCCTGGGGCTCGGCACAGCCCCTGATCGTGCCGAGGAAATCGCCGTTGCAGCGAATCTCGAAGGGGGCGTTGCGCAGCGTCTTGCGCAGGCGCCGCGGGATGTGGAACGCCTCGAGCGGCAGAATCCCGCGAATGTCGGGGTCGATCCAGTACAGGTCGGGGTCGTGACGGCTCTCGGCCATCGGGAAGATTCCGCTGGCGTAGGCCCCGAGGAGAAGTTGCGGTGTCAGGCCAGCCATCGATCGCGCTCTACGGCTTTGCGACGAAGCGTTCCAGCCAATGGATATCATACTCGCCCGCAACGAAGGAGGGATCGGTCGCCAGGCGCTGGTGCAGCGGGATCGTCGTCGAGATGCCGCTGACGGCCATCTCGTCGAGCGCGCGCCGCAACCGCATCAGGGCCTCGCCGCGCGTGCGGCCGTGGACAATCAGCTTGGCGACCAGGCTGTCGTAGTAGGGCGGGATCCTGTAGCCGGCATAGAGTGCGGAATCGACCCGCACGCCAAGGCCGCCCGGGGCGTGGAACTCCGAGACGAGACCGGGCGAGGGAGCGAAGCTGACGGGGTCCTCGGCGTTGATGCGGCACTCGATCGCGTGCCCCTCGATGCGGATGTCGCCCTGCCGGATCGACAATGGCTCGCCCGCCGCGATGCGGATCATCTCGGCGACGATGTCGATGTCGCAGATCATCTCGGTGATCGGGTGCTCGACCTGGACGCGCGTGTTCATCTCGATGAAGAAGAACTCGCCATTCTCGTAGAGGAATTCGAAGGTGCCCGCGCTGGCGTAGCCCAGCCGCGCGGCGGCATCGGCGCACACGGCCCCGATCCGTTGCCGCGTCGCGTCGTCGAGGACGGGGCAGGGCGCTTCCTCGAGCACCTTCTGGTGCTTGCGCTGCAGCGAGCAATCGCGCTCGAACAGGTGCACGGCATTGCCCTGGCCGTCGCCGATCACCTGCACCTCCACATGGCGCGGCTTGGACAGGTATTTCTCGATATAGACTGCGTCGTTGCCGAACGCCGCCTTCGCCTCGGCGCGCGCCATCGAGAAGGCGGATGCGACATCCTCTGCGCGTTCGACGACCTTCATGCCGCGACCGCCGCCGCCGGCCGCCGCCTTGACGATAACCGGGTAACCGATCTCCCCGGCGATCGCGACCGCGTCGGCCTCGCTCTCGACGGCGCCGTCCGACCCCGGCACCACGGGTACGCCGGCCGCGCGCATGGCGTCCTTGGCGGCAACCTTGTCGCCCATCGTCGCGATCAGGTCGGAAGAGGGGCCGATGAAGGCGAATCCGTGTTCCTCGACGATGCGCGCGAAGTTCGCATTCTCCGACAGGAAGCCGTAGCCGGGATGGATGGCGTCCGCGTCGGTCACGGTGGCGGCCGATAGGATCGCGGGAATATTGAGGTAGCTGTCTGCCGCCGGCGGCGGGCCGATGCACACGCTCTCGTCGGCCAGGCGCACATGCATCGCGTAGGAGTCGGCCGTCGAGTGGACCGCGACGGTCGAGATTCCCATTTCCTTGCATGCGCGGTGAATTCGCAGCGCGATCTCGCCACGGTTGGCGATGAGGACTTTCTTGAACATGGGGGCGCCCGCCCGCCTATTCGACGATGGCGAGCACTTCGCCGAACTCGACCGGCTGGCCACTGGCCACGGAGATGCTGCGCACGACCCCTGCACGCGGCGCCTTCACCTCGTTGAAGGTTTTCATCGCCTCGATCAGCATCAGGGTCTGGCCCTCGCTGACCCTGTCGCCCGCCCGCGCGAACGGCGGTTCCTCGGGGGATGCGGCGAGATAGACCGTCCCGACCATCGGCGACGTTACGGCGCCGGGATGCGCGGACGCATCGCCCGCGGTGCCCTCGTTGGCCTGCGCCGCCGGTTGCGCGGCCAACGCTGCTGGAACCACGACCGGTGCGGGCGCCGCCTCGCCGGCGCGCGCGACGCGCACGCGCTTGCCGCCATCCTCGAATTCGATCTCGGTCAGTCCGGTTTCTTCGAGAAGGTCGGCGAGCTTGCGCACCAGGTCGGCGTCGATGTCGAAGGGATCTGCCATCGTCTAGAGGTCCATTCGCGCGGCAAGCGCCGTGATCGCGAGCACATAGCTGTGTCCGCCGAAACCGCAGACGACTCCGGTCGCTGCGGCGCTGATGTAGGATTTGTGGCGAAATTCCTCGCGCGCGAAGATGTTCGACAGGTGCACCTCGACGATCGGGATATCGAGCAGGCGCAGGGCGTCGTGGACCGCGACCGATGTGTGGGTGTAGGCGCCGGCGTTGATGGCGAGGCCCGATGCGTCGGAGCGCGCGTCCTGGATCCACCCCACGAGTTCGCCCTCGTGATTCGTCTGGTGGAACTCCAGTTCGAATCCGGCCGTGTCCGCCGCCTCGCGACAGCGTGCCTCGATGTCGGAAAGCTTGTTCCCGCCATAGATGCCGGGTTCGCGCTCGCCGAGGAGGTTGAGGTTCGGCCCGTTCAGGACCCAGATCGATCGCCGTGCTGCCACAGGGTGTATCCGCAAAACCCAAAGACGCACGCGAGGTATCACAGGGTGTCGATTCAGGGCAATCAAGCCCGTCATCGGTCATCCGGCATGTTGATAGAATTTCACATTGCCGGTCGCCATATTACGCTATAACCCCGCGCCCCAACTTCCGAGCAAACCGAAACCGAAATGACACCCCGCATCGAAGAATTCATCGCACGCGAGAAGCCCCAGACACCATGTGTCATCGTCGACCTCGAAGAGATGGTCGCGAACTATCGCGCCTTCGCGGCAGCGGCGCCCTGGGCGGACATGTTCTACGCGGTGAAGGCCAACCCGGCCCCGCAGATTCTTTCCACCTTGGTGGCCGAGGGCGCGGGGTTCGATGCCGCCAGCCCATGGGAGATATCGGCGTGCCTCGCGGCGGGTGCGGCGCCGAAGTTGGTCTCCTACGGCAACACGGTCAAGAAGCGCGCCCACATCGAGGCGGCCCGCGCCGAGGGGATCGACCTGTTCGCGCTCGACAGTTCGGGCGAGATCGAGAAGCTTGCCGTCGCGGCCCCCGGGGCAAAGGTGTTCTGCCGCATCGTTGTCGCCAACGACGGCGCGCGCTGGCCCCTGACTCGCAAGTTCGGTTGTGCGCCCGACGAGGCCGTACCGCTGCTCGAGAAGGCGCGCGATGCCGGGTTGGTGCCCGTCGGACTGTCGTTCCATGCCGGCAGCCAGCAGACCGAACCGGCGCGCTGGTGCGAAGGCGTGAACTGGTGCGCCAACCTGTTCGAGCGGGCCGCCCGACGCGGCATCACGCTGGACCTCGTCAATATTGGCGGCGGGTTCCCGGTGCCGTATCGCGACGGCGATGTGCCGGAACCGGAGCGTATCTTCGATGCGATCGGGAACACGTTCCGCGACCGGTTCGGAGACGATTTCCCCCGCGTGATCGTCGAGCCGGGCCGCGCGGTCGTCGCCCGTGCCGGGATCGTGCGGAGCGAGGTCATCCTCGTCACGGAGCGCTCGTTCGGCGGCGCACAGCGTTGGACCTATCTCGACATCGGCCGCTACGGCGGGCTCGCCGAATCCGAGGGAGAGGCGATCCAGTACACGTTCACGGTCGATGGCAAGTCCGGGCCGGGAGCCCAGACCGTCGTTGCGGGGCCGACCTGCGACAGCCACGACGTGATCTACGAGACCTCCAACTGCGAGCTTCCCGAGGATCTCACGGCGGGCGACATCGTCACCCTGCACAATGCCGGCGCCTATACGACGACCTACGCCTCGGCCAAGTTCAACGGCTTCGGGCCGCCCGACGAGTACTACATCTAGGCGGCCGTTTCGTCGCCGGCGCCTGCCTGCAGCTTTCCGAGAATACAATCGAGCTGTGCGCACTCGCGCGCGTTCAGCGCGGCGAGCATCCGCCGTTCATGGTCGAGCGCCACGGGCACGATGCGGTCATGGACGCTGCGTCCCTTGCGCGTCAGCCGAACGATGGCGCGGCGGCGGTCCGTGCGGTCGGTTGCGCGCTTGACGAGACCGCGCGCGATCAGGCGCGCGTTCGCCCGGCTGACGGTCACCTTGTCCATCGCCGTGCGGTCGCAGATTTCGCCCGCCGACGCCGGGCCGAAGCGGCCGAGAACCGCCATCGCCCGCCATTCGGGAATCGTCAGGCCGAACCGCTGCTGATAGTCGCGCGCGATCGCATTGCTGACGGTGTTGGTCAGGACCGACAAGCGGTACGGCAGGAACGCTTCGAGTTCTAGATGGGGGACGGTGGACTGCATTCGCCAGCCTCGATCGTTTCGAGTGAAACGAAATACTGGCGCTCGGTTGCCGACGGGTCAAAGCCCATTGTGGCGGATGGAAAGGCGGAGAATCGGCAAGCGCCGGCCGGGGATATCGCGGGACTCGAAGAACCCGGCTTCGACGGCACCCATGCGCCGATAGAATCCGGCCGCATTCGGATCGGAGACGATTTCCACCCGTTCGAGACCTTGCCGGACCGCCTCGCTGCGCATATGCGCAAATAGCGCGCGGCCAATGCCCCTGCCGAGAAACGCGGGCGCGACGAACAATCGCTCCAAGGCATGTCCGTTCAACAGGTAGAAGCCCGCGATGCGGCCACCCGTCTCGGCCAGGAAGCAGCTGTGCGAGGCAACATCTTCCGGCGTCACAGCGATATCGTGCCGGGTCGCCTTGATAAACGCGTCGTCGTACCCGCAGTGGCGTTTCGCGTGTTCGGCCAGTTCTGAAAGTGCTTCGGCTTCGTCGGGGCTTGCCCGGCGAATGGCGGGTGTCGTCACGCCAGGCCGTCGAGATGTGCGCGAACGGCCGCGAAGACCTCGGCGAACATGTCCGGGGTCAGGCGTCCGGTGTTCGTGTTGTAGCGCGAGCAATGATAGCTGTCGGCCAGCAGCAAGGGCTGTCCGTCGCGTTCGATCGTGTGCCGGGCGCCATGGGCGAATTTGCGCGCCGACTGGCGGTGTCCGAGCGCGGCCAGCGTCGCGTTGTGGGCAACCACCCCCAGCGCGAGGACGACGCGCAACCGCGGCATCGCGGCCAGTTCGGCGGCGAAGAACGGGCGGCACGCCTTGATCTCGTCGCCGACGGGCTTGTTCTGGGGCGGCACGCAACGCACGGCGTTGGTGATGCGGCAATCGAGGAGGCGCACGCCGTCGTCGGGCCGGGCGTCGTAGCGGCCCTCGGCAAAGCCGAACTGAAGCAGCGTGGGATAGAGCAGGTCGCCGGCATAGTCGCCGGTGAAGGGCCGGGCAGTCCGGTTCGCCCCCTTCAGGCCGGGCGCGAGACCGACCACCAGCAGGCGCGCGTCGAGCGCACCGAAGCTGGGCACCGGGCCGTTGTGGAAGTCGGGAAAGGTCTTCCGGTTATCATTGCGGAAGGACGCCAGCCGGGGACATAGCGGGCAATCGCGGCCGGGCGCGTCCGGGGTCGGCACGGCGCGCGTCAGCTCAGGGTCACGACCGCCTGGTCGTCATCCTCGTAGTCGTCGTCCTCGTCGTCGACGAACTCTTCGTCATACTCTTCGTCGTCATCATCGTAGTATTCGTCGTCGTTGCGCTGGTTGCGGGCGGGGCGGCCCGACCGCTCACGGGCGATGTCGCCGCGCAGCTCTTCGAGGTCGACGAACGCGTCGGCCTGGCGGCGCAACTCGTCGGCGACCGAACCCGAGCTGTTCCCGACCGTGCTGACGACCGTCACCCTTGCGCCGCGGCGCTGGACGGCCTCGATCAGCCGGCGGAACCCGCCGTCGCCGGAGAATAGGATGACGTGGTCGACCTTATCGGCTATTTCGAGCATGTCGACGGCGAGGTCGACATCGATGGAGTTGCGGATGCGCCGCCGCCCGGTCGAATCGGTGAAATCCTTGGCCGGCTTGGTGACCAGCGTATAGCCGTTATAGTCGAGCCAATCGACGAGCGGGCGGATCGGCGAATACTCCTGATCCTCGATGAGCACGGTGTAGTAGTAGGCCCGGACCAGGTTGGTTTTCGCCCGGAACAGTGCGAGAAGCTTCTTGTAGTCGATGTCGAATTCGAGACCGCGCGCCGTGGCATAGAGGTTGGCGCCGTCGATGAACACGACGGTTTTTTCGTTGGCCCTGAACATGTGCCTGAAATCCCTTTTTGAAATCGCACCCGGCCGCGACCGGCGGGGTTGGCTGAAGTGCCGCCTAGATAGCTTGCGGCCACGAGGCTGTCCAGCGGGTTTTGGGGTGGCGGAAAGCGGGGCGGCATGATCCTGATCGGGCTCGGTGCGAACCTTCCAAGTCCCGTCTACGGGCCTCCCCGGGCCACGCTCGAGGCCGCGTTAAGCGAGATCGCCGCACGCGGCATCGGGGTCGTCGCCCGCTCGCCCTGGTATGCCAGCACGCCGGTTCCCGCGTCGGACCAGCCCGACTATGTGAACGCGGTCGCGCGGCTCGAAACGGACCTCGAGCCGGGCGAGCTGATGCATCTGCTGCATGCTGTCGAAGCGAGCCTCGGGCGGACCCGGAGCGTTCCGAATGCGGCGCGGATCGCGGATATCGACCTGCTCGACTGGCACGGTCGCATACAGGCGGACTGGCCGATCCTGCCGCATCCGCGCATGGCCGCGCGCGCCTTCGTCCTGCGCCCGATCGCCGACGTTGCGCCCGACTGGACGCATCCCGTGAGCGGCCGATCCGTTGACGCGCTGCTGGCCGCCGCGCCCGATGGGGCGGGTGTTCGGCCCCACGACGCGGAATAGCACGCAAGCGGTTGGCATTTCGGGGTTTTGTCCCTATATACAGGGCAGAATTTCCAATCCCCCGGAGAAAACCGAATGGCCCGCGTCACAGTCGAAGACTGTATCGAGAAGGTTTCGAACCGGTTCGACCTCGTCATGCTCGCTGCGCAGCGCGCGCGCGAAATTTCGGCAGGGGCGCCGATCACCGTCGAGCGCGACAACGACAGGAACCCGGTGATCGCCCTGCGCGAGATCGCCGACGAGACCGTCGAGCTGGAGAACCTGCAGGAAGCGCTGATCGTCAGCCAGCAGAAGCATGTCGAGTTCGACCTGTCCGAGGAAGACGAGGTCATCGAACTCCTCGAATCCGAATCCCACATCGCGGGCGTTGCCGAGCAGAACCCCGAGGACGCGGCCGATTCCGTCGTCGAGCCGGACATGCCGGAGATGAAGTTCGAGGACGCGGTCAACGGCCAGGAGGACTAATCCTGGCCACGGCGTTTGTGCGGCGCGGCGCGCGCCGGTTCATGCGCATCTGCGAACGTGAAGATCAGGCCCGGGTGCACGCATGTGCATCCGGGCTTTTTCGTGCACCCGTTTCCGTGCCTATGATGTCGTCATGATGCGGCAGCTTGAACTGGTCGAACGGGTGCGCGCCTACGACCCGAACGTCGACGAGGATGCGCTCAACCGGGCTTATGTCTTTTCGATGAAGGCACATGGCTCGCAGAAGCGGGCCTCGGGCGATCCCTATTTCGTGCACCCGCTCGAAGTGGCGGGCATCCTGACGAACTATCACCTCGACACCGCCTCGATCGTCACTGCGCTGCTGCACGACACGATCGAGGACACCGAGGCGACCAGCGATCAGATCAGGGATTTGTTCGGCGAGGAGGTCGCCGAACTGGTCGACGGCGTCACCAAGCTGACCCAGCTCGAACTGCAGTCGACGCGGGCGAATCAGGCGGAGAATTTCCGCAAGCTCCTGCTCGCCATGAGCCGGGACATTCGTGTCCTGCTGGTGAAGCTCGCCGACCGGCTGCACAACATGCGCACCCTCGACCACATGTCGAAGCCCGAAAGCCGCCGGCGCATCGCGCACGAGACGATGGACATCTATGCGCCGCTGGCCGAGCGCATCGGCATGCACGCCATCAAGGACGAGCTCGAGGATCTTGCCTTCCGCGAACTCAATCCCGAGGCGCGCGATTCCATCGCGCGGCGCCTGCAGTTCCTCGACCACGCGGGCGGCGACATCGTCGCCCGCGTGGTCGAGGAGCTGAAGTCCGTCCTGGCCGGAGAGGGCATCGACGCCGATGTGGCTGGCCGGGAAAAATCGCCCTACTCGATCTGGCGGAAGATGCAGCGCCAGAAGAGTTCGCTCGAGCAGCTGTCGGACATCATTGCCTTCCGCGTCGTCGTCGACACGGTGCCGCAGTGCTATCAGGCGCTGGGTGTCGTGCACAGCCGTTACCGGGTCGTGCCCGGACGATTCAAGGATTACATCTCGACTCCGAAGGCGAACGGCTACCGCTCGCTTCATACCGGGGTGGTCGGCATCGCGAACCAGCGCATCGAGATCCAGATTCGCACGCGCGAGATGCATGGCGTCGCCGAGCGCGGTGTGGCGGCGCACTGGGACTACAAGGAGCGTGGCTCCGGTCCGGCGAGCAGCGTCTTACGCAAGGAGAGCCGCCAGTATCGCTGGCTGCAGGAGCTACTCGACATCCTCGAGAATGCCGTCGCCCCGGAGGACTTCCTGGCCCACACGCGCCTGGAGATGTTCTCGGACCAGGTCTTCTGCTTCTCGCCGAAGGGGGATGTGTATTCGCTGCCACGCGGTGCCACCCCGGTCGACTTCGCCTACGCGGTGC
The DNA here is from genome assembly GCA_038117265.1 of Rhodospirillaceae bacterium. Taxonomy (GTDB): domain Bacteria; phylum Pseudomonadota; class Alphaproteobacteria; order UBA6615; family UBA6615; genus JAYPUG01. Next base: position 37,714 of record JAYOFO010000009.1, read on the forward strand.
ACACCGACATCGGCGACCGGTGCGTGGGCGCCAAGATCAACGGCCGCAACATGCCGCTGCGCACCGTTCTTCAGAATGGCGACCAGGTCGACATCCTGACCTCGACGAACCAGACCCCCTCTCCGGGATGGGAGAGGTTCGTGGTGACGGGCAAGGCGCGCGCGCGCATCCGACGCGTGCTGCGCGAGGCCCAGCTGCGCCAGTATGTCGATCTGGGCCGCGGGATCGTCGAGAAGGCGTTCCAGCGGTATGGCGAGACGCTCGACGAGGTCTCCCTGGAGCCTGCGCTGCGCGAGTTTCATGCCGCCACCACCGAGGACCTGTTCGCGATGATCGGCCAGGGCGTCTACACCGGCCGGGACGTGGCCCGCCTGGTCCATCCCGAGAAGGTCGAGAAGTCCGAGAAGGAGAAATCGTCCGGTGGATCGATCTTCTCGCTCCGCCGGCGCCGGCGTGCGACCCCCGACGGCGAGCACGCGGTTCCCATCAGCGGTCTGACACCCGGAATCGCGGTGCATCTGGCGAAGTGCTGCTATCCGCTTCCGGGCGATCGCATCGTCGGGATCATGACGACGGGGAAGGGGGCGACCGTCCACACCATCGACTGTATGACGCTGGAGGCATTCGCCGACAGTCCGGAGCGATGGATCGATGTGGCGTGGGACCGGGATGCCGACGACGACGACGGTCAGGTCAGCCGGCTGAACGTCACGCTGGTCAACGAGCCGGGCAGCCTGGCCGAAATGGCCGAGGCGATCGCCCATGCACGGGGCAACATCTCGAACCTGAAATTCACGAACCGGACGCCCGACTTCTTCGACATGCTGGTCGACATCGAGGTCGAGGATGCGAAACATCTCAACGCGATCGTCACCACGCTGCAGGGACGGCGTTCGGTCAGTTCGGTCGAGCGCGTCCGCAGTTGAGCCACACCGGGGAGCGGCTTGACCTCGCGACGCGGAACGCCAATTGTTAGGCCGCAATCGGAAAAGGCGAGGTTATCCAATGGCTTCGGATTTGCGACTGGGCGTTAACGTCGACCATGTGGCGACCATACGCAACGCGCGTGGCGGCGGGCACCCCGACCCGGTTCGCGCGGCGCGCGCGGCGGCGGCGGCGGGCGCCGACAGCATCGTTGCGCACCTGCGCGAGGACCGGCGGCACATTTCCGACGACGACCTGGCGCGCCTGATCGGGGCCATCGAAATACCGCTGACCCTCGAGATGGCGGCCACCGACGAGATGCTCGACATCGCGCTGCGCCATGCGCCCCATGCCGTGTGCATCGTGCCCGAACGGCGCCAGGAGCGGACGACAGAGGGCGGGCTCGACGTGGCCGGCGGGCACAACCATCTCAAGCGATTCGTGGATCGGCTGGGCGCGAGCAGATCGCTCGTCTCGATGTTCATCGAGCCCGACCCGGTGCAGCTGGATGCGTCGCGCGCCATCGGCGCGCCCGCGGTCGAGCTTCACGTCGGGGCGTATTGCGACGCCGTTGTTGCCGGCGAGACGGAGCGTGCCGCGGCGCAGCTGGCCCGTATCGCGGATGCGGCGGCCCATGGGGCTTCGATCGGGCTTCAGGTCCATGCCGGCCACGGCATCACCTTCGACACGGTCACGCCGATCGCCGGAATCGCCGAGATCGAGGAACTGAACATCGGCCACTTCCTGATCGGCGAGGCGATCTTCGGGGGGCTCGACAGCTCGATCAAGCGCATGCGCGCGCTCATGGATCGGGCACGGGCCGAAGTGCGCGGCGACGCCAGCGCATGAGCGAAAGCGATCCGCCCCGCCCGGTCGTCCCGGCCTACCCGATGATCATCGGGCTGGGCAGCGACCTGATCGACATCACGCGGATCGCGCGCACCCTGGAACGCTTCGGCGACCGGTTCACCATGCGTTGCTTCACCGAGGTCGAGCGGGCGAAATCGGACCGGCGTGCCAACCGGGCCGACAGCTATGCCAAGCGATATGCGGCGAAGGAGGCGTGCTCGAAGGCCCTGGGCACGGGGTTCCGCCGCGGCGTGTTCTGGCGCGACATGGGTGTGGTGAACCTGCCCTCCGGAAAGCCCACCATGGAACTGCGGAACGGGGCGGCGGCGCGGCTGGCCGAGATCACGCCCGCCGGGATGAAGCCGCTGATCGAAATCTCGCTGACCGACGAGCCGCCGATCGCACAGGCGATCGTGATCATCTCGGCGATCCCGGAAACCGCCGACTGATCCGCAACCCCGAAACCCGGTTATCTCCAATCGTGACTGGCGAAATCATGGCGGGCCAGCTAGAACGCGCGTCGATGCCCGCGCGGTCGGTCGGCCGCAGACGAAAGTGACGTAACGAGTATGGCCAAGGAACGACGACAGCAGGCCGGTGGCACGTGGGAGACCGTCCGCACCATCGTCTATGCGCTTCTGATCGCCGGGGTCGTACGGACGTTTGCCTATCAGCCGTTCAACATCCCGTCCGGGTCGATGATTCCGACGTTGTTGGTCGGCGACTACCTGTTCGTCTCGAAATTCTCCTACGGCTACAGCCGCTATTCGTTTCCGTTCGGCCTGGGGTTCTTCTCAGGGCGGATCTTCGGCGCCGCGCCCGAGCGCGGGGACGTTGCCGTCTTCCGGCACCCGCCGACCAACCGCGAGGACTTCATCAAGCGGATCGTCGGACTGCCGGGTGACCGCCTGCAGATGGTGAACGGGCAGCTGCAACTGAACGGCGCGCCGGTGCCGCGCCGGCGCATCGAGGACCATGTCTCGCGCGATTTTCGCGGCAATGTGCGCCGCGTCCCGCAATACGTCGAGACCCTGCCTGGCGGGCGCACCTACCTGGTGCGCGAAAGTCTCGGCGATCGCGGGCCGGCGGACAACTCGCGCGAGTTCGTCGTACCGCCCGGAAACTACTTCGCCATGGGCGACAACCGCGACGACAGCAACGACAGCCGCAGCTGGGGGTTCGTGCCGGCGCAGAATCTGATCGGCCGCGCCGAGATCCTGTTCTATTCGACCGATGGCAGCGCCGGCTGGTTGCAGCCCTGGCGTTGGATTCAGGCCGCCCGGTTCGACCGAATATTCGATTCCGTCGAATGATGACACAGGCGTCCGGCCTCGATGCGCTCGAGCGCGCCCTCGACCACCGGTTCGCAGACCGCGCGTTGCTCGTTCGAGCGCTGACCCATCCCAGCGTCGCGCGCGCCGGCTCCTACGAATTGCTCGAGTTCCTCGGCGACCGTGTGCTTGGGCTGGTCGTCGCGCGCCTGCTGCTCGACCGGTATCCGGACGAACCCGAGGGCGCCATCGGCCGGCGGTTCGCCATGCTCGTGCGCGAGGAGACACTCGCCGAGATCGGCCGGACGCTCGGCGTCGCAGATCACATCCGCGCCGGGGCAGGGGTCCTCAACGACAGCATCGTCGCCGACGTGATCGAGTCCCTGATCGCGGCAATGTACCGCGATGGCGGGCTGGCGCCGGCCGAGGCTTTCGTCAAACGCCACTGGGAACCGCTCGTGGTTCGCGAGACGCGCCCCCCGCGCGATGCGAAGACCGCGCTGCAGGAGTGGACCCAGTCCCAGGCGCGCGGCCTTCCGGTGTACAGCGAGGTTGCGCGCAGCGGGCCGGACCATGCCCCGGAATTCACCATCCAGGTCCACATAGAGGGGTTGGCGCCGGTGCGTGCGACGGGAACCAGCAAGCGGGCCGCCGAACGCGCGGCGGCCGCTATAATGCTCGACATGCTAGGTATCGAGACCCATGGTTGAATCGGCAACGCGCTGCGGCGTCGTGTCCGTCCTCGGTGCGCCGAACGCCGGGAAGTCGACCCTGGTCAACCGGCTTGTCGGTGCGAAGGTCTCGATCGTCACGCCGAAGGTGCAGACGACGCGCACCCGTGTGCGCGGTATCGCGCTGCATGGCGACACCCAGATCATCTACACCGATACGCCCGGCATCTTTGCGCCGAGGCGCCGTCTCGACCGCGCGATGGTCGATGCGGCGTGGAGCGGCGCGGCGGATGCCGACGTCATTCTGGTGCTCGTCGATGCGCGGCGCGGCATCGACCGCGACGTGGAACGGATCGTCGACGGTCTCGCCCAGCGCGGCGCGCGGGCGGCGCTGGTGCTGAACAAGGTCGATTCCGTGCGGCGGGAGAACCTTCTGACGCTTGCCGAAGAGCTCAATGCGCGGATGGATTTCGAGGCGACATTCATGATCTCGGCCCTGAAGGGCAGCGGGGTGGTGGACCTGGAAGCCTATGTGCGCGACCGCATGCCGGCCGGTCCCTGGCTGTTTCCCGAGGACGAGATTTCCGACCTGCCGCAGCGCCTGCTGGCCGCCGAGGTGACGCGCGAGAAGGCCTATCTCCTGCTGCATCAGGAGCTTCCCTATGCGCTGGCGGTCGACACCGAGAGCTGGGAAGATTTCGACAATGGTAGCGTACGGATCGAGCAGGTCATCACGGTTGCGCGTGATTCCCAAAAGGGGATCGTGCTGGGCAAGGGCGGCACTATGATCAAGCGCATCCGTGCCGATTCCCAGGCCGACCTGGCCGAGATGCTCGAGCGCCCGGTCCACCTGTTCGTGCGCGTGAAGGTGCGCGAGAAATGGGCCGACGATCCGGGACACTTCCGCGAGTGGGGCCTGCGCTTCGATGCCTAGGCGATCCTTCGATGGAATGGCGTGACGAAGGCTTCGTGCTGGGGGCACGCCCCCATGGCGAGGGCGCGGCGGTCGTCCAACTCCTGACCCGCGAGCATGGCCGTCATGCGGGCCTCGTCCATGGCGGGGCCTCGCGTGCCAAGCGCGGGATCGTCGAGCCGGGCAATCGCGTGGAGGCCGTCTGGCGCGCACGCCTGTCCGAACATCTGGGGCGGCTGACGGTCGAGCCGACGCGCCACTATGCCGCGCAGTTCATGGACGACCCGGCGCGCCTGGCGGCGTTGTCCGCGGCTTGTGCGGTCGTCGAGACCGTGGTCCCCGAGCGCGAGCCGCATCCCGGGCTGTTCGAGGCGACGGGGGCGCTGTTCGACAGTCTCTCGGACGGCGCGATCGAGGTCTGGCCCGCGGTCTATGTCCATTGGGAGCTCGGCCTGCTGCGCGAACTGGGCTTCGGGCTCGACCTAACCGCCTGTGCCGCGACGGGTGCGCGCGACGAGCTGGTCTATGTCAGCCCGCGGACCGGCCGGGCCGTGTCGCGCGCCGCCGGCGCGCCCTATCATGACCGCATGCTCGCGCTTCCGCGATTCCTGGGGCCCGACGGCCGCGGCGCCGATGCCGATGGCGAGGATTTCTCCAACGGCCTGCGCCTAACGGGCCATTTCCTGGCGCGGCACGCCTTCGACCCGCTCGACCGGCCGCTGCCGGCCGCGCGAGAGCGCCTCGAGGCACTGTTGCGCCGGAATTCGGGCCCGGCCGATGAGGGCGATACCGGTTGTTGAGGTGACTCACGTCACCCGACTAGAAATGGCGTCCGGTACAACGGAGTTCTGTACATGACGGTCGTCTCCGGCGGCATTCGCCAGGAAGCCTTCAAGGATGCCCTCAGCGAGCGCTATCTGAGCTATGCGCTGTCCACGATCATGGCGCGCTCGCTGCCCGACGTGCGCGACGGGCTGAAGCCGGTTCACCGGCGGCTGCTGCACGCGATGCGCCAGCTGCGCCTCGATCCCGACCAGGGCTACAAGAAATGCGCACGCGTCGTCGGCGACGTGATGGGCAAGTATCACCCGCACGGCGACCAGGCGATCTACGATGCGCTGGTGCGCCTGGCGCAGGAATTCGCGGTCCGCTATCCGCTGGTCGACGGGCAGGGCAATTTCGGCAACATCGACGGCGATAACGCCGCGGCCATGCGCTACACCGAGGCGCGCATGACCGCGGTCGCGCAGGCGCTGCTCGAGGGCATCGACGACGACGCGGTCGACTTCCGCGACACCTATGACGGCGAGGGCAGCGAACCGGTGGTCCTGCCGGCAAACTTCCCCAACCTGCTGGCCAACGGGGCCACGGGAATCGCCGTCGGCATGGCGACCAGCATCCCGCCGCACAATGTCGGCGAGATTTGCGACGCCCTGTCCCACCTGCTCAAATATCCCAACGCGACCATCGCCAAGCTGGTCGACCTGATGCCCGGGCCCGACCTGCCCACCGGGGGCGTGCTGGTCGAGGACAAGGCCGACATCGTCGAGGCCTATGTTTCGGGGCGCGGCAGCTTCCGCGTCCGCGCGCGCTGGAACGAGGAATCGCTGGTCCGCGGCCAGTATCAGGTGGTCATTACCGAGATTCCCTACCAGGTGCAGAAGTCGCGCCTGGTCGAGCGGATCGCCGAACTGATGCATGCGCGCAAGCTGCCGCTGCTGGGTGACATCCGGGACGAATCCGCCGAGGACATTCGTCTCGTGCTCGAGCCCAAGAGCCGGAACGTCACGGCCGAGATGCTGATGGAGAGCCTGTTCCGCAACACCGACATGGAATCGCGGATCAGCCTCAACATGAACGTTCTCGACGCCGAGAACGTGCCGCGCGTGATGAACCTGCGCGAGGTGTTGCAGGCCTATCTCGACCATCGTCACGAGGTGCTGGTCCGCCGCACCACCTACCGGCTGGGCAAGATTGCCGACCGGCTCGACGTGCTCCACGGCTACATGGTGGTCTACCTCAACCTGGACGAGGTGATCGCCGTGATCCGCGAGGAGGACGACCCGCGCGCGGTGATGAAGAAGCGCTGGAAGCTGAACGACGCGCAGGTCGACGCGATCCTCAACATGCGGCTTCGCTCGTTGCGCCGGCTCGAGGAGATCGCGATCCGCGAGGAGATCGAGGGTCTCGAAGGCGAGCAGAAGACCCTCAAGGCACTGCTGCGCGACAAGAAGAAGCGGCTCAAGCAGCTTGCCGACGAGGTTGCCGATCTGAAGAAGAGGTTCGGGCCCAAGACCGAGATCGGCAAGCGGCGTACCGAGATCGGTGACGCGCCCGTGGCGGTGGCCGTGCCCGTTGAGGCGATGATCGAACGCGAGCCCGTGACGATCGTGTGTTCCGACAAGGGCTGGGTGCGCGCGATCCGGGGGCACAACATCGAGACCGCGGAGCTCAAGTTCAAGGAGGGCGATCGGGGCAAGTTCGTCCTGCCGGCCGAGACGACCGACAAGCTCCTGGTGTTCGCGACGAACGGGCGTTTCTACACGGTGGCGATCGACAAGCTGCCGGGGGGGCGGGGCCATGGCGAGCCGCTCCGCCTGATGTTCGACCTGCCGAATGACGCCGAGATCGTCGCCCTGCACATCTTTCGCGAAGGAGCGAAGCTCCTGGTCGCGGCAAGCGACGGGCGCGGCTTCGTGGTGCCCGAGGAAGAGGTCGTGGCCCAGACGCGCGGCGGCAAACAGATCCTCAATGTGAAGGGGGACATCGAGGCCGCGGCCTGCGCGCCCGTCGGCGGCGACCATGTGGCGGTGCTCGGCCGGAAGCGCAAGCTGCTGATCTTCCCGCTCGCCGAGCTTCCCGAAATGTCGCGCGGGCGCGGCGTGAAGTTGCAGAGCTATTCGAGCGACGAACTGGCCGATGTCGCGACCTTCGCGATGGCAGAGGGGCTGACAACGCGGACGGGCGTCCGGTACCGGACCTTTACGGCCGAAGAACTAGCGGAATGGATCGGCAAGCGCGCCCAGGCGGGCCGCAAGGTGCCGCGCGGTTTTCCCTCGGCCTCGGGGTTTACCTGAGCGAGTTGTGAGGTTCCGGTGAAGCTGATAACTGTGAGTTCAACGAACGCCGCGTGAACGGAGAAATATCATGCAGCTAGTCGCGGGCGGCACGCCCACCCTGATCAATGCGCTTTGGCCCCGTGAGACGGGCGGGATTCTGCGTCTCGCCGCGCTCGCGGTCGCCGGCAGCGTCCTGCTGGCCCTCTCGGCGCGCGCCCAGGTGCCGATGTGGCCGGTGCCGATGACCATGCAGACCTTCGCCGTGCTGGTGATCGCCATGGCTTACGGCGCGCGCCTGGCCGGGGCGACGGTTCTGCTCTACCTGGCCGAGGGACTTGTCGGGCTTCCGGTCTTCGCGAGCGGTGCCGGTCCGGCCTACATGGTCGGTCCGACCGGCGGTTATCTCCTCGGGTTCCTCGTCGCCGCGGTCCTCGTCGGCTGGCTGGCGGAACGTGGATGGGACCGCAGCATCGTTGCGACGTTCGCTGCCAACCTGGCCGGGACGACCATCATCTTCGCGCTCGGTGTCGGCTGGCTGTCGACGATTGTCGGCGGGCTCGAGAAGGCGTTGGAACTCGGCTTCACCCCGTTCATGGTCGGTGCGCTCGTCAAGATCGCCCTGGCCGCCGCGTTGCTCCCGCTGCTCTGGCGGACGGTGCCGCGCCGCCGCTGACCGTATCCGCATCGACCAACGAAAACGGCCGCCTCGACGCAGTTCGGGGCGGCCGCTTTCGTTTCCGCCGTCGGCGGATCAGAAGTTGAGCGAGATGTCGCGGTGGATCGACAGGCACGACGCCATCGTCGTGGCCTCGTCGATGGTCAGCCGATCCTGCTGGCGCAATCCGATCGAACGCGCGATCGCGGCATCGTAACGCGCCAGCCCGCTGGCCAGTTCGTCGGCCGCGCGCACGCGCCATTCCCGTTCCTCGTTGTACAGGGCGATGGCCTTTTCGAGGTCTGCGAGTGCGCGGTCCGGTCGCGGGGTGCGCGCGGTCAGCGAACGGCGGGCGCCCGTCAGCGCCGACCGGATGTCGCTGGTGTCGGGCAGCTGGGCGAGGGCGCTCTCGGCCTCCTTCAGCACCTCGGCGGCATCCTCCGGGGTTCGGTTTTCCAGCGCGGCCGGCAGTTCGTTGATCGTGCCGGAGACGGCGGCGAAGGCCGTCGCTTCGGCCAGGACCTGGCGCGTTTCGACGACGGGCACGTAGGCGCTGTCGACATTGCGGCGATAGCCCAGCGTCACGCGTTTCAGGGCGTTTGCGCGCTTGAGATATTCCTTGCGGGCGTCTTCCCAATTGTCGGGAATTTCGGTTTCGAGCGCCGCCTTCTGGCGTTCGAGTCCGTCGATGGCCGCCTCGACCGCCGCGGTCTCACCGGGGCCGCTATTGTCGTTTCGTTCCAGGCGGCGGAGCCGGTCGCGCAGGGTGCGTGCCTCGGCCTCGATCTCGCGGATGTCCTTCCGCGCGCTGCGTGTGGTGCGGTGTACCGGGCGATATTCCGACATGTAGGCCGCGAGGTCCGCCTCGGCGGCCCGGACCTCGGCGACCAGCGCGAAGGTCTTTTCCGCATTCTCGAAGCCGCGCGTCAGGTCGGCCCGGCGCCTCTCGGGCAGGTAGCTGATGTCGAGCCCCTTGGCGGCATGGATGGCCTCGCGCAGGGCCTCGCCTTCCCGGTCGTAGACCGAGAAGACATGCTCCTCGAGGCAGAGCTGTAGGCGCGGGTTCTTGGGCGGCGGCGCCGTCTCGGCCGTCAGGAAGGACCGGTTCGGCAGGTAGTTCACCAGCGACGGAAACGCGCCGACGATGGCGAGGCCGAGAAGCTGCAGCCCGATGAAGGCGGCGACACCCTTGTAGATCGATGTCGTCTTCACCTCCGGCGGGGCGACGCCGCGCAGGTAGAACAGCGCGAAGCCGAAGGGCGGGGTGAGGAACGAGGTCTGCATGTTGACGCCGATCATCACGCCCAGCCAGACCGCGGTAATGTTGGCCGACGGATCCTCGAGCAGGATTGGTGCGACGATCGGCACCACGACCACGGCGATCTCGATGAAGTCGAGGAAGAAGCCTAGGATGAAGATCACCGCCATGACGACGATGAACTGGCTCCAGAAGCCGCCCGGCAGACCGCCGAGGAAGTCCCTGACCAGCTCCTCGCCGCCGAAGCTCCGGAAGGCGGCGGTCAGCATCGCCGCGCCGAGCAGGATGATGAACACCATCGAGGTGGTCTTGGCCGTCTCGACCATCACGCCGCGCAGCGTGTCGTCGATCTTGAAGACGCGCCAGCCGCTCCACAGCACGGCGACCAGCAGGGCGGCCACGGCGATGGCCGCCAGGACGATGCCCAGGACGTCGTTGCCGGTGTCGATGCTCTTGATGTTCAGGTCGAAGTTGGCGAGCAGGAAGAAGATCACGGCGATCGACAGGACCGCGATGATCGCCGGGACAAATGCCGTGCGCTTGCCCTCGCACAGCCGGTAACCCGCCATGATCATCGCGCCGGCCGCACCGATCGCGCCGGCCTGGTTCACGGTCGCGATGCCGGCGATGATCGAGCCCAGCACCGCCAGGATAAGCGCCAGCGGCGGGATCAGAACGATGAAGACCCGCCAGGCAAAGTACAGGTCGTAGGCGCCGCCGTAGCGCACCGCCGGCGCCGACTTGGGCCGGACGATGGCGATGGTCAGGATATAGGCGATGTACAGGCCGACCAGGACGAGGCCGGGCAGGAACGCGCCGAGGAACATGTCGCCCGCGCTGGTCGACGTGATGTCGAACTCGCTGGGCATCGAGAATTCGCCGGTCGCTTCCTTGTATTCGGCCTTGCGGGCCGTGCTGGCCTGGTCCGAGGCGCTCGACAGCTGGTCGGCGAGGATGATCAGAACGATCGACGGCGGGATGATCTGGCCCAGCGTGCCCGAGGCACTGATCGTGCCGGTCGCCAGCGAGTGCGAGTAATTATTGCGCAGCATCGCCGGCAGCGAGATCAGGCCCATGGCGACGACGGTCGCGCCGACGATGCCCGTCGTCGCGGCGAGCAGCGCGCCGACGATGACCACCGAGATGCCGAGGCCGCCCGGCACCGGGCCGAACAGCTGCGCCATGGTGACCAGCAGGTCCTCGGCGATCTTGGAGCGCTGCAGCATGATCCCCATGAACACGAACAGGGGAACCGCGATCAGCGTGTCGCGTTCGACCTCCCAATACACGCCGCGGAAATTCGTGACCCCGGCGGTCAACCACTGGATGGGTCCGTCCTGGGCGAAGTAGCTGCCCGTGTCGCCGGTGAACAGCCAGCCGGTGAGCGAGGCGATGGCGATGGTCAGGATCGCCGAGCCGGGCAGCGAGAATGCCACGGGATATCCCATCGCCAGCGCACCGGCCATCAGCAGGACCAACAGGGCGATGAAGAAGACTTCCATGACGGTTCGGGTCCGGGTTCGCGCCTAGTGTCCCGCCGCACCGGCGGGTTCGGTTTTGCCGGGCTCGCCGCGCAGGTCGGCGATGCTCGACAGGAAATAGCCGGCAAACTGGAACATCATCGAGATCGCGAACACCGCGAGGAAGCCCGCCATCAGGTATTTCACATAGAGCCCGAAGCCGCTCTGCGAGACCTCGAAGGCGATCAGCGGGCTGTTGATGACGGTCGCGCGCCCGGCCATGCCCATCGACAGGATCACCCAGCACAATGGCAGGCCGAGGAACATCGAGCCGATCGCGTTCGCCCATGCCTTGCCGCGCTCGCTGAAACCGGCATAGATCACGTCGACCCGCACATGGCCTTCCTCGGTCAGCGTGTAGGCGCTCGCGAACAGGAACAGCGCGGCGTACCAGAACCGGACGAGGTCGCCCATGAACGCCTGCTCGTAGGAAAAGATGAAGCGCGTGAGCACGATCTGGAGTTCCGCGATCACGACCAGCAAAGCGAGCCAGGTGAAGCCCAGCGTGCGCGTGAAGAATGCGATCACCAGCGAGACCAGGATCAGCGGGTAGTGGACGTAGGCGCCGCGGAAGCGCGACTGTCCGAGGTCTGTAGTCAGTTCATCGCCGACGACGGCGGCCAGCAGCCCCTCCACCCGCAGGAAGGAAATGGCGGCGTCCACGACGCCGACCAGGAGCACGGACCAGAACGCCGCGCGGATGATGAACGTGGCCACCGCCGACAAACGTCGGGCGTCCGCACGCATGGGCCGGGTGGCGGTCTTGAGGACGTAGGCCGCGATCAGCACGAGCAGCACGGGGTAGGCGAGGAGCTGCACCCAGGCCAATGCCACCGCCGTGCCGTCGAGCGGATTTGCCGGTGCTTCGGCGCCGAACCATCCCAGATGGCCGAACAGGCTGCCGATCCCCGGCCAGTTGCGCCAGAAGATCAGGTAATTGTTGAGCAGGAACACGACCGCGGCGCCGGCGACGAACAGCGCGAGAATCCGCAGCATCGCGGCGAGGCCGCCTGCGGCCGGTACATCGTCGAGCGTCGTCGCCGTCATCGTTGCGCGTTTGCTGCCTGGGTCGAGAACGGGAGGCCATCCATGGGGCAAACTAACCCCGGCTGGTCGGCCTTACCCACATCACGTTTGCGTCACCCAGACGCGGAAAGCGGAGCCGAAGGGCTCCGCTTTCCTGTCTGGTGGACGTTCCGGATCAGACGCCGAGAACGCGGTTGCGCTGCTGGACGTAGGCCTGGTCCGAAATGTTGGTCCAGCCGCCCACTTCCGCACGCGCCTTCACGAAGCTCTCGTGGATGCGGTTGGCGAGGTCGCTGTGGGCGCGGACCTCCTGGAACACCTCGTCAGAGGCCTTGCCGAAGCTGTCGTAGATCTCGTCCGAGAACTGACGCAGCTGGACGCCCTGATCGCGGATGAGCTGGGCGAGCGAGGCGCCGTTCTTGGCGTTGTACTCCGACATCATGACGTCGTTTTCCATCGACGAGGCCGCCTCGATCATCAGCTGATCGGACTTGGACAGCTTGCCCCAGAACGACGCGTTCAAGCCGACGGCGAGCATCGAACCCGGCTCGTGCATGCCCGGATAGTAGTAGAACTTCGCGGCTTCGTAGAACTTCATGACCTGGTCGTTCCACGGACCCACCCATTCCGTTGCGTCGATCGCACCGGAGACGAGGTTTTCGTAGATCTGGCCGCCCGGCAGCGAGACCGGCGATGCGCCCAGCTTGGCCATGACGTCGCCGCCGAGGCCCGGGATGCGCATCTTCAGGCCCTTCAGGTCGTCGGCCGTGTTGATTTCCTTGTTGAACCAGCCGCCCATCTGGACGCCGGTGTTGCCGCACATCAGGCCCTTGAGGCCGAACTCGGCACCCAGTTCGTCCCAGAGCTCCTGGCCGCCGCCGAAGCGCACCCAGGCGTTCATCTCGGTGTAGGTCAGGCCGAACGGGACGGCGGTGAAATACGCCCAGCCCGGATGCTTGCCTTTCCAGTAATAGTCGGCCGCGTGATAGGCCTGCGCGTTGCCCGATGCGACCTCGTCGAAGGAGTCGAACGCACCGACGCGCTCACCGGCGGCGAAGTAATCGACCTTGATGCGGCCTTCGCTCATCTGGTCGAGGCGGGCGGCGAAACGCTGGGCGCCCGTGCCGAGACCGGGGAAGTCGCGCGGCCAGGTCGTGACCATCGCGACGGAGATCCGCTCCTGGGCGATCGCGGGCTTGGGGAAAGCGGAAGCAGCCGCAGCCGCGCCCGTGACGCCGGCGAGACCGGCGGCCTTGATGAATTTACGTCGTTCCATGAATAGCTCCCTGGGGTGCGTGTTCGTGTTACCGCCTGGCCGGAGAGAACGCACAAACCGGCAAGGCCGTGGCGCGCCGGCCGATGGATAGCCGGTCATGTTGGGGGGACATTAAGACACTGCGTGCCGGGCGTGCAACGACGCCGGAGCCATACGAAAGTATGACGGATGCGTTATTGCGCCCGCGCGCTGCCCGGAAGGGGTTCGCGGGTCCACCCGCGCGGGCCCAGATGTTCGACCGGCCCGAAGCGGTTCTTGTAGGTCATCTTGGCGCAGTCCTCGATCCAGTAGCCGAGATAGACGTGCGCCAGGCCGCGTCGCCTCGCGTCCTCGACGAGCCACAGGATGCTGAACGTTCCCAGTCCGCGGTCGTCGGCGTCGGGCTCGAAATAGCTGTAGACCGCCGAGAGGCCGCTCGCGAGCCGGTCGGTCAGGCAGGCGCCCAGCAGGACGCCGGCGCCGTCACGGATCGAGACGAGCTCCGTCTCGACCACCGAATCCTCGACCATCGCGCGGAAATCGGTGGCCGACATCGCCGCCATCTCGCCGCCCGAATGGCGCGCGCGCTGATACCGGTAAAACAGGTCGTACTGTTCCTCGGTCGCGATCGCGGGTCCCGTGTGCGCGACGAGGTCGGCGTTGCGGTTCCAGACGCGACGCTGGGACCGGCTGCGCCGGAAGTCGGCGACGGGTATCCGGATCGGCACGCAGCCGCTGCAGCCGGGGCAGGCGGGCCGATAGACGATGTGATGCGAGCGCCGGAAGCCGGCCAGGGCGAGCTGGTCGTGCAGGTCCTGTGCCTGGCCGCCGCGCAACTCCGTGAACAGGTTCCGCTCGACCCGCCCCTCAAGGTAGGGGCAGGGCATCGGGCCCGTGCGGTAGAAAACGAGGGGCGGTCGGGGCGCCTGGGTCGTCATGCACTCTTCCGGTAAGCGTTCGCGAATCGGCGGGACTTTATCGCCTCTGACAAATCCGTGAAAGCCTGTCGGGTCCGATCATCCGGGGCGCTGTCCGGTGTCGATCTCGGTATTCTGTGCCGGCGTCTCGCCGGGTTCCGGCGTCGGCACCGTCGCGCCCAGCTCGCTGGGCTTCACCGTGCCGCCGAGTTCGATGGGGACGGCGTTCTCGCGCAACAGGACGATGCTGATGCGCCGGTTGCGCTCGCTCTCGGTGTCTTCGGGCAGCAGCGGATCGGTCGCCGCACGACCCTGCACCAGTGCAATCCGTTCGGCGGCGAGGCCGGACTCGATCAGCAGGCGGCCTGCAGCGTTCGCACGATCGGAGCTCAGCTCCCAGTTCGTGTAGCCCTCCGCCGTGCGGTAGGCGCGCGAATCCGTGTGACCGCTGATCGAGATCTGGTTGGGAAGCTGGGTGACGACGCGGGTGACGAGCTGCACGAGCTCGCGTGTCTGCTGGTTCGGCTGGGAGCTGCCGAGCGCGAACATCGAATAGCCCTTCTGGTCGACGAGCTGGATGCGCAGCCCCTCCGGAGTCTGCTCGATCAACAGGCTGTCCTGCAGGCCGGCCAGTTCGGGCACGGCCTCGATCGCCTGGCGCAACGCTTCGGCCGCCGCCTCGAATTGCTGTTGCTCGCGCGCGGCCAGCGCCTTTTCGAGTGCCCCGTCGTCGACGATTCCGTTGTCGGGCTTGTCGCTCGTGCCGTCTTCGGGCTTATCGGAGGTGCCGTTCTCGGCGAATTCCGAGGTGCCGTTTTCCGGCATCTCCGTTTCGCCCCCCTCGCCATCGAGCAGCTCCTGACCCTCGACTCCACCCTCGTCCTCGCCCGAGGGCAAAGGAGGAATCGGAACGCTTTCGCCTTCGGTCGGACCGCCCGCCGAGACCTTCGCGCCGTC
>JAYOFO010000010.1:0-52348 GCA_038117265.1 Rhodospirillaceae bacterium
CGGGTCACGTGCTCGGCCCAGGCGATGGCGAGGCGCTCGCGTTCGTCGAACAGGTCGGAGATCCAGTATTCGTGACCCGACAGCGCGATGACGTGCTCCTCGGTGATCCCCGCGGCCTGGCCCAGCGAGGTGTTGTGCGCGAAGCAGTAGGCGCATTCGTTGACCTGGCTGGTCTTGATGACGACCAGCTCCTTAATCCGGCCCGACAGTTCGGTGCCCGGCCATTCGCGCTGGATGGCGACGTTGAGCGGCAGCATCAGCATCGCGACGAAGGGGCTGTGGGCGTAGGTGCGCACCGAATGGGGTACGCGCCCGATCATGTCGGTCGCCGCGGCGTAGAAATCGGCGAGCGCGCCGTCGACGGAATCGGGCTGGATCAGCGGAATGCGTGACATGGTGGCAGGACTCCTTTTCGGTTGAGCCTACCCGTTCCCGACACGCGGCAATAGCCGGGCTTTCCCCCTGCACGCCTTTCCGAAGATCGATGCCGGCATGTGTTCGCCGGCCGCGGCCTGTGCTATCAGCCGCGCTCTCATGTTGACCCTCAACGGCATCACCGCCCGCCTCGGCGGCCAGACGATCCTCGACAGCGCGAGCGCGAACCTGCCGCCGCGCAGCCGCGTCGGCCTGGTCGGCCGCAACGGCGCCGGCAAGTCGACTCTGTTGAAGATCATCGCCGGCGAGATCGAGCCCGATGACGGCACGCTGGAGGTGCCGCGGGGCACGCGCATCGGCTATGTCGCCCAGGAGGCGCCCGGCGGGACCACCACGCCATTCGAGATGGTGCTCGCGGCCGACACCGAACGCACCGCGCTGCTGGAGGAAGCGGATCGCGCGAGCGATCCGCACCGGATCGCCGAGATCCACGAGCGGCTGGGCACCATCGATGCCCATGGCGCGCCGGCGCGGGCCGCGCGAATCCTGGCGGGGCTGGGGTTCGACGAGGAGGCGCAGCACCGTCCGCTTTCGGCCTTCTCGGGCGGCTGGCGGATGCGCGTGGCGCTGGCCGGGCTGCTCTTCTCGCGCCCCGACCTGCTGCTGCTCGACGAGCCGTCGAACCATCTCGACCTCGAGGCGGCGCTGTGGCTCGAATCCTTCCTCAAGACCTATCCGGCCGCGATGATCGTGGTCAGCCACGAGCGCGACCTGCTCAACAACGTGGTCGACCACATCCTGCACGTGCAAGGCGGCCAGACCTCGCTGTATGCCGGCGGATACGACGCGTTCGAGCGCATTCGCGCCGAGCGCCTGAACCAGGTGGCGGCGATGCGCGCCCGGCAGGAGGAGAAGCGGGCCCGGCTGCAGGCCTATGTCGACCACTGGCGCTACAAGGCGCACACGGCCCGGCAGGCCCAGAGCCGCCTGAAGGCGCTGGCGCGCATGGAGCCGGTGGCCGCCGCGACGGAAGACCCGAGCCTGGTGTTCGACTTCCCCAGCCCCAAGGAGCTGCGCCCGCCGCTGATGGTGCTAGAGGGCGTGGCGGTGGGCTATGTGCCCGACACGCCGGTCCTGTCGAACCTGAACCTGCGCATCGATCCCGACGACCGGGTCGCGCTGCTCGGGCGCAACGGCAACGGCAAGACCACGCTCGCCCGGCTGCTGGCGGGCCAGCTTGCGCCGATGGCCGGGGACATCGCGGCCAGCGGCAAACTGCGCGTGGGCTACTTCGCCCAGCACCAGGTCGAGGAGCTGCGGGTCGGCGAGACGCCGCTGGAACACATGACGCGGATGCTGCCCGACGCCAAGCCCGGCGCGGTGCGCAGCCAGCTCGGCCGGTTCGGGTTCTCCGGCGACAAGGTCCATCTCGCGGTGGGCAAGCTGTCGGGCGGCGAGCGCGCGCGGCTGGCGCTGGCGCTGATCACCCGCGAGGCGCCGCACATCCTGATCCTCGACGAGCCGACCAACCATCTCGACGTGGATGCCCGCGAGGCGCTGGTCCAGGCGCTCAACGCGTTCGACGGCGCCGTCGTGGTGGTCAGCCACGACCGGCACCTGCTCGAGATGACCGCCGACCGGCTGGTGCTGATCGAGGAGGGGACGGCGCGCGAATTCTCGGGAAGCCTCGACGATTATCGCGATCATTTGCTCGGCCGCGGCGCGGCGGCGCCGCGCGAGGGGGCGAAGCCGGCCGAGAAGCGCGCCAACCGTCGCGACGAGCGCCGTGCGGCCGCACAGCTTCGCGAGCAGACGAAGGCGTTGCGCGCGCGCGTGCGCGCGGCCGAGGCCGAGATGACGGCGCTCGATGCGCAGCGCACCGAGATCGACCGGGCGATGTTCGATCCCGCCGCCGCGGGCCCGGAATTCCGCGACCGGCCGATGACCGACCTCATGAAGCTGCGCGGCGAGGTCGAGAAGCGGCTCGAACGCGCGGAGGCCGCATGGCTGGAGGCGAGCGAGACGCTCGAACAGGCCCAGGCGGAGTCGGACTGAGGCGCGCTACCGCGCGCCGATATCCCAGAACAGGCCGGCCATCACCCGCAGCCCCTCGCGTGCGACCGGGGCAAGCATGTGTTCGTCGGGCGCGTGCTGGTTGCAGCCGGCATAGGAGTGGGGAATCCACACGGTCGGCAGGCCGAGCACCTCGACGAAGATGTCGTTGGGCAGCCCGCCGCCGATGTTGGGAATCAGCGCCGGCGGTGTGCCGGTCGTCCGCTCGGCGGAGCCGACCGCGAGGCGCACCCATTCGTTCGCCGGGTCCGAGCGGGTCGCGCGCATTCCCGCCATGCGCGTCGGGGTCACGGTGACGTCGGCGAAACCGTGGCGGTCGAGATGGCGGCGCAGCGCCGGCAATATGTCGTCCGGGTCGGTGCCGACCACGTAGCGCAGCTGGCAGACGGCGCGCGCGGACGGCTGGATCGCGTTCTGCGGCTTGCCGGTATCGCCCAGTTCGAGGGCCAGCACGGCGAAGCTGTTCCAGCCATAGACCCGCTCCTCGGGCGAGAGATCGGCCTCGCCCCAGTCCCGGTCGATGTCGGGTGCGCCCGCGCCGCCCGACACGGCGACGCCGGACAGGATGTCGCGGATCTCGGGCGTTAACGAGGCGGGCCGCCATTCCGGCACCTCGATCTGGCCGCGCGCATCGGTCAGGCTGGCGATGGCATGGGCGAGCACGATGCCGGGGTCGCGGATCAGCCCGCCCCAGTTGCCCGAATGGTGGGCGCCCGTGCGCAGGTCGAGCGCCAGTTCGAAGTTGATGATGCCGCGCGAGCCCAGCACCACGGTGGTGCGCGCGGGGTCGAGGCGGGGGCCGTCCGAGGCGATCAGCACGTCGGCGGCAAGCCGCTCGGCGTGCGCCTCGCAGAAGGCGCGCAGCCCGCGCGAGCCCATCTCCTCGTCGCTCTCGATCAGCAGTTTGGCGTTGAAGCCGAGTTGGCCGCGTTCGGCGATCACCGCGGCGAGGCCGCAGATGTTGACCCAGTGCTGGCCCTTGTTGTCGGCGGTGCCGCGCCCGTACAGCCGGTCGCCGTCGGCCGTCACGGTCCAGGGCGCGCGCCCGCCCGCCCAGCGCTCGTCCTGGCCGACGACCGTGTCGCCATGGCCGTAGATCAGGACGGTGGGCCGGTCGTCGCCCTCGTAGCGCTCGGCGACGAGGATCGGGCCGGCGTCCGGTTCGGGATTGTCGAGAATCTCCAGCGCGAAGCCGAGGCGCGCGAGTTCCGGGCCGAGCGCGTCGGTGAAATAGCCGCGCAGCGCCGGGCCGGCACCCGGCAGCTGACTCTGGGTCGGGCAGGCTACCAGCCGCGCCAGGCCGGCGACGAAGCTGCCGTCGTCGAACTGGCGCGCGGCACGGGCCGTCGCGGCGTCGCGGTCGCCGGTCACGAGATCGCCGTCAGGCAATCTGGTACTTTTCGCGCTTCATCTTCGTGACGTCGGCACCCTCGATCCGGATCAGGCGAGTGTCGCCCTCACGCTTCGGCGAATGCAGCGCGCCCTTGGGATAGGCGACGGCCATGCCGGGGTCGAGGTCGTAGGTCTTGGTGGGCTTCGCCTTGCCCGGCTCCTCGCCGCTGGGTGCGGCCAGCTTCTCGAACTCGGTCATGGTGGTGTGGCCCTTGGCCTGACCGTAGATCGCCCAGGATGGGCCGTGATCGTGCGGCGGGGCCTCGTTGGCGCCCTTGAAGACGTGGCGGCAGATGCAGAAGCCCAGCTCGGGGTCCTCGTAGAGCACCTCGCGATTGGCCTCGAAGTCGGGCCCGAGATGGGTGTCGACGAATTCATCGTCGGCGAGGTACTTCTCCAGCACCAGGCGGACCTGTTCGAGCGCTGCGGGGCTCGAATCCTTGCTCAGGATGGCGCGGCACTCGCCTGCGAATGTCTCGACTTTCGGGTCCATATTTCCGATCCTTCCGTTTCGCCGGCGCAGCGGCCGACGGCCAGTACCGTTCCGTGCCGGCCATCATGCCCCGTACAGGCAGCGGGCTCAATACACGAACCTTTACTGTAGTTTCAGCCATGACCGAGATCGATTCCAGAGCCCTGCGCGAGATGCTGTTCGACGGCGCGGAGATCGCGCTCCTCGACGTACGTGAGCAGGGCGAGTTCGGACAGTGCCACCTGTTCCAGGCGGTCAATGCGCCGCTCAGCCGCCTCGAACTGCTTGTGCCCGATCTGGTGCCGCGGCGATCCGCGCGCATCGCCGTGACGGCGGCCGGCGATGCGGACCTCGCCGCGCGCGGCGTGGCCGCGCTGGCGGCGCTCGGCTATTCGGACCTGCGGATCGCGACCGGCGGCCCCGGCGACTGGGAGGCGGCCGGATTCAACCTCTATTCGGGCATCAACGTGCCGAGCAAGGCGTTCGGCGAGGCGGTCGAACACCATTTCCGCACGCCCTCGATCACGGCCAACCAACTCAAGCGCATGCAGGACGCGGGCGAGGATCTGATGGTGCTAGATTCACGCACCTTCGCCGAGTACCGCAACATGAACATTCCCGGCGGCGTCAGCGTGCCGGGCGGCGAGCTCGCCTACCGGGTGCGCGACCTTGTCGGCTCGGACGAGACGACGGTGGTCGTGAACTGCGCCGGGCGCACGCGCTCCATCGTCGGCGCCCAGTCGGTCATCCATTCGGGCATCCCGAACAAGGTGGTCGCGCTGGCGAATGGCACCATGGGCTGGCACCTGGCCGGTTACGAACTGGAACATGGACACACCGACCGGTTCCGCGACGGCGACCCCGAGACGCTCGATGCGGCCCGGGCGATGCGCGACGCGGTCGCGGCGGCGTACGGCGTGCCGACGATCGATGCCGCGCGGCTCGCGGAATGGCGCATGCAGGCCGATACCCGCACCCTCTATATCCTCGATGTGCGCGACCCCGACGAATTCGCGCGCGGCCACCTGCCGGGTGCGCGTTCGGCGCCGGGCGGCCAGCTCGTCCAGGCGAGCGACTTCCAGATCGGCGTGCCGCGCGGGCGCATCGTGCTGGTCGACGACACCGGCGTGCGCGCCACCATGACCGCCCACTGGCTGGTGCAGATGGGCTACCCCGAGGTCTATGTGCTGGAGGGCGGGATCGGCGCGGCCGGCGCCCTCGAGGCGAACGCCGATAAGGTGCTCGACGATGTCGTCGTCGATGCGCTGTCGCCGTTCGAGCTGGCGGAACGGATCGACGCCGGCGGCGTGACGGTCCTCGACATGGGCGAGAGCCGCGCCTTCCGCAAGGCGCACGTGCCCGGCGCGGTCTGGGGCATCCGCACCCGCATCGCGACCACGGCGCCGGCCCTGCCCAAGGGCGGTGTCGTCGTGCTCACGTCCGAGGATGGCGCGCTGGCCCGCCTCGCAGCCGACGAGGTGCGCGAACTGACCGGCGGCGAGGTGCGGGTGCTCGATGGCGGCATCGCGGCCTGGGTGGCCGCGGGCCAGAAGACCGAGGCGAGCCCGACGGTTCCGCCCGACGATGCCTGCGTCGATGTCTATCTGCGCGCCTACGACCGCAACACCGATGTCGAGGCGAAGATGCAGGAATACATCGACTGGGAGGTCAACCTGATCCACCAGATCGAGGCCGACCCGGACGTGACGTTCCGGTTGGGGCCCGTCGGCCGGTAATGGCCACTCCCTCAAATGTGATCGAAAATTAGGGGAAAATCAGCCCTTCGACCCCTATTCATGGCAACGCGAAATCCAACCGAATGGAGGACAAGTCCATGAAGATGTTGGGTTTTCTTACCGAGCACATCCATCGCGATCGGCCGGAACGGCCGCAGAGCTATCTCGAACACGGCACCTTTGCCATGAAGAACTCGCTGTGGCTGATCGTCGCCGGGCTGGCCGGCGTCGTCCACGCGATCTTTCCATGGTGGTTCAAGTTCTACTCGGCCGAGCAGGTGATCCGGATCTATTGCCGGATCGCGCGCTCGGGCCGCCACGACGACCTGATGGCGAAGTACCGGGTCAGGAGACCCGGGTTCTGATCCTGCCGGTCAGGCGGCGGCGAGGCCGGCGAGGCGCACGCGGATCAGTTCGTCGGCCTCGCGCATGATGCGCCCGATCAGTTCGGCGCAGGTCGGGATGTCGTCGATCAGCCCGGCGACCATGCCGCACGACCACGCGCCGGCATCCATGTCGCCGTCGAGCATGATCTTCGGATAGACGCCGGCGACCTCTGCCGCGATGTCGTCGAAGCTGATGTCGGGCCCCAGCGCGCGCTCCTTCTCCAGCAGGCGCTCGACCGCGTCGTTGACCAGCACCCGCTCGGTGTTGCGCAGCGGGCGCATGACCAGCCGCGTGTCGAGCTCGCTGGCGGCGACGATCGCCCGCTTGACGTTCTCGTGCACCGGCGCCTCCTTCGTGGCGATGAAGCGGGTGCCCATGTTCATGCCGTCGGCGCCCAGCGCGAGCGCGGCGACCAGCGAGCGCGCATCGGCCATGCCGCCCGAGGCGACGAAGGGAATCTCCAGCTCGTCGGCGGCGCGCGGCAGCAGGATCATGTTGGGAATGTCGTCCTCGCCGGGGTGCCCGCCGCACTCGAACCCGTCGACCGAGACGGCGTCGCAGCCGATCTCCTGCGCCTTCAGCGAGTGGCGCACGGTGGTGCATTTGTGGATCACCGTGATGCCGTTGTCCTTTAGGACGGGCATCCATTTCGTGGGGTTGTTGCCCGCCGTCTCGACGATCTTCACGCCGCCGTCGACGATGGCCTTGATGAGGCCCGGATAGTCGGGCGCGTCGACGATGGGCAGGAAGGTCAGGTTCACGCCGATGGGCCTGTCGGTCATGTCGCGGCAGCGTGCGATCTCGTCGGCGAGCTTCTCGGGCGTGCGCTGGGTCAGCCCGGTGATGATACCCAGCCCGCCGGCGTTCGAGACGGCCGCGGCGAGCTCGGCGAAGCCGACGAAGTGCATGCCGCCCTGGACGATGGGGTGCTCGATCCCGAACATTTCGGTGATGCGCGTCTTCATGTTCTCGAACTCCGGCTAACGCTCAGTCCCATTTCCGGCCCGGCATGTGGTTGAACAGGCTGCGCGACAGCCCGCCGTCAATGTCGAGATGCGATGCGGTCACGTAGGACGCGTCGTCCGACAACAGGTAGAGGATTCCCGCCGCGATGTCCTCGGGCCGGCCGACCCGGCCCAGCGGCGTCACGTCGGCGCGCGCCTGCTTCACCGCCGGATCGCGCATATAGGCGGTCAGCGGCGTCTCGGTGTGGCCCGGGCAGACGGCGTTCACCCGGATGCCGTATTTCGCCCACTCCAGCCCGAATTGCTGCGACAGCATGATCACGCCGGACTTGGTCGTGCTGTAGGCGCCGGCGAGGTTGTAGGGGTGCAGCCCGCCCGTCGAGGAGAGGTTCACCACTGCGCCGCCGCGGTCTTGTCCGATCCACCAGCGGCCCGCCGCCTGGGTCATGAGGAAGGTGCCCGTCAGCCCGACGCCGACCACCTTGTTCCAATCGTCCAAGGACAGGTCCTCGAGCGGGCCGGGTCCCATGCGGATGGCACTGTTCACCAGATGGTCTAGCCCGCCGAACGCATCGACGGCCGCCGCGACGCCGGCGCGACAGGAATCCGGGTCGGTCACGTCGATGCGCATGAACATCGCGCCATCGCCGATTTCGTCCGCCAGCGCGGTGCCCAATGCCTCGTCCACGTCGCCGATCAGGACGCGGCCGCCCTCCGCGACATAGCGTCGTGCCGTCTCGGCACCGATGCCGCTGGCACCGCCCGTGATGATGCACGCCTTCCCGTCTAACCGCGCCATGGCATTCCCCTCCCGCTGCCGGTCACGGCGCCGAGTGTAGCGGCTTCGCGCCCGCAACATCAGCCCCGGCTTCGGCGCGGTTCACGGTGTGAGCACGGGGTGGGACTGACCAAGGCGCTTGATCCGACGCGTTCGGTCGCGCCCAATAGGCGCATGAGCCTGAGCGACGAAGCCATCGAAATCTATCGTGCGGCCCTGGTCGTCGAACGCGATGCGCTGGTGCGGTCGAGCGTAGCAACGGCGGGCAGCCGCGCGCCCGTGACCCTCGACCAGCAGAGCGTGGGGCGCCTGTCGCGTATGGACGCAATACAGGTGCAGGCGATGGCGCATGCTGAGGAGGAGCGCCGCCGCGCCCGGCTCCGCGCGATCGATGCGGCCTTGGCGCGGATCGGGGCGGAAGAGTATGGATACTGTCTGGCATGTGGCGTGGACATCGCGCCCAGGCGCCTCGACGTGGATCCGGCCGCGCCGCGCTGCTTCGACTGTGCGAAATAAAACTGACCCGGATTCTCCGGTAGAAAGGTCGCCATCATGCGACGCGTCCGAAACGTAAAGGTTCTCGCCACCCTGGGCCCGGCGAGCGCGTCGGAGAAGATGATCCGCACGCTGTTCGAGGCGGGGGCGGACGCGTTCCGGCTGAACATGAGCCATGGCTCCCACGACGACGTGCGCGCCATGTACCAGCGCATCCGCGCGGTCGAGGCCGAGCTGGGGCGCCCGATCTGCGTGCTCGCCGACCTGCAGGGCCCCAAGCTGCGCGTCGGCGAGATGACGCCGGACACCGAGCTCGAGGAGGGGGCGAGCTTTCGCCTCGAGCTCGAGCGTGGCCCCGGCGATGCGGCGGGTGCGCCCTTGCCCCATCGCGAGATCTTCGAGGCCATCGAACCCGGCGTGTCGCTTCTGCTCGACGACGGCAAGATCAGGCTCGAGGTGATGGAGGCGGGCACGGACTTCGCCGAGACGAAGGTCGTCGTCGGCGGCCCGCTGACCTCGAACAAGGGCGTCAACGTGCCCGACGTGATCCTGCCGGTTCCCGCGCTGTCGCCCAAGGATCGGCGCGATCTCGATTTCGCGCTGTCGCTCGATGTCGACTGGATCGCGCTGTCCTTCGTGCAGCGGCCCGACGATGTGGCCGAGGCCAAGAAGATCGTCGCCGGCCGCGCCGCCGTCATGGCGAAGATCGAGAAACCGCGCGCGCTCGACTTCCTCGACGAGATCATCGAGACGGCCGATGGGCTCATGGTGGCGCGCGGCGACCTGGGCGTCGAACTGCCGATCGAGCAGGTGCCGGGCATCCAGAAGGCGATCACGCGCGCCGCGCGCCGGGCGGGCAAGCCGGTCGTAGTCGCGACGCAGATGCTGGAATCGATGATCGAGGCGCCGGTTCCCACGCGGGCGGAAGTCTCCGACGTCGCCACCGCGGTCTTCGAAGGGGCTGACGCGGTGATGCTGTCGGGGGAATCGGCGGTCGGTGCGTATCCGCGCGAGGCGGTTGCGATGATGGACCGCGTCGCGCGTTCGGTGGAGGCCGATCCGCAGTTCCGCGCCGCGATCAATGCCGGCCGCACCGAGCCGGATGCGACGACGGCGGATGCGATCACGCTGGCCGCACGCCAGGTCGCCGAGACGCTGAAGGCGGCGGCGATCGTCTGTTATACGGCGTCGGGCTCGACGGGTATTCGCGCCTCGCGCGAGCGTCCCGAGGTGCCGATCCTGGTGCTGACGCCCGTCCTGCAGACCGCGCGCCGGCTGGCGATCGCCTGGGGCGTGCACTGCGTGCAGACCGAGGACGCCACGAGCTTCCTCGACATGGTCATCCGTGCCAGCCGCGTGGCAGAGGGCGAGGAGTTCGCCAAAACCGGCGACCGCCTTGTCATCACCGCGGGTGTGCCCTTCGGCACGCCCGGACGCACCAACATCCTGCGGATCGCGACGGTGGGTGCGGAGGGGCGGCCACGGCGCGCCTGAGGCCGGGCTCGGGGCCGGTAAAATTGCGTCGATTCGCCCCCAGAAAGTTGGCCGACTCGTGTTTACATCGGCCGAGTCGTTTGGCTTATTGTCTTGAAATTTTCTTATTCGAAACATGGCGTCGCGAAACGCCGAACGGGAGGCAACATGGGGCAATCGGGCGAGGCTAACACCCGCAATCGAAAGCTGCTCAAGTGGGTCGAGGACATCGCTCGGCGCACACAGCCCGACGACATTTACTGGTGCGACGGATCGCAGGAGGAGTTTAACCGGCTCTGCGGCGAGATGGTCGATTCCGGGATGCTGATCCCGCTGAACCAGGAATTGCGTCCCGGCTGCTTTCTGGCGCGCTCGGACCCCAACGACGTCGCCCGTGTCGAGCACCGCACCTTCGTGTGCTGGGACGACGAAGAGGATGCGGGCCCCAACAACAACTGGGTCGCCCCCGCCGAGATGCGCGCGACCCTCGACGGCCTGTTCGAGGGCTGCATGCGCGGCCGCACCATGTACGTCATTCCGTTCAGCATGGGGCCGCTGGGTTCGCACATCGCGCATATCGGCGTGCAGCTCACCGATTCCCCCTATGTGGCGGCCAGCATGCGGATCATGACCCGCATGGGGCAGGGCGCGCTCGACGAGCTGGGCGACGGCGTCTTCGTGCCGTGCGTGCACACGGTCGGCGCACCGCTGGCCGACGGCCAGGAAGACGTTGTCTGGCCGTGCAACGACGCCAAGTACATCGTGCACTTCCCGCAAGACCACTCGATCTGGTCCTTCGGCAGCGGCTATGGCGGCAACGCGCTGCTCGGCAAGAAGTGCTTCTCGCTGCGCATCGCCTCGATCATGGCGAAGGAGGAAGGCTGGCTCGCCGAGCACATGCTGATCCTCGGCCTGCAGTCGCCCAAGGGCGAGAAGACCTATGTCGCGGCGGCGTTCCCCAGCGCGTGCGGCAAGACGAACCTGGCGATGCTGATCCCGCCCGAGGGCTACGAGGACTGGACGGTCTCGACCGTCGGCGACGACATCGCCTGGATCAAGCCCGACGACGACGGCAAGCTCCACGCGATCAATCCGGAGGCCGGCTATTTCGGCGTGGTGCCGGGGACGTCGACCAAGACCAACCCGAACGCGATGAAGATGATCCAGCGCGACACCATCTTCACCAACGTCGCGCTGACCGACGACGGCGATGTCTGGTGGGAGGGCAAGGACGGCGATCCGCCCGCGCACCTGATCGACTGGCGCGGCGAGGACTGGACGCCCGATTGCGGCCGTCCGGCGGCGCATCCCAATGCGCGGTTCACGGTCGCGGCGGAGAACTGCCCGAGCATCGACCCGGCCTGGGACGATCCGGCGGGTGTGCCGATCGATGCGTTCATCTTCGGCGGCCGGTTGAGCACGACCTTCCCGCTGGTCTACGAGGCCCGCGACTGGACCCACGGAGTCTACATAGCCGCGACCATGGGCTCGGAGGCCACCGCGGCGGCCGACAACCAGGCCGCGATCCGGCGTGACCCGATGGCGATGCTGCCCTTCTGCGGCTACAACATGGCCGACTACTGGAACCACTGGCTGAGCTTCGCGACGAAGAAGAAGCTCACCCTGCCCAAGATTTTCCGGGTGAACTGGTTCCGCAAGGACGGCCAGGGCAAGTTCATCTGGCCGGGCTTCGGCGAGAACATGCGCGTCCTCGAATGGGTCTGCGACCGGGTGCACGGCAATGTCGACGCGGTCGAGGGGCCGCTGGGCAAGATGCCGCGTTACGAGGACCTGAACTGGACCGGGCTGGCGTTCTCGGAAGAATCCTTCAACGGCATCATGGATCTGGCGCGCGATGCCGGAGCCAGCGAGGCCGAGGACCAGAAGGAGCTGTTCGACAGCTTCGCCGACCGTCTGCCCGAAGAGATGGAGGCCCAGCGCCAGGCGCTGCTCGAAAGCATGGCCGATGCGCCCGAGGTCTGGCGGATCGCCAGCTAGGCAAACGACATCGTCTCGAACGAAGGGCCGCTCTCCGGAGCGGCCCTTCGGCGTTTCAGGCGGGTTTGGGGATGACGCTCACATGGGCGGCGACGATGCGCCAGCCCTCGGGCATGCGCGCCCAGGCCTGGCTCTGGCGGCCGACCTTGTCGCCCATGCTCGCGCGATGGAACTCGAGGTTCGCGGTGGCGAAGTCCCGGCCATAGGTGGTGACGATCACCGGGCCCGTGGTGCGAACCACGTCGCTTGGGTTGCGCGCGGCCCGGAAGCCGGCGATCTGGGCGTGACCGTACAGGTTCTCGCCGATCCCGAAGCGCAGGGTCAGGTCATTGTCCCAGAACAGCTCGTTGAGCACGTCGACGTCGTTGGTGGTCAGCGCATGCTCGTAGCGGTCATGGGCCGCCGTGACCTCGGCGACGATCTCGGGGATGTTGATTTCCATAAATGTGCTCCCGTTCTTTGCTGCCGGCAGGCCTACTCGGCTGCCTTCTCCGTCTCGCCCGCGCCGGG
The DNA here is from genome assembly GCA_038117265.1 of Rhodospirillaceae bacterium. Taxonomy (GTDB): domain Bacteria; phylum Pseudomonadota; class Alphaproteobacteria; order UBA6615; family UBA6615; genus JAYPUG01. Next base: position 12,655 of record JAYOFO010000010.1, read on the forward strand.
CTTGTTCCACCAGCAGTCGCACATGAAGGCGACATAGTCCTGCGGGTCGATCGTCTTGGATTTGGTGATCCGGCCCATCAGCGGACCCTCCTCGACATCGACCTGCAAGCCGTCGGTGAAGCGGTTCCAGAAGTTGAAGAAGCACGACACCATCGTGATCTCGACGATCTGTGCGGAATCGAAGTGCTTCTTCAGTTCCGGCATCGCCTCGGGGTTTTCCCCGCGATAGGTCTTCTCCGTCAGGACTTCGGCCCATTTCATCGCCGCCTTCTCGGCCGGCGTGAACAGCTGCGATGCCTGGTAGTCGCCCTCGATGGCGGCGATCATTTCTTCGTCAAAACCCAACCCTCGACCGAGCGTTACGTTGTGCTTGATTCAGTACCGGCAACCGTTCAGCATCGAGGTCTTGAGGATAACGAGCGCCTTCGTGCGCACGTCGAGAATCCCCGTTACCTCCTCACGCAGCGCCGCCACGATAAAGCCGTAGATCGACTGGGCCAGCTTCGGCGAGTGCGCGGCGGTCCGGACCGCGTTGGCGACCCGACCGAACATTTGAGTCGAGTGTTTGAACAGGATTTCGGCCTCGGGGCCGGCCTCCTCGTCGGTGATCATCGGCAAATGGGGCATTTCCAACTCCTCGGTTCGTTGCGTTCGGCCGATACAGTAGCGTCGCCGGAAGCCGCGGAACACCCGTGGTCGCCTGCCCGAAGACGGCGTCTGGGGCGGCATGCCGTGGCCACATACGACATGTTACGAAAAAGAAAAGACGGAACCAAAAAATCTCCCATATATGAACATATGGACGCGATCCCCGGATCCGTCCGAGACCTGCCATACACCTATCGATGCACGCCATCGCCCGGCAACCCGATGAGGAAGACATGTCAGCCATCAATCCCCTGATCCCGCAGCAGCCGGCGCCGTCGCTCGACGTGGCCACCGTGGGGGGCGGGACCTGGAGCCTCGCCGACCAGAGCCCCGAGAACTTCACCATGATCGTGTTCTACCGCGGCCTGCACTGCCCGATCTGTTCGATGTATCTGGGCGGCCTCAACAAGCTGGCGGGCGAATTCGCCCAGCGCGGCGTCGATATCGTCGTCCTCAGCACCGACACCGAGGCGCGCGCCGCCGAGGCCAAGGAGAAATGGGGGCTCGACAATCTGGTCGTCGGCCATTCGCTCGATCTCGACAAGGCCCGCGAGTGGGGCCTCTACATTTCGGCCGGCAAGGGCGTCAGCGGTGCGGGCATCGAGGAGCCGGCGCTGTTCGCCGAGCCGGGCCTGTTCCTGGTGAAGCCCGACAATTCGGTCTACTTCGTCACCACCCAGTCGATGCCGTTCGCGCGCCCGGCCTTCGCCGAGCTGCTCAAGGGCCTCGATTTCGTGATCGCCAAGAACTACCCGGGCCGCGGCGAGGTCGTCGACCACAATCAGGCCGCCGCCGAATAGATCGCTCCCTCCCAGGAGTTGCTCCGGGCGTCCACTCCTTCCAGGAGCGGGCGCCCGCTTTTTTATTGGCCGGCGGCCTTCGCCTTGGCCCAGCTGTCGCGCAGGCCCACCGTTCGGTTGAACACCGGTGCGCGCGACGTGGTGTCGCGGTCGGGGCAGAAATAGCCGATGCGTTCGAACTGCACGACTTCGCCGGGGGCGAGGTCGGCCAGCGACGGTTCGAGCCAGCAATTCGTGCGCACCTCGAGCGAGCCGGGGTTCAGCTCGTCGAGCCATTCGCCGTCCTTGCCCGGCTCCTCTTCGCGGAACAGATGGTCGTACAGCCGGACCTCTGCGGGAATTGCGGTTTCCGCGGCCACCCAGTGGATCGTGCCGCGCACCTTGCGCCCGTCCGGCGCGTCGCCGCCGCGTGTGGCCGGGTCGTAGGTGCAGCGCAGTTCGACGACATTGCCGTCGGCGTCCTTGACGATGTCGGTGCAGGTGACGAAGTAGGCGAAGCGCAGGCGCACCTCCTGGCCGATCGCGAGGCGGTGGAACTTCTTGGGCGGATCTTCCATGAAGTCGTCGCGCTCGACCCAGAGCTCGCGACCGAACGGCACCTCGCGGGTGCCGGCGCTCTCGTCGGTCGGATTGTTGGTCGCCTCGAGCCGTTCGCTCTCGCCCTCGGGATAGTTCTCGATCACCAGCCGGATCGGGTCGAGCACGGCCATGCGGCGCGGCGCGCTCGTGTTCAGATGCTCGCGGATCGTGTTCTCGAAATAGGCCATCTCCACCAGCCCGTCCGACTTGGTCACGCCGAGCCGGCCGATGAAGTCGCGGATCGCCTCCGGCGGCACCCCGCGCCGGCGCAGGCCCGACAGGGTCGGCATGCGCGGGTCGTCCCAGCCGGTGACGTGCCCGTCGGTGACCAGCTGGTTGAGGCGGCGCTTCGACAGCACCGTGTGGCCCAGGTTGAGGCGTCCGAACTCGTACTGCCGCGGCCGGGCGGGGACGGGCAGGTTCTCGAGGAACCAGTCATAGAGGGGCCGGTGATCCTCGAATTCCAGCGTGCAGATCGAATGGGTGACGCGCTCGATCGCGTCCGACTGGCCGTGCGCGAAGTCGTAGGTGGGATAGATGCACCATGCATCGCCCGTGCGCGGGTGGGGCGCGCGCACGATGCGGTAGAGGACCGGGTCGCGCAGGTTGATGTTGCCCGCCGCCATGTCGATCTTCGCGCGCAGCACCTTCTCGCCGTCGGCGAACGCGCCGGCGCGCATGCGCTCGAACAGGTCGCGGTTCTCGGCCGGCGTCCGCTCGCGGTGCGGGCTCGGTCGGCCCGGCTCGGTCAGGGTGCCGCGATATTCGCGGATCTCGTCGGCCGACAGATCGTCGACATAGGCCTTGCCGGCGTCGATCAGGTGCAGCGCCCAGGCATAGAGCTGTTCGAAATAGTCCGAGGCATGGAACAGATTTTCGCCCCAATCGAAGCCCAGCCAGCGCACATCGGCCTGGATCGCGCGGATATAGGCCTCGTCCTCCTTCGCCGGGTTCGTGTCGTCGAAGCGCAGATGGCAGCGGCCGCCGAATTCGTTCGCGATCCCGAAGTTCAGGCAAATCGACTTGGCGTGACCGATGTGCAGATAGCCGTTCGGCTCGGGCGGAAAGCGGGTCACCACGCCGTCATGGAGGCCGGCGTCGAGTTCGGCGCGAACCTGCTCGCGGATGAAATCGCGCGGCGCGTCGGCGCTGGAATCGGAATCGTTCATCGGGGTGTCCGCAGGGAACGGGGCATTCGGGCCTGTCTGCCAGAAATCGGTGCGTGCGCCAAGTCGGTGCGGCGCCGGGAACGAAAACGGCCCGGCACCAGGTGCCGGGCCGTCGCTTGCCGCGGTGTCGCCCGTTCTACGGGCTCACATGCATGATGAACTCCATCGGCGCCGGCTCGCCCCACTGGGACTGCAGCCCCTCTTCGGCGGGGATGTAACGCGTGCCGTAGTCGACGTTGAGCGTGTCGGAATCGGCCCAGTGCTCGTGCACCCGGCCCCACGGATCCTTCCAATAGTCATAGATCTGGCTGCCGAGCAGATGGCGCCCGATGCCCCAGACATGCTCGTACTCGCCGAAATCGCGAAGGTGTTCGTGGCCCATCATGACGTCGTCGAAATCGGGCACTTCGAACGACAGGTGATTGAGGCCGGAATTCTCGTTCTGGACGTAGAGGAACACGTGGTGATCGACGAACTCCTTGCCGGCATCGATCCGGTTGAAGCTGGCGATGACCTTTTCCTTGTCGCCCTCGACGAAGACCTCGTCCGACGCGATCAGGCCGATGTGGTGGCGAATCCAGGCGAGGCATTCCTTGAGCTTCGGCGTGCCGATCACCCCGTGGCCGATGCGTTTCACATGCGCCGGTCCGCGCGGCTTGCGCCACAATTCGCCGCCGCGCGCATACTTGTCGATGTTCCCAAGGTTATAGGGATGCCGGTCGACGGGGATCGGGTCGTGTCGCGCGACGCCATGGACGACCTCGATCGTGTAGCCGTTCGGCTCGGTGATCCGCACGCGCTTTCCGCCGCCGGGTTCGTCGATGTTCTCGACCGCCGAGGCACCCTCGGCCTCTTTGGCCAGCTTGTGCAGGTCGTCCTCGCTCGCGGCGTGGAACGCCAGACCAACGAATCCCGTGTCACCCTTCTCGGTGACGTGGACGTGGTGGTCGGGATCGGTTCCGCGCATGTAGAGCGCGTTCGCCGTACGCTCGGTCCGCACCATGCCGAACCGCGACAGGAACTCCTCCTGCTTGTCGAGGTCGGGCGAACGGATGCGGCCCCAAGCGATGTCAGTCACCTTGATGATCGGGTCGGTCATTGGGATTTCCTCCTGCCCTGCCAAAAGGGTCGTGTTTCAAACACTGTAGTCGGAAGATGAGTGCGACGAAACGCCCTCGGCGTGTTCGCTTTTCTCCATACGGCGGCGTACGGTAAGGTTGACGTCAGTTTGTGTCAACACGTCGCACATGCAACAACCGGTTCACGATGACGAGAAAGCGCGAACGCCCGCAGGACAGGGATACGTGGCTCGCCGAAGCGCTTGAGATGCTGCGCGAGCGCGGGGTCGAACATGTGAAGGTCGAGCCGCTCGCCCAGCGGCTCGGCGTGACCAAGGGCAGCTTCTACTGGCATTTCAAGGACCGGGCCGACCTGCTCCGTTCGCTGCCCGAGTTCTGGGAGCGGCGCCAGACGGACCCGGTGTTGGCGCAGGCGGAAAACACCGCCGGGGGCCCGATCGAGAAGATGCGTGCGGTCCTCGACTTTCTCGCGCGCGAGGATCCCGATCGCTACGACAACGCCATGCGCGCATGGGCCCAGTTCGACGACGAGGTCGCGCGGGCCGTCGCGGGCATCGACGAGCGCCGAATGGCCACCGTGCGTGCGCTGTTCGAGGAGGCGGGGCTCAGCCCCGAGGACGCCGCGTTCCGGGCACGCCTCTGGTACTTCTACGATGTCGGCGAACATGTGACCGGCGATACGCCGGCCGATGTTGAGGAACGCCGGGCCCGTGCGGCACGGCGGCTGGAATTGCTGACGGCCGACCTGCCGAGAAGCTAGCTGGCGAGCAGCACATCCGACTTGTCGAGTTCGACCCCGAACACGCCGAGGATGTAGTCGAGCATCTGTTTGTGCTGGTCGCTGACCATCTGCGTCCCCGAACGCTGGACCTGGTCGAGGAACAGGTTGATGGCATGCGAATTCGCACTCAGGCACGCGGCCAGATCGAGATAGTGGTTGTCGGCGTTGCCCAGGAACTCCTTGAATGCCGCCGGCCGGCCATCCTCGATGAATTCGCGGTAGCTTTCCTCATAGTCCTTGAGGATCTTCACGATGGTCAGATAGTTCTCCTTCAGGCGTGCGCGCAGCGCCTTGAGCTCGCGCTTGATCTGTTCCTGGACATTGTGACGCAGGCTGCCGAAGTCGACGGGCAGGGCGGTCTCGGCATTGCCGAGCCAAGCGAACAGCTTGCGGAGTTCCGGTTCCACCTGGGAGAACTGGACCTGGTAGTAGCAGATCGCCTTCCAGGCGAAGAACAGCTCCGGCGCGCGTTCCGGCCGCATGTCGAGACCGCGCACGAAATACTCGATGCCCTCGACGTCGCGCGCCTCCCAGATCTTGCGCAGAAATTTCGAGATGTGCTCCTCGAGCTCCAGCTTCGCTTCGCCATCGGTGATGCCGAGCGCGCGACGGACCAGGACCCCGATCTTCCGGCGGATCGGGCGCTGGATTCGGTTCCACTCCTCGAGCGAGATGTTGAAGTAGGCCGGGTTGATCTTCTCCTCGATGCCGAGCTGCTGGGCCTTGCACTTGAGGAGGAAGGGATCGAGCGTCGGCAGGGACTCGATCATCGCGATCATCTTGAGATCCCAGGCGACATTCTCCTTGTCGGCCTCGCGATTGGGGTCGAGCCCGCACTTGTTCTTGAGCTTCTCGAAGCGCCGCGGGTCGCTCGCGAGAATCGAGTCGCCGCCCTCGTACACGTTGGCGTGGTTGTAGGGGAAATAGATCAGCGCCTCGACGCCGTGTCGGCGCTTGCCGTGAACGACATGGGATTCGACGATTTTCAGCACGACGGTGTCGTTCAGGTACTTGTTCCGGAACAACGGTCCGAAGGGGTCGTCGTCATCGATTTCGGCCGCGATGCCCGCAATGTCCTTGGTCGTCTCAAAGCAATTCAGTGTCGAGGTGCGGCCGACGTCGATCGAGCGCGCAAGCTGCTGGCGGTCCATTCCCACGGATGGTCTCCGAAATTGGCGTTTCGGCTGCCATCCAATCCCGAATTTGTTGAAGATTTCTAAAGAGATGCCGCGAAACGTCGCATTCGTGTCGAAACCGGCCCGCCGCTCTTGATATGCTTGGGCTGGCGACTGACAATGGGTGCGGATTACGGGGGGAGCGATGCGCGGACCACAGGATTATGGCGGACTGCCGGCGGGACCGGTGGATCCGGTGACCCACGAACATGTGCCCACCCATTGGGAAAAGACTGTCGATGCCCTGATGATGCTGCTGTTCGATCAGCGGCGTCAGCTCGCGCGGGTCGATGAATCGCGCCGGATGCAGGAAGCGCTGGGCGAGGACTACCACAAGTATCCCTATTACGAGCGCTGGCTGCAGGCGATCACCTGGTTGATGCTGGAAAAGGGCGTCTTCACCCAGGAGGAACTCGACCGCAAGCAGGCGGAGGTTCGGCCACGCCTGGAGGCGGAGCGCGATGGAGCCTAGGTACAAGCCTGGAGACCGGGTGCTGGTGCTGCAGCGCAACCAGCCCGGTCATGTGCGCACCCCCATGTACGTTCGCGGCAAGACGGGCGTGATCGAGCGAATCGTCGGTGCGTTTCCGAACCCCGAACTGTTGGCCTACGGACATTCGGGAATGCCTTACAAGACGCTGTACAGGGTGAATTTCCGGCAGGACGAGTTGTGGTCCGACTATGACGGACCGTCCGACGACACGCTGGAGATCGAAATCTACGAACACTGGCTTTCGCCGGCCTGAACGACGACGGGACCGAGACAATGAGCGAAACCCACGACCATCCGACTCACACGCACGACGGCAAGCCGATCCAGGAGGATGCGCTGCCGCCGATCGACGCGCATGTGCTCGAGACGTCTGTGCGCGAACTCCTGATCGAAAAGGGCATCATTTCCGCCGGTGACATCCGGCGCGCCATCGACGTGATGGAGAGCCGCAATCCGGCACTGGGCGCAAAGATCGTGGCCCGTGCCTGGACGGATCCCGAATACCGGGAGTTGCTGCTGACCGACAGTGACAGGGCGATGTTGGCATTCGGTATCGACATGCGGCCGATGGAGCTGTGCGTCGTCGAGAACACGGACGAGGTCCACAACATGGTCGTGTGTACGCTTTGCTCCTGCTATCCACGTCCGGTGCTGGGAATTCCGCCGGCCTGGTACAAGCGCCGCGACTATCGCTCGCGTGCGGTCCGCGAGCCGCGGGCCGTCCTGCAGGAGTTTGGGACGGAGATTCCGAGCAACAAGCAGGTGCGCGTCCACGACAGCAATGCCGACCTGCGCTACCTGGTCCTGCCGCAGCGGCCGGCAGGCACCGAGGGTTGGGATGCCGAGGCCTTGGCGCGCCTGGTGACGCGCGACAGCATGATCGGCGTGAGCGACGCCCTTTCGCCAGCCGATATCGAGGACTGAAATTTGTCGCGCCGCACGATGGCTCTGCTGTTGGCCTTCGTGGGCCTGATCGGCGTGAACTATGCCTATCTGCACGACGTGATCTGGCAGACGCAGGACGGTTTTATCGTCATGGGCTTGAAGGGCTATCTGATTGCGTTGGCTGGGACGCTCGCGGTATTGAGCGGAATGTTCCTGCGGTTCGGGGGGCGCTGAACGAGCGAATCGTTCGAGGTTTTGGGGTAAGAATTCGGGGGCCGCGAATCCGCGGCGAGGGGAGTGTCTGTCTTGGGTCGCATGCGGCGGGTTCTGACGCGGCTGTATCCGGAAGAGCGCGAACTGATCGTCCGATCGGGCGGTCGGGTGCGGTATCTGCGTGCGCGCCGGCCGGTCCAGATCGCTGCGACGGCACTCGTTGCGGGAACCTTATTGTGGTCCGCCTATGCGACGACGCGTTTCCTCGGCCACGACGCGGTCGTTGGCCAGCTTGACTCGGTCATCGAGGCGCTCCATGCCAGCAACGCCGAACTCTCGTCGGACCTCGCCACGGTCAACGATCGGTTCGCGATCCAGCGCCAGTCGCTGACCGCGACCCAGCAGACCACGATCGACCTGATATCGTCGAACCGTGCGCTCCATGGGAAACTGGCCGAGCTCGAAGGGCGTGTTGCGGCACAGGCGCGGCGTGCGGATGCGTTCGCCTATGCCTATCTGGGCGAAGTCGAAGCGCGCGCCGCGATTGCTCGCGCGGCCGGCCGCACCGAACATGCCAACGCCGATCTCGAACGCCGGTTGGTCGACCGTGACAACCGGTTGGCCGACCTGTCTGCGGAGCGCGACAGCCTGAACGCCAATGTTGCCTCGTTTCGCAACGAGGTTCGGCGACTGAAGGAAGATGTCGGGACGCTCGACTATGCCCGTGCGGATTTGCTGGCGCGCCTGAATGCGAGCGAACGCCGGCTGCGCAGCGCGGTCGAGGCGAAGCTGGAAGTCGATGGCGCGCGCGCCGAACTCGGCGCGCGTGTCGCGGAGCTCTCCGACCGGCTCGAGGCACTCGAAGCGGCGCAGTACGATGTCGTGGCGCGTCTCGGGGAACAGGCGGACCAGAGCAGCGAGGCGCTTCGGCGCACGCTCGACCTCGCGGGCCTCGATGTCGAACGGCTGCTCGACCGGCTGTCGCGCGCCGGCGAAGGCGCCAGTGGCATCGGCGGCCCGTTCCTGTCGCTGGACGATGCGCCGGGGTCCGAGCTGGCCCAGAAGATTGCGGTCGCCGAGCGCCGTATCGACGATCTGGCGAGCCTGCACGAGCTGATGCAACGTCTGCCGCTCTCCGCGCCGCTCGACGAGTACCGGTTGACCAGCGGCTACGGGCGGCGTGTCGACCCGTTCACGTCGGACCTGGCGTTCCATTCGGGCATCGATCTGGCGAGCCGGCACCGGGCCGCGGTGCACGTGACGTCTCCGGGCACCGTGACCTTCGTCGGCTGGAAGGGCGGTTTCGGCAAGATGGTCGAGGTCGACCATGGTTTGGGCGTGCGTACACGCTATGGTCATCTTTCGACGATATTTGTGAAGCGCGGGCAGGTGCTCGAGTTTCGGGAGAAGGTGGGTTTGGTCGGAAATACCGGACGCAGCAGCGGCGAGCATCTCCACTACGAAGTGGTGATCGATGGCCGCCCCTACGATCCGGCCAACTTCATCAAGGCAGGACAATATGTTTTCAAAAACTGATCGACACGGCGCCGGCAGCAAGCTGCCGTCGATCATCGGCGCAGGGATGAGCGTAACCGGCAATCTCGTTGGTGACGGGGTGATCCAGGTCGAGGGGGCGGTCACGGGCGACGTGCATTGCCACGAGGTCACGGTCGGGCGCAGCGCGGAGGTGCGCGGCCAGATCGAATGCGAAATGGCGAGCATACACGGCACCGTCGTCGGCGAGATCCGCGCCGAGCGCGTCACGCTTTCGGCGAGCGCGCGCGTCACGGGCGATATCGTGCACGAGGAACTCTCGATCGAGGCGGGCGCCTATGTCGAGGGCCAGCTGCTGCGCCGCGATGCGCAGCAGGCGCGGCTCAACCTCGTCGTCGGCGAAAGCGGCTAGGCAGCCTCGATTATTTCCGCGTAGAGGGCGGCGTCCACGTTCGCTCCGGACAGGACGGCCACGACCGTGCGGTCGCGCGCGTCGTATGCGCCGTCGAGGATCGCCGCCAGGGCGACCGCTCCGCCCGGCTCGACCACCAGTTTCAGGACTCGCCAGGCGAAGGCGACGGCCCGCCGGACCGCACCGTCGTCGACGGCAAGTCCCGTCACACGAAGATCGCGCATCGTCGCAAAGGTGATCTCGCCCGGCGTCGGGGCGAGCAGGGCATCGCAGATGGACGTTACCGACATGTCGTTGGCGACCCGTTCGCCGGACGCAAGCGAACGGCGCGTGTCGTCGTAGCCGGCCGGCTCGACCGCGCAGACCCGCGTGGCGGGGAGCCGGTCGGCGAGTGCGGTGGCGATGCCGGCGGTCAGGCCGCCGCCGCCGCAGCACACGAGCACCGCGTCGGGCACGATGCCCCGTGCCGCGCATTGGCCGGCGATTTCCAGTCCGACGGTGCCTTGACCCGCGATCGTCCAGGGATGGTCGTATGGCGGAATCAGGGTCGCGCCCGTGCGTTCCGAGATCTCGGCTGCAATCGCCTCGCGATCCTCGGTCCTCCGGTCGTAGGTGACGACCTCGGCGCCGTAGCCGCGCGTGTTGTCGATCTTCGCGCGCGGCGCGTCCCCGGGCATGACGATGGTCGCCGGGATGCCGGCGATCCGCGCCGCCGCGGCCACCCCCTGGGCGTGGTTCCCCGACGAGTAGGCGACCACACCGTTTCGGCGCGCGGCGTCGGGTATCTGGCTGATGAAGTTGTAGGCGCCACGGAACTTGAACGATCCCGTCCGCTGCAGCGTCTCGGCCTTCAACAGGATGCGCCCGCCGGTCAGCGCGTTGAGCGCGGGGCTCTCGATCAGCGGCGTCTCGATCGCTTCGCCCGACAGGCGCCCGTGCGCGGCCTCGATATCGTCGATCGAAGGACGATCGCCGGCGGTCATGGGCGATCGATGCCCAACAGGCCGGGCAGGGGCTCCAGCGTGTTGATCTCGATGTCCGGGCGCGCCGGCAGGTGCTCGACGGGCTGCCGGTAGCGGTTGATCCATACGACCCGGAAGCCGAAGGCGGCGGCGCCGGCGGCGTCCCAGCCGTTCGACGACATGAAGCAGATGTTCGCGGGTGCCACCCCGAGCCGGTCGACCGAAAGCCGATAGACCCTCGGGTCGGGCTTGAAGACGCCGACATCCTCGACGCTCTGGACGTCGTCGAGGAGGCCGTCGATCCCCGCCGCCACGACCGCGTCCTGCAGCATGGCCGGCGCACCGTTCGACAGGATCGCCGTGCGCATGCCGCCGGCCTTGAGCCGCCGGAGGGTCTCCGTGACTTCCGGAAAGGTGTCGAGCGTGCGGTAGAGCGCCATCAGCCGCGCGCGCAGGTCGGGATTCTCGATCCCGACCGTGGCAAGCGCGAAGTCGAGCGCCTCGCCCGTGACCTGCCAGAAATCGGCGTGAATGCCCATCAGGCTGCGCAGCCAGGTGTACTGCAGCTGCTTCTGGCGCCAGATGTCCGACAGGCGTTCGGCGTTGTCGCCGATCTCGTCGCGGCATCGCATGACGGCGGAATTGAAATCCAGGAGCGTGCCGTAGGCGTCGAAGACGCAAGCCTCGATGTCGGGAATCCGGGGCTCGCTCATGGCCGCGTGATGTCCTGGCGCAACGGCGTCGGCCGGTGTTCCGCCAGCTGGGTTTCTGATAGCAGATAACGGTAAACGGGGACGTTTTCGAGCACCCGCTGGACGTAGTTGCGGGTCTCGGTGAAGGGGATCGTCTCGATCCAGTCGAGCATGTCGATCTGCCCGCTGCGCGGGTCGCCGTACTCGCGGACCCAGCGCACGACCCGGTGCGGGCCGGCATTGTAGGCCGCGAGCGCGAGCGGCACCGAGCCGTCGAACCTTTCGAGCATCTGCGCGAGATACGTGCTGCCGAGCCGGATGTTGTAGTCGGGATCGTAGAGCAGCTTGCGCTTGCTGTAGGGCAGCTCAAGCGACTGGGCAACGCGCTCGGCCGTGGCCGGGATCAGCTGCATCATGCCGCGGGCGTTGGCGCCGCTGATCGCGCCGGGGTCGAACGCGCTCTCCTGGCGGATGACGGACAGCACCAGCGCCGCCTCCAGGTTCTCGGCCTGCGGCAGTTGCGGCAGGGTCCGGGTCGGGTAGCCGGCAATCCCGATGACGTTGTCGATCTGGTTTGCCCGCTTCACCGCGCGAATGGCTTCACGGGGACGGCCGGATTCCTGCGCCAACTGGGCGACGAGCAGGCGTTCCTCGACGCTGTCGGCAAGGCCGGCGAGGTGGAGCAGGAACGTGCGCAAGCCGTCGTCGGCGCCGAGTGCGTGCAGCCGATGGACGAGCCGCACCAGCTCGCTCTCGACGAACGCCGCACGAACCGCCGGGTCGCGCGGTGCGGTGAAGTCGAAGCGGGCGACCGGCTTGCCGAGCGCGGCCAACGCCTGCTGTCCATAGAAGGTTGCCGGGTGTGCGGCTGCGCGTTCCCACCATTCGCGGGCGAGTTCGGCGTTGCCGCGCGCCTGTGCCGTCCGGCCGGACCAGTAGGCGGCGCGGGCACGGCTGATCGGGTAGCGGACACCGTTGTAAAGGTTGCCGAAATGGGCCTCGGCGGCATTCGGTTCCTGCAGGAACGACAACCGGATCCAGCCGGCGAGGAATTCCGATTCCGCGAATTCCGCGCCGTCCGACAGGCCGTGGCCGGAGACCAGGCGAACCGCCTCGCTGTAATGGCCCTCGCCCAGCGCACGGCGCGCGAGGATGCGGCCCTCCAGCGCCCAGCGTTCCGGCTGGGGCCGGATGCCGGCGAGATCGTACAGAACCCCGCGCGCGTCGCTGTCCAAGCCCTTGCGCCGGCGCCAACGCAGCCGCTCGTACCAGAGCTCCGGCGCATCGCGCAGATGTTCGGGGACGCGTGCGATGGCGCCGTCCACGCCGGGCGAGCGTCGCTGCAGCGAGATTCGCGCGAATCCCAGGGCGGATTGATCGGATCCGACGCGGGTCAGCATCCGCCGCGCCGAGCCGTGGTGCTGGTTCCAGATCAAATTGTCGAGGCGGGCCTGATGGTCGGCCTGCGACAGGTGCGATCCCCACGCCTTGAGGAAGTTCCGCTCGCCCGGGCGGTCGAAGCCGAGTTCGACCCAGTAACGCGGCACCAAAGTGGCGATCAGCTGGTCGTGGCCACGCGCCTTGAGCGCGCTCAGATGGGCATGCGCGCCTTCGCCGGTGGTCGGCGGGTTGCGCGAGAACCAGTCGATCAGCGCATCGCGGGAGATGCCACCGTCGATCGAGGATTCGGCCCGGCGCTGCAGTTCGGCGCGGCGCGGCCAGGTCGGGTTGGCATCCAGGAACGTGGCGATGTCGTCGAAGGTGTAGCCCGTCTCGTCGTGCTGGAACCCGAGCCAGATGCCGTACTTGGCCAGCAGCGGGTCGCGCACGGCCGTCCGGTGGCGGCGCACGGCCGCCCAGTTCTCGAACTCCGCGGCGGTGACCAGCCTGTGTTCCGCCGTCTCGCCGTCCGGCTTGGGCTTGGGGGTGCCGGCAGTGCCGGCCGCGGCCGGCGCGGAAAGGATCCCCAGCGCGATCGCCATGAGAATGGCGCGCGTGGCGCGGTTGGGGCATCGGAAAGCGTGCATGACCAGGCCTCTGCTCCGTCCGGGGAGTTTAGGGACGACGCTCTCTTCTGACCAGTATCGCAAAGATATTGCCGCTTGGTGTACGGCAATGCGCCTTGTTCGGGCCGATCCGAGCCGTTATCGTCCGCGCGAAGAGCCGTGGCCATCGGGGGCCGCGGGCTGGAGGCCATGATGTTCAAGGGATCGCTGACCGCACTGATCACACCGTTCCGCGACGGAAAGGTGGACGAAAAGGCATACCAGGCGCTGGTCGAGTGGCAGATCGACGAGGGCACCGACGGCCTGATTCCCGTGGGAACCACGGGTGAGTCGCCGACTTTGAGCCACGGCGAGCACGAGCGCGTGGTCGAACTGTGCATCGAGGCCGCCGCGGGGCGCGTTCCGGTGATTGCCGGCACGGGCTCGAACGCGACCGAGGAGTGCATCCGCCTGACCAAGCACGCCAAGCAGGCGGGGGCCGATGCGTGCCTGATCGTTACGCCCTACTACAACAAGCCCAACCAGGACGGCATGTACGCCCATTACAAGGCGGTTGCGGATGCGGTGGACCTGCCGATCATCATCTACAACATCCCGCCGCGCTCGGTGATCGACATGAGCACCGCGACGATGGCGCGCCTGGCACGCGATTGCCCGACGATCGTCGGCGTCAAGGACGCCACGGCGGACCTGACGCGCCCGCTCGCCATGCGGCAGGAGATCGGCGAGGATTTCTGCATGCTCTCAGGCGAGGATGCGACCGTGATGTCGTTCATGGCGAACGGCGGCGACGGCTGCATCTCGGTGACCTCCAACGTCGCGCCGCGCGCATGCGCCGAGATGCACGACGCATGGCAGGAGGGGCGCCACGCCGACGCCATGGCGATCAATGCGCGCCTGTTTCCGCTGCACCAGGCGCTGTTCGTCGAGCCGAACCCGGTGCCCGTGAAGTACGCCGCATCGGTGCTGGAGAAGTGCACGATGGACGTCCGCCTGCCGTTGACGCCGGCGAACGAGAACACCCGGAAGCGCGTGCGCGACGCGATGGTCTCGGCCGGCCTGCTCAACTAGCGGGCGGTCCGGCACCCAGATCGATGGCCAGCAAGAAGAAGGCGCCCCCAGGCCGGATCGCCGCCCAGAATCGCAAGGCGCGTCACGACTATACGATCGAGGACAACCTCGAGGCCGGGATCGTGCTCCAGGGCTCGGAGGTGAAGTCGCTGCGCGCGGGCAAGGCCAGCCTCGTCGACGCCTGGGCGGGCGAGCGGGGCGGCGAGCTGTGGCTGTTCAACGTCTATATCCCGGAATACGCCTCGGCGCGCAATTTCGGCCACGAGGAGCGGCGGCCGCGGAAACTGCTCGTGCACAAGCGCGAGTTCGACCGGCTGCTCGGGGCCGTCCAGCGCGAGGGAATCACTCTCGTGCCGCTGTCGATCTACTTCAACGACCGGGGTGTCGCGAAGGTCGACCTCGGTATTGCCGCCGGCAAGCGAAAGTATGACAAGCGCCAATCCGAGAAGCAGCGCGACTGGGAACGCCAGAAAGCGCGCCTGATTCGCGAGCACGGTTAATCAATCATTAAAAACAATACCTTGTATGAATTTCCTAATTCACTTGTAATTGACGTTTACGTTAACGTAAACTTGTGGGTATGGAACGGACATTCTCGATATCCGACCTCGCAAGGGAGTTCGGGATTACCTCCCGGACGATCCGGCACTACGAGGACGAGGGCCTGATTTCGCCCGAACGGCAGGGTCAGCGGCGGATTTACTCGGCCCGCGACCGGGTTCGCCTGGCGCTGGTGCTGCGCGGCAAGCGGCTGGGCTTCTCGCTGGCCGAGGCGAAGGAGATCATCGACCTCTACGCCGCACCGCAGGGCGAGACGGGCCAGCTCCGCACCCTGCTCGGCAAGCTCGACGCGAAGCGCGCGCTGCTCGAGGAGAAACGCCGCGATCTGGAGGTCGCGATCGACAACATGGACCGCTATGCCGCGCGCTGCCGCGAGCGGCTGGTCGAGCTCGAGGCCAGGGAGGCGGCAGAGTGACCGTCGAGGTGGAATTCGCGGCCGCCCGGACCGACTTCGCGGAAGCCACGCGCGAGAGTTTCGCCCGGCAGGGCCTGATGACGCTCTACGGCGCCGAGGTGACCGACATCGCGCCGGGTCGGGTCGAGATCGGCGTGGCATACCGGCCCGATCTGACCCAGCAGCACGGGTATTTCCACGGCGGCGTCATGGGCGCACTCGCCGATACGGCCTGTGGCTATGCGGCATTCACCCTGACACCGCGGGAAAGCACGGTCCTGACCGTCGAGTACAAGATGAACATCACGGCACCCGGCATCGGCGACCGGCTGATCGCCCGGGGGGCCGTGAAACGTGCCGGCCGCACGCTGATCGTTACCCATGGCGACGTGTTTACCGCTCGTGACGGTGCGGAAACCTTGTGTGCGACCATGTTGCAGACGATCATGGTCCTGCCGGCGAGCGCCGACCGGCCGGCAGGTTAACCCCCGCGCGACGGCGAGGGGAGGAGAGAGCGATGATTCCCAACGAATATCCGAGCCTGAACTTCGATCTGGGCGATACGGCCGACATGCTGCGCGACAGCGTGCGCAGCTTCGCGTCCGACAAGATCGCGCCGCGCGCCGACGAGATCGACCGGAACAACGAATTTCCCCTCGATCTGTGGCCGGCGATGGGTGAACTCGGCCTGCACGGCATCACGGTGGAAGAGGAATACGGCGGCTCGGGGCTCGGCTATCTGGAGCATTGCATCGCCATGGAGGAGGTCAGCCGCGCCTCCGCCTCGGTCGGCCTGTCCTACGGCGCCCATTCCAACCTCTGCGTCAACCAGATCCGCCGCAACGGCACCGAGGACCAGAAGCAGCGCTTCCTGCCCGACCTGATCTCGGGCCGGCATGTCGGCTCGCTGGCGATGAGCGAGCCGGGCGCGGGCTCCGACGTGGTCTCGATGCGCACGCGCGCCGAGAAAAGGGGCGACCGCTATGTGCTCAACGGCACCAAGATGTGGATCACCAACGGACCGGTGTCCGAGACCTTCGTGATCTATGCCAAGACCGACCCGGATGCGGGCCCCCGCGGGATTACGGCCTTCATCGTCGAGAAGGGGTTCAAGGGCTTCAGCCGGGCCCAGAAGCTCGACAAGCTGGGCATGCGCGGGTCCGACACCTGCGAGCTGGTGTTCGAGGATTGCGAGGTGCCCGAGGAGAACGTGCTGGGCGAGGTGGGGCGCGGCGTCAACGTGCTGATGTCAGGCCTCGACTACGAGCGCGCGGTGCTCGCCGCGGGCCCGCTGGGCATCATGCAGGCCTGCATGGACATCGTCGTGCCCTACGTCCACGAGCGCGAACAGTTCGGCCAGCCGATCGGCACCTTCCAGCTGATGCAGGGCAAGATCGCCGACATGTACGTCACCATGAACGCCTGCAAGGCGTACGTGTACGCCGTCGCGCGGGCCTGCGACCGGGGCGAGACGACCCGCAAGGATGCCGCCGGCGCGATCCTGTACGCGGCGGAAAAGGCCACGTGGATGGCGCTCGAGGCGATCCAGACCCTGGGCGGCAACGGCTACATCAACGACTACCCGACGGGCCGCCTGCTGCGCGACGCCAAGCTCTACGAGATTGGCGCGGGGACCAGCGAGATACGCCGCATGCTGATCGGCCGCGAGCTGTTCGAGGAAACCGCGTGATGGGACGTCGGCTCGGCGGGATTGCGCTGCTGCTGGCGCTCGGTGTCGCGACGCCGGCGGCCGCAATGGCGGACCCGCTTTCCGGAGAGCAGATCCGGGCCTGGATAGACGGCAACACGATCGTCGGCAACTGGGCCGGGACGCCGTATCGGCAGTATTTCGGACCTGACGGCCTGACGACCTTCGAAGCCGACAGCGCGCCTGCCGAAATCGGGCGCTGGTGGGTCACCGAGGTCGAGTTCTGCGCGATCTGGCCGACCGGGGGACAGGTCTGTTACCGGGTCGTACGCGAGGGCGAAACGCTGATCTGGCAGACCATGAACCCGTGGGGCGAAAATTTCACGGCCGAGGTCCTCGACGGCAACCAGTTGAGGGACCAATGAACCGGCCGAGACGCCAGGCGGCGTCGCTGTTCCTCGCGGTCGCGCTGGCCGCGAGCGCCGCACCGGCGAAGGCGATGCCCGAACGCCTGTCCGGTGCGGAGATCTGCGCCTGGATCGAGGGAAACACCGTCGTCGGCGTGTGGTCCGGCACGCCGTATCGCCAGCATTTCCGTCCTGACGGCACCACGGCCTACAAGGCCGAAGGCACCGGCGTCGACGAGGGCCGCTGGTGGGTCACGGAGGATTCGTACTGCTCGTGGTGGCGAGGCTCCGGTGAGGCCTGCTACCAGGTCTTGCGCGACGGCGAGACGCTGACCTGGCGAACCACGGGCCTGCTCGGGCGCAGTTTCGACGCCAGGGTCGTTCCCGGCGACCAGCTACGGTCGCGTTGAGGGGACGATGCGCCGGATTTCCACAAATTCCACGTTCGAGAAGGCGGCCGGCTATTCCCGCGCCGTCGTCGACGAGGACTATGTCCACGTCTCGGGCACGACCGGCTTCGACTACGAGACCATGACCATCGCCGACGACGCGGTCGAGCAGGCCCACCAGGCCTTCCGCAACATCGCGCGCACCCTGGCGGCGGCGCGCCTGTCTTTCGCCAACGTGGTGCGGGTCCGCTACTACCTGGCCAATGCGGCCGATTTCGAGGTACTGGCCCCGGTCTTCAAGCAGTATCTGGGCCCCACGCCGCCGGCCGCGACGGCGGTCGTGGCGCAACTCATCGATCCGCGCATCCGCATCGAGATCGAGGCCACCGCGCGCCGGCCGCGCGCGGAAGAACCGCCGGGAGACGACTGATGCCCTCCGTCCTGATCATCGGCGCCAGCCGGGGCATCGGCCTCGGTTTCGCTCGAGACTACGCCGCCGACGGCTGGCAGGTGCACGCAACGACGCGCCGCCTCGACCGGCCGGGCGAACTGGGCGATATCGCCGGCGACGTCACCCTCTGGGGGCTCGACGTGCGCAATGGGGCGCAGATCGCCGCCCTCGCCGCCGCGTTCGAGGGGCGCGGGCTCGACCTGCTGATCCACAATGCGGGCGTGGGGCGCGGCACCGACCGCGACGAGATGATGGCGATCAACGCCGATGCGCCGTTCGACGTGGTCGGCGCTCTGCTGCCGGCTGTCGCGCGGGGCGGCGACAAGAAGATCGCGATCATGTCGAGCCAGATGGGGGCGCGGAACGGCGGCGACACGCCGAAGGCCGACTACAGCGCTTCGAAATGCGCGCTGAACGACCGGTTCCGCGAGACCGAGCCCGAATGGCGTGCCCTGGGCATCACGGCCGTGGTCTTCCACCCGGGCTGGGTCGCCACCGACATGGGCGGGCGCGGGGCCCCGGTCAGCGTCGCCGAGAGCGTGTCGGGCATGCGTTCGGTGATCGCCGGTCTGGACCCGTCGGACAGCGGCAAGTTCCTCACCTGGAAGGGGACGGTGCACGCGTGGTGATGACCGACGAGCAGGTGATGGTGCGCGACCTGGCGCGCGCCTTCGCCGCCGAGCGGCTGGCGCCCAACGCCGCCGCGTGGGACCGCGACGCGACGTTTCCCACCGAGGCGATCGCGGGCATGGCCGAACTCGGCCTGATGGGCATGGTGGTGCCCGAGGAATGGGGCGGGGCCGGCGCCGACACGCTGACCCAC
Source organism: Rhodospirillaceae bacterium (assembly GCA_038117265.1). Classification (GTDB taxonomy): domain Bacteria; phylum Pseudomonadota; class Alphaproteobacteria; order UBA6615; family UBA6615; genus JAYPUG01. Next base: position 31,787 of record JAYOFO010000010.1, read on the forward strand.
GCGCTGGCGCTGGAGGAGATCGCGGCGGGCGACGGATCGTGCTCGACGATCATGGCGGTCCACAACTCGGTCGCCTGCCTGCCGGTCCTGAATTTCGGCTCGAACGAACAGAAGGAGCGCTTCCTGCGGCCGCTCGCCACCGGCGCGATGCTGGGCGCCTTCGCGCTGACCGAGCCGGGCGCGGGCTCGGACGCCGGCGCGATCCGCACGCGCGCCGAGAAGCGCGGCAACACCTGGGTGCTGAACGGCACCAAGCAGTTCATCACCTCGGGCAAGAACGCCGACGTGGTGATCGTCTTCGCCAAGACCGATCCCGAGGCGGGCAGCCGCGGCATAAGCGCCTTCATCGTGCCCACCGGCACGCCGGGCTACCGGGTGGCGTCGGTCGAGCACAAGATGGGCCAGCGCGCGTCCGACACCTGCCAGCTCGTCTTCGAGGACATGCAACTCACCCCCGACCTGCTGCTGGGCGAGGAGGGGGCGGGCTACCGGATCGCGCTCTCGAACCTGGAGGGCGGGCGCATCGGCATCGCCGCCCAGGCGATTGGCATGGCGCGCGCGGCCTACGAACACGCCGTGGCCTATGCGAAGGCGCGCGAGACTTTCGGCAAGCCGATCATCGAGCACCAGGCCGTGGTGTTCCGGCTGGCCGACATGCGCACCAAGCTGGAGGCGGCGCGCCAGCTGACCCACAACGCCGCGCGGCTGCGCGACGCCGGCGCGCCCTGCCTGACCGAGGCGGCGATGGCCAAGCTGTACGCCACGGAGGCGGCGGAGGAAATCTGCTCCGACGCGATCCAGATCCACGGCGGCTACGGCTACCTGCAGGACTTCCCGGTCGAGCGGATCTTCCGCGACGTCCGGGTGACGAAGATCTACGAGGGCACCAGCGACATCCAGCGCCTGATCATCGGCCGCGACATCGCGGCGAACGAGGCGCGGTAACGGAAGGAGAGGCACATGTCCGACGCACCGGTCGAATTCTATTTCGACTTCAACAGCCCCTACAGCTACATCGCGGCGCACCTGATCGACGATCTGGTCGCGAGGCACGGCCGCACGGTGGACTGGAAGCCGTTCCTGCTGGGCGCGGTGTTCGAGGTGACGGGCTCCAAGCCGCTGCCCCAGGTGCCGATGAAGGGCGAGTACGCGAAACACGATTTCGCCCGCTCGGCCCGCTTCCATGGCGTCGAATACAACCCGCCGGCCAAGCACCCGTTCTCGCCGACCGCGGCCTCGCGCGCGGTCTACTGGGCGAAGGCGCAGGACCCGGCGGGGGCCGCGAAGATGGGGCTGGCGCTGTTCCAAGCCGTGATGCGCGATGCCCGCGACATTTCGAGCCCCGACGCGGTGGCCGACATTGCCGCCGAGGTCGGGTTCGACCGCGACGCCGTGGCGGCCGGAATCCAGGACGATGCGGTCAAGGCGAAGCTGAAGGAGGAAACCGACGCGGCGATCGCGCGCAACATCTTCGGCGCGCCCTACATCGTCGTCGACGGCGAGGGGTTCTGGGGCGTCGACCGGCTGGACATGGTCGACAAGTGGCTCGAGACGGGCGGCTGGTAGACGGCGATGCCCGGCGGGCGCCTACACGCAGCGGAACGTCGCGTCGATCAGGGCCTCCGTGCGGTCCCCGACCGACGCGCCGGCGCACTGGTAGTTGTTGACCGTGCAGAAGGACAGGTTGCGCTCCATGTCGGCGAACACGATGGGGCCACCCAGCCCGTGATGGCCGAAGGCCTCGGGGTTGGGCCCCATGGGCACCCAGCCGGGCTTGTTCTTGAAGAAGCCCATCGCCATGCGGAACGGCCGCTCGTAGGTGCCGTCGGCCGCCTCCTCCCATTGCTGGGTCTGGGCCCGCATGACGGCCGCGCGCGACAGCAGGCGCACACCACCCAGCACGCCGCCATTGGCCAGGGCGGCGTAGATCTTCGCGATGCCGCGGGCGTCGCCATGGCCGCCGAAGGACATGATCGGCGCCATCCGGAACTTCTTCGAGTTGATGACGTCGGGCGTGTAGGGCTTGGGCACCACCGTCCACGCCTTCGCCGCCGACGAGTTGGCGCTGGTGCCCTTGGCGACCTGTTCGTTCACGGCGGGGGGCGGGTTGACGTTGGCGCAGCGCGCGACCGCCTCTTCCGGCATGCCGATGTGGAAGTCGACGCCGCCCAGCGGTTCATAGACTTCCGTGCGCAGGAACTCCTGGGCCATCGCGCCGGTGACGCGGCGCACCACCTCGCTGTTGAGGAAGCCGTAATTGACGGTGTTGTAGGCGCCCAGGGTCTCCGGCGGCCAGCCCGGTTCCTGAAGTTCCAGCGCGCGGATCATCGCGTCGTAGTCGTAGAGGTCGCCCTCCTTGCCGTGGACGTTCCAGGTCAGCCCGCACCAGTGGGACAGGATGTGACGCACCAGGATCTTGCGCTTCTCCTCGCCGCCCTTGAGGAACTCCGGCCAGTAGTCGGCGACGGGGGCCTCCAGGTCGATTTGGCCGCGGTCGGCCAGCATGTGGACCGACAGCGCCACCAGCGACTTGGCGAGCGAGTACACCATGGTGATGGTGTCTTCCTGCCACTCCTTCGCACGGTCGGCATCGGTGTGGCCGCCCCACAGGTCGACCACCTTCTCGCCATTGTGATAGACGCAGACGGCGCCGCCGATCTCGTCGCGCTCGGTGAAATTCCTGGCGAACTCGTCACGGACTTGGGCGAAGCGCGATGCGCATTCGCCTTGCACCGGTGCGTTCCGGTCGTTCATGGCTGGGCCCTCCCGTCGGGCGCGCGCCGCCCGTGCGTGGACCGAATGTTAGCGCGTCCGCCCGTCCGCGTCCGGTCCGTTCTCCGGAGCGCCGGAAATCACGTCGGCGTAGAGCGCGCGGTCGATGTTGCCGCCCGAAAGCACGACGCCGACGGTCCGCCCGCGCATCCGCGTACGCTCCCGCATCAGGCCGGCCAGCGCCGCCGCGCCGGCGCCCTCGGCCAGATTGTGGGTGGTTCGATAGAAGAGCCGCATCGCGTCGCGTATCTCGTCCTCGGCGACGGAGAGGACGCGCGCGGCATGTTCGCACACGACCGGCACGGCATCCGCCGCCGGCACCCGGCAGGCGAGCCCGTCGGCAAACGTGTCGGCGCTGTTCGTCGAGACCGGCGCGCCCTTGGCGAAGGACAGGGCATAGGCCGGCGCGTTCGCCGCCACGACGCCGACGATCTCGGTCCGCAGGCCCAGCGCCTCGCGCGCCGCGATGCAGCCCGTGATTCCCGAGCCGAGGCCGATGGGCACGTAGAGCGTGTCCAGGTCGGGCGCGGCCGTGAACAGTTCCATGCCGTAGGTGGCGACCCCGCGCGCCAGGTCCATGTCGTAGGCTGGAATCGGTTCCAGCCCGCGTTCCGCGGCGAGGCCCATCGCGTATTCCAGGGCGGCCTGGAAGTCGTGGCCATGCACGACCAGCTCGGCGCCGAAGGCGCGCATGGCCGCATTCTTCTCGGTGGAATTGCCTTCCGGCACGACGATCACGGCATCGATGCCGTTGGCCCGCGCGGCGAAGGCGATCGACTGTCCGTGGTTGCCCCGCGTCGCGGCGACCACGCCCGTGACCTCCGGCCGCGCGGCGCGCAGGCCCGCCATGTAGACCAGCCCACCGCGCAACTTGAACGCGCCGATGGGCGTATGGTTCTCGTGCTTGACCCAGACCGTGGCGCCGACGGCTTCCGCCAGCAGCGGCCACGCATATTGCGGGGTCGCGGGCATCGCGGCGTAGACCGTTTCGGCCGCGGCCTCGATCTCGGAGCGTGTCGGCAGGTTCGCCATGGCCGGGGTTGTAGCATGATGGCGGGAGCCCGCCGCACGATTCGATGGAGCGTATGCCGATGAGTGTCCTGAAATCGACTGTCGATCCCGCATCGGACCTGTTCGCCGAGAACACGGCATCGATGCACGCGCTCGTGTCCGACCTGCGCGACAAGGTCGCGGGCATCGAGCAGGGCGGCGGCGAACGCGCCCGCGAACGCCACCTGTCGCGGGGCAAGCTGTTGCCGCGCGACCGGATCGACACGCTGATCGACGACGGTTCGCCGTTCCTGGAGTTCTCCCAGTTCGCCGGCTGGGAGATGTACGAGGACACGATCCCCGCGGGCGGCATCCTGACGGGCATCGGCCGCGTGTCGGGGCGCGAATGCGTGCTGGTGGTCAACGACGCCACGGTGAAGGGCGGCACCTACTATCCGGTGACGGTGAAGAAGCATCTGCGCGCCCAGGAGATTGCGCGTCAGAACAACATGCCCTGCATCTATCTGGTCGATTCCGGCGGGGCGAACCTGCCGCAGCAGGACGACGTGTTCCCCGACCGCGAGCATTTCGGGCGCATCTTCTACAACCAGGCGACCATGTCGGCGGCGGGCATTCCCCAGATCGCGGCGGTGATGGGCTCGTGCACGGCGGGTGGCGCCTATGTGCCGGCGATGTCGGACGAGGCGATCATCGTCAAGGAGCAGGGGACGATCTTCCTCGCCGGCCCGCCGCTGGTGAAGGCGGCGACGGGTGAGATCGTGTCGGCGGAGGACCTCGGCGGGGCCGACGTCCACACGCGCATCAGCGGCGTTGCCGACCACTTCGCCGAGGACGACATCCACGCGCTCGCCATCGTGCGCCGGATCGTCGCCAACCTGAACCGCCCGAAGCGCGTCGACATGGAGCTCGCCGAGCCGGTCGAGCCGCTCTACCCCGCCGAAGACCTGTACGGCGTCGTGAACGCCGACATCCGCAAGCCCTATGACGTGCGCGAGGTGATCGCGCGCATCGTCGACGGCAGCGCGTTCGACGAGTTCAAGGCGCTATACGGCGACACGCTGGTGACGGGTTTCGCGCGCATCCACGGCTACCCGGTCGGTATCGTCGCCAACAACGGCATCCTGTTCTCCGAATCCGCGCTCAAGGGCGCGCACTTCATCGAACTGTGCAGCCAACGCGGCATCCCGCTGGTGTTCCTGCAGAACATCTCGGGCTTCATGGTCGGCCAGAAATACGAGACCGGCGGCATCGCCAAGGACGGCGCGAAGATGGTCACGGCGGTCGCCTGCGCCAATGTGCCGAAGTTCACCGTGATCATCGGCGGCAGTTTCGGGGCCGGGAACTACGGCATGTGCGGGCGTGCCTATGGGCCGCGCTTCCTGTGGATGTGGCCGAACGCGCGGATTTCGGTGATGGGCGGCACCCAGGCGGCCAACGTGCTGGCCCAGGTGCGCCGCGACAATTTCGAGGCGCGGGGCGAGACCTGGAGCGAGGCGGACGAGGAGGCCTTCAAGGCGCCGATCCGCGAGCAGTACGAACACCAGGGCCACCCCTATTACGCCAGCGCGCGGCTGTGGGACGACGGGATCATCGACCCGGCCGACACCCGCCGGGTGCTGGGGTTGGGCCTGTCGGCGGCACTCAACGCGCCGATCGAGGAGACGCGCTTCGGCGTGTTCCGGATGTAGGGGGGACGCAGCATGACCAGCGAGGCAATACGGCTCGACATCGCCGAAGGCGTGGCGCGGATCACCATGGCGCGGCCCGAGAAGCACAACGCGTTCGACGATGTGCTGATCGGCGATCTCACCGACACGTTCAACCGAGTCGGGGCCGACTCCGCGGTCCGGGTCGTGGTGCTGCAGGCCGAGGGAAAGAGCTTCTCCGCCGGCGCCGACCTGGGCTGGATGCAGCGCATGGCAGGCTATTCGGAGGCCGAGAACCTTGCCGACGCACGGGCCCTGGCCGGCATGATGCGGGTGCTGAACGAGTTGCCCCGGCCGACGATCGCGCGGGTCCAGGGCGCGGCCTACGGCGGCGGCGTCGGGCTGGTCGCCGCGTGCGACATCGCGCTCGCCTCTCAAGCGGCGAGCTTCTGCATGTCGGAGGCCCGGCTCGGGCTCATCCCGTCGGTCATCAGCCCCTATGTGGTCGAGGCGATCGGTGCGCGCGCCGCCCGGCGCTATTTCCAGACCGCCGAGCGCTTCGACGCCGAGGCGGCGCACGAACTCGGCCTGGTCCACGAGGTGGTGCCGCGCGAACGCCTGGATCACCGGCTCGACGAGGTCATCGGCCTGCTCATGGGCAACGGGCCGGCCGCCATGGCAGCATCGAAGGACCTGATCCGCCGGGTGTCGGCGGGACCGGTGGATGACGCCATGGTCGAGGACACGGCGCGGCGGATCGCCGACATCCGCACCACGCCGGAAGGGAGGGAGGGCGTGCGCGCCTTCCTCGAGAAGCGGGAGCCGTCATGGCGGACGACGACCGGGTCTTAAGCGTCGGGCTCAGCCATCGGGGCTGGCTGAGTGCGGTGGCGTTCACCGCGGTCGTCGTGCTGCTGATCGCGTTCGGTGTCAGCGATCAGTTCGGCGTGCAGACCGTGATCGTGCTCGTCGCGGTGGCGAGCGCGGCGGGCCTGTTCCACTGGATGTTTCCCGGCAGCCACTTCTTCGTCCTGTCCTTCACCAATTCGCTGGCGCTTTACACGACGGCCTATTTCTTCCTGAGGGGCCTGAACTTCGCGAATGCCGAACCCTGGTCGGTCTCGCTGGGTTATCTGCTGCCCATCTACGCCTTCCTGGCGGGCATCTGGGTCCAGCGCATTCCGATCCGCGAGATATCGCGGGCCGAGGAACTGCGGCGCGCCCAGCTGACGGGTCGGAAGTTCATCTGGCTGGCCCCGATGTTCGTGATCGCGGCGTTTACCTTCGCGCTGCCCGACATGGCGTTCGATGTCCGGGAAACCAGCCTGGCGCTGGTCGGCGCGATGGCGGCGATCGCCCTGTTCGTCGCCGTGGAGAGCCGGCAGATCAGCCTGTTCCTGGTCGACACCGGCCTGCTGTTCGACCGCTTCTTCGTGCGCTCGGGCCGGCTGTTCCGGCCGATGTTCGCCTTCTTCACGCTCTACTCGTTCATCGTCATCGTCTTCGCGATGATCTTCCGAATCATGGACCATGTGGCCGCGGCGCCGATCTTCGTGATCGGGGGCAAGCCGGCGCCGATCGGATTCTCCGAGAGCCTGTATTTCTCGCTGATTACCATCTCGACCGTGGGCTATGGCGACATCACGCCGGCAGGCGAGGCCGTGCGGGTTGTCGCGGCGATCGAGATCTTGCTGGGAATCCTGCTGTTCCTGTTCGGGTTCGCGGAAATCATGCGCTTCGTTCGCGAACGCGACAGCGCGGGGAGTGGTGATTGATGGTGAAGCGTCTTCTGATTGCGAACCGGGGGGAGATCGCGGTTCGCGTGGCGCGCACGGCGCGGCGCATGGGGGTTCATGTCATCGCGGTCTATTCCGACGCCGATGCCCATGCGATGCATGTGGATGTGGCCGACGAGGCGGTGCGCATCGGCGCGGCGGCGCCGTCGGAAAGCTATCTGAACGTCGATGCGGTTCTGGCCGCCGCGCGCGCGACCCGGGCCGATGCGATTCATCCCGGGTACGGCTTCCTGTCCGAGAACGCCGCCTTCGCCGCGGCCTGTGCCGATGCCGGCATCCGCCTGGTCGGACCGAGCGCCGCCGCGATGCGCGCGATGGGCGACAAGGCGTCGGCCAAGGCGGTGATGGAGAAGGCCGGCGTGCCGCTGTTGCCGGGCTATCACGGCGACGACCAGGACCCCGGCCTGTTGGCGGACAAGGCGCGTGACATCGGTTTCCCGGTGCTGATCAAGGCCTCGGCGGGCGGCGGCGGGCGCGGCATGCGCATCGTCGAAAGCGAGGCGGCGTTCGCCGGCGCGCTCGAATCCGCGCGGCGCGAGGCGGCGGGTGCCTTCGGCGACGACCGGGTCCTGATCGAGAAATACCTCGCCACGCCGCGCCACATCGAGGTGCAGGTCTTCGGCGACGACCATGGCAACGCGATCCACCTGTTCGAACGCGACTGTTCGCTGCAGCGCCGCTACCAGAAGGTGGTCGAGGAGGCGCCGGCGCCCGGCATGTCCGAGGCCCGGCGTGCCGAAATCGGCGCCGCCGCGGTCGCCGCGGCGAAGGCCATCGACTATTCCGGCGCGGGCACGGTCGAATTCATCGTCGATGCGACGGCCGAGGGCGCCAACGGGCCGTTCTACTTCATGGAGATGAACACGCGGCTGCAGGTCGAGCACCCCGTGACCGAGGGCATCACCGGCCTGGACCTGGTGGAGTGGCAGCTGCGCGTGGCCGACGGGGAGCCGCTGCCCCTGAGCCAGGAACAGGTCGCGCTGACCGGACACGCCATCGAGGCACGCCTGTATGCGGAAGACCCGGCGCGCGACTTCCTACCGGCGCCCGGCCATGTGGTCGCGTTCGAGGCGCCGGACATGCCCGGCGTGCGGATCGACACCGGCGTGCGGACCGGCGACGACATCGCCGTCGCCTATGACCCGATGATCGCCAAGGTGATTGCCCATGGCGCCGACCGGGCGGACGCGATCGCGCGGCTCGATCGGGCGCTGGCGTCGCTGGTGTGCGCCGGTCCGACGACGAACCAGTCCTTCCTGCGCAAGGCCGTGACCCATCCCGCGTTCGCCGGGGGCGAGATCGACACGGGCTTCATCGCGCGGCACGCCGATGCGCTGCTCCACGAGCGTGAAGACGATGCAAGCGGCGCGCTGGTCGCCGTGGCCCGGCACACGCTGTCGGCGCGCGCGCAATCGGCGAAGGCGCACGCCGTCGCGGCGGGCGAGGCGCACACGCCCTGGGCGGCGACGGACAATTGGCGGACCAACATCAGGGCGCGGGAGGCGCTGCGGTTCGTCGCCAGTGGCGGTGACGAGGTCGCGGTGGGAGTCGTCCGGGACGGTCGCGGCACCCGTTTCGTGCTGCCCGACGGCGCACAGGCCGATATCGAGGCCGGCGCGGGCTTGAAGGTGTATGCCAAGGGGGTGTCCCTGTTCGCCGTGTCGCAGGGCACGCAGCTTCGCTTCGACAGGCACGACCCGGTGGCGGACGCATCGGGCCGATCGGCGGGGGGCGGTCACCTCAATGCGCCGATGCCGGGCAAGGTCGTAAGGGTGGCCGTTTCGGCGGGCGAACGGGTTTCGGCGGGGCAGTTGCTGGTCGTGCTCGAGGCGATGAAGATGGAGCACTCGATCACCGCCCATGCCGACGGGGTCGTGGCCGAGGTGTTCCATCCCGAGGGCAGCCAGGTTGCCGAGGGGGCGGAGTTGCTGCGCATCGAGGCGTTGGAGGAGTGATGATGAGCCACCCGTCGCGTGTGAAGGTCGTCGATGTGGGGCCGCGCGACGGCCTCCAGGCCGAGCCGGGCATCGTTGCGACCGCGACCAAGATCGCGCTGATCGACCGGCTCTCGGCGGCGGGCGTTCCGGCGGTCGAAGCCGGGGCGTTCGTGTCGCCCAAATGGGTGCCGCAGATGGCCGACACGGCCGAGGTGCTGGCCGGCATCGCGCGGCGTCCGGGAACCGGATATCCCGTCCTCGTGCCGAATGCGAAGGGGCTGGAGGCGGCGATCGCTGCCGGCGTCGAGGAGATCGCCATCTTCGGCGCGGCGTCGGAGACCTTCTCGCAGAGGAACATCAACTGTTCGATCGAGGAGAGTTTCGAACGGTTTCGGCCGGTGGCGGCCGCGGCGCGCGCGGCGGGCATGCGCGTGCGCGGCTACATCTCCTGCGTCCTGGGGTGTCCCTACGAGGGCGACGTGCCGCTCGACAGCGTGGTGCGGGTTGCGCGCGAACTGGATGCGATGGGGTGCTACGAGGTCAGCCTGGGCGACACGATCGGCGTCGGCACGCCGGGACGTGCCCGGGCGATGATCGGAGCCGTATCCGATGTCATCCCGGTCGAGCGGTTGGCGCTGCACTTCCACGACACATACGGGCAGGCGCTCGCGAACATACTGGCCTGCCTCGACGCCGGCGTGACGACGGTGGATGCGGCGGTGGCCGGCCTCGGCGGATGTCCCTATGCGCCGGGCGCGTCGGGGAATGTGGCGAGCGAGGATGTCGTCTACATGCTCGACGGCATGGGAATCGAGACCGGCATCGATCTGGGTGCGCTAGTCGAAGCGGGGCAATTTATCTGCGACGCGCTGGCGCGCGCGCCCACCTCGAAGGCGGCGCAGGCCCTGGGCGCGAGGGCGCGCTGACGGCGCGAAAGTGTGCTCCGCGTAAACTATTCGGAAACCAATCTTCGGAATACTGTGGGCGGTTCGGGCTCCGTGCCTTTTTGCGGCATGGCCGGTGCGAAGAGGGTCCGCGTGGGATACTAACTCGAAAGCTTGCGAATTCTGATCGTCGACGACAACTCGCACATCCGCCAGTTGTTGCGGACAATTCTGCATGCCGTGGGCATTCGCTCGATCGACATCGCAGAGGATGGCGCGAGCGGCTTCGAATCCTTCTGCCGGCTCGAATACGACCTCGTGTTCACCGACTACGAGATGGAGCCGATCAGCGGCATCGACCTGGTCGACCTGATCCGCACGTCGCGCAAGAGCCCAAACCCGTATATTCCCGTTGTCATGATCTCGGCCTACTCGGACGAGGTGCGGGTCCAGCGCGCGCGCGATCATGGCGTGACCGAGTTCCTGGCCAAGCCCTTCACGGTCGATGTGCTGATGGCGCGCCTCGAGAATGTGATCGAGAATCCGCGCCCCTTCATCCGGACCGACAGCTATTTCGGTCCCGACCGGCGCCTCAAGCAGGACCCCAAATACACCGGTCCCGAACGCCGAAAATCGGAACTCGAGAAGGTCGACGTTTCGATGCGCGAGCTGTCGGATCAGCAACGCCGGGCGTTGCAGGCCAGCCGCCAAAGCGTCGATGCCATTTCGGGCGACTAACGAAGCGTTAACCCTGATTGTCTAGGGTTTTTGTGCGCCGGAGAAGCGACGCGCAAGTCACGAGGGTTTCATGGCCGATCAGAGCCAGGGCGGAAACGGTACCTACCAACTCATCAACCCGCCCAACATGCTGAAAGTGAAGGTCGGCGATGCCGACGGCTTCGGCATCGACCCCGAGATGATTCGCCGGGCCGAGCACGTGCTCAACGGGCTCGAGGACGAGTTCGAGGAACGCATTACGCTCGAACTGGCTAGGCTGACGAAGCTCGCTAGCGATCTCGATGCGGACACGTCGAAGGCCGACCGTATCGCCCGCAAGACCCAGAAGATGTGTCGGGAGATCCAGGGCCAGGGGCAGACCTGCGGCTAAGAACTGGTCTGCGACATCGCCGGATCGCTGTTGGATTATCTCGGCAAGCTCGAGGACCTCGACCGCATCAAGCCCGAGGTGATGCGTGCACACGCGGATGCGCTTCGCGCCGTGTTCAAGAACGGCGTCAAGGGCAAGGGCGGAGAGGTCGGGACCGCGCTCATCGTGTCGCTGGAAAAGCTCGTCGCGCGCTCGGCGCGCTGACCCCGGGAGCGGTTTTCTCGCAGCCCGGCCGGCTGCTATCCTCGGCGCATGTCCGTTCATCTCTTGAAGCTCGCGGTCGGCATCGAAACGATCGAACATCTGCGCGAGCGCCAGAAGCAACGCATCGAGGAACGCAAGGCTGCCGGTGACGGGCCCGTCTTGCGAATCCTGACCCGCAACACGCCGCGCCGGGCCGACGAGATCCTTGGTGACGGGGGTTCGCTCTATTGGGTGGTGCGCGGTCGCATTCTGGTGCGCCAGCGCATCACGTCCATCGAACCGGCAACGGGGCAGGACGGAACCCCGCGTTGCGCCATCCACCTCGATCGCAAGCTGGTTCGCGTCGAACCGCGGCGGTCGCGGCCGTTCCAGGGGTGGCGCTATCTAGAGCCCGACAACGCACCGCGCGATCTCCCCTCCGGCCGACAGGCCGAGGCCGAGCCGCCGTCCGAGATGGCGGCGGAGTTGCGCGAACTCGGTCTGATCTGAGAGAGAGCCCGCTACCCGAATCCGGGCGGCGGGGCTCCGGGATGCGCTCAGTCGCCCGTGCCGCCGATCGGCACACCGGGCGTCGGCGGTGCCGCGAACGCACCGGATCGCGCGCCGGGCTGCGCATTCCGCATCGCCCGGCTGAGCAGGATCACCGGCACGATGCCGGCCAGCACGATCGTCAGGGCCGAGAGCGCGCTCTGCTCCAGCAGCTCATCGGATGCGAACTGGAAGACGTGGGTCGCGAGCGTGTCGAAGTTGAACGGCCGCAGAATCAGGGTTGCGGGCAGTTCCTTCATGCTGTCGACGAACACGATCGTCGCGCCGGCCAGCAGGCTGCCCCGGACCAGCGGCAGGTGTATCCGCCAGAGGGTCCGCAGCGGCCCGGCGCCCAGGGTGCGGGCCGCCATGTCCATCGTCGGCCGGACCTTGCCGAGACTGGCCTCGACGGCACCGAAGCCCACCGCGAGGAAGCGCACCACGTAGGCGAAAATGACTGCGAAGACCGTGCCGCTCAGGAGCAGGCCGGTGGAGACGCCGAACCAGTCGCGCATCAACGCGTCGACCGCGTTGTCGAGCCGGGCGAACGGAATGAGCACGCCGACGGCCAGCACCGCGCCGGGCACCGCGTAACCGAGCACGGCCACCCGCGACAATACCGTGAACGCCGGGCTCGGCGCGAGCCGCCGGCCGTAAGCGAGGAAGACCGCGATCGCGATGACGGCGAGGGCCGCCGCGGCCGACAGCATCAGGCTGTTGCGTGCAAAGCCGAAGAACGCCGCGTTCCAGGACTCGTCGAAGAAGACGATGGCATGGCGCAGCAGCACCCCGGCCGGCACCAGGAAGCCGGCGAGGATCGGCACGAGGCAGGCGAGGAACGCACCGGCCGCCTTGAGGCCGCGCAGCCGGTAACGGGGCGCCTGCGTGTAGCGATTCGAGGTCTGGTGATAGCGCCGCCCGCGGCGCCCGGCACGCTCCAGTGCCACGAGGAACACCACGAAACCGAGCGTGACGAGGGCGATCTGGGCCGCGCCGCCGGCGTTGCCCATACCCAGCCAGACGTTGAAGACCGATCGTGTCAGCGTGTTGACGGCAAAGAAGTCGACCGTGCCGAAGTCGGCCAGGGTTTCCATCATGGCCAGCGCAATGCCGACGACGATGGCCGGGCGCGCGAGCGGAAGCGCGACCGAGAAGAAGGTCTGCCAGGGGCCGCGGCCGAGCGTCCGGCTCGCCTCGAGGACGCCGGCCGACTGTTCCTGGAACGCCGCGCGCGTCAGCAGATAGACATAGGGGTAGAGGACGAATGACATCACGAAGATGGCGCCGCCCATGGACCGGATCTCGGGGAACCAGTAGTCGCGCGCGGTGCGCCAGCCGAAGACGTCGCGCAATAGGCCCTGGACGGGTCCGGCGAACTCCATGATGTCGGTGTAGACGAAGGCGACGATGTAGGCCGGAACCGCCAGCGGAAGCAGCAACGCCCATTCGAACACGCGACGCCCCGGGAAGGTGCAGGCGCTCGTCAGCCAGGCGGTCGTCGTGCCAATGACGAACACCGCGACGCTGTTGCCCAGAATCAGAACCAGCGTGTTCCAGCTGTGGCGCGGCAGGATCGTGCTGGCCAGATGGGGCCAGATGTTCTCTGTGGGAAACAGGGCAACGGCGGCGATCGCGATGATGGGGGCCGCCACCACAAGCGCCAGCGCGGCCTCGCCCAGAATCCAGACGCGCCCCCTATGGGGGCGCGTCGGTTTCGGGATTGCGCCGAGCGTTGTGACGGTCATGGCGGAAGCTGGCGCGGCGTTGCGTCAGTCGTTGTAGCCGACCTTGTCGACGAGCTTGATCGCGGCGGCGCAGTTCTCGGCCACCTTGTCCAGGTCGAGCGTGTCGGCCTTGAGTTCGCCCATCGCGCGAAGCAGGCCGGCCTGGGGCACGCCTGCGACGATCGGGTACTCGAAGTTCTGCTCGGCATACATCTGTTGCGCGAGGCCGCTCGCCAGGAACTCCATGAGCTTCACGGCGTTGTCCTTGTGCGGCGCCGCCTTGGTGAGCGCCACACCCGAGATGTTCACATGGGTGCCGCTGCCCCCGATCGTCGGAAACACCGGGTACACCGACTGCGCCCAGGGGAACTGCTCCTCGTTCTGGAGCATCAGGCCGAAATAGTAGTTGTTGCCGAGCGAGATATCGCACTGGCCTTCCATGATCGCCTTGACCTGTGCGCGGTCGTTGCCCTGCGGCTTGCGCGCCAGGTTGGCCTTCACGCCGTTGAGCCATTCCTCGGCCTTTGGCTCGCCGTAATGGGCGATCATCGCCGCGGTCAGGGCGACCTGATAGACGTGGCTGCCCGAACGCGTGCAGATGCGGCCCTTCCACTTCGGATCCGCCAGTTCCTCATAGGTCTTGGGGGCCTCTTCGGGCGACACGCGCTCCTTCGAAGCAAAAATGAGGCGCGCACGCTGGGTCAGGCCGTACCAGTGGCCATTGTCCTGGCGGAACGCTTCGGGGATCGCGCCCGTCAGGTGCACGGTCTTCACGGGCTGCGTGACACCGGCCTCGTAGGCGTCGTTGAGGCGGCCGATATCGACGGTGAAGATCAGGTCGGCCGGGCTGTTCGCACCCTCTTCCTTGAGCCGTTCGACTAGGCCTTTCGGCGCGAAGACGACGTTCACCTTCACACCGGTCTGGCGCGTGAAGGCATCGAACATCGGCTGAATCAGGAACGGCTGACGGTACGAGTAGACGTTGACCTCGCCGCGATCCACCGCCGCCTGCTCGTCGGCGGCGACTGCCGGAGTTGTCGCGATAGCGGCGACGGCCGCGATGGCAAGACTGGAGACGAGACTGCGCATATGAAATCCCCAACGCTGTGTTTGCAAGTAATAACCATTCTCAACTCGGGCAACCTAATCGCACGACCCGTGATATGCAAGTGGTTCGCAATTGCAACCGGATCGCATTGATTCAGATCAATTTTCATTCCGATGCGGCATGACGCCGCCGCGGGGACGTGCGCGCCAAATTCGGGCTGCGAGGGCGCTCAGGCGACGTGCGCGCGGAATCGTTCCTCGGCCATCCGGTCCGCGACGAAGTTTGTCGCGGCGTTCTCGGCTTCCGAACGCCGGAAGATTTCCGTCAGCGTGTCGTGGATCCGGTCGAGATGCGCATGGATCGTCGCTTCGTCATGGCTTCCGCCGAAGTCGGGGCCGTGGGCAATCTCGATGATTCCGCCGGCGTTGATCACATAGTCGGGCGCATAGAGGATGCCGCGCGCCGCCAGCTCCGCGCCGTGGCGGTCTTCGGCGAGCTGATTGTTCGCCGAGCCGGCGACGATGCCGGCGCGGACCTCGCCCACCGTCGCATCGTTGATGACGCCGCCCAACGCGCAGGGCGCGAAGACATCGACATCGGCGGCGTGGATTTCGTGCGTGTCCACAGGGACGGCTCCGAAGCGGTCGGCCGCACGTGCCACCGCTTCGGTATCGATGTCGGCAACGTGCAATTTCGCACCGGCCTCGTGCAGGCGCCGCGCAAGGTCGAAGCCCACCGAGCCGAGCCCCTGGATCGCGACCTGGATGTCCTCCAGCCCCTCATTGTGCTTCAGCTTGAAGGCAACGGCGGCACGAATTCCCCGAAAGACGCCGTAGGCGGTGTAAGGCGAAGGGTTTCCGCCGGCGGCGCTGGTGCCGGTGACGTGGCGCGTCGTCTTGGCCATCTCGTCCATGTCGGCGACGCTCATGCCGACATCCTCGGCCGCCACGTAGCGCCCGCCCAGACTGTCGACGATGCGGCCCATGGCGCGCATTAGCGCCGGTGTCTTGTCGGTGCGCGCATCGCCGATGATGACGGACTTGCCGCCGCCGAACGGCAGGCCAGCCAGCGCGGACTTGTATGTCATGCCGCGCGCCAGCCGCAGCGCATCGTGGGGCGCGGCATTTTCGTCGCGGTACGGCCACATCCGGCAGCCGCCGACCGCCGGGCCGAGGTTCGTGTTGTGGATCGCCACGATGGCACGCAGTCCGGTCTCGCGATCGGTCGCGAAGACGACATGCTCGTGGTCGTCGAAGGATGGCGCATCGAATACGGTCATGGTCCCCTCCGGGCCCCACAGGGGGCGTGACGTCAACCATGCGCGTAGATCTTGCCCCGGCGCCGTTAAGCTTCAATGAATATCAACAACTTGTGTGTCATTCGAAAGAACCGGTTGGCCGATATCGATCGGTCTGCAGTTCCGATGCGCGTGACGCGGGGAATTGGAATATTATTTCCCTGACGACAAATTCGATTCGAGGCCCGCACCGGCGGGCCGGAAGGTAAACGCCATGCCCGCGAGCACGAAACGCGCCGCCGCAGAGCCCGATGTCTGGAAGCAGCCCGACGGCGAACCGATGAGTTGCGAGGAATCGACTCTCGTCCTGCGCGACAACCTCGCCGAGATCGAGGAGATTTGCCAGGAAGCGTTGGAGGACGCGGTCCTGATGGACGTGGCCGAAGCGCAGTTCCGCGAGGTGCTGCACGCCCTCGTGGACGGTTTGACGAATCCCTACCGCAAGGGCTAGCCGAGGACGCCGGCCCAGGCAGCTTCGAACAGGTCCCGGAAGTCCGCGACCTCGAGCGGGATCGGGTTGGCGATCGCCGTCGGGTCGGCCGCGGCGTCCTTCGCCAGGCTGTCGAAACGGTCTTTCTCGACGCCCAGCTCCTCGATGGTGTGGGGCATGCCGAACCCGCGCCGCAATTCGAGCGTCCAGTCGAGGAAAGCCTCGAACCCGCCGGCATGGCCCGCTGCCGTGTCGGACAGCCCCAGATAGGCCGACACGCGCGCCAGCTTCTCGGCGATGGCCGCGCGGTTGCGCACCAGCACGTAGGGCATGACCACCGCATTGGTCAGCCCGTGGTGCGTGTCGTAGGCCGCGCTGATCGGGTGGCTCATCGCATGGATGGCGCCCAGCCCCTTCTGGAAGGCGGCGGCCCCCATCGATGCGGCGGCGAGCATGTTCGAGCGGGCGACCATGTCGCCGCCGTCGGAGACCGCGGTCGGCAGGTTCGCGTGGACCAGCCGCATGCCCTCGAGCGCGACCCCGTCGCACATCGGGTTGTGGAACGGCGAACAATATGCCTCCAGGCAATGGGCCAACGCGTCCATACCCGTCGCCGCCGTGATCGTCGCCGGCAGGCCGACGATAAGCTCCGCGTCCGCGATCACCAACCCGGGAAGCATCCCGGGATGGGTGATGATCATCTTCCGCCCGGTGGCCTCGTTCAGGACGACGGCCGAGCGGCCGACCTCCGATCCCGTCCCCGCCGTCGTCGGGACGGCGACGACGGGCAGGGGGGCGTGGGCGGACTGCCAATCCTTGCGTCCGTCCTCGAACGTCCAAAGGTCCACGTCGTCGTCCTGGGCCGCGAGCAGGGCGATGGTCTTGCCCGTGTCGAGCGACGAGCCGCCCCCGAACGCGATCACGCCGTCGCAACCGTTTGCGCGGATCGCGTCGCGGCCGGTGAACACGTTGGCGCTGACGGGGTTCGGCTTGAGATCGCTGAACAGGGTCGCGGGCACTCCGCCTTCGGCGAGGGCGGAAAGCACCGTCTCGACCATCGCCGACCCGGCGAGACCGGGATCGGTGACAAGCAGCGGTCGCGACATGCCGAGCGTCTGACAGGCGCGTGCGAGCATCGAGATCTTCCCCGCGCCGAACCAGATCGTCGTGGGGAAGTTCCAGGTGCCGCGAAGGAACGAGACGTCCTGTGTCATGAGATCGGCTCCGGTGTCAGATGAGTTCGAAATAGCGCGCCAGTTCCCAGTCGGTCACGTGCTTGCGGAACTGCCGGACCTCCCAGTCACGCGTCGCGGCGAAATGCTCGACGAAGGCGTCGCCGAACCAGCGGAGCGCGACCTCGCTTTGGGCAAATCGCGCGGCGGCGTCCTCGAGCGTGCGGGGGAGGTGCCGCTCGGGCGGTTGGGGGGCGGCGTAGGCGTCGCCCGAGATCGGATCGTCGGGCGCCGTCTTCCGCGCGATGCCCTCCATCCCTGCGGCCAGGGTCGCGGCCATGGCGAGATAGGGGTTGGCGTCGGCGCCGGGGGCGCGGAACTCGATCCGCAAGCTTTCGGCGTCGCCGGGTATGACCCGGATCGCGCAGGTACGGTTGTCGATTCCCCAGCTCATGTCGGTCGGCGCCCACATGCCGGGGACGAGCCGTCGGTAGGAATTCACGGTGGGTGCAAAGAGCGCGGCCAACTCCGGCCCCCAAGTCTGCAGACCGCCGATGAAGTGCCGCATGGTTGCGGTCATGCCGTCCGGCACATCGTCGTCATGGAAGGCGTTGGTCCCGCCGCCGACGGGGGCCAGGGAAAGGTGCAGATGGCCCGATTGGCCGGCCTGGGCGGCGTCCCATTTCGCCATGAATGTGGCCATCGCTCCGTGGCGCTGCGCGACCACCTTCGCGAAGGTCCGGAACAGCGCGGCACGGTCCGCGACCGCGACTCCGGAAGCCGGCGCCAGGGCGGCCTCGACCACACCCGGGCCCATCTCCTCGTGAATGCCCTCGAGTATGGCTCCCAGCGCTTCGGAAACCGTAAATACCTCACGATATAAGTCACTTAGGGTTGATTGCCGCAGCAGGGAATACCCGGTATTTCCCGGGGTTACCGGGGTCATACCGTGATAGTTCTTGGCGCGCACGGAGGCCGGGGTCTCGTCGAACAGGAAGAACTCGTACTCGAAGCCGGCCCGTGCCGTGAAGCCGGCGTCTTCGACCCGTGCGAGGGTCCGGCGCAGCACGTTGCGCGGGCATACCGCTGCGGCCCCATCGGCGAACTCGGCGATGAACAGCCAGCACCCGTCCTCGAACGGTATCCGCCGGCCGGTCTCGGGTACGATCCGCACCCGCACGTCGGGAAACCCGGTATGCCATCCGGTGATCCTGGCATTGTCGTAGAGCTGGTCGTCGATGTCCCAGCCGAGGACCACGTCGCAGAATCCGAAACCCTTCTCCAGCGTGGCCAGGAACTTGTCGCGGTGCATGAATTTGCCGCGCATGACCCCGTCGATGTCGAAGAGGCCCACCTTGACGAAGTCGGGTCCGTCCGCGCGCACGCGGCGCGCGGCATCCTCGGTATCTTGGATCGGATCGAAGGTCATCGTGTCCTCATCTCGACGGCAGGGATACTACGACCCGTGGCGCGCCGATGCCATTGCTCGCCGCGAGTTGATTGGGCGATCCGATGCGGTTGTGGCATGGTTCGAATGCCTGCCGATCGGTTGGGCCGAGAACGAGAGACATGTCATGAGCATCGAAGCCATCATCATCGTCGGCGCGATCGTCGTGTGTGTCGTGCTGGGCACTTGGTCGGCGCTGGTCACCCGCGACAGCTGGGACCGCAAGCCGGCCGAAGGCGAGGACGATTTCGATTACCACAAGGCCACGCTCGGCATTCATCAGCCGCCGGGCGAGGAGCATTGGGAAAAGGAACTCGACGCCCTGCGCATGGACCAGAAGCACCGGCTCTGCTAGCCGGCGCGGCGGCGCCTCAGTCCCAGTCCTCCGCATAGGCGAAGTTGCGGGCCGCGTAGTCGGCGTGGAACGCGCCGAACGTCACCGGTTCATAGGCCGCCGGACGGTCCGTTCCGACACAGGTCGGCACGCATTCCATGCGCGCATCGACGTCGGGATACAGGAAATAGATGTTGGAGTGCCGGTCCTCGTGCGGGTCGGTGCGCACCCGGTGCAGGGTCGGGGCGTAGACGTCGTTAGTCCAGTGGCTGAGCGTGCTGCCCGTGTTGAACAGCACGCCTTCGGGCACGACCGGCTGATCGACCCACACGCCGTCGGGCGTGAAGACCTCCAGCCCCACGCGCGTCGCCGGCGGGATCAGGGTCAGGAACGACAGGTCACGATGGCCGGGCAGGGTGACGATCTCGTCCGGCACCCCCGTCGCGGGGTAATGGGCGATCCGGGTCATCGAACTGGGCCGCGCGAAGAAGGGCGCGAAATAGTCCGGATCGAGACCGAGCGAGGCGGCGATCGGCGGCAGCAGCTTCTGGCCGAGCGCCTCGAAGGTCAGGTGGAAGTCCATGAAGGCGTCGTGCAGCCCCGGCACGAGGGCCTCGTCGGGCCACTTGTTGTGGCCGCGGAACCGCCGGCCCTTGCCGTGGTCGGGATCGTCGGGCGCCAGGTCGAAGGTGAACTTGAAGGCCTCGCTGGGCTGCGGGCGCAGCGCCGACTCCCGATTCTCGAACGTGTCGCGGTGCACCGACACGTTGGGCGGCATGTAGCCGCACTGGTGCCGGTTCATGCGCACCTTCATCTTCTCGTCCATCGGCAGGGCGTGGAACCGGCGCGAGGCCTCGAAGGCGCGTTCGACGATGTCCCCGTCGATCCCGTGGTTGACCAGCACCATGAAGCCGATGCCGGTGCAGGCGGCATGAAACTCGTCTGCCGCCCGCTCCAGCGCGCCGGAGGCGCCGGCGAGCAGCGGGCCGATGTCGACGATGGGGATTTCGCTCTCGCGCAGCTGCGCGTGCGGCGGCAGGGTATCGCGGTCGAGGCTCATCGCGTCGCTTCCGTTCGCTGTGTCGGGAGACACGCTAACACCGTGGCACCCCCGCCTAAAGGTGGGCCACGTCGAGCGAACGCCCCCACCGGTCTTCCAGATACTAGACGACCAGACGGCGGTGGCAGCGGTGCGGCTTGTCCTCGCTGCGCAGCAGGCAGGCG
>JAYOFO010000011.1:0-49675 GCA_038117265.1 Rhodospirillaceae bacterium
GGTCGGCGAAGGTGCCGCCCAGCCCGGCGCGCACCGGCCAGCCCGCCGGGGCGGGCACGGCGTACAGCGCGAAGGCAACGGCGCAGACGGCGAGCAGCAGTGCCAGCACGCGCCAGCCGAAGCGGTACACCGGCAGATGGCGCACCAGCCGTGCGCCCCAGGCGAGGAGGGCGAGGATGGGCAGGGCGGCGGCGAGGCCGAACGACTGCAGGCCCAGATCGGCTGCGGTGGCGCCCGGCGCGCCGAGCAGGTTGGCGGGGCTGCGGCCCGTCGCGTTGTTCAGCGAGGCATCGAGGCTGTCGTAGCTGCCCAGCGCCACGGCCAGCGCCGCGGCGGCCAGAAGGAACGCCCCGCCGGCGATCTCGAACAGGCGGCGGCGCGCGAATGCGCGCACCGGATCGGGCAGGAAGGTGAGGCGCCGGGCAAGGCCGCGGGCCAGCTGGCCGCCGGCTTCGGGGTGTGCGTTCACTGCCATGGTCTGTCTCGCCTCGTCCGTGGGTGTTCGCTAGTGGGGAAGGGTTGCGAGGAGGCGCCGCATCGCCTCCTCGGTGGTCGCCAGGTCGTCGACCAGCGCCATCCGGATGTAGGCGGCGCCGGGGTTGGAGCCCTCGGGATAGTCGCGCGCCAGGTAGGCGCCGGGCAGGACGCGCAGCCCCGCCTCGGCCCACAGCCGGTAGGCCGCGGCCTCGCTGTCGCCGACATCGAGCCAGAGATAGAAGCCGCCGCCGGGGCGCGCGGCCCCGAACGCACCGCCGAGCATCTCGAGCGCGCGGTCGAACTTCCGGCGGTACAGTTCGCGGCTCGCGGCCACATGCGCCTCGTCGCGCCACAGCGCGGCCGAGGCATGCATCACCGGTAGCGGCACCTGGGCGCCGCCATACTGGCGCAGGCGCAGCAGCAGGCGGATCAGCCGGGGATCGCCCGCCACGAAGCCCGAGCGCAGGCCGGGCACGTTGGAGCGCTTGGACAGCGAGTGGAAGACCAGGGTGTTGGCGAAGGGGTCGTCGCCGCCCCCGGCGCCGGAGATCTCGCGGCAGGCGTCGAACAGGCCGGGCGGCTTGTCGCCGGTGTAGATCTCGGAATAGCACTCGTCGACGGCCAGCACGAAGTCGCGTTCGCGCGCCAGCCGGACCGCCGCGCAGAGCTGGTCGAGCGAGGCGACCGAGCCTTGCGGGTTGGCCGGCGTGTTGATGTAGGCCAGCGCCGCACGATCGAGGTCGGCCTCCGCCACCTTCGAAAAGTCGGGCTGGAAGCCCGATTCGGGCCCGGCGGGCATGAAAACGGCGTCCGCGCGCGCCAGCGCGCCGGCGCCGACATAGACCTGGTAGAACGGGTTCGGCATCAGCACGGCCGGCCGCGCGCCGGCCTTCGCCGTCGGCACCGACAGCAGGGCGGCCATGAACAGGGCCTCGCGGGTGCCCGAGACGACGGCGATGTGGCGCGCCGGGTCGACCATGCCGGCCGGCAGGTCGTAGCGCATCGTGCACCAGTCGGCGATGGCCGCGCGCAGCTCGTCGGGACCGTTGGGCGGGGGATAGCGCCCCCATTCCGACATGTCGCGGGTCAGGATCGGGGCGATGAACTCGGGCGGCGCGTGTTTCGGCTCGCCAATCTGCATGTGGATCGGGACGCAGCCCTCGGGCGGCCGGGCGTCGCCCAGCAGCGCCCGCAGCCGGTCGAACGGGTAATCGGAAAGCTTGTCGAGGATGTCGTTGTGCATGCCGGGTGCGCCAGAATCCGCCTTCGCACAAAGTGAAAGCACGAAAATAGTACCAGAGTCATGCACTTGTATCCACCGGCTAATAAATGACTCAAGAAAAATGCGCGCCTGCCATGGGAATCGAGAGGGATTCGCTGCGGATCACGTAAGAAACTACGTGTGGATAAAGTGATTTTGGCCATTTTTTCAGGGTTTTGGCGCAGAATTCGGCGAAACCGGTGAGTTGGGCACGAAAAAAGGCCCGGCGGGAGACCGCCGGGCCACAGTTTCGGGGGAAGTTGGACCGATGGGCCCGTCAGGCGCGCTGCGAACCGCGCCCGAACTCGGGGTAGGCCTCGAGGCCGAGCTCGGCCATGTCGAGGCCGGAATCCTCGTCCTCCTCGCTGGCCCGGATCCCCATCGTGTGCTTCAGCACCAGCCAGACGATAGAACTGGTGACCACGACGAAGGCGCCGATGGCGACGATGCCGATGATCTGGACGACCAGGTCGCCGCCGCCGACGACGCCGACGGCCAGCGTGCCGCAGATTCCGGCGACGAGATGGGCCGAGATGGCGCCGACCACGTCGTCGATCCGGAGCTTGTCGAGCAGCGGGATCGTGATCACCACGAGCACGCCGCCGATCGCGCCGACGACGATCGACATCAAATGGTTGGTCAGGTCCGGGCCGGCCGTGATCGAGACCAGGCCGGCGATCGCGCCGTTGAGCGCCATCGTCAGGTCGACCTTCTTGTACAGCGCCTGGGTCATCAGCATCGCCGCCACGACGCCGCCCGCGGCACCGAGGTTGGTGTTGGTGAAGACGATGGCCATCCAGGTGGCGTCCGCCGCCGAGCCCAGCGCCAGCTGCGAGCCGCCGTTGAAGCCGAACCAGCCGAGCCACAGGATGAACGTGCCCAGGGTGGCCAGCGGCAGGTTGGCGCCCGGGATCGGGTTGACCTGGCCGTCTGGACCGTATTTTCCCTTGCGGGCACCGAGGATGACGGCGCCGGTCAGCGCGGCCCATCCGCCCACCGAATGGACGATGGTGGAGCCCGCGAAGTCGGAGAAGCCCATCTCGGACAGCCAGCCGCCGCCCCAGGTCCAGGAACCCTGGATCGGATAGATGATGCCGGTCAGCACGACCACGAAGATCAGGAACGGCCACAGCTTGATGCGTTCGGCCACGGTTCCCGAGACGATCGAGGCCGCGGTGGCGACGAAGACCATCTGGAAGAACCAGTCCGACGCCACGGAGTAGCCGCCCTCGATGACGGGCGAGACCAGCGCTTCGGTGGCCTCGTCGGCCCCCAGCAGCGCCAGTTCCGCCTCCGAGGGGTTGTAGAGGAACGAAATCGAGCCCATGAAGCCGCCGACATCGACGTACATCAGGTTGTAGCCGATGACGTAGTAGAGGATGCCCGCGATCGATTAGAGCGCGATGTTCTTGAGACAGATCGTCGCCGTGTTCTTCGAGCGCACGAGCCCGGATTCGAGCATCGCGAAGCCGGCGGCCATCCACATCACCAGCGCGCCGGCGAACAGGAACGAGAATGTATTAAAGACGTAGGCGGTCTCGGCCTCCACCGCCGCCGCGGCGGGCCCGGCCAGCAGCAATCCCGCGCCCGCGGCAGCGATGCCCACGACCGTCTTGGTTTTCAAGCGGAACATTGTTCGATAACTCCTTGTGCCTAGAGCGCTTCGGTGCCGGTCTCGCCCGTGCGAATCCGCATCGCGCTGAGAACGCCCACGACGAAAATCTTGCCGTCGCCGATCCGACCGGTGTTGGCCGCCTTGGCGATGACTTCGACGACGGAAGCGACCTGGCCATCGTCGACGACGACCTCGACCTTGACCTTGGGCAGGAAGCTCACGGCGTATTCCGCGCCGCGATAGATCTCCGTCTGCCCCTTCTGCCGCCCGTATCCCTTGACCTCGGTCACCGTGAGGCCCGCCACACCGAGTTCGGTGAGCGCCTCGCGTACCTCGTCGAGTTTGAACGGCTTGATGACCGCCATAACCAGCTTCATGAAAGCCCCCTTCTGCGCGAGCCAGTGCCCGCGGCCGACGATTCGGCCGCAGTCTCGGAATCCGAATTACAAATCCCGTTCCAGAATCCTCGGAGACGGATATCTGTTTGATTACAGCGTGTTGGTTGCTTTCGGGTCGCGCTGCCGGCGCCGGCGTTGATCAAAACCAGTGCACTGACGTTCGTATGGTTAAATTATGTGCAACGTTGTGACAGGAAATTCTCCGGTGTGGGGTTCTGCCGCATGGACACGCGAGGCATCCGGCGCGATGGTGCGGGCATGAGCGATGCCGGAAATCCGATAGTCGTTGAGGCCGCGATCGTCGGCGCCGGGATGACGGGCCTGACCCTGGCCTGTGCCCTCGCCGGCGCGGGCCTATCGGTTGCCGTGATCGACCGGACCGATCCCGCGGCGATGACCGCGGCCGGGTTCGACGGCCGCACGACGGCAATCGCGGCCGGCAGCGCGCGGGTGCTCGACGGGATCGGGCTGTGGGACGGGCTGGCGCCCCGCGCCTGCCCGATCAAGCGGATACGCGTCAGCGACGGCGACTCGCGGCTGTTTCTGCATTACGACCATGCCGAGATCGGTGATGAGCCGCTGGGCTGCATCGTCGAGAACCGCGACATCCGCGACGCGCTCTACGCCCGTTCCGCGGCCGATCCGCGCATTGCCATGCTGGCGCCGGCGGAGATCGCCGGCGTGACGCGCGAGACGGCCGGGGCCGAGGTCGCACTGGCCGACGGGCGCACGGTGCGCGCCCGTCTCGTGCTGGCGTGTGACGGGCGAGCCTCGACGCTGCGGCGCGGGGCGGGCATTCCCGTGACCAAGTGGCGCTATGGCCAGTCGAGCTTCGTGTGCAACATCGTCCACGAACGCCCGCACGACAACGTCGCGCATGAGCGCTTCCTGCCGGGCGGGCCGTTCGCGATCCTGCCGCTCAAGGACGCCGACACGCCGATCGCGGGGCTGCGCCACCGCTCCTCGATCGTGTGGAGCGAGGCCGACGCGCTGGCCGACGCGATCACGGCCATGGACGACGCCCGCTTCACCGCCGAACTGGCGGACCGGGTCGGCGGCTTCCTGGGCGAGATCGCGCTGGCCAGCCCGCGCCGCGTGCACCCGCTGGGCCTCAGCCACGCGATCCGTTACACCGACCGGCGGCTCGCGCTGGTCGGCGATGCGGCGCACGCCATCCACCCGATCGCCGGCCAGGGCCTCAACATGG
This sequence comes from Rhodospirillaceae bacterium, assembly GCA_038117265.1. Taxonomy (GTDB): domain Bacteria; phylum Pseudomonadota; class Alphaproteobacteria; order UBA6615; family UBA6615; genus JAYPUG01. The sequence continues at coordinate 4,959 of JAYOFO010000011.1, forward strand.
GCATCCGCGATGTCGCCGCGCTGGCGGAGCTGCTGGTCGATGCGCGCCGGCTGGGCCGCGACATCGGCGAACCCGACATCCTCGCCGGTTACGAACGCTGGCGGCGGTTCGACAACATGCTCCTCGCCGTGGTCACCGACGCGCTGACGCGGCTGTTCTCCAACGACTTCGCGCCGCTGCGCGTGGCGCGCGACCTTGGCCTGGCGGCGGTCAACGCGACGCCGCCGGCGCGCCGCTTCCTGATGCGCCATGCCATGGGCGTGGTCGGCGACCTGCCGCGGCTGGTGCGCGGCGAGGCGCTCTAGGCCGATGTCCGCATACCTCGGGTCGGGCGACGCCCTGCTGGTCGTCGACTTGCAGAACGATTTCTGCGCCGGCGGTTCGCTGGTGGTGCCCGGTACCGACGAGATCGTGCCGCTGGTGAACGACCTTGCGGCGCACTTCGAACATGTGATCCTGACCCAGGACTGGCACCCGCCCGGCCACGAATCCTTCGCCTCGTCCCATGCGGGCAAGGCGCCGTTCGAGACGGTCACGGCCCCCTACGGCCCCCAGATCCTGTGGCCCGACCACTGCGTGCAGGACACGCCCGGTGCCGCGTTCCACCCGGACCTGCACGTGCCTGGCGCGGAGCTGATCGTGCGCAAGGGATTTCGGCGGGAGATCGATTCCTATTCGGCGTTCTACGAGAACGACCACGCGACCCCGACCGGACTTGCCGGCTATCTGCGCGAGCGCGGGCTGACGCGGCTGTTCGTGTGCGGGCTTGCCACCGACTTCTGCGTCGCCTGGACGGCGCTCGATGCACGGCGCACGGGATCCGCGGTGACGGTTCTGGAGACGGCGTGCCGGGCGATCGACACTGGCGGCTCGCTTGCCGCCGCGAAGGCGCAGATGAAGGATGCCGGCGTGGTGCTGGCGGATGTCGAGGTCGGATAGGCCGCGCGCCGCAGCGCCGGCCGATCAGGGATCGCGGCTGAGGCCGCGTTCGGCCAGATCGCGTTCGTACTGTGCCCACCATGCGGCATGGTTCTCGCCCAGCTCGCGCAGGTAGGTCCAGGAATAGAGGCCGGTGTCGTGCAGATCGTCGAAGTGCAGCCGCACCGCGTAGTTGCCGACCGGCTCGATCTTCATGATCCCGACATGGCGGCGCCCCTCGATGATCTTGCGCTCGTCGGCGCCGTGGCCGCGCACCTCGGCCGACGGGCTGTAGACGCGCAGATACTCCGCCGGCAGGGTGAAGGTCGCGGCGTCGTCGAAGGCGACCGTCAGGGTCTTGTCGTCCTTGGCGTAGCGGAGCTCGGTCGGCCAAGCGGTGGGCGCGTTCACGGCGCCGGGCTCAGCCATTGTCGTCGAGGGTGCGCGCCTCGTCGGCGAGCATGATCGGGATCCCGTCGCGAATCGGATAGGCGAGGCCCACCTGCCGGCTGATCAGTTCCTGTCTCTCCGCGTCGTATTCGAGCGGTCCCTTGGTAACGGGGCAGACCAGGATCTCGAGCAGCCTGGGGTCGACCTTCGCCGCGCCCTTGCTCCCGCCAATCGTGCCGCCCTGGGTGTTTTCAGCCGGGGACATGCTGCCTCCTCAATTGAGCGACGGGCGGCCGTCGCCGCCTTCGCGCAGGGCCGATTCGAGCAGGCCGATGAGAAGTTTGCAACGCGCCTCCAGATCGCGGCTCTCGAGCAGCACCTGCTTGTCGGCCGGCTCGAACGGACAGACCATCGACAGGGTGGTGACCAGGCGCTCGTCGGGCGTCTGGGCCAGCGCGTCCCAATCGGCCGCGATGCTGCGCTGCTCGAAGAAGCCCTTGAGGCCGGCGAGCAGGCGCTCGCGGTCGATCGCGACGGGCGCCGCCGGCGCGAGATCGCCCGCAAAGGGCGCATAGTCGGGCCGCACGCGGCGATAGCCGTCGCGCATCTCGAGCTCCTCGGCGATGTCGAAACGGCACATGCCGCGCAGCTCGATCATGTAGCGGCCGTCGCCGGTCTCCTGGAAGGCGACGATCCGTCCGGCGCAGCCGGTCCGGTAGAGGTTGGTACCGTCCGGCGCGCTGAGCCCCGGCGTGCCGTCGGCGGCGGGCTGGACGATGCCGATGGTGCGGCCCTGGCCGAGCGCGGCGTCGACCATCGCCAGATAGCGCGGCTCGAACACGTTGAGCGGCAGGGTGCCGCGCGGCAACAGCAGCACGCCGTTGAGCGGAAACAGCGGCAGCGCGTCCGGCAGCCCGTCCGGCGTGGTGTCGGATCTTGTGTCGGGGACAGGGCCGGACGGCGTGCCGGTCACGAAAACAGGACCGAGGAGAGCTTGCGCCGTCCCGCGACCGTGATCGGGTCCGTCGGGCCGAGCGCCTCGAAGATCTTCAGCAGTTCGGTGCGTGCGGCATCGTCGTTCCAGTCGCGCTTGCGGCGGATGATCTCGATCAGCGCGTCGATCGCGCCCTCGGGGTCGCCCGTCGCGAACAGCGCGACGGCCAGGTCGAATCGCGCCTTGTGGTCGGCCGGGTCGGAGTCGAGCCGGGCGCCCAGCGAGTCCAGCTCGCCCGCCGCCGCCGCGCCGGCCTCGGCGAGTTCGAGCGCCGAGATGACGGATTTCACCTCGTCGCTGGCGCGGGCCTCCTCGTCGGCCTGGTCGATCAGCGCGCGCGCCTTGTCGTTCTGGCCGGCCTTCATATAGGCGCGCGCCATTCCCGCCAGCGCCTTCGTGTTCGACGGCTCCTGGTTCAGGACCTGGGCGTACATGGCGCCGGCGTTCGCAATGTCGCCCTCGGCGAGCGCCGCATCGGCGGCCTCGAGCGCGGTGTCGATCGGCGACGGGCCGGCCGCGGCGTTGCCGCCATGCACCTTGATCAGCTGGTCGACCCAGGCCTTGATCTGGCTCTCGGGCAACGCGCCCTGGAATCCGTCGATCGGCTGGCCGTCGCGGAAGGCATACACGGTCGGGATCGACTGGATGCGCAGCTGAGCCGACAGGTCGGGGCTCTTGTCCACGTCGACCTTGACCAGGCGGACCGCGCCGCCGGACTCGCGCACGATCTTCTCCAGGATCGGGCCAAGGGTCTTGCAGGGGCCGCACCACTCGGCCCAGAAGTCGACGATCACCGGCAGCTCGCGCGAGGCTTGGATCACGTCGCGCACGAACTTGTTCTGGTCGGAATCGATGACGACGTCGCCGCCGGGCGCTGTGGCGCCGGCCGGGGCGGCGGGATCGTTGAGAATGGGGTCCATGGCGGGCACTCGTTTCAGGTTTTCTTGTGTTCGGGGCAGAACATGGAGCCTCGCCGGCCCGCTATCAAGCCCCGCGTGCATGCGCCGCGCGTGCCCGCCGTCATGGCAGGTCGATCACCAGGGGCGGGTGGCCGCACGCCTCCAGGAAGCGCAGCAGGTCGTCGCGCGCGATCGCCGCGGTGGCCTCGTTCTGGAGCGGGTGCGCATTGATCGTGTCGTGGTCGAGCACGCCGCGCGCCAGCACCTTGGTGACGCGGCCGTCGGGATCGTTCATCACGGCGAAGGGCGTGACCGAGCCGGGCCGCACGCCGAGCGATTTCTGCAGCAGCTCGGCGCTGCCGAAGCTGAGGTTCCCGCTCGCGCCGAGCACATGGCGCAGCGCCTTCAGGTCGACCGCCGCGTCCTCGGGCGCCGTGACCAGCCAGCGGTTGCGCTTCTTGTCGCGCAGAAACAGGTTCTTGATGTGGCCCCCGGGCAGGGTTCCGCGCAGCGCCCGGGACTCTTCCAACGTGTGCAGCGGCGGGTGGCGGTGCACGGTCACCGCGATGTCGAGCGCGTCCAGGCGCGCGTGCAGCGGGGTCTCGATGTCGGGACCGTCGGTCATGGCGGGGGATATAGCGGGAATCGACGTCGCGCGACAACGCGTGCGCGGAAACGCGCGAAAGCGTATCTTCGGCACTTGAAATCGTTGCCGGGTTGCGCTTATGTCCGGCTTCGCGATGCGGGAATAGCTCAGTGGTAGAGCATCACGTTGCCAACGTGAGGGTCGCGAGTTCGAATCTCGTTTCCCGCTCCAAATTCTCTAGAGGCCTCAATGGGTTATTCAAAACCTGCTGAGGCCTCTAGTCATTTAAGGGCTCCCGCGGACGTACCACGGACGTTTGCTGGGCGAAATCGTTGCCCGCAGGTGGTTGATGATCTGTTCGACCGAAAAACGTTTCCTCGGCATCTCTGCTCCCTTCAAGATGGATCCAGATGCCAATTCTCTAACTCAGCAAATGGAACCGGTTAAGGGGGCAGGTCACTCCAGCGACGGCGCGCTGTCGACGATGTACTCGGCGCTGTACATGAAGCTGGCGCACACGCCGGCGTCGCAGCCATAGAACTTCACCTGGAAGTCCGTGCCTCGGGCGCTCGCGGAAATCTCCGGATCGTCGTACGGGCCGGCGTTGAGGGTCGCGCGGATGTCTGCGTTGCGCAGCGCGGCCAGCACCTCCTCGCCGGTGACGCCGTCGCTACCGGCCCGGGCGGATGTTGCGCCGAGCAGCACCGTTCCGGCCACGAACGCTCCCAGTGCGAGCGCTTGAACCCCAAGCCCGTTCGTGGTTTCCCCGATCATCGTTGCGTCCTCCCCTTGCCGGCTTTCATCGCACGCGTTTGCGGCCGAATTTTGCCACAGGAACGGAGGAAATCGGAAATCGCGCCGACCCGTCGGCGACGGGTTGGCGTGCCGGCCCGCCGGACCTAAGCTTCGCCGGAAACAGGGGGAACGGACATGCACGAACAAACGCTCGAGGTGCCGACCGCGGACGGGACCATGGAGACTTTCCTGGTTCATCCGGAAGCCCCTGGCGCCTATCCGCCGGTGGTGATCTACATGGACATCTGGGGCGTGCGCGAGCAGCTGCGCGATGTTGCGCGCCGGATCGCGTGCGTCGGCTACGCGGTCGCGGTGCCGAACCTGTACTACCGCCAGGGCGGCGTGCATTTCGACTATCGCAACCCCGACGGCACGACCGCCTCGCTGAAGGACTTGCCCGAGGCCGAGCAGAAGAAGCTGCAGGACTACTGGACCCACCTGACCGACCCGATGGCGATCGCCGACACCGGCGCCCTGCTCGACTGTCTCGACGGGCTCGATGCGGTGAAGTCCGGCCCGGCGGGCTCGATCGGCTACTGCATGGGCGGCCGGCACGTGCTGCGGGTGGCGGGCGCCTTCCCCGACCGGTTCCGCGCGACGGCCAGCCTGCACCCGACGCGGCTGGTCACCGATGCGCCCGACGCGCCCTATCGCGATGCGCCGAAGGTGCGCGGCTCCTATTACAGCGGGTTCGGCGCGCTCGACCACTACACCCCGCCCGAGGTGATCGCCGCCGTCGAGGCCGCGTTCGCGGGCCAGCCGGCGAACTACCGCCAGCTGGTGCACGCCGACGCCCACCATGGCTATGCGATCCCCGACCGCGACGTCTACGACAAGCAGGCCGCCAACCGGGACTGGGAGATCGTCTTCGCGATGTACGACCGGGAATTGCGGGGCCGCGGCTGACGCCTAGCCCAGGCAGTCGTGGCGCCAGACCTCGCGCGTCACCAGATCCTTGGGCGTACCGGGCGGCCGCGTCTATTCCACCTGGAAGTGGATCTCGAACGCGGCGAGACCGGCCTGATTTTTCCTGACTTCCTGGAGATCGTGAGCTGGCATGAGGGGTTTCTCACGGAAGCGGAATGCCGAGATTTGGCGAGAGATGCGCTAATGACAGCGCTTGCTTGTCGCATCCAGGCGAATGACGAAATTCCGGATCCGTCACCGGTTCGCGGTGATGGCGATGGTTTCGTCATCGATATCGACCCTTTGGTCGCACTGAAACTGTCCCTTTATCGGGATTTTCGCGCCAGCGGGCTTTCGCGTCGCGAACTGGCGAAGCGAATGAACAAGAATGAAGTTTTGGTGCGCCGCATGCTGGACATCGATCATCCATCCAGCGTCGAACAGTTGAACCTGGCGATAGCCCTGGGTTTGGGTCGAAAATTCGTCGTGGATGTCAGAACGGAAGCGGCCTGAAGGCTGCATAGCCCGGTCCGTGAGGCGGGGAAAACAGGCGACGCGGCGGCCGACTTTTCGCTCGCTGCCTAGCGGTTGACCATCCGGCTCTTCAGCACGTTCCCGAGGAAGTCGATCTTGCCGATCTGCACGCCCTCGGCGCGCAGCAGGTCGTACGCCGTGGTGCAGTGGAAATAGACCTGGGCGTGGGCGATCTCGAGGACGTATTCGATCGCCGGCATGGTGAACTCGCCGACCCGGTTGCGGATCGTCACGTCGCGCTCGGGGTCGCCGTCGAGCGCCGCGGGGGCGACCGCACCGAGGAACGCCAGCGTGTCGGCGATGCGTTGCCGCGCGTCGGTAAAATCGGCCGGCGGGTCCTCGGGCAGGGCCGGCGCCTCGACTTTCGCAAGCAGCGCGATCGCCATGCGGGCATGGACGCAGGCCTGCTGCACCTGGCGCGACAGCGGGAACATGTCGTCCGCAAACTTGCGGTTCATGAAGGCAGCTTCGTCGATGCCGTTCGCGGCGGCGTATTCCGTGCCGCGGCCGAGCACGAAGTCGAGGTTGGTGAGCATCTTTGTGTAGACCGGCACCGTGATCCGGTGCATCGAGATGGACATGGTCGTCTTCCTTGGTGCGGGGCCTGGGTGTGGGTCAGTCGAAGCTGAAGCCGATGGTGCGGCAGTGGAAGTAGAGCCCGCCATCCTGTACGACGAGCGACAGCATCATGTCGTCGCCCTCGTTGCGGTGCTCGTGCCGCTCGGCCGGCGGCGTGATCATCAGCGCATAGGGATGCCAGTCGTGGCGGTTGCCCTCGATCACGGAATACACGCCCTCGGCCTGGATGGGCAGGGTCAGCGCGACGGAGTTGTGCCGGTGCGGACGCTGCACCGAATGCGCGTCGAGCGAATTGACGGCCAGCTTGATCGTCGGGTGGATCGCCTGCTGGGCGTCGAGCTTCTCGCTGGTCAGGTGCAGGGCGCGGCCCGAGGCGTCCGGGTCGGCGGCCTGGGCGGCGCGTGCCAAGTCCATCTGACGTTGGATTTCCGCCATCGGATAGCGCGCGGCCTGGGTCGGCGCATCGGCCGGGCCGGGTGCGGCAAGGCCGTGGAAGGCGAGTTCGGGCTCGTTCGTCACCTGGAACAGAACCGCGCCGTCGGGCCCCGCCGTCAGGCGCGTCTCGCCGCCGCCGGGCAGCGCGAAGATGTCGGCAGGTGCGAAGTCGAATGCCTCATCCGCCTTTTCGACGCGGCCGGCGCCCGCGATCACGAAGTAGAACTCGCCTGAGGCTGCGAATTCGCCCGTCAGCGTCTCGCCCGGCCGGATCGCGGCATAGCGCGCCAGCATCAGCGGGGTCGTCGCCGGCGAGGGGATCGCGATCGCCTCGCCGATGTCCAGCGTGATCCAGCCGGTCGGCGCATCGGGCGCCATCGCCCGGTCGCGTTCGGCCAGGAACACGTGCTGCCGGATCGGCGCGCGCTTCAGCTTGAAGATGTTGGCGGGGCTGTAATAGCGCGCGCGCCGCGTGAAGGCGTCGCCGTCGTCGGCGGATTCAGCCGTGCGGGTGTCGGTGGTCAGTCCGTCCATGAAGGTTCTCCCTGCCTGTCCGGGCACGAAGTCTAGATCAACCGGCCCGGCGCACCAATCGGTACGCGCGCGCCGGCACGGCGCGGCTTGACCGCGCTCCCGGCAGGGCCTTCACTGGGCCCCGGACAGGGAGGGGGAAACCGCCGATGCCGGAAGATGCTGGCGTGCCGCCGGGACGGGAGCTCATAGCCCGCGCTGCAGCGCTCGTGCCGACGCTCGCGGAACGGGCGGCGGAGACCGAGCGCCTTCGCCGCCTGCCTGATGCGAACATCGCCGACCTCAAGGCCGCGGCCCTGCACCGGATCTGCCAGCCGGCCCGCTTCGGCGGCGCCGAGACCCCGCTCGACGAGGCCTGCGACATCGTCGCGACCCTGGCGCGCGGCTGTGCGTCCACCGGCTGGGTCGCCGGCGTCTATACCGACCACCAGATCCTGATCGGCATGTTCGATCCGCGCGCGGCCGACGACATTTGGGGCGAGAATCCCGACCATCTGGTCTCGGCCGGCTTCACGCCCGGCGGCGAGGCGGTCCGCGAGGGGGGCGGCTGGCGCATCTCGGGCAGCTGGAGCTGGTCGAGCGGCTGCGACCATGCCGACTGGCTGATCCTGATGGCGCTCCTGCCGACCGGCCCGGATGCGGCGGTCGAGCCCAATTTCTGCCTGGTGCCGCGCACCGAGGTGGAGATCGTCGACGACTGGACGGTGATGGGGCTCGCGGGGACCGGCAGCAAGACATTCCGCGTCGCCGGCGCGCATGTGCCCGACCACCGGACCCTGCCCTCGCGCCTGGCCGCGGCGGGCGGCAAGGGGCGCGGCCAGGGGGCCGACACCCCGGCGCTCTATATGCTGCCGCACCCGCCGGCCGTGCCGTTCCTGCTGGTGGCGCCCTCGCTCGGCATCGCCGAGAGCCTGCTCGACGCGGTGGTCGGGACGATGGGCGCGTCGCGCACCTCGCGCGGCATGCGCGCGGCAGAGTTCCAGTCCCTGCAGCTGCACGTGGCCGAGGCAGCCGCCCAGATCGAGGGCGCCCGGCTGCTGCTGCTGCGCGACACCGGCGACGCCATGGCGGCGATGCGCGCGGGGCGCGAGCTGGACATGCTCGAGCGCGCACGCAATCGCCGCGACCATGCCTGGGTCGCGCGTCAGTGCCGCGAGGCCGTCACGCGCCTGTTCGGCACCATGGGCGGGCAGGGAATCTTCCTCGACAGTTCGCTGCAGCGGAAGTTCCGCGACATGCATGCGCTGTCGGCCCACATCGCCGTAAACTGGGACATGGCCGGCACCACCTATGGCCGGGTGGCGCTCGGTCTCGATCCCCAGACCCCGCAGGTTTGATCACTCCGCAGGTACGATTTCCATGTTCTACGAAGACAAGACGACGCTTCACGCCGTCGCCCAGCTGATGGTCGTGTCCCTGTTCCTGGGCACGCTAGCGATCAACGCGACCACCAAGGTGCGCCAGCACGCCGACCGGATGGCGGCGATGGGCGTGCCGATGCCCTATGCCACGCTGTGGATCGGGTTTGCCATGCAGGCGGTCGGCGGGACGCTGGTCGCGCTCGACTGGCACACCGATATCGGCGCCGCCATCCTGATCGTCTTCACGGTGCTGGCGAGCGCGATCTTCCACCGCTTCTGGACGATGGACGATCCGCTGCGCCGTCACATGCACCTGTCGTTCGTGTTCTCCAACATCGCCATCGTCGGCGCGTTGCTGCTGCTGCTCTAGCGGCCCTTCGCCATCTCGAGGTAGCGCCGATCGATGTAGTGATCGGGCCCGTGCAAATCGTCGGGCGCGGGGCCGAACTCGCGGCGCAGGTCGAGCACGGTCTGGATGCCCGGCATGTCGAACGCGCCGTCGCGGCGCATGCCGGTCTGCAGGTCGATGTAGACGTCGAGCGCACCCGAGGCGACCTCGCGCGACATCTGCGGCATGTTGGCGAGGATCGTATCGATCGCCGCCTCGCGGTTAGCCGGGTCGTAGAGCCAGTTCACCGATTCCAGCCATGCGGCGATGAAGCCGGCCAGATCGTCGGCGTTCTCCTCGGCCCAGGCGACTCGGGCGCCGCCGACCAGACCCTGGTAGGAATCCAGCACGTCGGCCGCGCGCGCCAGCACGTGGTGGCCCTTGGACGCGCCGAGAATCTCGAACGGTGTGACCTGCAGCGTGCCCTTCTGCTCGGGATGTTCCATCATTGCCTGCCAGCGCTGCAGCACGCCGCCCGTCGACATCCAGGTGATCTCGTCCTCGGGGATGTTGTTGAGCGCAAGCATGCGGCGCAGCACGAAGGCGAAGCCGGTGGTCAGCGCATCGGCGGTCAGGATCTGGCCGCGCAGATCGTCGAAGCTCTTGATGTCGGGCTGGACCACGAGGCGCAGGAACGCGTCGTCGGAGCCCATGAAGGCGAACATGTCGGTGTCGCCGTCGGCCGGCACCTCGCCCTGGCCCTCCTTGTAGGCGACGATGTTGTCGATCGCGGTCAGGATGACGTCGAACTTGCCGGCGGCGAGGCCGGTGAGCTGTTCGATCGAGTTGGGCGTGAAGACGATGTCCAGCTCGAGGCCGCGCTTCGCGAAGAAGCCCTGCTCCGATCCCGACCAGAGGGGCACGTTGATCGCCCCGGGAAACACGTTGATCGTCAAGGTCCGCATGGATTCCTCCCCGTTTCTGCCGTTCCGGCTTGTGCGCCCATATTCGGATTTGTCATGCGGTGAAAAAAGGTTTTTGTTCGCACCGCCATGAACGAACCGATTCGAATCGACTACGGGACGGGGGCGACGATCGAGCTCGTCCCCGGCCGGGCCCTGCGGCTGTCGGGTGCGGACTATCCGCTGTTCCGCCCGCCGCCGCCGGCCGGCGTCGCCCTGCCCGACGACTGCCTGGCCTTCCTGCGCGAGTTCCACCTGAGCCATTGCGGCGTGTTCGACGTGAAGCTGCGGCAATGGATGACGCGCTACTTCGAGGCGCTGCGGGCCCTGGTCGATGGCGCACGCGAGGCGCTAGCGCCGGTCGCGGGCCTCGACCCGGCCGTGGCGCACCTCGCCTGGTGCTACGCGGCCTATCGGCCGCTGCCCAACGCCGCCTTCGAATGGGCGGGCGCGCCGGTCCGCGTGCCGGCGCTGCTGTGGCGCGAGGAGGGGCCGCTGGCGATCCGCTTCGGGCCCGCCGCCGACGGCGTGCCGGGCCTGACGATCGATGGTGCGGCGCTGGTGGGAAGTCTCGAGACTTTCACGGCGGCGATGGCGCCGGTCCTCGAAGGGTATTGGCGCGGGGTCGTTGCCCCGCGCCACCCGTTCATGCGTTCGCCCCTGTCGGGGCTTCGCTGACCCGCTGGATACCGGCCTCTAGAGGTCGAGGGTCAGCGTGTACAGGCCGCCCGCGTGGCGGTCGACGCAGTACACGGTCCGGTTCTCGTCGACATAGACGTCGTTGATCTGTGCGGTCGCGACCAGCGAATTGTCCGGCTTCGGCGGCACGAAGGAGGCGACCTCCTTGGGTGCCAGCGGGTTCGACAAGTCGAACACCCGCAGACCGCCGTTGAAGAAGGTGCCGAAGATCAGGTCGTCGGACTGGAACGACGGCCCCGGTCGGTTCTCGTGCAGGTTGTGGGCGCCGAAACGGCCGCCGCGGGTGCGGAAATCCTCGAGCGGCGGCATCGGCAGGGTGCCGATTGGCACCAGGTTGTCTTCCTTGCGCGCATCGACGACCCAGGCGAGCTTCGGCCAGTCCATGGCGTCGTCGCGGATGCTTTCGTCGGTGATGATCAGGATGTCCTTCGAGAATAGCGGCAGCACGGTGTGCGCAAAGCCCGGATAGGGCGGGTGCGGGTTCCATGAGCCGATCACCTGCGGGCTCGACTTGTCGGAAATGTCCATGACGAAGGTGCCGCCGTCGAGATAGCCCATGTAGAGCCGGTCGGGGCGGTCGGGATAGACGTTGGTGTTGTGCGCACGGAAGCCCGAGTCGAACTGGGGATGACGCGGCGGCGGGGCCTCGTTGTCGCCCTCGCGGGTGCCCGGATACCACCAGCGGCCGACCTCGGTCGGCTTCGAGGGGTTGCGCACGTCGATGCAGCGGTAGAACTGGTCGTCCTTCGGGTTGGTCGGAACGAAGTCGTCCGAACCGCCTGCGAAGTGGACGTATTCGCCGTCGGCGAACCAGAGCTGGTGGACGCCGCGCGAATGCGGGCCCGAGCAGTCGAAGAACGAGATCGACTTCGGATTCTCGGGGGTTGAGATGTCGAACAGCTCGACGCCGACCTTCTCCATGTCGACGCCCGGCGTCTGGTAGGCGACGGCCATGATGTCGCCGGTCACCTCGAGCGAGTTGGAGCGCATCTCCATGACCGGAAGCTCGGTCTGCACCACCACCTTGGGCTTGCGCGGGTCGGTCACGTCGACGCCGGTGAAGTTCTTCGGCGCCGATTCGTGCGCCAGCCAGATGATTCGGCGTCCGTCGCCCGTCACCTGCATGCTCATACCTTCGCCCATCCCGCCGAATCCGACGAGCGTGTCCTGGGCGAGGAGCGTCATGTTCTTGATCTCTGCTTCCGCCATTTTTTTCCCCTGTTGAACTGGGTTGGTCCTCAATCTTCACGGGCGTGTCCGACGACCCGCGTCGAACCCGCCCGACACGTTCCGGCGAAGGGCCGGGTCAGTCGTCCTTCACCTCGGCGTACTCGTCGTGCTTCTCGGAGAAGCTTTCCGACGCCGCACCGCTGTATTCCTCTTCCGCGGTTTCCCACTTCTTGGGCCGCAGCGCGAAGTACAGCGCGCCCACGATCATCACGATGATAATGATCGAGACGGGCCGGCCGGCGAGGAACGGGACGATGTCGCCGTCGGTGATGACGAGCATGTTGCGGAACCCCTGCTCCGCGATCGGTCCGAGGATGACGCCGAGAAGGATGCCGGCAGGCGAGAAGTTGTACTTCTGGGCGAAGTAGCCGATCACGCCCATCACGACCATGATGGCCACGTCGTACGGGTTGCCGCTGGCCGTGAAGGTGCCGACTACGCAGAAGATCATGATGATCGGCGCCAGGACGCCGCGCGGCACCAGCGTGCAGTAGGCCAGCGAGCGGGCCATCAGGCCGGCGACACCGCCCATCAGGATGTTGGCGAGCACGAAGCCCCACATCACCGTGTAGATGATCTCCGGCGTCTTTCGGAACAGCGTGTCGCCCGGCTGCAGGCCGTGGATCATCAGCGCGCCCAGGATGACCGCGGCCGAGATGCCGCCCGGGATGCCGAGCACGAACATCGGGATCAGCGAGGTCCCCGTGACGCCGTTGTTCGAGGCTTCCGTGGCGGCGACGGCCTTGATCTCGCCCCGGCCGAACTGGTCGCCCGGCTTGCCGCGCTGGATCTCCCACGAATAGGCGATCCACTGGGCGACTGAACCGCCGGCGGCGGGAATGATGCCCATGACCAGGCCGGTGACCCAGCCGCGGACCAGCGACCAGCGGCAATGCACGATCTCACTGATCTTCGGCCAGATGTTCCAGCTCAGCTTCGACTTGCCCGAGATGTTGGTGTGCGGGCTGCCCTCGCACAGGGTGATCGCCTGGGCGAACGCGAACAGGCCGATCACCGTCGGCAGGATGCCGACGCCCGAGAGCAGGCCGGTCATGCCGTAGGTGAAGCGCGGGTAGGCGGTCATGTTGTCGACGCCGACGGTGGCGATGAACAGGCCGAGCATGCCCGCGGCGAGGCCGCGCAGCAGCGCGCCGAAAGACACCGCCGCAATCGCGGTCAGGCCGAGGATCGCTACGAGGAAGTATTCCGCCGGTCCGAACAGCAGCGACACGGTGGCCAGCGGCGGGGCGAGGAACAGCAGCACGAGGCCGCTGATCAGGCCGCCCATGACCGAGGCGAAGGTGCCCATGCGGATCGCCTCGATCGCCTTGCCGCGCTTCGTCATTTCGAAGCCCTCGATCGCCGTCGCGGCGGATGCCGAGGTGCCGGGCGCGCGCAACAGGATCGCCGTGAACGAGCCGCCATAGAGGCCCGCCGCATAGGTCGAGACCATCATGATCAGCGCGGTCTGGGGCTCCCACGTGAACGAGATCGGGATCATCAGGGCGATCGCCATGGGCGGGCCGAGGCCCGGGATGGCGCCGATAATCAGGCCGACGACGATGCCGATCATCATCGCACCCAGGTTTGCCAGCGACACGACGTCGCCGAGATAGTTGAACGCTTCCATTGCCGTTAATCCCCTTAAAGGCGCATCGAAGCTGCCGGGTTCGCGATCCTCATCAGATCAGGAATCCCTCGGGCAGGTCGGCGTCGAGCAGGATCGTGAAGAACACGTACATAAGCGGGAAGAGCACGGCCGCGACCGTGCTCATCACCTTTACGTTCCGGTATCCGGTCATGAAGGTGACGAGAAAGAAGAACACGACCGACGTGACATAGAAGCCGATGCGGAAGACCGCATAGGCGTAGAAGACCGTCACGATCATCACGAGGATCGGCTTCATCCCCATGTAGGAGAAGTCGAAACGGACGTCCCCCTCGAACCGCTTGTCCTTCGTGAAGAAGGACCGTACGATCATGACCACGGCAAGCAGAATGATAACGTATTCGGTGAACATCGGGAACGTGCCCGACGTGAACGGAAACTTGATCGACTGCACCAGGAAGATCACGGCGAAGACGATCATCCCCAGCGCGGTTAGCCGTTCGGCCCAAAGCCTGCTCATGCCCAACTCTCCCCCTGATGGGCCCGCATCGAACCACACCGCAGAATTCGGCGGTACCGTTCGAACAGCGCGGAATTTAAGGAAACCGTTGCCGCGCCCCGCCGGACGAATCCGGCAGGGCGCGGCGTACGTTTGTGTTCAGGCGTCGAAACGACGCGGACGCACGGCTACTGCTTGGCAGCTTCCCAGTAGGCCGCGTTCTCCGCGACGCCCTGGCCTGCTCGCAGCAGCTTCCACATCTCGTCGCCTTCGCGGAACATCAGGAAGTTGCGGTTCGACCGCTCCTTCTGCTGGTACTCCGGATTGTCCATCGCGGCCTTGATCGCCTTGAGATAGACCTGACGCTTCTCTTCGGCGAGGCCGTTGGCCGTCGCCAGCGTGCGGCCGGCATAGGTGATGTTGGGTTTGCCGGTGACCTCCTGGAAGGTCGCGACGCTCGGCAGCAGGATCCACGGCTCGTCGTGCAGCACGGCGATCGGCTTCATCTTACGTTCCATGATGCCGTTGATGTAGTAGCCGACATTGCCCGCCACCATGTCCGAGGTCTTGCCCAGCAGCTGCTGGATCTTGCCGTTGTCGCCGGTGTCGCTGAACAGCAGCTTGGCGTTCTTGAACGACGGAACCGCCTTCATGGCATAGGCCATGCCGACATGGTCGTCACCGCCATGGCTGCCCACGGACACGACGATCGGGTTCTTCTCAGAATAGGCAATGACGTCCTGCAGCGAGTTGAAGCGGTCGTCGTCCCAGCGCACCAGCCAGAGGCCCGGATCGTAGGAGTGCCACGCCAGGAAGTTGAACGAATCCAGCGTTTCCTTGCGGCCCATCTCCGGGTTTAGCATCGAGAAGATGTGCGGGATGTTCACGACGGCCAGCTTGTGATCGTCGTTCGGGCCCCACTCGTTGGTGACCTGGCTCCAGGAAACCCAGCCGCCGCCGCCGGCGACGTTGGTGACCTTCACGGGAACGCCGAGTTCCTTGGAGAGGTACGGAGCGAACAGACGGAACGTCCGGTCGGCGCCGCCACCTGGCGCGAACGGCACCTGGATGATGACGGGGTCGCTCGGGAATTTCTGTGCCGAGGCACCCGACGGGGCGGCAACGGCGAAACCGAGCACGCCAAGCAGCGCGACGGCAATTCTGGTCATCTTTGTCATGAGACGATCATCCCTGATTACAATTCTTGGTCTGGTTGCCAGACGATTTCGTGTCTGGATGGTGACAAGTCTAACGAGTGGGGTCCAAGTGGCATACCCCTAATGACCCCGGCGGGTTCACAATTTGGAAGGGCGGAGAAACTGGCTAAATTTCTACTATAACGGGAATCGGCGTGTTCCGCCCGTGTTTCAGCCCGCGGCCCGGATGGCGCGCCAAACCCGCTCGGGCGTTGCCGGCATGTCGAGGTGGCGCACGCCGAGCGGTCGCAACGCGTCGCAGATGGCGTTCATCACCGCCGGAAGCGCGCCGACGGTGCCGGCCTCGCCGGCCCCCTTCAGGCCCATCGGGTTGTTCTTCGAGGGCACATTGTGTTCGTGGACATCGAAGCTGGGGAAATTGTCGGCGCGCGGCATGGCGTAGTCCATGAACGACCCGGTCAGCAGCTGGCCGCTGTCGGGGTCGTAGACGACCTGCTCGAACAGGACCTGCCCGGCACCCTGGACGACGCCGCCATGGACCTGGCCCTCGACCATCATCGGGTTGAGGGCCTGGCCGACATCGTCGACCACCGTGTACTTCACGATCTCGACCTCGCCGGTTTCCGGCGTGATCTCGACCTCGCAGACATGGCAGCCATTGGGATAGGTCGGGCCCGGCGGCAGGATGATGGCGCTCTCGGACAGGCCGAGCTCCATTTCCCGCGGCATCTGCGCGGCCCGGTACGACGCCTTCGCCACCTCGACGAGGGTGATAGTGCGGTCGGTGCCGCTGACGGTGAACACGCCGTCGTCGAGCTGGATGTCGGCCTCGGCCGCCTCCAGCAGATGCGCGGCGATCAGGCGCGCCCGCGCGATGACCTTTTCCGAGGCGCGCAGCAGTGCGGCACCGCCGACGCTGATCGAACGCGATCCGAAGGTGCCCTTGCCATGGTGGACCAGGTCGGTGTCGCCATACTGCACGCGGATCGAGTCGAACGGCACGCCCAGCGTCTCGGACGCGATCTGCGCGAACGCCGTCTCGTGGCCCTGGCCATGGGAATGGGTGCCCATCAGCACCGACACGCCGCCGTCGGTGTCGAAGCGTATAGCCGCGCTTTCCTCGTTGGGAATGGGCAGCGGTCCGCCGGCGATCTCGATGACCGACGCGACGCCGATGCCGCGCAGCCTGCCGCGCGCCTGCGCCGCGTCGCGGCGCGCCGCGAACCCGGCATGGTCCGAGGCCTCTAGCGCCTTGTCGAGGCAGACCTCGAACTCGCCGCTGTCATAGGTGAAGACGAAGCCCGTGTCCCAGGGCAGCGCGTCGGCGGGGATCATGTTGCGGCGGCGCAGTTCGACCGGGTCGAAGCCCAGGTCGAAGGCGGCGACGTCGATCAGCCGCTCCAGCCCGTAGGACGCCTCGGGCCGGCCGGCGCCGCGATAGGTCGCGGTCGGGCTGGTGTGGGTGTAGACGCCGCGCACCTCCACATGGACGTGCGGCGTGGTGTAGACGCCCGACAGCCCGCCGAGATTGTTGGTGGGCGAGTGCGGGCCCGAGTTGCTCAGATAGCCGCCCAGCGCGGCGTCGGTGGAGACCCTGAGGCCCAGG
Source organism: Rhodospirillaceae bacterium (assembly GCA_038117265.1). Classification (GTDB taxonomy): domain Bacteria; phylum Pseudomonadota; class Alphaproteobacteria; order UBA6615; family UBA6615; genus JAYPUG01. The sequence continues at coordinate 21,977 of JAYOFO010000011.1, forward strand.
AACCGGCCGTCGGCGTCGAGCGCCAGCTCGGCGTGGGAGACGTTGTCGCGGGCGTGGTAGTCGCTGGCCAGCGCCTCGCTGCGCGTGCCGGCCCAGCGCACGGGTCGGCTGGTCCGCTTCGCCGCCCACAGCACGAGCGCATGTTCGACGAAGGGGCTGCCGCGCATGCCGAACCCGCCGCCCATGTCGGGCGAGATCACACGCAGCTTGCCCTCGGGAATGCCGAACACGGATTCGGCCAGCTCGCCGCGCAGCCGGTGCGGCGACTGTACGCCGGCATACAGCGTGTAGCGGTCCTCGATCGGGTCGAAGAAGCCGATCGCGGCACGCACCTCCATCGTGTTCGTCGAGACGCGGCTGACCGTGTAGTCGAGCGCGACCACATGGTCGGCGCGCGCGAACGCGGCGTCGGTCGCCGACTTGTCGCCGAGCGAGAAGACGAAGCTCTCGTTCGCGGGCACGTCTGCCCAGACCTGCGGCCGTCCGGCGTCGCGCGCACGCGCGGTGTCGGTGACGGCGTCGACGGCGTCGTAGTCGACCTCGATCGCCTCGCACGCATCCATCGCCTGGGTTCGCGTCTCGGCGATCACCGCCGCCACGGCCATCCCGACCAGACGCACCTCGCCGTCGGCCAGCAGCGGGTAGGGCGGCTCGACCATCGGCGCGCCGTCGCGCTGCCGGCGCTTGACCCGGCACGGCAGCGAGCCGATGCCGTCAGCGTGCAGGTCGGCGGCCGTCAGCACCTCGATCACGCCGGGCATGGCGCGCGCCGCGCCGGTGCCGATCGAACGAATCTTCGCCGCAGCGTGGGGCGAGCGCAGCACGGCCATATGTGCCGCGCCTGGCACCTTGCGGTCGTCGGTGTAGTTGCCCGCACCCGTCAGCAGCCGCCGGTCCTCGACCCGCGGCACGGATTGTCCGATGCCGTATTCGCGCATCGCGTCCCCCGAAAACATTCGCGACGCGATCTCCGGACCCCGGCTTCGACGGGGCGGTGCGTCGCGCCCGCATAGTCGCGTTTCCCGACGCGCGCGTCCAGATGCCCGGCGCGCACGACCTTCCTCCGGCGCCGTGAACCGGTGCGGATCCCGGGCCTGGCGCAAATTTATACCGCGGCCGCTTTTTCGATTTTACGCCTGCGCGAAACGGTGCCTACAGTGTAGCCGCCGGGAGCGCCGGCGAACGAGGGAGGAGTGCAGAGATGAACAGGTTTGTTGTCGCCGCGGCAGCGGCGGTTGTAAGCGTCGGTCTCGCCGGCAATGCGTCGGCCGAGCCCGCGAAAATACGTATCGGCTGGAACCAGGCACCGGGTCACATGGCCTCGATGACCTGGCACGACACCGGCGCGCCCTATCTGAAGAATCACGGGAAGTCCTACGTCGCCGAGCCGATCCGGTTCCAGGGTTCCGGCCACCAGGTGACGGCGATCGCGGCCGGACAGGTCGACATTGCGGCCGTGTCGGTCGTGGCCTTCCTGGCGATGATCAACAAGGCCAAGGTCGACGCCCGCGTGGTCGCCGACGTGCTCCAGGACCCGTGCAACGGCGAGGGGTTCACCCAGCCCTTCTATGCGCGCAAGGACAGCGGCATCAAGACGCTCGCGGATCTGGGCGGCAAGCGCATCGCGATCAACTCGCGCGGCTCGGCCCATGACATGATGGTGTCGGCGGCGATCAACCGCGGCGGCGTGGATCCGAAATCGGTCACGCGCGTCGAGATGAAGTTCGCCGCGATGGTGCCGTTCCTCAAGGAAGGCAAGGTCGATGTCGGCGGCTACCTGCCGCAGTTCGTGCCGCCGGTTGCCAGCGATCCGAGCCTGTTCCGCCTGTTCACGGCCTGCGACGTCATCGGACCCTCGGCCACCGTCATGCTGGTTGCCAAGAAGGAGTTCGTCGACGCCAACCGCGACGCGTTGGTCGATATGTTTGCCGACCACATGCGCGCGGTGCGCTGGTTCTACGACCCGGCCAACCGGGACAAGATGCTCGAGGTCGTAGCCGACGTGACCAAGGCGCCGAAGGAGAACTTCGCCGACTATGTGTTCACGAAGGACGACTTCTTCCGCAGCCCGGACTTGCGCGTGGATCCTGGCGCTGTCCAGAACACGATCGACAAGGCGCTCGAGTTCGGGGCGATCACCGAGGCCGATCGGCTGGTCGTCAACCCAGGCTACATCGACTACTCGGTCATCGAGGCCGCAAAGAAGCAGGTCGAAGGCTGACCCACGTATCGCACCGGGGCCCGCGTCATGCGATGCGGGCCCCGGACGTACTCCAGTAATATTCATGACGCGCCCCGCGGCTGTTGCGTGCGCGTTGGACAGGGGCTGCAATGTCCGCCAAGAGCATTTCCATCGAGCGCGTGTCGCACACCTACCACCCGGCAAAAGGTGATCCGGTCATCGCGCTGTCGGACGTGACGCTCGAGGTGCGCGACACGGAGTTCATGGCGCTGCTGGGGCCCAGCGGCTGCGGCAAGAGCACGCTGCTCTACATGATTGGCGGGTTCCTGCCCGTCGAGGAGGGGGCCATCAAGGTCGGCGAGACGCCGGTCACGGAGCCGCACCCCGAGCGCGGCGTCGTGTTCCAGCATTTCGCGCTGTTCCCTTGGAAGACCGTCCTGGACAACGTCCTGTACGGCCTCGAGAAGAACGGCGTGCCCAAGTCCGAGCGTGCCGCGCGGGCGCAGAAGTACATCGACATGGTGCAGCTCACCGGCTTCGAGCAGAGCTTCCCCTCGCAGCTTTCGGGCGGCATGAAGCAACGCGCCGCGATCGCGCGCACGCTCGCCGTCGATCCCGCGATCCTGCTGATGGATGAGCCGTTCGGCGCGCTCGACGCGCAGACGCGGACCCTGATGCAGGACGAGCTGCGCGACATCATGCGCCTGACCCCCAAGACCGTGATCTTCGTGACCCACGACGTGCAGGAGGCGGTCCGCCTGGCCGACCGGGTCGCGGTCATGTCGCGGCGCCCGGGGCGTATCAAGGAAGTTGTCGACCTGCCGAACAGCCACGACGAGTCCTTCCGCCAATCGCCGCAGTTCCTCGGGATGGTGGACTATCTCTGGGGCCTGATTCGCGAGGAAGCGACGGCGGCCCAGACGGAGCATTAGGAATGAAGCGAATCAACTCTCCGATCCTGCTCACGTTCGTGCGCTATCTGCCGCTCGCGATCATCGCGCTCGCATGGGAGCTGGCGCCGCGCATCGGGCTCGTCTCGCCCGATCTTCTGCCGGCGTTCAGCACGATCATCGCGGACGGGTTTGCCCTGTTCGGCGATCCCGAAATCTATGGCCATGCGGGCGCCTCGCTGTACCGCGCCTTATCCGGTCTCGGCGTCGCCATCGTGTTCGGCATCGCCGCCGGCGTGATGATGGCCTGGTTCAAGCCGGTGCGCGTCGTGCTCAATCCGATCGTCCAGATGTTCTACCCGATGCCGAAGTCGGCGCTCATCCCGGTCATGATCATCTGGCTCGGGATCGGCTCGGCGTCGAAGATCGTGCTGATCTTCCTCGGGTGCATGCTGCCCGTGGTGATCAGCGCCTACAACGGCGCGCGGGGCGTGGACCACATCTACATCTGGTCGGCGCGTTCGCTCGGTGCCAGCCGCCGCGAGGTCCTCTGGGACATCATCCTGCCCGCGGCGATGCCGCAGATCCTCAACGGGGTGCGCACGGCGCTGGCGATCTGCTTCGTGCTGCTCGTTTCGTCGGAGCTGCTGATCTCGACCGAGGGGCTCGGTTTCCTGATCGGCGTGCTGGGCGAAAACGGCGTCTACCCGACCATGTTCTTCGTCATCTTCATCGTCATCGCGATGGGCTTCTTCGCCGACCGCGTCTACCTGTTCTTCAGCAAGAGGGCGCTGTCGTGGCTCGACTAGAAGACGTGGGAAACCTCTCGACCGACCGCGAGAGCCCGCTCCTCGCCAGGGCGGCCGGCATGGTTTCGACCGGCCTGTCCAAGGTGGGCTCGATCATCGTGCTGCTGGCCGCGTGGGAGATTCTCGCCCACACCGACCTGGTCACGCCGTTCCTGCTGCCCGCATTCTCGGTGGTCGTAGAGCGGATCGCCGCCGACATGGCGGGGGGCGACTGGTTCACCAATATCGGCCTGTCGCTTTACCGCGCGGTCGTCGGCTTCCTCGCCGCGGCCGTGATCGGCGTGCCGCTCGGCATCCTGATGGCGCGGCGCATGTCGATCCGCTGGTTCTTCGACCCTGTCGTCTCGGTCGGCTTCCCGGCGCCCAAGATCGCGTTCCTGCCGATCTTCATCCTCTGGTTCGACCTCTTCGACACGTCGAAGATCGTGATGATCGCCTTCAACGCGATCTTCCCGATCGTCGCCGCATCCTGGGCCGGCACCTTCACCGTCGACAAGCACCTGATCTGGTCGGCGCGCTCGCTCGGCGCCAACGAACGCGAAATTCTCAACGAGGTCATCCTGCCGGCCGCGATGCCACAGATCCTGACGGGGCTTCAGATCGCGTTGCCGATTTCGATGATCGTGGCGCTGGTGACCGAGTTCCTGATGGGCGGGCGCGGCCTGGGCGGGGCGATGATCGAGGCGCAGCGGTTCGGCGATTCGCCCGGCGTGTTCGCCGGGATCGTGTCGATCGCGATTGCGGGCATGGTGCTCATCAAGTCGCTCGAGTATATCCGCCGGCGTCTGCTGGCATGGCATCCCGAGACCGAGGCGCTGACCGCCTGAGGGCCGTCGCGCCTCAGTCGAGCGGCGCGGCGTCGACCAGGATGCCGGCGAGGATGCACGGCGCCTCCGTGCGGTTCGACCAAGCGTGCAGGGTGCCGCGCTGGACGCACACATCGCCCGTCTTGAGCAGGACCTCCTCCTCGTCGAGGATCAGCCAGACCTCGCCCGACATGACGATCAGATAGTCGACCGTGCTGGTCTTGTGCATGCCGGGGTGCTTCTGGCCGTCGAGCCGCTCGCCGGCCCCCATCTTCTCGAAATATTCCTTCATCGTGTCGTAGTTCCGCTGGGAATCCGGCGGGATCTCGACCGTGCGGAACACCACGCCGCCGGCGGGCGGCTGCAGCGTGACCCTGTCCTCGACCGTGTCGGCGTTGCCCGCGTTGCTGTCGGGCACCGAACGGGAGATCCAGACGTCCGACAGGCGCACGTTGGGCTGCCCGTTCGGGGTCAGCACGTGCCCCATGTCGGCGGTCATCGTCTCGTCGATCACGACGATGGCGTTGCCGGCCTCGTCGTGCCCGGTCACCACCCGGCGGATGTCGCGCGGCATGTCTCTTCTCCCTAGTTCCGGTCCGGCGTGTCGCGGTCGCGCCAGCCGTCGGGCTTCACGATCCGGTTGGCCAGGATGCCGATGCCCTCGACCTCGAGTTCGACCCGGTCGCCGTCCTCGAGGTAGCGGTTGTGCTCGAGCCCGCAGCCGGTCGGCACGGTTCCCGATCCGTAGATCTCGCCCGGGTAAATCGTCTGGTTGCGGCTGATATGGGCGAGGACGCCCTCGAAGCTGTGGTCCATCGACGCCGTCGAGCCGCGGCTCCAAACCTCGCCGTTGATGCGCGCGGTCATGGCGAGCGCGTAGGGTTCGGCGATCTCGTCGGCGGTGACGATGCAGGGCCCCAGCACGTTGCCGGCGTCGAAGTCCTTGCCCGGGCCGCCCATGCCGGCGCCGGTGCGGATCTCGACCGCCTGGACGTCACGCGCGCTGATGTCGTTGAAGATGGTGTAGCCGAAGATGTGCTGGCGTGCGTCGGCGACGCCGATTTCCCGGCCGGCCCGGCCGGTGACCGCCGCCCATTCGAGCTCGTAGTCCATGCGCCGCGCGCCGTGCGGCCAGACCACGTCGTCGCCGGGGCCGATGATGCTGAGGTGGTTGCTGTTCAGATACACCGGCGCGGCCTCCCATTCGGGCGGCACGTCGAGCGCGCCCGACGCCCGGAACCGCGCCATCGCGGCCTCGGGGTCGTCTTCGCGCGCCGCCAGGCGGGTGTAGCGGACCGCGCGCGCATTGCGCAGATGCTGCAGGAAGCAGGTGCAGTCGCGCAGGCGGCGCGGATTGGGCAGCGGGGCGTGCAACCGGACGTCGGCGGTCGCAAGGCCGGCATCGCCGGCGCGCGACGCGACGAGCTGGCGCGCGCGGTCGAGCGCCGACGGGCCGCCATCGATCAGGGCGAGCATCGAGGCGAGCGCCGGCTCGGGCTGTCCGGCATGCGCGGCCGCATGTGCCAGGTCGACGGTCCGCGCGTCGCCGTCGATCAGGGCGCCGAGCCGGAGTTGCGGGCGGTCGGAAGTGGAAAAGGTAACGAGACGCAACGGGGTTGCTCCGCGATCGGTGGGACCGGGAGGCAGCGTCTCTCAATGCGGAGCGGGTGGCAAGCGCGCGTGCGCCGCGGCGCCCGATCAGAACTCGATCACGGTTCCGGCGAGCAGGGCGGCAAACAGGGCCAGGGCATAGATGCCGGCCAGGCTCGTCAGCGTGATCAGGATATTGCCGACGGTGTGCAGCGGATGGTTCCGGCGCTCGATTCAGCGGCGCGCGCTCGACCGGCGCTCGCGTCCCGCCACGACCGTCAGGAACATCGGCCGACACGGGATGGGCAGGGTCAGCCGCAGGTCGACAGGGTGGCGCGAGGCCTTGCGCATGTCGGCCAGCGCCTCGAGGGCTTCGGCCTGTTCGGGGGTCAGGCTGGCACGCACCGCCTGCGGCAGGTGCGCGAGCACCGATTCCGACGTTTCGTTGTAGGCGAGTTACTGTGCGGTCATTGTCGGTGTCCCTGCCAGCCCGGGCGACGGCGTATCCGTCGTCGGGAGGAAGCGCCAGTATGGAATTTCGTGGTTAAGGAACGCTTACCGGTGTTAACCATGTTTTACCTTTCGCATTCATAGGATTGGCCTCGAAGCCGGTGCCGGGCAACCGGGAACAGGAAACCGCGCCATGGCGACGCGTACGAGCACGCAGAAGAAGAACCTGGTGGGACGCGCCGCGCGCCTCGCCGCCAAGCATGCGAAGGGCGACGAGGCCAAGGCGCTAGGCGCCTTCGTTCGCGACTACTACGTGAACGTGCCGCCGTTCGACATCGCGACGATGGAGGCGCCGGCGCTGTTCGCGGCGGCGCGGTCGTTCCGTACGTTCGCGCAGAAGCGACTGCCGGGCGAACCCCTCATCCGGGTGTTCAACCCGCGCGAGGCCGACCACGGGTGGACGAGCACCCACACGGTGATCGAGGTCGTCACCGACGACATGCCGTTCCTGGTCGATTCGGTCACGGCGGAGCTGAACTATCAGGGCCTGACGGTCCATCTGATCATCCACCCGATCTTCCATGTCGCGCGCAGCGCATCGGGTGCCTTGACCGCGTGCGGCGCCCGGGCGGGCGCCGATCGGCACGCCGAGAGCTTCATGCATTTCGAGGTCGACGAGCAGAGCGACCCCGAGGCGCTGGCCCGGCTGACCGCAAGGCTGGAGCAGATCCTCGAGGATGTGCGTGCGGCGGTCGAGGACTGGCGCGCGATGCGCGCGCGGGTCTCCGACGTGCTGGGCGAATTCGACGGCAAGCTCCCCAAGGTGGCGAAGGACGAGGCCGCGGAGACGCGCGCCTTCGTCGAGTGGCTGCTCGACGACCATTTCACGTTCCTCGGCTATCGCGAGTACAGCTTCACCGGCAGCGGCGCCCGACAGCATCTGAAGTCCGAGCCGAAGGCGCTGGGCGTCCTGCGCCAGGCCGAGCGGTCGATCTTCGAGAGCTGGGCCGACGACGCGCCGCCGCCCGACGACGTGCGGAGCTTCATCCACCAGCCGCAGCTCGTGATGATCACCAAGGCGAACCAGCGCGCGAGCGTGCATCGCCGGGTCCACATGGACGTGATCGGGCTGAAGACGTTCGACGCCGGAGGCAACGTCTCGGGCATCCGCATTATCGCCGGCCTGTTCACCTCGTCGGCCTACAGCCGTTCGGCCGAGAACATCCCGATGCTTCGACGCAAGGTGACGCGGACGATCAAGGCCGCGGGCTTTCCGCCCGCCAGCCACGACGGCAAGGCGCTCGCCCATATCCTCGAGACCTATCCGCGCGAGGAGCTGCTGCAGATCGAGGAGGATGTCCTGCTCGATCACGCAATGGGAATCCTGCACCTGCAGGAACGGCAGCGCACGGCCCTGTTCGTGCGCCAGGATCCGTTCAAGCGCTATGTCACGGCGCTCGTGTTCGTGCCGCGCGACCGCTACGACACGGATCTGCGGATGGCGCTTGCCGCCATCCTCGAGGAGGCGTTCGCGGGCACATGCGTCGCCTTCTTCCCCGAGTTCGGGACCGAGTCGGTCCTGGCCCAGATTCTCTTCGTCATCAAGACGGGCCCGGATGGAACCCCCGCCCACGACATCGAGGCGATCGAGGCCGACCTGCGCGAGGCGACGCGCACATGGGAGGACCATCTGCGCGAAGCGCTGGTCGCGGCGCGCGGCGAGGAATCCGGCCTGGTGATGTACCACCGCTATGGCCAGGCGTTCGCCGCGGCGTACCGCGAACGCTACTCCCCGGAAACCGCGGTCGTCGATGTCGCCCTGATCGATGCGGCCCGCGTGTCCGGTCGCCTCCAGCTCAATCTCCACTGCGCCCCGGACGCGGCGCCGCACGAGGTCCGGCTAAAGCTCTATCATGCCGGGACGCCGCTGCCGCTCTCCGACGTGATCCCGATGCTCGAGAACATGGGGCTAAAGGTGATCGGCGAAGAGCCCTCCCAGGTGACCTATCACTATGGCGAGGGCGCCGGCGGTGCCTGGATTCATGATTTCTCCATGCAGAGCCGGGCCGGCGCCGCCATCGACCTCGACACGGTGCGCGATCCGTTTCACGACTGTTTCCTGCGCGTCTTCGAAGGCTCGATCGCCGATGACGGGTTCAACAATTTGGTGCTCGGCGCCGGACTGGAATGGCGCGAGATCCTGATCCTGCGCGCCTACTGCAAGTTCCTGCTGCAGAGCCGGATTCCGTTCTCGCAGGCCTATATGGAGGAAACGCTCGCGAAGAACCCGAAGCTGGCCGGCATGATCGTCGAGAAGTTCGTGGCGCGGTTCGATCCCGATATGGCGGGGCAGGCGGCGAGCGCGCGGCGGCTCAAGAAGCTCGACCGCGCCTTCATGGACGGGCTGGATGGCGTGGTGAACCTCGACGAGGACCGCATCCTCCGCCGGTTCGCTAACGCCGTGGACGCCACCCTGCGCACGAACTTCTACATGCGCGACGAGGACGGCGCGCACCAGCCCTATGCCTCGTTCAAGTTCGACAGCGCGCGGGTCGACGAGTTGCCCGAGCCGCGGCCGAAGAAGGAAATCTTCGTCTACAGCCCGCGCATGGAAGGCTGCCATCTGCGCGGCGGCGACGTGGCGCGCGGCGGAATCCGCTGGTCGGACCGGCGCGAGGACTTCCGGACCGAGATTCTCGGATTGCAGAAGGCCCAGACGGTCAAGAACGCCGTCATCGTGCCGGTGGGCGCGAAGGGCGGCTTCGTGTGCAAGCAGCTGCCCGAGCCGATGGGCGACCCGCAGGCCGACCGCCAGGCGACCCAGGACGAGGTCGTTGCCTGCTATTCGACGCTGATCCGCGGGCTGCTCGATATCACCGACAATCTGGTCGACGGCGCGATCGTGCCGCCGCGCGACGTGGTGCGCCTCGACGGGGACGATCCCTATCTCGTCGTCGCCGCCGACAAGGGAACCGCGACCTTCTCCGACATCGCAAACGGCATCAGCGCCGACTACGGCTTCTGGCTGGGCGACGCGTTCGCGTCGGGCGGCTCGGCGGGCTACGACCACAAGAAGATGGCGATCACCGCGCGGGGCGCGTGGGAATCCGTCAAGCGCCACTTCCGCGAGATCGGGCACGACACGCAGACCCAGGACTTCACGGTCGTCGGCGTCGGCGACATGTCGGGCGACGTGTTCGGCAACGGGATGCTCCTGTCGAAGCACATCCGGCTGGTCGGCGCGTTCAACCACCTGCACATCTTCATCGATCCCGATCCCGATCCGGCGAAGAGCCACGCCGAGCGCAAGCGGCTGTTCAACCTGCCGCGCTCGAACTGGGCCGACTATGACGAGAAGCTGATCTCGAAGGGGGGCGGCGTTTTTGCGCGCGCGGCCAAGTCGATCAAGCTGTCGCGCGAGATGAAGGATCTGCTCGGCGTCAATCGCGAGCAGATGACGCCCAACGAACTGATCCGCGCGCTGCTCGTGTGCGAGGCCGACCTGCTCTGGTTCGGCGGGATCGGGACCTATGTGAAGGCGTCGTCCGAATCCCATGCCGATGCCGATGACCGGTCGAACGATGCGGTGCGGATCGACGCGCGGGATCTTCGCTGCAAGGTCATCGGCGAGGGCGCGAACCTGGGCGTGACGCAGCGCGGGCGCATCGAGTATGCGCGCGGCGGCGGCCGTCTCAACACCGACTTCATCGACAATTCGGCGGGCGTCGACTGCTCGGACCACGAGGTCAACATCAAGATCGCGCTGGCCGACGTGATGGCCGGCGGCAAGATGGGCCTGGATGCGCGCGACGCGCTGCTCGAGAAGATGACCGACGAGGTCGCGCAGCTGGTCCTCAACGACAATTACCTGCAGACCCAGGCGATCTCGCAGGCCGAACGCCATGCGCCCGAGCTGCTCGAGACCCAGTGGCGCGTGATGCGGGTGCTCGAGCGGCGCGGACTCCTGGACCGGGCGATCGAGCGCCTGCCCAACGATGACGAGATGGCGGATCGCCAGGCCGAAGGGCTGGGGCTGTTCCGTCCCGAGTATGCGGTCCTGTTCTCGCACGCCAAGATCGCGCTCTATGGCGACCTGCTGCCGACCGACGTGCCCGACGACCCCTACCTCGTGCGCGACCTCGCCCGGTACTTTCCGGAGCCGATCCGCGAGGCCTTCGCGGAGGAAATCGCGCGTCACCGGCTGCACCGCGAGATCATTGCGACCTATGTGACCAACTCGCTGGTCAACCGGGTGGGTGCGGCGTTCGTCCGCGACCTGGTCGACAGGCTCGGCGCCGCGCCGGGCGACATTGTGCGATCGTATGTCGTCGCCCGCGACGTGTTCGATCTGCGCCCGATCTGGCGCGACATCGAGGCCCTCGATCTGAAGATTTCGACGGACACCCAGTCGGACATGGCCTATCGGCTCGAAATGTTGGTCGAGCGCATGACGACCTGGTTCTTCAACCATGCGCGCCGGCCGCTGGACATCGCTGACACGATCGAACGGTATGCGCCCGGCGTGCGCGAGCTGATGGACCACCTGCCCGAGATCGTTACGGCGGAAGACCGCAGCGACATCGACAGGCAGTCGAACGCGCTTGTGAAGGCCGGCGTCCCCAAGGCGCTGGCCCGCAAGGTGGCCAGCCTCGAGTTGCTCGCCGCGGCGGGCGACGTGGTGCGAATCTCGCAGGCCTCGGGGGTGCCCGTGCTCGACACGGGGCGTATCTATTTCGAGCTCGGGTCGCGCCTGGGCATCGACTGGATGCGCCACGCATCGAAGACGCTGGCGCCGGGATCCGAATGGGAGAAGCTGGCCGTCGATTCGATCGTCGACGACAGCTATCGCCACCAGTCGGAACTCACCAACCGGGTGCTCGACGTCGCCGGCGGCGGCACGCTGGGCGCGCGGGCGGCCGAGGGAATGATCGCGACCTGGATCGAATCGCGAAACGGCGCGGTCGAGCGCACCTGCCAGCTCCTCGGCGAACTGCGCGAGAACGAGAGCGTCGACCTGGCCATGCTGGCCGTTGCGAACGGGCAATTGCGGACGTTGCTGTCCGCCTGACCTGTTGGATTCGCATGGCCCGGGGCGGCCCGGCTGCGCTAAACAGCCGGGCGGCCTGTTGCCGCGTGCGTGAGCCAATGGGGCGCCCTTGAGTTTCGAGAACGAGAACGCGGCCGGGAGACTGGCCCTGCTGGCGGCGCTGGCCGCGTGCCTGTCGACGGCGCTCGGCGGGTCGGCGTTCGTGGCGATGCGTTTCCTCGTCACCGAAACCGAACCGGTGACGATCGCGTTCCTGCGCAACGGGATCGCGGCGGTCGTCCTCGGTGCGGTGGCGCTGGCCGTGGTGCGGCGCTGGCCCTCACCGCGCGAGCTTCTGGTGATGGGCGCGATGGGTGCGCTGTTCTTCGGCGGGCTGCAGTTCATCTTTGCCAATGCGCTGACCTTCACGACCGCCTCGCGCGGGGCGCTTGCCTATACCACCACCCCCTTTCTGACCCTGGCCATCGCCGCGCTGTTCGGGATCGAACGGCCGACGCGGATGAAGGTCGCCGGTATCGTACTGGCGACCGGCGGGGTCGTCGTGGCGCTCGGCCAGAATGCCGGCGCCCCGCCGGATGCGTGGATCGGCGACGGGCTGATCCTGGTGGGTGCGGTAATCACGTCGAGCTACAATGTCTGGTCGAACCGCTGGCTCCGCGTGCATTCGCCGCTGGTTGCGGTGGTGACCGGCGTGGTGCCGGGCTCGGCCCTTCTTTTCGTGATCGCGCAGGCCACCGGGGCGCCGACCTTTGCGCCCGATCTCTCACCGACCGGGTGGGCCGCCGTCGCGTTTCTCGGCATCGGCGCGGCGGTGCTGTCCTACACGCTCTGGCTGTGGGCGCTTCGCCACACCACGCCGACCCTCGTCTCGGTCGCGCTGCCCATGAACCCGTTGATGGCGCTGCTGTGGGGCGCGCTGTTGCTGGGTGAACAGGTGACCGTATCGATGATCGCCGGCTTTGTGCTGGTCATCGCCGGCATCGCGGTGACCAACTGGCGCCGTCGTCCGCGGGCGTGACCGTGAGCCGTCCACCCGATCCGACCGGACACGAGTACCCGCTCGCCGGTGCCGCCGCGGTCGCGGCGGTCCTGGCGACCTTCTCGGCGGGCACCACCCTGGGCGCCATCCGGTTCGTCGGCCCGGAATCCGATGCCTTCACGATCACCTTCCTGCGTATCGCGATTGGCGCGGCGATCCTGCTGCCGCTGGCACTCGTCTTCGCGCGCGGATGGCCGCGCGGGCGCGACCTGTTCGTCCTCGCGGGCTTCGGCGTGGCGATGTTCGGGGTGAGCCAGTGGCTGGTCTCGGCCTCGCTGATCCATACCTCTGCTGCGCGCGGCGGCATCCTGGCCTCGACCGTGCCGTTCATGACCCTGGCGCTGGCCGCGGCGCTCGGTGCCGAGCGACTGACCTGGTTGAAGGGGTTCGGGGTCGCCGTCGCGACCTTCGGCGTGGCGCTGGCGCTGTGGCGTGACGCCAGCGCGGTGCCTGGCGGTTGGGTCGGCGACCTCTACATGCTCGCGGCCTCGGCGGTGCTGTCGGTCTATAACGTGGTCAGCCGCGATATCATTCGACGCTACCCGCCGCTGATCTTCGTCGTGTGCAACATGATCCCGGGCGCGGTCGTGCTGTTCGTTGTCGGCCTGCTGGTCGGTGCACCGGTCACCGAACTTGAATTCTCGGGGAACGGCTGGTTGGCGATCGCCTATATCGGCATCGCAGGCAGCGCCGGGACCTATTTCCTCTGGTTGTGGGCGCTGCGGAACACGACGCCGACGCGCGTCGCGGTGGCACTGACCATGAATCCCGTGGGGGCGATTGCGGCGGCGGTGATCGTTCTGGGTGAGCCGATCACGCCCGGCGTGTGGGCCGGCCTCGCCTGTGTGGTCGCGGGAATCCTGATGACCAACTGGCGGCTGCGCGATGTTACCGTGACCGCGGAGCCGAGCGAGAATGACGGAATCCGCTGAACCCCGGATCACCGAGCGGCGCGGCGTCGCCGCCTGGTGCGTCTACGATTGGGCGAACTCGCCGTTTCCCGCGATCGTCCTGACCTTCGTGATCCCCGCCTACTTCGCCGATGCGGTGGTCGGCGATGCCGCGCGCGCCACCACCCAGTGGGCGGTGATAACGGGCGTGGCCGCCCTCGCGATCGCGCTGGCGAGCCCGCTACTGGGGGCGATCGCCGACCAGGGCCGGCGGCGCAAGCCATGGCTCGGATTCTTCACGGTGATCATGGCGGCCGGCTCGCTCGCGCTGTGGTTCGTCCACCCGCGGCCCGACGACGGCTGGCTGCTGCTGGCGCTGGTGGGTGTCACCGTGGTCGCGTTCGAACTGTCGATGGTCTTCTACAATGCGCTCTTGCCCAGCCTCGTCTCGGGTGCCTGGCTGGGACGTATCTCGGGCTGGGCCTGGGGGCTCGGCTATTTCGGGGGGGCGGCGGCCTGCTTCTGGTGCTGTTCGGCTTCGTGCTCGCCGCCCCGCCGCCGTTCGGCCTCGACGGGGCGGCGAACCGGCTCGAGAACGTTCGCGTCGCCGGGCCCATCGTCGCCGCCTGGCTCGTCGTCTTCTGCCTGCCGCTCTTCCTCTGGACGCCCGACCCGCGCGGCCGCGGGCTGGCGGCGGGCCCGGCGATCCGCACGGGCCTGGCGGAGCTGGTGACGACCCTCCGCAACCTGCCGAACCACTCGGAACTTTGGCGCTACCTGCTGGCGCGGATGTTCTTCATCGACGGCCTCAACACGCTGTTCGCCTTCGGTGGCGTGTTCGCCGCGGGCACCTTCGGCATGTCGGTCGCGGAGGTCATTGGCTTCGGCCTCGTCTTCAACGTCACGGCCGGCCTCGGCGCCTTCGGCTTCGGCTGGGTCGACGACCGGATTGGTGCGAAGCGGCCGATCCTGATCGGGCTCGCGGGCCTGGTCGTCGCCGCGGTCACGGCGGCGACCGGCAGCCAGCGCTGGGGCATGGCGACGGTGCTGCCGTTCCTGCTGATCGGCGCGGCGATGCTGGCGGTTTGGGTGCGCGAACCCGGCCGGCGCGCCTAGCCGGCGAGCCTGACGGCGGTGCCCGTGGCGACGACCATCAGCATCGAGCCCTTCTCGCCGACCACCTCGTAGTCGAGGCTGACGCCGATCACGGCGTCCGCGCTGCGGTCGGCGGCGTCGAGTTCCAGATGTTCGAGCGCATGTTCGCGCGCACCGGCCAGCACCTTCTCGTAGCTGCCCGACCGGCCGCCGACGATGTCGCGGACCGAGGCGAACAGGTCGCGCACGATGTTGGCGCCGACGACGGCCTCGCCGGTGCAGATGCCCAGATATTCGGCGACGGCGCGGTTCTCGACGGCGCCCGTGGTGGTGATGATCATGGCGGGCCCTCCTGCCTTTCGGTCCGGTATCAGTGGCGGAAGTGGCGCATGCCGGTGAACACCATCGCGATGCCCGCCTCGTCGGCGGCCGCGATGACCTCGTCGTCGCGCACCGATCCGCCCGGCTGGATGACCGCCGTCGCGCCCGCCTCGATGGTGGTCAGCAGCCCGTCGGGGAACGGGAAGAAGGCGTCCGATGCGGCGACCGAGCCCTGCGTGAGCGGGGTGTTCTCGCCGGCGGCCTCGGCCGCCTCGCGCGACTTGTGGGCGGCGATTCGTGCGGCGTCGACCCGGCTCATCTGGCCAGCGCCGATCCCGACGGTGGCCCCGCCCTTCGCGTAGACGATGGTGTTCGACTTGACGTGCTTGCCGACGGTGAAGGCGAACAGCATGTCCGCGATCTCCTGGTCGCTCGGCGCGCGCCGGGTCACCACCTTCAGGTCGGCCGCACCGATGTGGCCGGCATCGCGGTCCTGCAGCAGGAAGCCGCCGGCCAGCGGCTTGACGTAGCGGCCGGTCGCGCGCGGATCGGGCATGCCGCCCGTCAGCATGAGGCGCAGATTCTCTTTCGCGGCGAACACCTTGCGCGAATCGGCGTCGGCGTCGGGTGCGATCACCACCTCGGTGAAGATCTCGGTGATCGCCTCGGCCAGCGCGCCATCCAGCGCGCGGTTGACGGCGACGATGCCGCCGAAGGCGCTGACCGGGTCGCACTTGCGGGCGGCGCGATAGGTCGCGACCAGATCGTCGCCTGTGGCGACACCGCACGGGTTGGCGTGCTTGATGATCGCGACGGCGGGGGCGTCGAACTCGGCCACCAGCTCGAACGCGGCATCGGCATCGCCCAGATTGTTGTAGCTGAGTTCCTTGCCCTGGACCTGGTTGGCCAGCGCCACGCCGGGGCGTGGCGCGCCGCCGATATAGAGCGCGGCCTGCTGGTGCGGGTTCTCGCCGTAGCGCAGCACGCCGGCGCGCCGGCCCGAGACGATGTGGGTCTCGGCGAAGTCCTCGCCCAGCTCGCCCGACAGCCACGCCGTGATGGCGCCGTCATAGGCGGCCGTGCGCGCATAGGCCTTGGCGGCGAGGCGCCGGCGCAGGTCGGCCGGCAGCTTGCCGCCGTTGGCATCGAGCGCGGCGATCACCGCGTCGTAGTCGGACGGGTCGGTCACCACGGCGACGAAGGCGTGGTTTTTGGCCGCCGCGCGGATCATCGCGGGGCCGCCGATGTCGATGTTCTCGACGCAGGTGTCGTAGTCCGCGCCCGAAGCGACGGTGGCCTCGAACGGGTAGAGGTTGATGACCACCAGGTCGATCCCGCCGATCCCGTGCGTCTCCATCGCGGCCCGGTCCTCGGCGTTGTCGCGCCGGGCCAGGATGCCGCCATGGATCTTGGGGTGCAGGGTCTTGACCCGCCCGTCCATGATCTCGGGGAAGCCCGTATAGTCGGCGACCTCGGTCACGGGAACGCCCGCGTCCGACAGGGCGCGCGCCGAGCCGCCGGTGGACAGGATCTCGACGCCGTGGCGCGCGAGCGCCGCACCCAGGTCGGTCAGGTTGGACTTGTCGGAAACGGAAATGATCGCACGCGCGATCGGCGTGTCGCTGTTGCTTGGCACCGGTGTGGGGTTCCTTCGTCGAGTGCTTGGGTTGCGGGACGTCCGGGCCAGGGTACGGGGTTACTTCGCGGCGGCCGCGCCGTCGGCGGCGCCCGCCTGGAACTCGGGCACCAGGTGGGACAGCAGCGAACGGCATGCCGCATTGTTGTTGTCGCGCGCCGCAGCGCAGATTTCGTCGATCGCGCGCTTGAGCACCTCGCGATCGGCAACACGGGGCGTGGCGACGCGGATCGCGGCATTGTTGGTGGGCGCAAGGCTTTCGGCGTCGTGGAACAGCTCCTCGTAGAGCTTCTCGCCCGGCCGCAGACCGACGATCTCGATCGCGACATCCTCGTGCGGGCGCTTGCCGGCGAGCCGGATCATCTGCTCGGCGAGGTCCATGATCCGCACCGGTTCGCCCATGTCGAGGACGAAGATGCCGCCCTCGGCGACATGGTCGGCGGCGCCCAGCGCGGAGGCCTGCAGGACGAGCTCGACGGCCTCGCGGGCGGTCATGAAGTAGCGCGTGATGTCGGGGTGGGTGACCGTCAGCGGCCCGCCGGCGGCGAGCTGGCGCTCGAACAGCGGGACGACGGAGCCGGTCGAGCCGAGCACGTTGCCGAAACGGACCGTCAGGAAGCGGCAGCCATCGGCCTCGCGCGCTCGGTCGAGGGCCTGGCAGTAGCTTTCGGCGACGCGCTTGGTCGCGCCCATGGCACTGGACGGGTTGACGGCCTTGTCGGTCGAGATCAGCACCATCGCGCGGGTTCCGTACTCGCGCGCCAGGTCGGCGACGGTGCGCGAGCCGGCAATGTTGGTCAGCACGCCCTCGGCGGTGTGGGATTCGACGATCGGCACATGCTTCAGCGCCGCGGCGTGGAACACGAGTTCGGGGCGGGTTTTGGCAAAGACATCGGCCATCGCCTTGCGGCTGCGCACATCGGCGAGGCGCGCCATGTGTGTCAGGCCCGCCGCCGTCTCGCCGATCTCGAGGTCGATCGCGTAGAGGTTGAACTCCGAATTGTCGACGAGGACGAGCTGGGCAGGCGCGAGCGCGGCGATCTGGCGCGCAAGCTCGCTGCCGATGGTGCCGCCGGCCCCCGTGACGAGGACCCGGCGCCCGGCGACCAGCGCCTGCATCGCCGGGCGGTCGAGCACGGCCTGCGGCCGGCCCAGCAGATCCTCAACCGCCACGGGCTTGACCTCGATGCCGTCGACCAGCCCGCTGTGGAACTCGGTCAGGCGCGGCAGGCGCGCCATGGTCATGCCGTGTTCCTCGGCCAGGTCGAGCAGGTGTCGCATGTAGGCCGGGTCGAGGCCGCGCTTGGTGACGATGAGCCGCTGCGGGCGTTCGCCGCGCAGCGCCAGCCGGCGCATGACGCCGGCCAGGTCCTCGGGCGTGCCCATCACCAGGACGTTGCGGATCTGGCGGCCGACGCGCCGTCCCTTCTCGTCCAGCACGGCGATCACGCGATAGGCCGCACCCGGCTGGCGGCCGACCTCGCGGATGAATGTCTCGGCCTCGTCGCCCGCACCCACCAGAACAACCGGTACGCCCGGCTTGCCGGTGCCGTCGGCCGCGATCTCGAAGTGCCGGTCCTTGAACAGGCGGTACACGAAGCGCGGCCCGCCGAGCAGCGCCATCAGCAGGAACCAGTTGATCACCGGCAGCGAGCGCGGCAGGAACTCCGCGCGCGAGGTGATGAACAGAATCGGCACGAAGATGAGGACCGCCAGGGTCACCGCCTTGGTGATCTGGATCAGGTCGTTCATCGAGGCGTAGCGCCAGATGCCCCGGTAGAGCCCCATCGGCCAGAAGACGGCCGCTGCAATGACGGCGAACAGGGCCGTGCTCTGGATAACGAACCCGATCGGCACCGAGTCGATCGAGGCGCCCATGCGCAGCCACAACGACAACGGCAGCGAGATCGCCGCCATGAAAATGTCGTGCGCATAGGCGATCTTCGCCCGGCCAAGCCGAAAATGAACGCGCATTCGCGAGGTCCCGTTGGGTGTCCCGCTTATACCATTCTGCGGACACGGGCCAAGCCCGGAAGCGGACCGTATGGAGGACTTATCCCCGGTTCGCCGATGCCCGCGGGCCGGCGAGCCACCCCAGCAGACCCGCGACCAGCAGGGCCGCCGCCGCCAGGGCGAGCCAGGCGGCGGTCGTTCCGAATATCGCGGCGGCGATCGACAGGGCGACCAGCGCGGTATTGACCAGCGCGATCGCCCCGCTCACCCGCCCATGGGACAGGCCACGCCGCACGGCGGTCTGGTAGAAATGCTCGCGGTGGGCCTGCCACACGCGCTCGCCGCGCAGCAGCCGGCGGAAGAGGGTCAGGGTCGCGTCGCCCAGATAGTAGAGCGGCAGGATCAGCGCGGCCTGCCAGGCGCCGCTCGCGGCGAGCATCAGCAGGAGCCAGCCTGCCAGGAAGCCCATCGGGACGCTGCCGACATCGCCGAGGAAGATGCGGGCCGGCGGCCAGTTCCAGACCAGGAAGCCTGCAGCGGCAGCGGCGACGACGAGCGCCTGGCCGTGCCAGGCCGCCAGGGGAGCCTCGCCGACGAGACCGATCGCGGCAATGCCGATCCCGATGGCGATCGCTTCGACCCCGCTGATGCCGTCGATCCCGTCCATGAAGTTGAAGAGATTGGTGAACCAGACGAGCCCGATGGCCGCGATGGCCGCGTCGGCGGCCCCGGGAAGCAGCCCCTGGAAGACCGGGCCGGGCAGCACGAGCACCCCGACGAGGGCGGCCGCGAACTGGATGCCCAGGCGCGGCAGGGGCCCCAGCGTGCGCAAATCGTCGATCCACGACACGCCGGCGAGCGCCAGCGCAGCGAGGGGGATCAGCCATTCGCCGTGCGGGGTCGGCGGCTGCGAGATGAGGACGACCAGGATCCAGGCGGGTAACAGCGCGGCCATGACGCCGAGGCCGCCGCCGCGCGGAGTCGGCACCTCGTGCGAACTCCTGGCATTGGGGTGGTCGAGAATCTCGCGGCGCAGGAGATGGCGGCGCACGATGGCCACGAGCAACGTCGTGGCGAGGGCCGTGGCGGCGGAGATGGCGAGAAGGATCAGGGTCACGGGATCTGGGGTCGTATGGCTTGCCCGTCGCTTGTAGCGGCAAAAACAAAGGCCCGGCAAGGTGCCGGGCCTCGACGCGAGCCGATGTCGCGAGGTTCAGGGTGCGCGCAGGCCGAGATGGTCGATCTGGCGTGCGACCACCGTCTTCTCGTCATAGCGGTCGCGCGCCCGCGCGAGACCGGCGTCCCCCATTTGCCGGCGGAGGGCCCCGTCGCCGGCGAGCCGGCCCAGCGCGCGGGCCAGGGCCCCGGTGTCGCCCACAGGCACCAGCAGCCCGGTTTCATCCGGTATGACTTCCTCGCGCGACCCCCGAATGTCGGTCGCAACGACCGGCAGGCCGGTCAGCATCGCCTCGATGATTGAACGTGGCATTCCCTCTCGGTGCGACGGCAGGGTGAAGATGTCGGCAGCGCGCAGCAGATCGGGAACATAGCCGCGATAGCCTAGGAATCGAACCCGTTCGCGCAGAACCGGGTCGCGCGCGGCTTGGGCGACCGCATCGGCGATGCCGCGTGCGTGGTCGCTGTCGAGCCGCGCACCGATCGCCCAGAGTTCGGCGTCGACCTCGCGCATGGCCTCGATCAGTTCACAATATCCCTTCTCGGCGACCAGCCGGCCGGTCATCGCGACCACGACCCGGTCGTCGGGTGTTCCCAGGGCCGCGCGCACCCGTGCACGGGCCGCATCCCCCCTGTCGGGGAAATAGATTTCGGGATCGCTGCCATTGCCGATTGCGAGGATGTCGCCCGTTCGGCAGAGCCTCAGCCGCCGCGCGGTGTCGGCATCCTCCTGCGCCTGGGTGAACAGCGTGTGGGTCACCCGCCCTGCGATCCACTCGATGGCGATGTGAGCCCCGCGGCGCAGGGCCGGCATGTTCTCGTGAAAGTAAAAGCCATGCGCGGTGTAGACGATGCGCGGCGCGCCCACGCTCGACGCGGCGAGCCGCCCGACGAACGCCGCCGTCGGCGTGTGGACATGCACCATATCGAAGCGCTCGTCGCGAAACAGTGCGCGCAGGGCGCGTCCGGCGCGGAAGTTCGCCGCAGGGTCGGTCGAGCGGACGAGCGGCGCCGTCTCGACCCGAAATCCCTCCGCCCGGACGGCGTCGACGAGTTCGCCGGGTGCGCAGACCGCGACCACGTCGTGGCCCTCGTCGCGCAGCGCGCGCATCAGCGGACGCAGGAAGTGATAGAGCGTGAAATCCACCGTGCAGAGCTGGCAGATCTTCACGTGATCAGGTCTCCTCGATCCGACCGGAAACGGCGTCCGCGGCATCGATCGGCTCGACGATCCGCGACGTCACCGTTGCCGTGACGATGACCGCCGTCACGCCGAGTGCGGCCATCCACCAGCCCTGCCAGATGCCGAATCCGAGCTCGGCCACCGCAAAACCCGTGGCCGCGGCCGCGATCGCGACCGCAGGTCCGGCATGGTTGCGTGTCGATTCGGGAATGGCGGCAACGATCAGAACGAACAGGCCGGCGACGACGAGGACGCCGACGAGGCCGAGTTCGAGCCAGACCTGTATCAGGGCATTGTGGGGATGGAGCGGAATCGCCTTGCCGGTGACGATGGGCCCGGTGCCATGTGCGAACAGGGGTAGCATCTGATCGGAGCCCGGCACGACGCGCGCGGTATCGAGACCCCAGCCGCCCAGCGGGCGCTCGAGAATTCGCGACGAGGCAAACTCCCAGACCCGCAGGCGGTGGACCTCCGAATTCGGGGCGGCAACGTTCGCCACCAGGAAGTCGACGATCGGGGTGGTGATCGCGTCGAGGAAGGGGACGATAACGACGGCCACCAGGAAACCTGCGAGCAGAAACCGCTTCCCCCAGCGCTGCGACAACCAGCCCACCGCGAATGCCCCGGACCCGATGACGAAGGCGACCAGCGGCGAGCGGGGCGCGACGATGACGAGGACGATGGCGCAGAAGGCGATCACAGCGGCGGCGCGGTAACGGCCATAAAGCTGTGCGGTGACCAGCGCGGCCGGCCAGACGAGCATGGCCACGACCGAGCCGGTGCGGTTCAGGCGGTCGAGCTCGTGGCCCAGCTGCGCTTCGCTGTCGAGCAACACCGCGATGGCGCCGCTGGTCACGACCTCGACGAGAATGACGACAATGCCGAACGCCGTTCCGGCCGCGAGAAACCGTGCGCAGTGCCGGCGCTCTTCCGGGTCGAGATCGATCGCCGCCTGGATCAGGACGGTGATGCAAACGGCCACTAGGAACAGGCGGCCCGCGGTGGCGATCGACCGCTCCGGAGCGATCGACCAGACGGCGGTCAGGGCGCCCCAGATCGCCAGCATCGCCAGAAGCATGGCCAGCGGGCCCACGGACAGCTGCAGCAACGTTCCGCGCCGGAGCCGGGCGACCGCGACCGCGAGCGCTGCCACGACCGCCAGCACCCAGATCTGCGCCGCCGCAATCGATGCCAACGGAAGAAACAGGAACGCGAGCAGGCAGACGGCGAGCGCTTCCGCGCGCGTTTGACGATCGAACGGCACCCAATTCCTCATGGACCGAGTTATGCCTCAGCCCGATTCGATTCAGCGAGCGGCATTTTTCACCGCGGCGCAGCGTGTCGCATTGCGCCTCATGCCGACGCGTCGCGCTGCCAGAGCTGGAACATCAGGACGGCCCACAGCGCGTTTTGCAGATTCCGGGCGCCCGACAGGTGCGCGGCCCAGGTCTCGCGGATGGGGTCGGCGGCCAGCAGGCCGGAGCGGCCCAACGCCTCTTCGCTCAGAAGGTCCTCCGCCCAGTCGCGCAGCGGGCCGCGCAGCCAGTCCCCGATCGGGATCGCGAACCCCGATTTGGGGCGCGCGAACAGGGATTCGGGAACATGCCGCGCGAGGATGCCGCGCAGCGGGCGCTTGGTCCGGCCCGCATCGACCAGCAGGCGGCGTGGCAATTGCCAGGCGAACTCGACGACCCTGTGGTCGAGCAGCGGGATGCGCACCTCGAGTGCGTGGGCCATGCTGGCCCGGTCGACCTTGGTCAGGATGTCGTCGGGGAGATAGGTGAGCGTGTCCGCCAGCTGCATCCGCGCCACGGGGTCTTCGAGGGCGGCATCGAGGCGGGGCGTACGATCGGCACCGCGTGCGGCGGGGACGAGCGCATCGGGTGCCGCCCATTGGGAGACTGTCGAGAGATAGGCGGCATCCAGTGAGGCGGCCTCGATTGCGGATGCGGCCTTCCAGATCTTGTCGCCGAACTGCGGTGCGGTGCGGCGCGGGATGGCGCGGGCCATGGCATCCCAGGCCCCTGGCGAAAGGAAGCGCAGAATCCGTGCGAGACCGTGCCGCGCGGCCGGCGGCCATGGCCCGAACCGACGCTCGATCGCGGGAAGAGCGGTATAGCGGTTGTAGCCGGCGAACACCTCGTCGCCGCCGTCGCCGGACAGTGCGACGGTGGCGTGATCGCGGGTGAGCCGCGAGAGCAGGAAGGTTGGAATCTGTGAGGAATCGGCAAACGGCTCGTCGTAGTGATGCGGCAGCGACGCGATGCAGTCGATCGCGTCCTGTGGCGTGACGATGAGTTCCTGATGGTCGGTGCCGAGATGGTTTGCGATGGCGCGCGCATGGGCGGCCTCGTCATAGTCCAGCGCGGGAAATCCGATCGAGAAGGTCCGCACGGTCGTGGCGCTCGCCGCCTGCATCAGCGCGACGACGCAGGACGAATCGATGCCGCCGGAGAGCCACGCACCCAGCGGCACGTCGGAGATCAGGCGGTCGGACACCGCGTCCTGCAACAGCCGCTCGAGCGCGTCGTTCGCTTCGTCGGAGCCGATGTCGAGGGTGTTTTCCTGGCCGCGCCGCGCGATCGACTCGAGATCCCAGTAGCGGTCGGCGGACGGTTCGCCCTCGGGGCCGATGGTCAGGATCGTGCCGGGGGCGAGCTTGTGGACGTCGCAGTAGATGGTTGCGGGAGCCGGGACATAGGCGAAGCGCATGTAGCGCGCCAGCGCGTTTGCGTCGATCCGGGCGTCGATGACGCCGGCGGCGCGGATCGCCTTGATCTCGGACCCGAATGCGACGACTTCGCCTTGCCGGGCCCAGTAGAGGGGCTTGATGCCGAGCCGGTCGCGCACAAGGCAGAGCGTGCGCGTCTGCCGGTCGAAGACGGCGAAGGCGAACATGCCGATGCAAGCCTCGGCCGTGGCCGCGACGCCCCAGCGGGCAACCGCCTCGGCCAGCACGACCGTGTCGGAATTCGTTTCGACCGGATGCCCGTCTTCCGCGAGCCGGTGGGCGAGTTCGCGGAAGTTGTAGATCTCGCCGTTGAAGGTGAGCACGTAGCGCCCGCATTGCGAATGGGCCGGCTGGGCGCCCTCGGGCGTCGGTGCGATGACCGCCAGGCGTCGATGAGCAAAGGCGATGCCCGCCGCGGCGTCGACCCAAGTGCCATCGCCGTCGGGACCGCGATGACGCAGGCTCTCGCCCATCGCCAAGGCGCGGGCGGCGAGCGCGTCCGTGTTTCGGGTAGCGCCTCGATCGAAAAGGCCGGCGACGCCACACATCGTCTCAGGCGTCCCCAAGCGGCGGGCCGGAGGGTGCCGCGCCGTGGTCGGTTGCGCGATGTGCCCGCCACCATTCGATCGCGGCCAGGATCCCAAGCGAGACGGCGGGCATCAGGAAACCGTAACGGATGCGGTACAGGGTGCCGACATTCGGTGTCGCGATCGCGAAAATCGTAATGACCATTCCCGAATAGGCCAGGACGACCCACAGCGCGGCGAATCTGCGCCGGCGCCACACGAACAACGGCAGCATAGCGAGCGCGGCGTAGACGATCAGCATCTCGACCATCGACACACGGCGCATCGCCGTCGTCGCGCTGTTGCTGCCTTCGCCGAACCACTGGTTCGGGAAGGGTGAGAGATAGCCGATCTGCAGCGCGCGCGGGACATAAGCGATGATCTCTCGCACCGATTCCAACCGGCGGTCGAAGTCCACGCTGCTCGCACCGTTGGTGCCGTTGATATATGCCTGACGGATACCCGACAGGGTCAGGAACGGGCGTTCGACGGCTTTTGGCAGAATCGACGCCTGAGGTTTCCAGGAATCGGTCGCATAGTTGACCCGATCGATCACGTTGGCGTTGCTCGCCTGCACCACCTTGGTCGCCAGGAAGGTGTCGCGAATCCCCCAGAGCACGAACACCGCAAACAGGACGATCAGCGCGGCTGATGCGAATTGCGCGAGGCCGAATGTCCGGTGTCGCAGCGCCCGCGCCAGGAAGAACAGGATCAGCATGGCGAGGGCCGCTGCCACGGCCAACATCAGGGTGAGCGAGAAGAAGCGCGCGAGTGCCATGATCACGAACCCGCAGCCGATCAGGACGATTGCTGTGGCGGGGCGACGTAGGCCGGTGTCGGCAATGCGTGGTGCAGCGAGCATCACCCAGCCCAAGAGAAACATCATCGAGCCGAGGATGAAGTACCCGTCCTTGAGGATCTGCGTGTACCAGGACATGGCGGCGGGAAACGCCGCGAAGGGGAGCGCGGCGAGCGCGGCCACCCGCCAGTCGTCGGTGAACTCGAGGAGGATCCGGACGAGGATGAGCGCGGCGGTGGCGTGCGCGGCCGCGGCGAAGGGGATCATCGTCCAGGGCTCCGACCAGAGGGCGGCATACACGGCCGCGCTCAGCCCGATCATCAGTTGGTCGCGCGGCAGGAGTTCCCACGCACTCCAGCCTTCTGTCCTGATCCGCGCGGCGAGCTGCACGGCGTCGCGATGATAGGCGATCGAATCCGTTTCGGGCAGGAGGCCCGGTGCCCCGGGCACCGGCGCCAAAAGATGGGGAACGACCAGGAACTGGACCAGTGCGCCGACGGCGAGTGCGCCGACGAACACGATGAACCAGAGGCGGCCATAGGGCGCGCTACGGGTTGGCATCGGCACTCTTTCTCTGGGGCGTACCAGACAGAATATCGCGGTAGCACGCTCCGTATTGCCGGGTGGAGTTTTCTATCGGGAACTCCTCCACGATTCGCGTCCGCGCCAATTCGCCCAGCCGGTGACGCCGGTCTGCGGGCATGGACAACAATTCGGCCCAGCCATGTGCCAGCGAATCAGGATCGCGTGGCGCCACCGTGATGCCGGTGTCGGCGACGACCTGGGCGGAGTCGCCGACATTCGTGACGACACATGGCACGGCGCTCGCCATGGCCTCGCCGATAGCCAGGGGGAACGCCTCGCCATAGGCGGACGAGACGGTTGCGATGTCGAATGCGGCCGTCAGGCGCGGCATGTCCTTGCGCACCCCCAGGAGGTGGCAGCGGTCCGTGACGCCGGCCGCCGAAATCAATCCCGCCAGCTCGGCGTTCCCCGGATCGATGTTGTTGCCACACAGCAGGAAATGCGCATCCGGCATGGCACGGCTGAGCGCGGCGGCGGCGGCGAAGAAGGTTTCGTGGTCCTTTTGCGGGTCGAAACGCGCGACATAGCCGACAATCTGGGCGTCCGGTGCGAGCCCGAGTTCGCGACGGACACCGACATAGGAATCGCGATCGGGACGGAACCGTTCGACGTCGAAGCCGTTGGGGATGTAGATGAGCTTCTCGACGGCGAACCCGGCGACCATATGATCGCGGAAGCTTGCCAACGAGCAGCAGACGATCGTTTGTGCGAGGTTCGGTGATAGCCAGGCGCCGGCGCGGATGATGGCCGCCGTGCTTCCGCTGAGGTTCTGGAAGTTGACCTGCGTGGCATGAATTCCCCAAACGATCGCCCTTATGCCCGCCAGTCGGGCGGCGAGCGCGCCTACCACGTTCGCGTGGTACATCCAAGTCTGGACGATGTCGGGGCGATGGCGGCGGATTGCGCGAACGAGCCGTACGATGGCTCCGATGCTGAGGCGCCGGGGCATGTTGATCGCCTCGACCTCGATGCCCAGCGCCCGGATGTCGCGTGCGACCAGGCCGAGATCGGTGAGCGAAATCACCGAAGGCAAGAATTGAGTCCGGTCAACTGTGGCCAACATGTTTGCGAGCATCGTTTCCGCACCACCGCGCTCGAGCCCGTTAATGATATGTAGGACTCTGATCATGGGTTCGTACCGTTCCCCTCCGGCTGCGCGTTGTAAAACAGGTTTGAGTAGATGGCGTTGGAGCCGAGCGCGAGCAGCGCACGGCGCGCGGCGTGCTTCGCAACTTTCGCCGGTGACGGCCGGGCGTAATCGGCGAATACGCGCCGCTGTACGTATACCGGGTCCAGACCGGACCGAGCGAGCACGCGCGAGAGTCGCCCGGCGTCGAAGGACTGCCGGTGGCCCCAGCGGTGGAAGCGCTCGCCGCAATGCGGGCAGAGGATCATGTTCTGGGACAGGTCTTCATCGAAGGGAACCGTGCCCAACAGACGGCCATTGGGTTTGAGAGTGCGGTGGATTTCCGCCAGGCCACTGGTCAGATTCGGATCGTCCAGATGCTCGAGAACCTCGGAACAGAACACCATGTCGAACATGGATGTTTCGCGCGGGATATCGGCGATTGCACCCGTGTCGGCCGCGATCCCCTCATCGCGAAGACGTGCGACCGCGCGTTCGTTGGGATCGACGGAATGGACGTTCCAGCCCGCGTCCCGACACGTCCGTTCGAGCCAGCCGTTTCCGATGCCGATATTGAGGACGGTAGGGCATTTGCCCCGATTCAACCGTCTCGCCTGCAAGAACAGGAAGCGAAGGCGTGGTACCGCATCGTCGAAATTCGCCACGCCCTCGTTCTGGAAATGATCCCAGAGCCTGTCCTGATCGGTCAGGTGGTAGTTTTGGTGGGTCATGTTCTCAATCGGTCGTTGGCGGTTTCGGATCGGTCCAGGCGCTCAGGTCACGCTCCAGCAACCTCTCGAGCGCGGCGATGTCCCCCGCCAGGTC
>JAYOFO010000012.1:0-47510 GCA_038117265.1 Rhodospirillaceae bacterium
CCGGGCCGAACTCGTCTCGACCGGCCAGTTCGAGACCAGCAGGGCGCGCGTTCCGGCATAGAAGAAGGCGCGCCCCAGCCCCGAGACCGCCTCGGCGCCCGCGCCGGCGCCCGTGCCGGTGTTGCAGGCTGAAAGCACGACCCAATCGGCGTTCAACTCGAGCTCGAAAATCTCGCCCATGGTCAGCAAACCGTCGCCATCCTCGTCACCCGCGATCCGCGGCGCGGTCAGCGCGAGTGCCGGCTCGACCAGACCGTCGAGATCGCCGGGCACCAACCCATGGGTCGCGAACGCCACGACCCGATAGTCACCGAGCGGAGCCCGGCGGATCGACGATTCGCTTGCCGCCTTTCCGAGGAATATGTCATGGTTCAGGTCTGCACGGGTCGCTGCGGCCATCGCACGAATGTCGTCCGCCGTGTCGGGCAGACGCGGCAGAAGTCCCAGATCTGCCGTGTCCACCGAACGAGTCTGCGGCACCGAGTGCAGCCGGACAGGAACGTTGCGCAGGCTAAGTCCGCCCCGGCTGACGACCTCGGCCATAGACTGCGCACCTCCCGCCGCCGCCGTTGCATCGCCACCAAACACTGGATCGCCGAAACCGATAAACGGCCGGCGGGTCGATCCGCTCGCAGGCAATGCGCGTAACGCAATCAGCGAAGCCGGCCGAGGGCATGACGGTGACCGAGTGGCTTCGTGTCAGCCACGCCACCCGCTGGTAGCGATCGAAAAGTGCCAGCGAATCGGTGTCTGCCGAACTCGCCTCTGTCGGCAGGAGCGAGAACGGGATCTGCCCGAGCGGCCCATCCGCGACGACAACGAGATGCTTCGCATCGCGCCAACCCTCCGCTACGGGGCGCCTATATGACGCGCAGATAGTGCAGCGAGAACAGCCCGTCCGCATCCGTCCAGTGGCGGTGGGCCCGCCAACCCGCCCGCTCGGCGAGCGCCTGGAACTCGGCGACGTCGTACTTGTGGGAATCCTCGGTGTGGATCGTCTCGCCGGCGGAAAAACGGAACCTGTGCCCCTTGATGCGGACATCTTGATCGCTGTCGGCGACCAGATGCATCTCGATCCGCCCCTTCTCGGCCACCCAGCGCGCATCGTGCCGGAAGGCGCCGAGGTCGAAATCGGCGCCCAGCTCCCGGTTCATCCGCTCCAGCAGGTTCAGATTGAAGGCCGCCGTGACGCCGGCGGCATCGTTGTAGGCCGCGTGCAGTACGTCTTCGTCCTTGCGCAGGTCGACCCCGATCAGGAGCCCGTTGTCGGCGCCCAGATCCGTCGCCGCGGCGTGCAGGAACTCGCCCGCCGCCGCGCGCGTGAAGTTGCCGATCGTCGAGCCCGGGAAAAAGCCGATCCGAGCCGCCTCGCCGTCGATTGCGGGAAGTTCGAAGGGCTGGGTGTAGTCGGCGGCGATCGGCACCACCGGCAGGTCCGGATAGGCGTCGGCCAGCGCCTTGGCGGACATCAGCAGATGCTCGCGCGAGATATCCACCGGGATGTAGGCGGCCGGCGATTCCAGCGCGTCGAGCAGGATGCGGACCTTGGTGCTCGAGCCGCTGCCGAACTCGACCACGCTCGCATGCGGGCCGATCAGGGCCGCGAATTCGGGCGCATTGTCGCGCAGCAGCGCCATCTCGGTGCGGGTCGGATAATACTCCGGCAGTTCGCAGATATCGTCGAACAGCTGCGAGCCGCGCTCGTCGTAGAAATACTTGCTCGAGACGCGCTTCTGAGGCTCCGACAGGCCGGCGAGCACGTCGTCGCGGAAATTGTCGCGTGCATGGTCATACTCCACGTAATCGTGGAGCGGACCGAGATCCTCTGCCGCGTCGCTCATCGCCGCCCTCTCATCGGTCGTCGGCCAGGCGCACGCCGGCGAACATCCAGCGCATCGCGGGATAGAAGAAGTTGCGGTAGGTCGCCCGGGTGTGTCCCTCGGGGGTGACGCAGGCGCCGCCGCGCAGCACGAACTGGTTGGCCATGAACTTCCCGTTGTATTCGCTGACCGCGCCCGCGACCGGCTTGAACCCGGGATATGGCGTGTAGGGGCTCTGGGTCCACTCCCACACGTCGCCAAACATCTGTTCCGGCCGGTCGGAAACCGCCGCGGGCGCCGAGGCCGTGCGCAGCAGGCCCGAGCCGAGGAAGTTTCCGGCGACGGGCTGTGCGGCGGCGAAGGCCTCCCATTCGGCCTCGCGCGGCAGGCGTTTGCCCGCCCAGCGCGCGAACGCATCCGCCTCGTAGAGCGAGACATGACAGACCGGCGCCTGTTCGTTGATCGTCTGCAACCCCGACAGCGACATGGCCTGCGACTCGCCATCGACCTCCTGCCAATAGAGCGGCGCCCGCCAGCCCTCGCCGCTCGCCGTCGCCCAGCCGTCCGACAGCCAAAGCTCGGGCCGCCGATAGCCATCATCGGCCATGAACGCCTTCCACTCGGCGTTGGTGACCAGCCGCGAGGCGAGCCGGAACGGCGCCAGATGGACCGTGTGGCGCGGCCCCTCATTGTCGAATGCGAAGGCGCTGCCGACATGGCCGATCTCGACCAGCCCGCCGTCATGGTCGAACCAGGCCAGGTCCGGCGCCTTGCGGGCGGGCGCGGCGCGGTAGGCCTGGTAGGCCGGCGCGACCGAGTTCTGGGCGAACGCGTGCAGGATATCCATCAGCAGCAGCTCCTGGTGCTGCTGTTCGTGGTGCAGGCCGAGCGCGATCAGCGGTGCCGCCCTGTCCCAGCAGTCGGCGTCCGCCTCGGCAAACAGCCGGTGCATCTCGGCATCGACATGGGCGCGATAGGCCAGCACCTGGTCGGCCGTCGGGCGGGTCAGCAGGCCGCGCTGCGGGCGCGGATGGCGCGCACCGACGGCGTCGTAATAGGAATTGAACAGGAAGACGTAGTGCGGGTCCGGCGTCGCGTAGCCCGCGAGCAAAGGTTTCAGGACCATGGTCTCGAAGAACCAGGTCACGTGCGCGCGGTGCCACTTGGCCGGGCTCGCGTCGGGCATCGACTGGACGACCTGGTCCTCGGGCGAGAGCGGCGCGGCGAGACGCTCGGTCTCGGCGCGTACCCAGTCATAGTGGGCACGCACCACATCGCGATCGCGCGGGTGCGCGTCGAGGATGGCCGGCTCGGGACCCGAGGATGTCACGGCGCTTCTCCCGTTGGCGCCCCCTGGTTCCGCATCACCGCCGTGTCGGAACCGATTGCCGTCGTCTGTCCGCGACGGCTCGAAACTTCGACCGGGCCGCAGCCCGCATCATGCGGTCGCGGGGAGTAAAACAAGCCGGTTCGCACGGCGTCAACCGCGCGCGCAGGTCTTTCGCAGACATTTGCGGCGTCTTTTGCACGTTGACCCGCCGGCACGTCCGCTTATCTTCGCCCCATGGAGAACGCCACGCCCGAGATCACCGGCTTCCACGCCCACATCTATTACGACGCGCAGCTCCGGCACGCCGCCGCCTCGCTGCGCAAGGAATTGGCGGACCGGTTCGAGGTGGTGATGGGCCGCTGGCGCGACAAGCCCGTGGGCCCGCACCCGGAATGGAGCTACCAGGTCGCCTTCGCGCCCGCGCTGTTCGGCGAGATCGTGCCGTGGCTCGCCCTCAACCGGCGCGGCCTGACGATCCTCGTGCACCCCGATACCGGCGACGACCTGACCGATCATTCCGACAATGCCATGTGGCTCGGCGCCAGCCTCGACCTCGATCTCGACCAGTTCGCGGCGACGGACGACGCCGCAGCGGAATAAGGCCGCGGTTTCCAAGTCCGCCCGAGGGCGCTACAAATTCCCCTGAATTTCTTGCCTCACCCGCCGCGTCGGCAGGCTTCTTCATCTTCAGGGGAAATCCTCACATGAAACTCGTACGCTATGGGCCGCGCGGCAAGGAGAAGCCGGGACTGATCGATGCCGACGGCAAGCTCCGCGACCTTTCGAAGGTCGTCAACGACATCGACGCCGAGACGCTCTCGCCGCGGGGCCTCGCCGCAATCCGCAAGCGCGATCCTAAGCGCCTACCCCTGGTGAAGGGCAACCCGCGCCTCGGCCCGCCGGTCGTCGAGCGCCGCACCTTCGCGATCGCGCTCAACTACCGCGAGCACGCCGCCGAGGCGAACGCGCAGATCCCGTCCGAGCCGCTGGTCTTCACCAAGACCTGCCCGCTGACCGGCCACCGCGACAACATCGTGATCCCGAAGGGCGCGAAGAAGACCGACTGGGAGGTCGAGCTCTGCATGGTGATCGGCCGCAAGGCGAGCCATGTGACCAAGAAGGACGCGCTAAGCCATGTCGCCGGCTATTTCTGCGGCAACGACGTGTCGGAGCGCGAGTTCCTGATCGAGCGCGGCGGCCTGCAGTGGATCAAGGGCAAGAGCCCCGACACGTTCGGCCCGATCGGCCCGTGGCTGCTGACCGCCGACGAGGTGCCGAACCCCAACAGCCTGCATATGTGGCTCGAGGTGAACGGGGTGCGCAAGCAGGACAACAACACCCGCGACATGATCTACGACTGCAAGACGCTGGTCTCGAACCTGAGCCAGACGATCACGCTGTATCCCGGCGACATCATCTTCACCGGCACGCCCCAGGGCGTGGGCTATGGCGAGAAGAACCCGAAATACCTGCGGCCCGGCGACGTCGTGACCCTGGGCATCGAGGGGCTCGGCGAGCACCGCAACAAGTGCGTGGCGTTCAAGTAGCGTCCGACCGACATCGCGAAAACCGGCGGGCCGCATCCGAAAGGGTGCGGCCCGTTCTCGTTACGCCAGCTGCGGCATCACCTCGTCGCGGAAGAGGCGCAGGGATTCGCGCGATCCCGTGATGTCGATCAGCAGGACGTATTCGATCCCGTCCGCGCGCATGCGCTGCAGGCGTGCGGCGATCTCGTCGGGCGGGCCGATCAGTGCCCCCTCCTCGGTCGCCAGCCGCGTGTCGTTGTACTGCAGCATGGTCGATTGCGGACCGCCGCCCTCGCGGATGCGCGACAGGCGCGAGATGCCGCTGAGCAGGCGGGCGCGCTGCTGGTGCGCCGCCTCGCGCTCGGCCTCGTTGTGGGTGATGTGGAGCGCACGCGCGACCGCCACCTGCATCGGGTCGAAGGTGCGCCCCGCGGCCGCGACCGCATCGCGGTAGAGCGCGAAACGCTCGGCGATCGTGTCGAACGAGGCGATCTGGTCGAGCAGCAGGTTGAACCCGTTGTCGGCGGCCCAGCGCAGGCCGCCGGGGCTGCCCGCCGCGAGCCAGAGCGGCGGGTGCGGGCGCTGGATCGGCGGCGGTTCGACGACGATGTCCTGGAACGTCCAGTGCCTGCCGATGTGGGTGAAGCGCTCCTCCGACGTCCAGGCGCGGCGGATCACCTCGAGCGATTCCTCGAACAGCTCCTGCGCGGCGTCGGGCGTCACGTTGAAGCCGGTGAACTCGTTGGCGCGGTAGCCCTTGCCGACCCCGAAGTCGAGCCGCCCGCCCGACAGCAGGTCGACCGTCGCGGCCTGCTCGGCCAGCAGCACCGGGTTGTGCCACGGCAGCACGACGACGGCGGTGCCCAGCCGCATGCGCGCGGTCCGCGCCGCGAGATACGTCAGCAGGTTGAGCGAGGCCGAGACCTGGCCGAAGCCGGTGAAGTGGTGCTCGACCAGGAACACCGAGTGATAGCCGAGCTCCTCGGCCTCCTCGACATAGCCAATGAAGTCGCGATAGCCCTGGGTCGAGTCGCGTGCGACGCCGCCGCGGCGCGACGAGGCGCCGCCGAACAGCCCGAACTTCATGCCCGCCCGCCGGAAATCGCCCCGGCCCCTAGTTGCGGACCCGTTCGGGCTTGCCGGACGCCGCCGATTTGGTCAGCGCCTCGAGCACGGCGATGTTCGAGATCCGCTCCACGTCGGTGAACATGTATTCCTTCTTGCCCGCCACGGCATCGGCCCAGGCCTCGAAGTTCATCTTCACGGTGTCGCACGGCTTGTAGGTCCGCCGGACATGCTTGCCGCCCCTGTGGTGGATGTGCATGTGCGTGTCCTGCCAGTCCTCGGGGTGCGCCAGGTCGTGGATCTCCACCCAGGCCTTGCTGCCGAACACCGTGAACCGGCTGTAGAAGGGCGTCGCGGAGACGACGTTGATGCTGCCCAGGGTCCGGTCCTTGAACCGGAACTGGGTCGAGACGACGTCGCCCGACGGCAGGTCCAGGACCCGGCGGTCCGACACGGCGTTGACCCACTCGATCGGGCCGAACAGGCTGATCATGAAGTCGGTCAGGTGGACGCCCATCCCCGTCCAGCCGGCGGCCGGCGCATCCTTGGGGTTGCCGCGCCAATTGTCCTTCTTGAGCGGCGTGAACTTGTCGTGCGAGTTGTTCGCCTCGACCGCGATGACGGTGCCGAGTTCCTTGTTGCGGACCATCTCGGCCAGCTTCATCCAGGCGGGCTCGTAGCGGCGCTCGTGGCCCAGCCCGAGGACCAGCCCCCGGTCGCGGCATGCCTTGACCATCTTCTTCGCGCTCGCCGAGGTCAGCGACAGCGGCTTTTCGCAGAAGATCTGCTTGCCGGCACGCGCGGCCTGCATCATCAGCGCCTCATGGGTGGTGTGCGGGGTGGTCAGGATCACGCCCTCGACCTCCGGATCCTTCAGTGCCGCGGCGAAGTCGCTCAGCAGTTCGAAGCCGCAATCCCGGGCCAGCTTGCGCGTGGCCGGCGTGGGATTGACCTCGACCCCGCGCACCACGCGCAACTTGCGGTTTCCCTGCAGGGCGCGCGCGACATGGCTCCCCCACCAGCCCAGCCCGACGACGGCGACCTTCAGCATGACGCTTCACTCCCTGGAATCGAGATTTCATCTGCCCCGAACAAGGCGCGCAGACCCTAGCATGACGCCTATCGACCCAAAAGACGGTGCGCTAGTCTTCGCCGGCCATCGAACGCAAGCCGCCACCGGAGACCCGCATGGCCCGCATCACCTGCGAAGCCTTCAACGAACTGACCCGGCGCGAACTGCCGATCGCCGCCGAACTGGGCTTCCACGCCGCGGAGATCGGCGACGGCACGGCGCGCGTGCGCATGCCCTTCCGCAACACCTTCACCCGCCCCGGCGGCACGATCAGCGGCCCGGCGATGATGGCGCTCACCGACTACGGCATGTACGCCGCCCTGCTGGGTGCGATCGGCGAGGTCGCGCTGGCGGTGACGACGAACCTCAACATCAACTTCATGCGCCGGCCCGCGCCGGTCGACGTCGTGGCCGACTGCCGCGTGATGAAGCTGGGATCGCGCCTCGCCGTGATCGAGGTCACCCTGTATTCCGAGGGCGAGGACGAGCCCATCGCGCACGCCACGGGAACCTATTCGATCCCCCCGAAATCCGCGCGCTGACGGCACAGAACACGTGCATCGGGGCCAACTGGACAAGCCCGAACCCCTCTGATACGACCGGTCCAACAACGACTTTTTTCGAGAGGAGAGGCCCCGTGGCCGACACGACGACCTTTGCCGTGACGGATTCGCCGTTCCCGTCGCTCGATCCGGCGGCGGGGGTGCTGAAGAGCTACAACCCCGAGATGAAGCTGGCATGCGAGCCCAGCCCCGAGGCGATCCTCGAGGTGGCCAAGGGCGCGAAGGCGCTGTTCGTGACCTACGCCAAGCTGACCGCCGACCTGATCGGCCAGCTCGAAGGCTGCGGCGCGATCGGTCGGTTCGGCATCGGGCTCGACAACATCGACCTGGAGGCCGCGACCAAGGCGGGTATCCCCGTCGTCTACGCCCCCCAATACTGCCTCGACGAGGTGTCGGACCACACGATGGCGCTGCTGCTGACCGCGGTCCGCAAGACCGCCTTCGCCGACAAGCTGGTCAAGCAGGGCCGTTGGGAGATGCCGGCGGTGGTTCCGATCATGCGCCTGCGCGGCAAGACCATGGGCCTGGTCGGCTTCGGCAACATCGCCCAGCTCGTCGCCCAGAAGGCGCAGGGCTTCGGCATCGAAGTCATCGCCTTCGACCCCTATGTGGACGCGGCGAAGGCCGCGGAGAAGCGCGTCGAGCTGGTCGACATGGACACGCTGCTGGCGCGTTCGGACTTCGTCTCGGTGCACGCACCGCTGACGCCCGAGACCAGGCACATGTTCTCGACCGAGGCGTTCTCGAAGATGAAGAACACCGCCTTCATCGTGAACACCGCGCGCGGCCCGCTGATCGACATCGATGCGCTGGTCGCCGCCCTGGACGCGGGCGAGATCGCCGGCGCGGGCCTCGACGTGCTGCCCGAGGAACCGCCGGCCGCCGACGCGCCGATCCTCCACCGCGACGACGTGGTGATCAACCCGCACACCTCGTTCTATTCCGAGGATGCGCTGCTCGACCTGCAGACCACCGTCGCCGAAGACGTGCGGCGCGTGCTCGAGGGCGAGGCGCCGCGTTTCCCGGCCAACCCGGACGTGTTCAAGTAGGTACGCCCGCCGACCCCAGCGAGAGCCCAGGAGACCCGCCATGCGCGCAATGGTGCTGACCGAGCCCAACGTCATCGAGCAGCAGGACATCCCCGAGCCGAAGACCGAGCATGGCGAGGCGCTGGTCAAGGTGTCGAACACCGGCATCTGCGGCACCGACCTGAAGATCCTGACCGGCGGCATCCCGGCGCCCAAGCCGATCGTCATGGGGCACGAGATGGTCGGCGAGCTGATCTCGGGCGGCAACGCGAACGTCAAGACCGGTCAGCGCGTGCTCGTCGACCCGGTCTACTATTGCGGCACCTGCCACCAGTGCCTGCACGACCAGCAGCAGCTGTGCCCGCGCGGCGGCCTGATCGGGCGCGACATCAATGGCGGCTTCGCCGACTACGTCGCCGTCCCGCCGAACAACGTCTATCCCGTACCGGACGAGATCCAGGACCATGAGGTGCCGCTCGTCCAGGTGCTGACCACCTGCCTGCACGGCCACCGGATGGCCAAAATCTTCCCCGGCGACGTGGTCGTCGTGCTGGGGCTCGGCGTGACGGGCCAGCTCCACGTGCAGCTCGCCAAGGCGCGCGGCGCCACGGTGATCGGCGTGACGCGCTCGCAGTGGAAGCTCGACCTAGCCAAGTCGCTGGGGGCCGACTACACCTTCGCGCCCTCCGTCGATCTGAAGGCGCAGGTGCAGGAGATCGCCAAGGGCGACGGCGCCGACCTGGTGATCGAGTCCGTCGGCAAGATCCTGACCCTGGGCCAGTCCTTCGACCTGGTGCGCACCGGCGGATCGATCATGCCCTTCGGCATCTACGTCGAGACCAAGGCCGAGCTGCCGTTCTACCAGTTCTATTTCAAGGAAATTCAGATCCTCAACGCCCGCGCCGCCAAGGGCCAGGACTTCATCGGCTCGATGGACCTGGTGAAGCGCGGCGTGGTCAGGCTCGACCCGATCATCTCCGACCGCGAGCCGCTCGAGAACCTCGCCGGCGCCATCGACATGCTGACGAGCGAGGCCAAGGGCCGGATGAAGATCATCATGGACCACTGACGGCGCGGCAACGTTCCGTCAGGGCCTGCCCTCTAGATCAGGCGCCCTACCCCTACATCCACCGCACGACACCGGCCACGCCGTCGACGCCGACGGTCGCGCCGTCGGGAATCTGGCGCGTGGCGCCGGGCACGCCCAGCACCATCGGGATGCCCCGCTCGCGGCCCAGCGAGGCCAGGTGCGAGGTGCTGCCGCCAAGCTCCGCGACGATGGCCGAGACCCGCGGCAGCACGCCGACCAGCGCCGGCCCCGCCACGTTGGTGATCAGCACGTCGCCATGGCTCAGGCGCGACAGCTCGCATTCGCAGTTGATGACGCAGGCACGCCCCGCGCCCCAGCCCATGCCGCCCGGATGGCCGCGCAGGCCCGGCTTGCCGCGCCAGACCTCGTCGGGCACCGCGGGCTCCTGGACGTGCAGCGGGCGGGCCTGCAGCATCTTGATGCCGCCGGCCGCGTCCATCGCCCACTCGACCTCGACGGGCATGCCCATCATCGCCTCGGCGATCTTCATGTAGCGCGCCAGTTCGGCGACCTGGGCGTCGGTCAGGCAGCGGTCGGTCGGCGCGTCGTCGGCATAGCCGTGCGCATGGTCATGATCGTGGTCATGTTCGTGATCGTGCGCATGGTCATGATCGTGGCCATGATCGTGATCGTGCGCGTGGTCGTGATCATGGTGATGGTCGTGCCGGTGTTGCTGCGCCGGCGCGCTCTGGTGCACATGGCAATAGGCGCTGTGCTCGAACTCCTGTCCCGCGACCGCCTCGACCAACTCGCCTTCCGCCGACAGATCGTAGCGGTCGGGCACGACCTCGCCCTGGGCGAGCGCCTCGCCGAGGCCCCACGCGGCGCTGACCGACATGCCGCCATCGGCGGTCTGGCTGAGGCCGCCGCCCGACGCGCGGGCATCGACCAGCGGCTGGACGAGCACGGCCATCGCCGTGTCGGTGGCCGTGATGGCCTTGTCTTCCATGTAGCGCATGGCGCGCGGCGACCACAGCGCGCCCCAGCATGCGCGCACGGCCGTCAGGAAGTCCGCCTCGCCCTCGATCCCCAGGAAGGTCTGGAACTGGCCGGCGAAGGACGAGCCCTCCGTGTCCTCCATCAGCGAGGAGGAGCGCACGGCCAGTTTGGTGAGGCCGGCCCCGGTCAGCGCCCGGTAGGCGTCGAGCAGCTCGGCCTCGATCGCGGGCGCGATCGGTTCGGAGAACAGGCCGATCCGGACGTCGCCGATATAGCCGCGCGATTCCATGAAGGGCAGCGAGACCGCCTTTTCCGCCGCCTCGACCAGCCCGAGGGATTCGAGCTGGTGGAAATAGGCGTCCGCACCCAGCACGAAGCCGCCCGGCGTGGGCAGGCCCGCATTGCCGAGCGCGGCCTGGTTGGCCGCCTTCGGGCCGAACCGCTCCGCGTCCACCGCGGCCGGATCGTCCAGGGACACGACATACGTCGCCATCTTCCAAACACCCCTCGAATATCAGTTCGGCCGGGCGACCAGGCCGCCCGGCCGAACGAACGCGTTGCCTGTCCGCCCGGACTTAGTGCGGCATCGGGTCGACGACCGTGATCTGGTTCACCGGGAAGTTGGTGACGACCTCGGTCTCATCCGCATGGACGATCTGCATCTCCTCGATGCGCACGCCGAACTTGAACGGAATGCCGTGCTGGGTCTCGAGCGCGAAGACCATGCCTTCCTGGATCTCGATCGGATGGTCGAGCGACCAGATACGCGAGATGACGGGCGGATCGTACTGGGCGAGCCCGAGGCCGTGGCCCCACAGGTTCGCCGCGGCCTGATCCTCTTCCTCGTACCCCCAGATTTCCTTCGCCGACGGCCACTTGAGCGCGATGTCGCGGGTGGTCGCACCGACCTTCACCGCCTCCATCGAGGCCTGCAGCCAGTCGAGCGCTTCCGCGTAGACGTCCTTCATCTCCTGGGTCGGCTCGCGGCCCACGCAATAGGTGCGGTAGTAGCACGACTTGTAGCCGTTCCAGGTCAGGGCGGCCAAATCCATGAACACGATGTCGCCCGGCTGGATGATGCGGTCGCCGAAGTTACGCCAGTTCGGCCAGGTGTTCGGTCCCGACGAAACGATGACGTCCTCGACGTCCTCCATGCCCGGAATGTCGTACAGGAACTTCATGATGTGGGCGGTCACCTGGTTCTCGGTGATGCCCGGCTTCAGGAACTTCATGCACTCCCAGTGGGCCGCGTCGCCGATCGCGCCGACGATGCGCATGCATTCCTGCTCGTCCTTGTTCTTGACGGCGCGGGCTTCCATCATCGGCGTCATGCCGTCGGCCCACTCGATGCCTTCGTCCTTGAAGTGATTCATCATGTTGATGTCGACGAAGTCGACGCCGAGCTTCTCGCCGCCAACGCCGAAGCGCTTCATCTCTTCCTTGATGGCATTGGTGAACTTGGTCACCTGCTGCTTCGACGCACCGCCGGCCGCGCCCTTGATCCAGGCGTAGGAGTAGCGAATGTTCTCGGGCGGAATCCACGGCGCGTGGCGCTCGACCTGGGCACCGATGTCGCCCTGCTCGAACAGCACCGGCGCGGCGTCGCCGCACAGCAGCGCGTAACGCAGGCCCGGCTTCAGGCGGTTCCAGCCCGGGGTCAGCGTGCCGGTGATGTAGCGAACGTTCTCGTCGTACATGCACAGCATCGCGCCCAAGCCATGCTTCTTCATCATCTCGCGGGCGCGTTCGATACGGTAGTTCCGCAAGCGCTCCCAGTTGACCTTCTCTTGCCAGTCAACTCCGGTGATGCCGAAGTTCGCCGTCCCGTATCGCATGTTTGTCTCCCCGCATCCTTTGGTATGCGTCAACGATTACACTGGTTGCGTCACGATCCGCGGGCACCGAACACCAGGGTCCGGCACCGGCCGACGTAAGCGCAATTCGCAACAGATCATATCTACAAACGTTGTCCAGTCAAAGCCGAGCGGGCATAGATTCTGCGCTTTTTCTGCCGTACCGCCCGTTTCCTATCGCCATGCCGGCACAGCGTTTTTCGCCGCGTGCCCGCAAACCCGGGGCGAGGCACAAATCCTGTTCCCCGCCCGCGCGCCGATGGGCCTATTCGGCCGCCTGCGCCGGCTCCTTCACCGGGTCGGTCGAGAACTCGATCCTGCCATCGGCGCCGCGGTGGATGCGCGTGACCTTGCGCCAGTTCGCGTCATCGGTGTCGGGGAAGTCGAGGCGGTAATGCGCGCCCCGGCTCTCCTCGCGCGCCAGCGCCGCGGTGGCCAGAATTCGCCCGAGCAGCGCCAGGTTGCGGACCGACAGCGCGCTCTCCAGCTCCTCGCCGCGGTTCTTGCCCGTCTCGCGCGCCTCGTCGGAAAGCCGCATGGACAGCGCATCCTCGGTCTCGATCCGCTCGTATTCGGCCAGCGCCTCCCGCAGGGTCCCCGCGTCGCGGATCGGGCCCAGCTTCTCGTGGGCGAGCATCCGGCAGTGCATGCGCACATCGCCCTGATACGGCCCCTCGGCGCGCTCGAGCAGGTCGGCGAGCCAGTCGCGCTCGGCCGCGGGGATCACGTCCTCGCCCAGCTTGGGCACGGTCACCGGCGCATCGTTGACGATCTGTGCGGCCTGGCGGCCCGCCCGGCGGCCGAAGACCATCGAGGCCGCCAGCGCCGACCCGCCGATCCGGTTACCGCCATGGATGCCGCCGCCCGTCTCGCCGGCGGCGAACAGGCCGTCGACCACCGTCTGGCCGTTGACGTCGATCTCGAGCCCGCCCAGCCAGGTGTGGCTGCCCGGCGCGACTTCGAGCGGCGTCTTGGTGATGTCGATGCCGCGGTGCAGGCAGGTCTTGTAGACGTGCGGAATCTGCTTCTGGATCGTCTCCATGGGCACCTTGGTCGCATCCATGAAGATGCCGCCGGTCGAGCCGGCCCGGCCCGCATGGATTTCCTTGGCCATCGCCAGGATGACCTCGGAGCGCGACGACTTCTCCGCCGTGTCGGGGAAGTAGCGCTTGAGGAACTCCTCGCCCTCGGAGTTACGGAACACCGCGCCGGCATTGATGAAGCCGGTGGGGTGCGGCGCGAAGCCGAACAGCTCCTCGGGCGAGCAGCACATCGCCTGGAAGTCGATCATCTCGATGCCGAGCAGGTCGGCGCCGGCGCGGAAGCCCAGCACGTAGCCGTCGCCCGTCACCTGCGGCGGGTTGTCGTTGACGTAGAACAGGCCGCTGCCACCGCCGGTCGCGAGAATCACCTGCTGGGCGGTGTAGGCGACGATCTTGGCGTTGCGGTAGTCGACGCCCCAGGCGCCGACGACGCGCCCGTCATGCTTGACCAGGTCGACGATCGCGGTCAGCGAGTGCTTCTCGATCCGCGCGTCGCCGCGCAGCTTCTTCGACAGGACCTTGGTCACCATGTTGCCGGTCGTGTCGTAATGATGGCACGCGCGCGGCTTGGTGTGGTTGGGGAACATCTTGAGGTCGAGCTCGCCATCCTCGCCGCGGATGAACTCCGCACCCCAGGATTCCAGGTCGTGCACGATGTCGATGATGCCGTGACACCAGGCGCTGGCCAGCTCGGGATTAATCAGCTCGCCGCCATATTTCAGGATGTCGGCGAGATGCTCCTCGGGGCTGTCGTCCTTGCCCATGGCCGCCGCGAACCCGCCGCGCGCGACCGTCGTGGTGCCGCTCGTCGCGCGGCCCTTGGTCGCCTGGGTCACCTTCACGCCGGCCTCGGCGCATTCGAACGCCGCAAAGGTGGCGGCCGCACCGCCGCCGACGACGAGGACGTCGGACTCGAAATGCTCGACGGGAATTGAAAGGCTCATGACTCTCTCCAGCTTGCCGGGTTCAGCCCTTGCGGGCCCCGCTGATTTCCAGGAAGGCATCGACGCAGGCATCCGCGAACGCCGGATCGTTGATGTGCAGCGGCAGGATCTCGATCGCGTCGGCGGCCAGGTGCGCGGACAGCGATGTGACGAAGGTGCCGTCGGTGTCGGGCTGATTCCAGTCGCCGATCTCGTTCTCGTCCATGTCCTGGGTGCACCGCTTGGTGTGCTCGCTGTAGCCCAGGCTCGGGATCAGCACGCGGAACGGCCCCTTCGCCGCGTTCAGCCGCTCGGCGACCGCGCGGCCCAGCGCATCGAATTCCTCGGCGTTGGTGCGCATCAGCAGGTTCTGCGCATTGAAGCGGAAGAACTCGCGGCCGTGGAACGGCGCAGGCACCTGGCCGGCCCAGAAGTTTGAATGGTCGGTCGCGCCGGGCACCACGATCTGCGGCAGGCCCATGGCGCCCGCGCCGGTCAGCCGCTCGCCGCCCGCGCTGTAGACGCCGTCGACGACGAAGTCGGTGAGCTCGTGGGTGGTGACGTCGACGACGCCCGCCAGTTCGCCCTCGCGGGCCAGCCGTTCGAGCGCCCGCCCGCCCATGCCCGAGGCGTGGAACAGGATCGTCTCGTAGCCCAACTCCTCCAGGCGCGCGACGACGCGGTCCACGCACCCCGCCGTGCCCCCGAACGAGGAAACCCCGACGAGCGGCGGCTGGTCCGCCCGCGCGCCGCGCCGCGCCGCATGGTTCACCGCCGCGGCCCCGACGCCATAGGCGGCGTTCTCGATCGCCGCGCGGGTGATCCGGTTGAGGGTGACATCGCCGATCGACGGATACATGGCGATATCGGACTCGCCGACATACCACTGGACGGCCGCCGTCGAGGCGACCGTGCTGACCATCGCCTTGGGCACCAGATAGGGCAGCGCGCGCATGATCGCGCAGGCCAAGGTCGTGCCATTCGCCCCGCCCAGCCCGATCGCGCCGCACAGATCGCCCGCCTCGTGGCGGGCCCGCACCACCGCGATGCCGCCTTCCATCATCTTCTCGGCCGCGCCGCGGCGGTCGAGTTCGGCCAGCGCGGCCCAATCGCTGCCGGCCGCACGGGCGACCGCTTCGCCCGAGACATCGGCACCGGACCGCGCGTGCGGCTTCATGGAAAGATCGACGATCCAGGGCTGCGCGCCGGCACGCGTCAGGCAGTCGGCGACGAACGCCGCCTCGTCAGCCTTGGTGTCCATCGTCACCAGGACGGCAACCGTGGGATTGGCCGCAACCATGTTTCCTCGTCGTGCTTCGGGCTTGGTTTCTTTCGATTTCTAGCATACGCAATTCCCACAGGCCGCACCGCAGAACCACAAAAAACTTGTTCCGATTCTTCGCGTTTGTCCCGCGGACACGCGAATTCCAACGAAGGGCTCGCCCCGGAGCGGTGCGGCGTTGTACATGTCGGGCGAAAGCGAGCCTGTCCCATGTCCCAGACCGTCCAGGCGCGGCGCAGCTTCATCTTCTCGCCCGGCACCGACCCCTCGATGTATCCCAAGGCGCTCAAGTCGGGCGCCGACATCGTGTGCGTGGAACTCGAGGACGGCGTGGCGCCCCGCGACAAGGCGGCCGCGCGCGCGAACATGATCGCAATCTTCGCCGAGCCCCAGGCCGACGACGGGGTCGAGCGCATCGTGCGTATCAACGCGCTCTATACCCAGGAGGGCCGCGACGACATCGCGGCGATCCTGCAAGCGGATTCGCGGCCGCCCTCGCTGATGCTGCCCAAGGTGAACGATCCCGACGAGGTCGCCGCCGTCTCCGACACGCTCAGCGAACTGGGCCTGCCGACGCGCCTGCAGGTGATCATCGAGACCTGCCGGGGACTGGAGGCGGCCAGCGAAATCGCCCGGGCGAGCCGCAGGGTCGATGCGCTGCTGTTCGGCGGCGTCGACCTGGCGGCCGACCTGCTGAGGCTCAGTTAACCAGCGGCGGCACGCCCAGGCGCGCGCGCGCCGTTCCCAGCACCTTCTCGGCGGCCCGCGCGATGGCGATGGCGCGCACATCGTCACCGCCACCGCACATGACCTGCAGGCCGACCGGCATGCCTGCCGCGTCGAGCGCGACGGGAATGGTCACGCCGCACATGGCCAGCAGGTTCGCCACGGTGGTGTTGCGCGCCGCCATCAGGTTGGCCTTCATGTAGGGCGAGGGATCGGCCACGTCGGCCAGGCGGGGCGGCGTGATCGGCACCGTCGGCCCGACCACCGCGTGCACGCCCGCCATCGCGGCGTGCGCGTCGGCCGACAGGGTGGCCATGCGCCGCAGCCGGCCCTGGTAGTCGGCCGCCGTCAGCGCCGACATCTTCTCGAACCGGCCGCCGACCATCGGGTCGATGTCCGTCAGGAAATCCGGCAGCTCGTCGTTGATGAAGCTCGCGAACTCGAATGCCGACAGGCCGCCGGACCGGAAGATCGCATCGACCTCGTCGAGGC
Source organism: Rhodospirillaceae bacterium (assembly GCA_038117265.1). Taxonomy (GTDB): domain Bacteria; phylum Pseudomonadota; class Alphaproteobacteria; order UBA6615; family UBA6615; genus JAYPUG01. Next base: position 16,753 of record JAYOFO010000012.1, read on the forward strand.
CCGGCATGTCGATCTCGACCAGCCGCACGCCCGCCGTCTCCAGTTCTGCCAGCGCCACGTGCACCCCCTCGGCGATGCCGGGATCGCAGCCCTCGAACAGGGTCGCGCAGACACCGATGCGGAAGTCGGCGATCTCGGCCGCCTCGACCCGCACGAGAAAATCCTCGGGATCGCGTGCGGCCGCGGGGTCGATCGCGGCGAAACCGAGCGCGCCGTCCGCGACGCTGCGCGACAGCACGCCGGGCGTATCCAGCGTGGTCGAGAGCGGCGTGATTCCCTCGGTCGACCAGCGGCCCTGGGTCGTCTTGATGCCGACCGTGCCGGTCATACTGGCGGGCATGCGCACCGAGCCGGCGGTGTCGGTGCCCAGTGCGAGCAGGGCGGAGCCCTCCCACAGGCTGACCCCGGCACCGGCGCTGGAGCCGCCCGGCGCGCGGTGATCGTCGGCGCTCCACGGATTGTGCGGCGCGCCCCAATGCGGGTTGGTGCCGAGCGCGCCGAAGGCGAACTGCACCGTATGGGTCTTGCCGGCGAAGACGGCGAGCTGGTGGCGCAAGGCGCGGATCACCGGGCCCTCGTGGCGCCACGCGGGCGGCAGTTCGCGGGGGCTGCCCGCGAAGGTCGGATAGCCGCGCACGCCGAACAGGTCCTTCACCGAGATCGGGATTCCCTGCAGCGGCCCCAGGTCGATTCCCACGGCCAGCGCCGCGTCGGACACCGCCGCCTCGGCCCGCACCCGATCGGCCTCGAAGGTCTTGTAGGCGCCAAGCCGCGCGCCGCGCGCCGCATGGTTGGCGATCGCCCATTCGGCGAGATCGCCCGCCGTCAGGTCGCCGGCGCGGATCGCGTCCGCGAGCGCAGCGATGCCGCTGCCGTCGATGTCGATTGCGCGTGCCATCTCAGGCCCACGCCGCAAATGTCTGGATCATACATCACCTCCCCGGGGCGCGCGAAGTATAGGCGCAGCCCCCTCCCCCTCAAGCGCCTTTTCCGTCTATTGTGCGCGGCGAAACGAAACGCCGGAAGGGAGAGGGCCGATGCCCGACGACGCCATGACGATGCAGCGCTTCACGCGGCAGCAGATCGAAAGCTTCATGACGCGCTGCTTCGCAGCGACGGGCATGTCGGACGGCGACGCGGCCCGGGTCGCGCAGCTGATGGCCGAGGCCGACATGCTGGGCAAGGATTCCCACGGCATCTTCCGCCTGCCCGGCTATATCGGCCGGATCCGGGCCGGCGGCTTCAACATCACCCCCGACATCAAGATCGAGCGCGAAATGGCGGCGACCGCGCTGCTCGACGGCGACAACGCGATGGGCCACCTGGTGGTGGCGCGCGCCGCCGAGATCGCGATCGAGAAGGCCAAGACCACCGGCGTCGCCTGGGTCGGGCTGCACCATTCCAACCATGCCGGCGCGGCGGGCGTGTACTCGAACATGGCCCTCGAGCACGACATGATCGGGATCTACGTCGCCGTCGGCAGCGCCAACCACCTGCCACCGTGGGGCGGCACCGAGATGCTGCTCTCGACCAACCCGATCGCCGTCTCGGTTCCCGCCGACAAGGAGGATTCGATCATCCTCGACATGGCGACGACCGTGACCTCCTACGGCAAGGTGAAGGTCTATGCCCAGCGCGGCATCGAGATGCCGGTCGGCTGGATGGTCGGCCATGACGGTAACCCGCTGACCGATGCGAGCAAGGCCGACCAGGGCTATCTGCTGCCGATCGGCGGCGCCAAGGGTTACGGGCTGGCGCTGATCTTTGGCATCCTCGCCGGCACGCTCAACGGCGCGGCCTTCGGCAAGGGCACGGTCGACATGAACGCCGACGCCGCCTCGGTGACCAACACCGGCCAGTTCTACCTGGCGCTCAACATCGCGGCCTTCATGGACCCGGCAGAGTTCAAGCGGCAGGTCGACGAGGTGATCGGCCAGATGCACGCCTCGCCCACCCTGCCGGGTGTCGATCGGGTGCGCCTGCCCGGCGAGGGCAGCCACGCGGCCTGGCGCGAGCGAACGGCCGATGGCATCCCGCTGCCCGCGCCGCTGCTCAACAATCTGTCGAAGGTGGCGAGCGACCTCGGCGTCGACGCGCTGGCCTGACGGCCTGCAAAGCCAGGCCGCGGCACCCGCAGGCCCGACGGGCCGGATCGGCCATGCCCGAGAGCTACCCTCCCCCTTCGGCGATTTCTCCCGTCATCCGGGCCGTGATCTGGATGACGGGCACGCTGTTCTCGTTCACCGTGATGGCGGTGGCGGTGCGCGAGCTGTCGGGCGAGATCCACAGCTTCCAGATCATGCTGTTCCGCAGCATCGCGGCGCTGGCGATCCTGCTGCCCTTCGCGCTGCGGGCCGGCCGGTCGGTCTGGCGCACCACGCGCATGGGAACCCAGTTCGCGCGCAACACCGTGCACTTCGCGGCCCAGCTCGGCTGGATCACCGGGATCGGGCTGCTGCCGCTGGCCGAGGTGTTCGCCATCGAGTTCACGACGCCGATCTGGGCGACGGTGATGGCGCTGCTGTTCCTGGGCGAGCGGCTCAACCGCGGCCGCGTCGTGGCGCTGGCGGCCGGGTTCCTCGGCATCCTGGTCATCCTGCGGCCGGGCCTCGCGACCATCGAGCCCGGCGCGCTTGCCGTCCTCGGTGCCGCGGTCGGCTTTGCCATGACCCTGACCCTGACCAAGTTCCTGACGCGCACGGACTCGACCATGACGATCCTGCTCTACATGTCGGTGATCCAGCTACCCATGGGGGTTGTTATCAGCGCGTTCGTCTGGACAACGCCCGATGCGCTGCAGTTCTTCTGGCTGTTCGTGGTCGGCGCGTCGGGCCTGTCGGCGCACTACTGCACGGCGAACGCGCTGCGGCTCGCCGACCAGACCATCGTCGTCCCGATGGATTTCATGCGACTGCCGCTGATCGTGCTGGTTGGGCTCGCGATCTATGGCGAGTTCGCCGAACTGCTCGTGCTGGCCGGCGCGGCCCTGATTTTCGCCGGCAACTACTACTCGATCGTGCTGGAAAACCGCAAGAAACGCGCCTAGCGGCCGGCCGGGCGCAAAGAGTTGATCGGCGCGGCCCGGCGAAGCCCGCTAGACTGGCGGTCGAGACATGCGCCCGAAACCGCAGATCTGGGCACGCAGGACGCGCCGGGTCCCGACCATCGCCATGGCCGCGATCGCACCGCCTGTCGGTTTGTCGCTCGTCGCCGTACCGACGGCCGGCACCCGCGCACACGACCGCCTGGACGCGACGCCAGCCGACAAGGAAATATCCTGTCACGCCGCCCCCTCCGCGGGTTGCCTGTTCGACCTCGCCGTCGGAACGGCGATCCTGATCCCCGATGCGGGTCTGCGAGCCCAGGCGTTGCGTCCGGTCGTCGACGCGCAGATTCACTCGGGACGGCTCGACATGGCCGGCGCCACCGCGCTGCGGATCGAGCCGGGCACCTACCGGATCTGGGCGCTGCGCGCCGTCGCGGTCGCACACGCCGATGCCGGCGAGCTCTCCGTCGCGCACACCACCGCCGACGCGATCTAGGGCGCGGGAGAGCAGGACTGGACCCGGGTGGAGATCGCCGCGGCGCAGGCGCGCAGCGGTGCGGTCGAGGCGGCACGCAGCTATGCGCGCGCACTAGCGGACAACGGATTGCGCGAGGTCATCCTGGGCGCCATCGCCGAAGCCGAAGCGCATGCGGGCCGCATCGGCGCCGCGAGCGCCATGTCGAAGCCAGTCGTGGATGCCGCGAACCAGTCCGCGCCGGAGGCAAAGGAATCGCGCGCCACCCAGACGACTAGGACAAGCCCGCCGACCTCGATCACCGTCAGGACGGACGCGACGATGACGGTTTCGAGAATCCCGACGATCGCGATCGCGGTCAGAAGCGCAATGATGGCGAAGGTGAATAGCGCGGGCGGCCCGTCCACCACGACACCCAGATAGCCGGCGAAACCGCGTGCGATCGTTGCCGACGAGACAATACCGACGCCAACGACCATCAGCCCGACGAGTAGCGCCAGCGGTCGCGAGCGCAGCCCGCGCCGCACATAGAGGGCCTCGCCCGCAGAACGCGGCATGCGCGCCGCCAGTTCGGCGAAAACGAGCGCGCTGAGCCCCGCGAGCAACGCGGCAAGCACGAAGCTGAACGGCGCATATGGCCCCGCGATGCCGACGATGCGACCGGCAAGGACATAGATCCCGGCGCCGACGGTCGTTCCGAGCCCATAGAACGTCAGGAGAGGCAGCGAAATCGTGCGCCGCAACGACACCGGCGCCGCCGGCGGGACGGGCGGGTCCGTGCGCGTCGCGCTGCCCGTACGCCCCGCCATGTGCGAATCAGTGGGACAGCAGGGTCGGCACCGTCATGTGCTGGAGCACGTGTCGTGTGACGCCGCCGAAGGCGACCTCGCGGAACCGCGAGTGGCCATACGCGCACATGACGATCATGTCGCAACTCTCATCCGTCACGGTGTTGAGGATCGCGTCGCCGATCGAGACATCCCTAACCGCGACATGCTTGATCTCCGCCGACACGCCGTGACGCGCAAGGTGCGCACCCAGCTCGACATCGCGGCCGTCATCGTCGGCATTGCCGCGGAACACGACCACCCGATCCGCCGCCTGGAGCATCGGCATCGCGTCGCGATCCGCGCGCGTGCATTCGCGCCGCGGCGTCCAGGGGAGCAGGATGCTCTTTCCGAACGCCTCGAAACTGCCGGCCTCGGGCACGGCGAGGATCGGCGTCCCGGCCACGAGACTCGCCTCGCCGACGAGCCAACTGAAGTCGCCGCCCGTGTGCTGCGCGAGAACGAGCAGGTCGGACATCGGCGCAATCTCTTCCAGCCCCCGCAGGACCAACTTGGTCGCACCATGCCATTCCACGGAGCCGACACCCTCGGCCCTGCATTCGGCCTCGAACGCTGTGCGCAGCTCCTCGGCGTCCCGGTCGGCATCCTCGTAGTAGTTGGTGATCAGATCGTCCGGCAGGGGCACCGCGGCGTAGATCGGAATGTTCAGCGGCGGAACCAGCAGGGCGCCCGACATGTGCGCATCGAAACGCGCCGCCAAACCGATCGCTGCCTTCATGGTCGTGTCGTTGCGCGCATCGCCGCGGACGAGACCCACGCAGATGGACTTGTAGCTCATGACCGCCTCCGTCGAGTTGTTGAGGCAATCATCCCATTCGCGAGCGGATCCGACATTGATCCTGCTCAAAGGCGCAGGGAGGCGTCAGTCCGCCTCGGCACCCGCGGTGAAGGTCATGCCCCGCGCCCGGAACAGATCGACCACGTCGTCGCCATACGACGCGAGTTCGTCGGCGATCGCGGGCGGGAAGTCGATGTCGGTCATGTCGTGGACCCCGCCGCTGATGACGACCTGCAGGATGCCATCCTCGTCACCGATGTTCCGGAACGCCCGGCAGACGCCCGGCGGGACCGAGATCGTGTCGAATTGGTCGAGCTCGACACGCTCGGCGCCGTCATCGTTCCAGCGAACCTCGAAGCGGCCGCGCAGAACGGTGAGGGTCTCGTAGGTCTTCTGGTGGGCATGCAGCGACGGCCCGGTTCCCGGCGGGCAGACGGCGTGGGTCATCGTGATCCCGCCGGCCCCCTGGATCGGTGCGCCCTGGTTCACCGGCGTGTCCGAATCGCCGCCCAGCCCGATCACCGACAGCAGTTCGCGCGAATAGATCACGTCCTTTGCCGCCTGGGGAATGTCGAGGCTTTCCGCCGCGCGCAGCGGTGTCAGGTCGCGAAACTGGGACAGCCGCGTGCCCATTTCGTCTTTCGAAATACGAATTGTCTTCATCGTGCCCTCCCGGCCGTTGCGTTTCGGCACCGGGAAGTATGGCACGACACGTCGATCAGGACGGATTCGTTTCGTCGAGGCCCGACAGGCCGGTGCCGCCATAGAGCCAGGCAAGCCGGTCGTAATACTCGGCGGCGCCTATGCCGCCCATGATCTCGTTGCGCAGGCGCGCATGAACGCCCTCGGCGTGGAAGACCAGGTCTCCGATCGCGCGCGAGCCGAGCTGGACGCGCGCAGTGCGCACCACGCGCTGCTCCTGATAGGCGACGAGGCCGGCCTCGGGACTGTCGCGGTGCAGCTCGAGCATGTGGGACAGGCAGACCGCGTCCTCCATCGCCATGCAGGCACCCTGCGCATAGTACTGCAACGTGGGGTGCGCGGCGTCGCCGAGCAGGCCGACCCGACCCTCGGTCCAGACTGGAACCGGGTCGCGGTCGCACAAGACCCAGAGCCGCCATTCCTCGGCCAGGTCGATGATCCGGCGCGCGCGCTCGTGGATGTGGGTGAAGCCCGCACGCACCTCGTCGTGGCCGACCGGCTGACCGGCCACGGGCTCAGCCGCATCGTTGTGATAGGTGACGACGAGGTTGAAATACTTCCAGTCCGACAGCGGATAGTGGACGATGTGGCACTTCGGTCCGGCCCAAAGCGTCGCCGCATTCCAGCGCAGATCCGCGGGCATCCTTTCGGCTGGGATGACCGATCGGTAGGTCGTGTGTCCGGACACGCGGGGCGGATCGTCGTCGAGAAGCTGGCGGCGCACGGCCGACCACAGCCCGTCCGCACCGATCAGCATGCTGCCCTCACAGCGCTCGCCGGACGCGAGTATCGCCGTCACGTTCGCGCCGTCCTGCGCGTAGGCGACGACCTCGGCATTGATGCGCAGGGACACGCGCGGGCTCGCCTCGCAGCCGGCGAGCAGAACGCCGTGCAGATCGGCCCGGTGGATCACGGCATAGGGATTGCCGAAACGCGCGCGGAAGGGCACGTCGAGCGGAATGTGGACGATCTCCTCGCCCGATATGGCGTCCATCAGGCGCAGCATGTCGACATAGACGGCCTTTTCACGGGCCGCCTCTCCGACGCCCAGCCAATCGAGCGCATGGAACGCGTTGGGACCCAGCTGGATTCCGGCGCCGATCTCGCCGAGCCGCGACGCGCGCTCCAGGACGACCACCTCGTAACCCCTGGCCGACAGGCCCAGGGCCGTCGACAGGCCGCCGATCCCGCCGCCGGCAATCAGGATCGGCCGTTCGGTCATGGCGTCCTCTCGGAAGGGGCGTCCGGGGTGCAGGCAGCGCGGCTGCGAAGGATGGAGCGGGTGACCGGGATCGAACCGGCGACATTCAGCTTGGGAAGCTGACGTTCTACCACTGAACTACACCCGCCTCTCCGGGACCGATTCTATAGTGGACCGCTCGGGCGCGCGCAATAAAGCCGCGCACGCGCCGGTGCCCTACTGGACTTTTGTGCCCGCTTGTTGCCAAATCCCGCCGCGACACCAACCCGCCGCGCCCGCTGTGGGCGCAAGGCATTTCTTCGATGTACAACCGGACCACTGGAAACATCTCGGTCAGCGTGACGCCGGTCTTCCTCGAGGACCAGTCCGAACCCGACGAGAACCATTTCGTCTGGGCCTATCAGGTCCGGATCGAGAATCGCGGCGCCGACACCGTACAGCTGCGCTCGCGCTACTGGCACATCACCGATGCGAACGGCCTGGTGCAGGAGGTCCGCGGTGCCGGGGTGGTCGGCGAGCAGCCGGTGCTGGGGCCGGGCGAATCCTTCGAGTACACAAGCGGCACGCCGCTGAACACGCCGTCGGGAATCATGGTCGGCTCCTACGAGATGCAGACCAACGCCGGCGACCTGATCGAGGTGGATATCCCGGCATTCTCCCTGGACAGCCCGCATCAGGTAGTCCGGCCTAACTAGGGCTGCGCACTTGCCCGCGCGGGCGCGCGACCTAGTTTCAACACCTGCCCGCCCGACCTTCTGGAGGCACCATGTCCGAAGACGATCCCGTCACGAAATCGACCGCAACCGAGCCCGACCGTGCGGCCGCCGAAGAGGCCGTGCGCACGCTGCTGCGCTGGGCCGGCGACGACCCGACGCGCGAGGGCCTGGTCGACACTCCCGCACGCGTCGCGCGCGCCTTCGAGGAGTTCTTCTCGGGCTACCGCGCCGACCCTGTCGAATATCTCGAACGTACGTTCGAGGAGGTCGAGGGCTACGACGAGATAGTCGTCTTGCGTGACATTCGCCTGGAATCCTATTGCGAACATCATCTGGCACCGATCATCGGCAAGGTGCATATCGGCTACCTGCCCGATCACCGCGTGGTCGGCATCAGCAAGCTCGCCCGGGTCGCCGAAGCCTATGCCAAGCGGCTGCAGATCCAGGAAAAGCTGACCGCCCAGATCGCCAACTGCATCGACGAGGTGTTGCAGCCCAAGGGCGTCGCCGTCGTCGTCGAGGCGGAGCATCAGTGCATGACCACGCGCGGCGTCCACAAGCCGGGGGTGGTGATGGTGACCAGCCGGATGCTGGGCGCCTTCCGCGATAGTTCCGACACGCGCCGCGAATTCCTGTCCTTCATCGGAAACATCTCGCCCGGCGCATCCGCCTGAACGTGGGGCGCTGGACAGCGCACCGCTTTTCCCCAATCATCGCGCGCAGCGGCCCGTGAAAGGGCCGCGAACGGAACCGCGCCAGCGACGCGGCGGGGCATATACGTGCTGAATTTTCGACCGATCCTGTTCATCCTCGGAATCCTGCTGACCACGCTGTCGATCGCGATGGTGCTGCCGGCGCTCGTCGACGCCGCAATGGGAAACCTCGACTGGCAGGTGTTTCTCGCCTCGGCAGGCCTGACCCTGTTCATCGGGGTCTCGCTGATCCTCACCACGCGCGGCGGCGGCATGCAGATCGGCATTCGCGAAGCGTTCATCCTGACGACCACGAGCTGGCTCGGCCTGACCGTTTTCGCGGCCCTGCCGTTCGTGTTTGCCGGCCTGAACCTGAGCTTCGCCGATGCGTTTTTCGAGGCCATGTCGGGCATCACCACGACCGGTTCGACGGTCATCATCGGGCTCGATTCCGCGCCACCGGGAATCCTGTTGTGGCGCGCGCTTCTCCAGTGGCTCGGCGGGATCGGTATCATCGTCACGGCGGTCGCCGTGCTGCCGATGCTGCAAGTCGGCGGTATGCAGATCTTCCGTCTCGAGAGCTCCGACACGTCGGAGAAGGTGCTGCCGCGTGCCGCGCAGACCTCCACCGCCATCGGTTCGATCTACCTGTTCCTGACCCTGGTCTGCGCGCTGGGTTATTGGATCGCCGGCATGCCCGGTTTCGACGCGATCGCCCACGCCATGACGACGATCGCGACCGGCGGTTTCTCCACGTCGGATGCCAGTATCGGCATCTTCGACAACGCCGCGGTCGATATCATCGCCATCGTGTTCATGATCGTCGGATCGCTGCCGTTCGTGCTCTACCTGCAGGCGACGCGGGGCCGGCCGGGAGGACTTTTCCACGACTCCCAGGTGCGCTGGTTCCTCGCCATCGTGCTGGCGTTGATCGTGATCGTCAGCGCGCTGCTGTACCTGACCCAGGACCTGCCGATCGGCCAATCGGTCCGTCTGGCCGCCTTCAACGGCGTGTCGATCCTCACTGGCACGGGCTACGCCAATGCCGCGTTCGACGGGTGGGGCACCTTCGCGCTGATCCTCTTCTTCATCATCATGTTCATCGGCGGATGTGCGGGTTCGACGACCTGCGGCATCAAGATATTCCGGTTCCAGGTGCTGTATGCGGTGGCATCGATGCAGATCAAGCGGCTGCTCCAGCCGCACGGCGTTTTCATCCCGTACTACAACCGCAACCCGGTGACCGAGGACATCGCCCTCTCGGTCCTCGGTTTCGTGTTCTTCTACATCCTGGTGTTCATCCTGCTGTCGCTCGGCCTGAGCCTGCAGGGGCTCGACTTCCTCACCAGCATCTCCGGTGCGGCGACGGCGATCTCGAACGTCGGGCCGGGCCTGGGCCCGACAATCGGACCGTCGGGGACGTTCGCCGACCTGCCCGATGCCGCGAAGTGGATGCTGTCGGCGGGCATGCTTCTGGGACGGCTCGAGCTGTTCACGGTCCTCGTTATCCTCACGCCCGCCTTCTGGAGGACCTGACGGTGGCCCCCTCGCCCGACCGCGCCATCGAGATTCTCGCCCAGCTCGTCGGATTCGACACGACGTCGCGCAACTCGAACCTCGACCTCGCGGCCTTCGTGGAGGACTACCTGGCGCGTTGCGGGGTCGAGAGCCAGCGCATCGAGAGTGACGACGGCCAGAAGTCGAATCTTCTTGCGACCATCGGCCCCGACCGGCCGGGTGGCGTGGTCCTGTCGGGCCACACCGATGTCGTGCCGGTGACCGGCCAGGACTGGAGTGCCGATCCGTTTCTGCTGACCGAGCGGGAGGTCGATGGCGAGGTGCGCCACTACGCGCGCGGCGCGGCCGACATGAAGGGATTCATCGCGTCGGTCCTCGCCAAGGTTCCCGATTTCGTCGCGGCCGACCTGAAGACCCCGATACACATCGCGCTGTCCTATGACGAAGAGGTCGGTTGCCTCGGCGTCGGACGCATGATCGCGCGGCTCGGCCACACGGTTCCGATGCCCGCTGTGGCGATCGTGGGCGAGCCGACGAAGATGCAAATCGTCAACGCGCACAAGGGCATCCGCGGCTTCCGAACCGTGTTTACGGGAATCGCGGCGCACTCGAGCGCGCCGCATCTCGGCGTCAACGCGATCGGGTTCGCGGCCGAGTTCATGACCTTCCTTGGGGCGCTTTCCGCCGAACAGGAACGCGCGCCCGAGCCCGGAAGCCGGTTCACGCCGCCCTGGACGACCTTCAACATCGGCAAGATCGAGGGCGGCGAAGCGCTCAACATCATCGCCGAGCACTGCGCGGTGACGTGGGAGTTCCGGCCGCTGCCCGAAACGGACGCCGATGCGATCGAGGCCCGCATCGCGGCATTCCTGGACGACGAATTGCGCCCGCGGATGAAGGCGAAGCACGCCGGTGCCGACGTGGCGCTGGAGCGGCTGCCCGCGGTCCCGCCGATGCGCCACGATCCCGACTCGCCGGCCGAGCGCCTCGTGCGCCACCTTACCGGCGTCAACGATACGAGCACGGCCGCCTATGTCGCGGAGGCAAGCCAGTTCCAGGAACACGGCATACCGACCGTCTTGTGCGGGCCGGGCAACATCGCCCAGGCGCACCAGCCCGACGAGTGGATCGCCCAGAGCGAGATGGACGCCTGCGCCGGCTTCCTCGACCGGCTGCGGGAATGGGCGGCGCGCGGCGCGCCCATACCCTGAGCGGCTAGCGCAGGAAGGGCTTCAGGAATTCCTGGATCGCGGCGTCGAGCTCGCCGTTCAGGTCGTTGATCAGTGTCTCGGTAACCTCGAACCAGACCTTCTCGCGCTCATTGAGCGACAATCCCTCCGGCACGGTGCGGGTGCGCGCGGCCTCGGCCGAAACCTCACCGCTGCCCGAACGGTTGCGCACCGCGACGCGCACGGCCAGCCGTGCGTCGTACCGCTCGGTCTGGTCGGTGGTGACCACGCCGCGCACCCCGCCCGACCTTTGCAGCGCAACCTCCTTCACGGCGGCGTCCTCGATCGTGACGACGATGCGGCCCGCCGCGCCCACCGGAACCAACCGGTCCTCGGCCCAGCGCCGCACCGCGGCAGCGGGCGCCACCGGCATGCGGTGTTCGACGTTGGGAGCGGTGAGCGGGGGTTGGTATCCCTCCACGATCTCCAAGCTCGCCGCCTCGATACGGATCGGCGGCAAATGCGTAAAGGTCAGCGCCGGGTATTTCGGCGCCGGCGGCGGCGTGGTGCAACCCGCCAGCAGCAGGACTGCGAAACCGGCCAGCGCGTGGCGGCGATCGAACGTGAAGTGCATCTCCCCTCCCCGGTCCGGGCCCGACTGCCCGGTTGGACATCAGTTTAGCGGAGAATCAGGCAAATCGGAGGCCGTTTCGCGGATACGCTGCCGCACCTCTTCGACGCCGAAGCGGTAGATCTCGGCACAGAACTCGCACGTGACTTCCAGATTTCCCTCGATCGCGAGATCGTCGAGCTCCTCGCCGGGCAGCCGCACCAGGACGTTGTAGACCCGCTCGGCCGAACACCGGCAGCCGCGCGCGACGGGACGCGGCGGGCTGACGCGCACGCCCTCCTCGTGGAACAGGCGGAACAGGTAGCGCTCGGCGGACAGCGCCGGGTCGAGGATCTCGGCGTCGGTCCCCGTCGCCATCAGCATCATGACCCTGCGCCAGGCATCGTCGCCGTCGTCGGAACTGGGCTGCGGAGCCGGGTTGTCCGCGATCCGCTGCACCATCATTCCGGCGGCCCGCCAGGGCGCCTCCGCCCCGCCGGCCCTCCCGGCCGAGAGCGTGATCGCCGCATCCATCTGCTGGGACTGCCGGAAATAATGCTGCGCGCATTCGGCGAGCGTGTCGCCGACGAGCTCAACCATCCCCTGGTAGCGGTCGGTGTGCGCACCCTGATCGACGGTGAGCGCGAGGTAGCCCTTCCCGAGCAGGCCCGTCGCGCCGGTGTGCGCCGCGACCGCTTGGGCATCGAATTTGGCATAGCCGCGCACGAGGTATCGCTCCCCCCCGTCGCGGGTCTCGATGTCGGCGAGCAGCAACGAGACCGGACCGTCCCCCTGGAGCTGGAGCGTGAAGATGCCGTCGAACTTGAGCGCACCGGCGAGCGTGGCGCTGAGCGCCAGCGCCTGACCGAGCAGTTCCGCCACCGGATCCGGATAGTCGTGCCGTCCCAGCACATCGTCGACGACTGCGCCGAGCCGCGCCAGACGGCCGGTCAGCCGGGGTGCGCCCCCCGTCGCGGAATCGAGCTGAAAGGGCTGGACCAGGTCGTCGTGCAACCCGCCGCGCCCTTGGCCGCCGTCACCGGGACCGAAATCAGGCAAGTGCATCGCTCCCGCGCAGGCACCAGAGCAGGATCGCCTTTTGCGCGTGCAGGCGATTTCCGGCCTCGGTCCAGACGACCGATTGCGGCCCGTCCACAACCTCTTCGGTCACCTCGTCGCCGCGGTAGACGGGCAGGCAGTGCATGAACACCGCGTCCTTGTTGGCCTCGGCCATCAGGGCCGCATCCACCCGGTAGGGCGCGAGCAGGGCACGGCGCCGATCGGCCCCCGCATCGCCCATCGACACCCAGGTGTCCGTGACCACGCAGTCCGCGCCCTTCACAGCCGCCACGGGGTCCGTTCCCACCGTCACCGAACCGCCCCGTTCCGCGGCCCATTCGACCACGTCTGCCGGCGGTTGCAGCCCGGCCGGCGTGGCAACCCGAAGTTCGAACCCGAATGCCACGGCGGCGTGGATCCAAGACGTCGCCACGTTGTTGCCGTCACCGCTCCACGCGACAGTCCGGCCGGCAATCGGACCGACGGTTTCCTCGAACGTCATCACATCGGCCATGATCTGGCAGGGATGCGACCGATCCGTCAGCCCGTTGATCACCGGCACCCGGGCGAACCGAACCATCTCCTCCAGGTTCGCGTGCGACGTGGTGCGGAACATGACGATGTCGACATACTCGGACAGGATGCGCGCCGTGTCGGCGATCGTCTCGCCACGTCCCATCTGCGAGCCCTCGGGCTCGAGCACGACGACATTGCCGCCGAGCGACTGCATGGCCACGTCGAACGACACGCGCGTGCGGGTGCTCGGCTTCTCGAACACCATCGCCAGCGTGTGGCCCGCGAGCGCCTGCGCGTTGCCGCCCCCGGACTTCATGCGCGCGGCAGCGTCGAGAATCCGGCGCAGCGTGCCCGGCTCGATTAGGTCGAGGTCCAGAAAGTGTCGCGGTTCAGCCATGGCCCTTGGCGGCGAGTGCCGTACACGCCGAATCCAGGGATTCGAGCGCTTCGGCAATCTCGCTCTCGCCGATGGTGAGCGGCGGCAACATGCGCAGCACGTTTTCGCCCGCCGGTACGGTCAGCAGGCCGGCCTCGCGCGTCGCATCCCAGAGCTGAATGTTGGTGTACGGGTCGGCGACCTTCAGACCGATCAACAGGCCCTTGCCCCGCACCTCGCGCACGACGCCGGGGTGCCTGCCGGCCAGCTCTCGCGCGCCGGCGATCAATGCATCGCCCGCCTCGACGACATGGTCGAGGAAACCGCCGCCGGTCAGCACGTCGAGGGTCGCGTTGGCCACCGCCATCGCCAAGGGATTGCCACCGAACGTGCTGCCATGCGAGCCCGGGGTCATCGTGGCGGCCACGGCGCCGGTTGCAAGCACCGCGCCGCAGGGAAACCCGCCGGCGATGCCCTTGGCGCAGGCCATGACGTCGGGCGTCACGCCCGACCATTCGTGCGCGAACAGCTTACCCGTCCGCCCAAAGCCCGTCTGCACCTCGTCGAACAAGAGCACGAGCCCGAACTCGTCGGCGGTTGCGCGCAGTTCGCGCAGGTAGCCTTCGTCGAGCGGACGCACCCCGCCTTCGCCCTGCACGGGTTCGGCAACGATCGCCGCCGTCGCCGGCGTGATCGCGTCGCGCAGCGCGTTCATGTTGTGGACCGGCACCACGTCGAAACCGTCGGCCGGATCGCCGAAACCGTCGAGATGCTTGGGGTTCTTCGACGCCGACAGCATCGCCAGCGTGCGGCCGTGGAACGAGCCCGCGAGCGTGATCGAGCGCCACTTCTCGGGATGGCCGGTCTGCGCGTGATAGCGGCGGGCCGCCTTGATCGCGCCCTCCATGGCTTCGGCGCCCGAGTTGCAGAAGAAGACCGCATCCGCGAACGAGAGTGCGCACAGGCGCTCTGCCAAGCGGATCTGCTCGGGAATGTCGTAGAGGTTCGAGACGTGCCACACCCGCTCGGCCTGCTCCTTGAGCGCCGCGACCAGCGCCGGATGGCCGTGCCCCAGGGAATTCACCGCAACGCCGGCGGCAAAATCCAGATAGCGGCGCCCGTCCGTCGCGAACAGATGTGCGCCCTCGCCCCGCTCGAACGAAATATTGGCCCGACCGTAAGTCGGCATCACCGCATTCATGGCCTTTGACTCCTGTTCCCGCAGCATACGGGATTGTCCCCGGCCGCGAAAAAGGCGGTGACTATCGAAAAAGGGACACCGGAAGTCAACTTCGGTGCAACGTCACTGCTTGAACCGATATCCTATTGAAAACAGGCGGTAGCTGGCGATCCAGAGCACCGCAATGACCGCGACGCAAACCGCAACGCCGACCAACGGATCGGCATCGGCCCGGCCCGTCAGGGCATAGCGGATACCATCGACCACATAGAAAACCGGGTTCGTGCGCGCGATGTCCCGGGTCGCTTCGGGCAGCGTGTCGAGCGAGAAGAAGACGCCCGACAGAAATACGAAGGGCAGGAAGACGAAGGACTGAACCGAGGCGATGTAGTCCCACTTGCGTGCCCACAGGCCCACGATCTGGCTGAACAGGCCGATCATCAGGCTGCCCGCGGCAATGAAGAACAGCAGGGCCGCCGGGTCGCGCGGAAGGCTGCCGCCCATGGGAAGCAGGACCAGCCAGACCACCGCCGCGACGATCAGGCTGCCCGACACGGTCGCGGCGGCATACCCGAACACGATCTCGCCCGGAGTGAGCGGGATCATTGCCATATCGCCGAAAATGCCCTCGGTCTTGTCGTACACGATCGAGAAGGCACTCGATTCGAATGCGCGCTCGAGGGCCGCGACGGCGACGAGGCCGGGCACAAGGAATTCGAGGAACGGCAGGCCGCCCATGCTCGCACCCGGCCGATCGATCGCCAGCCCGAATACGCTGGCAAACAGCAGGGTACGCATCGCCGGAGCCGCAAGCGTGATCCCCCAGATCTTGGACCCGCGCGTCATCTCGCGCAGGTACATGGTCGCAACCCCGCGCAGGTTGACCGCGCCGAACCGCCGGGCCACCGGGGCACCTCCCAACAGGCGCTCGCGCGAAGCCGCCATGCCGGTTCAGGACTTGAGCTTGTAGCCGCGCACCAGCATGCGGTGCACCGTCAGGAACAGCAAGGCGTCGGCGCCCGCGATCACCGCCGCGCCGACCCACAGATTCGCATCGGCGTGACCGATGAAGCCGTAGCGCAGCCCGTCGATGGCATAGAAGAACGGATTGAACTGCGCCACCGACGACCAGATGCCCGGCAGCCGTTCGACCGAATAGAAGGTTCCCGACAGGAACGAGAGCGGCATGATTACGAAGTTGGTGATCGAGGCCATGTGGTCGAACTTCTCGGCCCAGATGCCGCCGATCATGCCGAGCAGCGCCAGCATCAGCGAGGACGCGAAGGCGAAGAACAGGATCGCGCCTATGTCATGGAACGGCATGCGCACGAACACCGACATCACGCAGGTCGTCACGAAGCCCACGATGATTCCCCGCGTGACTCCTCCCGCGGAATAGCCGCAGACCATCTCGACCGGGCTGATCGGCGGCATCAGCACATCGACGATATTGCCCTGCACCTTCGAGACCATGATCGACGAGGCCGTGTTCTGAAACGAATTCTGGATGATCGACATCATGATCAGGCCGGGCGCGAGGAACGCCACGAAGGGCACCGCGCCCACCATCGACACCCGCCCTTCGAGCGCGACGCTGAAAATGGTGTAGAAGAGGAGCGTGGTCACCACCGGTGCCGCAATCGTCTGCGTAAACACCTTGAAGAAGCGTTTGACCTCGCGTTGATAGAGCGTCCACAGCCCGCGCCAGTTGACCAGCCCGATGCGGCGCACCTTCGGCGGCCCGCTGCCGGTCAATCTGCCCGGGCCGGGGCCGGTCATGTCGCTCATACGCGTCTCCCTCGCCGCGAACTTAAGAGCGCGCCCACCCTGCGGCAAGCGCACGGACGATGACGGCGCCCACGGACACGCACCGGCGGCGCAAGCCGCGGCCGGCAACGCGCGAACGGCTGCGCAAGGCGGCCCTGTCGCACATCGATCGCTACGCCACCTCCGCTGCGAACCTGCGCGCGGTCCTGATGCGGCGCGTCACCCGGTCGGCGCGCCTGTACGGAACCGATCCCGCCGAGGGCGAATCCTGGGCCGACGAGATCGTTGCCGAACTGGTCGAACGCGGGCTGGTCGACGACCGCACCTATGCCGAGACGCGGGCCGCGAGCCTGCACCGATCGGGCGCATCGCGCCGCAAGATCTTGGCCAGCCTGTCGGTCAAGGGCGTCGGTGAAGACGATATCGCCAGGGCCCTGGAGGCGCTCGACCGCCAGCATCCGGATGCCGAATTCGTGGCGGCCTGCCGCCATGCGCAGCGGCGGCGGCTGGGCCCCTGGCGCACCCGTGCGCCCGATGAAAAGACGCGCGGGCGCGAACTCGCATCCATGGCGCGCGCGGGATTCGGCTATCGCCTGGCGTGCCGGATCGTCGACGCGAGCGACCCCGAAGAGCTGGATTCCGACGGCTAGGACGCGTCGCTGCGCGGCGGTGTGAATGCTTCGGGGGCGGCGCCGGGCAGCGCCTCGACATAGAGCGAGCGGCTGGGAAAGGCGAAAGCGGTGCCCGCGCCCTCGACGATTTCCTTGATGCGGTAGGCGAGCGCCTCCTTCACCTCGAGCCATTCGCCCCACACCGTCGTCCTGGTGAAGCAATAGACCATGATGTCGATGGAACTGTCGTTGAAGGCATCGATACGCACGAAGGTCGCGACCTCCTCGGGGTCGGCGAAGGCATCGTTCTCGTGGATGTACGCCTCGATCCCGGCGCGGATTTCCGTGCCGTAAAGCGCGACATAGAAGGTCTGGCCATAGCTCGACAGCAGCGTGAGGACGAACCCGAAGGCGACGAACCGGAAGTTCGCCCGCAGGAATCCGAGATAGTTCATGCGCGACACCGAGATGGGACAACCGCTACGCCATAGCATGCCTGAATGTCCGCGTCGCCTGCACGGTCCGAAATGATATAACAGCGCCAAATCCAGCCATCGGCCGCACGATGCGGCCGCAAGACGGGGAGCATTTCAATCATGGGCAAGCACATCGGATTCGCGGGATTGGGGATCATGGGGTCCGCGATGTCGGGCAATTTCCTGGAGGCCGGCTACGCCGTCACCGGGTTCGACATCGACCCGGCACGGCGCGACGAGCTGACGGGCAAGGGAGGCACGGTCGTCGACTCTCCCGCCGCGGTCGCAGCGGCTGTCGACATCCTGATCACCTCGCTGCCCACGACCGCCGCGCTCGACGCGGTGTGCACCGGGGACGGCGGAATCGCGTCCTCGGGCAACACCGACGTGATCGTGATGGAGTGCTCGACCTTCCCGATCGAGGACAAGCAGCGCAACCACGACGCGCTCGCCGCGGCCGGCATCACCATGCTCGACGCGCCGCTGTCGGGCACCGGCGCGCAGGCGCGCAACCGCGACCTCGCCGTCTATCTGAGCGGCGACAACGACGCTGCGAAGACCTGCATGGAGGTGACCGAGGGCTTCGCACGGGCCCATTACTATGTCGGCGAATTCGGCAACGGCTCGCGCATGAAGTATGTGGCCAACCATTTGGTGGCGATCCACAACATCGCGGCGGCCGAGGCCTTCGTGATGGGCATGAAGGGCGGCCTCGACGCCCAGACCATCTACGACGTGATCTGCGACAGCGCCGGCACCTCGCGCATGTTCGAGGTGCGCGGGCCGATGATGGTCGCCGACGATTATTCCGACGCGACGATGAAGATCTCGGTCTGGCAGAAGGACATGTCGATCATCGGCGCCTTCGCCAAGTCGCTCGACTGTCCGACGCCGCTATTCACCACCTGCTCGGACATCTACACCGCCGGCATGGCCCAGGGCCGCGCGGGCGAGGACACGGCCGCCGTGTGCGCCATCCTCGGCGAGATGGCGCGCCTGCAGCGCTGACGTTCGCAGAGGCGGCGAAAGGCTAGAGCGGGACGACGACCCATTCGATGTGAAGATCGACACCGGCGTCGCGGATCAGGTTCGAGACCGGACAGCGCTGCTCGACGTTGCGCTTCAGCTTCTCGATCCGATCCGCGGGCTCGTTAGTGCGGATCGTCTTAGTCAGGGTGACCTTCTCGAAGTAGGGGCGGAAACCCTCGACCCCGTGCACGCCGCGCGGATCGATCTCGGCGTCGCAGACATACTCGATGTCGCCATACTCGAAGCCGAGCAGCTTGGCGACATTTTGGGTGATGACCGCGTCGCAGCCGCACAACCCGCCCATGACCGTCTCAACCGGGGTCGGGCCCTGGTTCGTCCCGCCACGGCTCTCGGGCTCGTCGGTCACCAAGCCCGGCGTGTCGCGCACGCTCACCTGGGTCCGGCTGGCGCCGTCGTTTCGCGCCACGACGTTGCGGAACGTCAGGTTGCGGGTGTTGGGGTAGGTCGTCGGTTCGAGCAGTTCTGCGTCGCTCATGGTGTCTCCTCCAGGCATTGGTTGGCGTAATATCGGCCCGACACGGCCAAAGGACAATCAGCAGGGGGGATGCAATGGCCTATTCCGAAATCGCGTTCGACGTTTCGGACGGAATCGCAACGATCACGCTCAACCGTCCCGACACGCGAAACGCGCTCGGCGATGCGCTGCGCTCGGAATTCGCCGATGCGACCGCCGAAATCGCGGCGCGCGCCGGCAAGGAGATCAAGGCGGCCGTGCTGACCGGCGCGGGCCGCGCCTTCTGTTCGGGCGGCGACATCAATGTGCTGAAGGAGATGGCCGGCAAGGGCCCGGACGCGATGCGCGCGCGCATGCAGGCGGCGCACGAGATCGTCGCGGCCTGGATCGACCTGCCCATCCCCACGGTCGCGGCGGTCAACGGCGCGGCCGCCGGCGCCGGCTTCACCCTGGCGATCGCCTGCGACTTCGCGATCGCGGCCCACGACGCGCGGTTCGTCATGTCGTTCGGCCGCATCGGGCTGGTGCCGGACTGGGGTGCGATGTACCTGCTGCCGCGCATCGTCGGCATGCAGCGCGCCAGGGACCTCGTGTTCACGGCACGCGCGCTCGACGCCGAGACCGCACGCAATTACGGCCTGGTGCTCGAAATCGTCGACGCCGGCGACCTCCAGGCCCGCGCCCGCGCATTCGCGGGAAAGTTCGTCGATGCCTCGCCCGATGCCATCGGGCTGGCCAAGCGGATCATGAACGTCGCCTTCGAGACGCCGCGCGCCGAAGCTTTCGCCGCCGAGGCGGATGCCCAGGCGGCCGCCAACGCCACCGACTATCATCGCGATGCGGTTGCGCGCTTTCTGGCCAAGGAGCCGCTGGCGTTCGACTGGGAGCGCTAGCCGGGCTTTTGGGCGACGACGTGGAAGATGTGCCAGTGCTTGGGCTCGTCCCGCACCGTCGTCGAATCCTCTTCTTCCTCGTCGAACATCTCGACGTCCAGCCCTTCGAGGAGGGCCGCGACCTGTTCGCGCGTGTGGAACGTCATGTTCGGCCGGTCCGCCCAGCTGTCGCGGTCGCCGTAAAACTGGCCGGAGAACCGGCCGCCGGGACGCAGCGAGTCCACGATCCGCCGCCACAAGGTGTCGAACTGCGCGGGCGGACAGATGGGCAGCGCGAAGCTGGAGTTCACGTAATCGCAATCGGGCCAGTCCGCCTCCTGCATGCGGGCGGTCAGCCCCTCGAGCGCGGCATCGACCGGCAGATCGGGTCGCGCCCGGATGGCCGCGATCGACGCCGGCTCGGGATCGACGGCAAGCACCCGCCAGCCGCGGCGCAGCATCTCGACGACGTCGCGTCCGCCGCCGGCACCCAGATCCACGGCGAACCCCGACGGGCGCTCCTCGGCCGCAAACCGGTCGAGCGCGAAGACGACCGTGGGCCGTGGCGGGCGGTCGAACGTCTTGGCGTAGTAGCCCGCCCAATCGCGCTTGTCGCCCGACCCCCCCATCGCCGATCGCGCTTCAGGCACCGGCGGGATCGAGGCGGATCTCGCCCAGATAGGCGCTTTCGCCCAGCGTGACCTCACGACCGGCATCAGGCAGGCCGTCGGCGCGCACATCGACCGTGTAGGTGCCGCTGCCGGGCGCGAGCCGGTCGAAGCGGAAGTCTCCGAATCCGTCGGTGACGGTCTCCGCGACCGTCCGGCCGTCGCGCCGCAGCTCGACCCGCGCGCCCTCGACGCAATCGACGACGCCGGCGCGGACCGCCGAGACCGTGCCGCCGATGAAGCATTCGGTGTAACGCCAGAGGTTCTTGTAATGGACGCGCGGCTTCGTTCCGAGGTCGGGGCGAAGCTCCTCGAGCCCCTCCTCCTCGGCGATCCTGCGCATTGCCGCATCATCGACGCGCACCGAGCGCAGCGCGCCGGTCGGACACACGTCGACGCAGCGCGGCTCGGTCCAACCCGCATCCAGCAGATGCGCGTCAAAGATCCAGTGCTGCGGAATCCCGCGCGCCTCGTTCCACCAGACGGCACCATAGGGACACGCATCGACAATCTGGCGCTGCCCCTTCGACGTCTCGGGATCGATGATCACGATTCCGTCGGCGCGCTTGCGGACCGCGCCGTCGCGCGCCGCGGCGACACACGGGGCGTCATCGCAGTGCTGGCACATGGTCGGCA
The DNA here is from genome assembly GCA_038117265.1 of Rhodospirillaceae bacterium. GTDB lineage: Bacteria > Pseudomonadota > Alphaproteobacteria > UBA6615 > UBA6615 > JAYPUG01. The sequence continues at coordinate 38,173 of JAYOFO010000012.1, forward strand.
GGTAGGCGACGTCGGTCATCGGCGCCGCGCCGCGCTCGCGGCGCTGGATGTCGATCCAGCGATGCCCGTGCTTGGGCATCTCGGCGGCGTAGCCCGGGAATTCGTTGCCGACATGCTCGTCCTGCACGGCGAGCGCGCACAGGTTGCAGTTGGTGCAGTTGGCGACGTCGACGATGAGGTTCCACTTCGACATGGCTCAGCCTCCCGCCGCCGGCATCGCGTCGGCCGGCGCGACCCCGGGGGTCAGCGGCGCGCGGCGTTCATATTCGACGACACCGTCCCAGGGCGCGATCTGCACCATCGCGGTGCTGTTGGCCATCGAGTGGGAGTTGCGGATCTGCGAGCGCCGGGGCGACAGCAGGTTGAGGCAGCCGCCCCGGTCGACCGAGCGGCCGGGCGGGCCCAGCGGATCGTAGACGGCTGAGGATTCGTATCCGTGCGCCACGCCGGGGCGCAGGCGCGCGGTCACCAGCGCGGCGCATAGCACCGCGCCCCGGTCGTTGAACACCTTGACCAGGTCGCCCGTCGCGATCCCGCGCGCCGCGGCGTCTTCGGGATTCAGCCGCACGATCCAGTAATAGTGCCCGTCGATCAGCATCCGGTGGTCGGGGATGTCGTTGAGGAAGCTGTCCTTGCCGTCGCCGTGGCTGTGGAAGCTGAAGCGGGCGTGGGGGGTGATGAGCTGCAGCGGATAGCGGTCCGCGAGCCCGGCCGTGTGCGGCCCCTCCCAGGCCGGGGTGTACTTGACGATCGGCGGCCGCTCGGAATCGTCGGGCGCATAGCGCTTCAGGCTCGAACTCTCGAACTCGAACAGGCCGGACTGGGTCTGCAGCCCCTCGAGGAACTGCTCGGTGTAGTCGCCGGGCAGCGGCATCGCCTCGGGCACGTTCTTCTTCTCGCCCTCGGCAAACCAGCGGTACGCCGTCGGTGCGCGCAACTCCGGCGCCTCGGGCGGCACGACGAAGTAGCCGCGCTCGATGAACTTCTTCCACGAGATGTGGCGCGGCAGGTCCGAGGCGTCGAACATCCGCTTCACCCAGTCGATGTCGCGCATGCCCTCGGTGTAGTAGGCGCCCAGCCCCAACCGACAGGCGAGCATCGTGAAAATCTCGTAGTCGGGCTTCGATTCGCCCAGCGGCTCGATGCACTTCGCCTGAAAGGCGATGACCCGGTGGTTCACCTGGGAGTGGAAGTGGGCGCCATAGCCGCCCGCATTCGCCCATTCGCCGATGTCATACCGCTCCATGCTGGTGCAGGCCGGCAGGATGACGTCGGCGAAGCGGGTGTCGCCCTCGTCCCAGATCGCCTGGCTGACCACGAACTCCAGGTTCGGCGAACGGTACATTTCGACGTAGCGGTTGGAATCGCTCAAGGTCCCGAGCAGCGCCGTGCCGTAGCGATAGAGCATGCGGACCGGCGCATGCCCCTGCTTGGGATAGACCACCTTGGTGAACTGCCCCTCCATCGAGCGGGCATCCCACAGGAAGCCCTCGGCATGGCCGTCGATGATCGCGTCGGGCAGGCGCAGGCGGGGGATGATCTGGCTCGACGGGTTCATCGTCGGCAGCTGCGGCATGCGCTGGTAGAGGGCGCCGGCCAGCGCGGTGTTGTTGAGGTCGCCCGAGATGCCGCCCTCGGCATAACCCGGGAAGTAGAAGCTGAAGTCGAGCGGCACGCCGAGCTGCAGGTTCGACACGTTGATTCCCGGCTTGCCCAGGCCCTGCATGCCCATCAGGCAGACCATGGTGCGGGTCCACTGGGTGCCGGTCGCATTGCGCGCCGCCCCGCCGAAGGCATTGCCCATGCTGCCGACGGCCAGGTAGGTGCGCTTGGCGGCCCATTTGCGCGCCAGCGCGCGCACGTCCTTGGCCGGCACGCCGGTCTCGGCCTGCTGCCACTCCGGCGTCTTGGGAATGCCGTCGGACACGCCCATGACATAGTCGCGCCACGCCTCGAACCCCTTGGTGCGCGCCGCGACATACGCCTTGTCGTAGGTGCCCTCCGAAATCCAGACATTGGCGATCGCCAGCGCGAGCGCCGGCGAGGTCGTCGGGCGGGGTGCGATCCACTTGCCGCCGAGATACTGGGCGGTGTCGTTGTAGTAGGGATCGACGTGGACGATCTCGATGCCCAGCTCGCGCAGCCAGCCCCGGCGGATGGTGCCGTCCTGCCCGCCATAGACGCCATTGGTCGCCTCGGGGTTGCTCGACCAGAAGACGATCATCTCGGCATGCTTGAGGCAGTCCTCGACCGTGCCGAAGGGCTCGCCGCCGCCGACCCGGAGGCTGCCGCCCCAATGGTGCATCGCGCCCCAGTACCAGCCTTCCCAGCTGTCGGGGTTGTGGTGCACCTCGGTCGTGCCGATGGCGTTCATGAAGCGCAGCTTGGCGCTCAGGTAGTACCCGATGTTGCCCCAATTGTGGTGCGAGCCGTTGCTCGACGCGATCGCGCCGGTCCCGTACTCGCGCTTCATGCGCCGGATCTCGCCGGCCACGATATCCAGCGCCTCGTCCCAGCTGATCGGCTCGTAGCCCGAGATGCCCCGGTTCTGGATGTTGCGCGCGCCGTTGGGATCGAAGTCGACCCGCTTCATCGGCTGCAGCAACCGGTTCGGCGCATAGACCATCGCCTTCCAGTTCATCGCGTGGGGCGACAGCAGGCCCTTGCGCGGCGGCGTGAACGCATTGCCGCGTGCCTCGATGGTCCAGGACGGCGCGTCGTCCTTGCCGAAGGCGATCGGCGTGGTGCGCACGATCTTGCCGTCCGCGACATAGACGAACAGCGGCCCGCCATTGGTCATGGTGCAGAACCGCGTCGTGCCGTCCTTCATCTTGCGGCCGAACCGCCAGCCGGCCGAGAGCGACGCCATCACCGTCTGGGCGAACCAGAGCGCGTCGTCTTCGGGCCCCTCGAGGCGGACCAGGAAGTTCTTCAGCGCATCGATCTGTTCGAGCTGGTCGATCGGCGGCATCAGCAATCGCGCGCCGATCGCCGCCGTCTTGAAGACCAGCGCGACGCGGGCTTCGGGATGCAGGCCGGCGCCCGAGCGCACCCGCCCGCCCGCAAATGCGTACCAACGCCCGGCGCGGCCGTCCTCGCTGCGGATCTGGACCACCAGATCCCGCTCGGCCAGGCGGGCGCGGAAAGCGGGATAGCAACCGCGTGCCAACCGGAACAGCCAGGACAGGGCCCAAAGGATGAGCTTGAACTTCATGAACGCCTCTGACGCGATGTCCCTGCGAATGTCATGGGGCGGATACTATTCGGCGGTGTAGCCGCCGTCGATGTAGAGGGTGTGCCCGGTGACGTAGTCGGACGCCGGCGACATCAGGTAGACCAGCCCGCCGACCAGGTCGTCGGTCTCCGACAGCCGACCGACCGGCACGCGTTCGAGCATCGCCTTGCGGGTCGAGCTGCCGGGTTCCTCGTCCGAGAACATCCACTCCGAGAGCGGCGAGCGGAACACGGTCGGGCCGATCGCGTTGATGTTCGCGTTCTTGCCGCCCCACTCGCAGGCCAGCGCGCGAACCATGCCGTCGAGCCCGGCCTTGGAGGCGCAGTATCCGGTGTAGCCGGTCGGCATGCCGTGCCGGCCCCGCGTCGACGACACGACCACGACCTTGGACCGCCCCCGCGCGGCCGGCTGTTTCGCGAACTGGCGGCCCGCCGCCTGGCAGGCCAGCCAGTAGCCGTCGAGATTGGCCGCTATGACGCTGCGCCAGCGTTCGTAGGGCTGGTCCTCGATGAAGCCGACATCGTTCAGGCCGGTGGCGACGAACATCAGGTCGAGCCCGCCATGGGTCGCCACCGCCGCCTCGACGATCGCCGCCGCGCCGGCCTCGGTGTCCGGCCATTCCTCGATTGTGGCGACCGCGACCCCCTCGGCGCGAAACCCATCCGCCATCGCCGCCAGCTTTTCGGGGTTCCGGTCGGCAAGCGTCATCGCACAGCCCATGCCGGCCAGCGCCCGCGCGCCGGCGCTGCCGAACGAGCCGGTGGCACCGATCACCAGCGCCGACTTGCCGGAAATGTCGAACATCGAGAGTGGGGAATTGAGCGCCAAGGTCGGATCCTCCGGTTCGTTTATCTTGACACACAGCCTAGACGTTCGCACGCGCCCGACCAACGCCCGGAACCGGTGAAAATGACTCGAATCCGGCGACTAGAGGTCGAGGCCGCGCCGACGGATGGCCGCGGCCCAGCGCTCGGCGAACGGCAGGTCGAAGACGATCGCCGGATCGCCGTCGACGGTGATCCAGTCGCGGCGCGCCATCTCGCGTTCGAGCTGGCCGGGGCCCCACCCGGCATAAACCAGTGCGAAGATCGCGCGCGCCGGACCGGCACCGTCCGACACCGCCTCCAGCACCACGCGGATGCCCGAGACGGCGAGCCCGTCGTTCACGGCAATCGTCTCGTCGACGACAAACTCCGGGGAGTGCAGGACGAACCCGACCTCGCCCTGCACCGGCCCGCCGAAATGAAAGACGATCGGCGCGGCGGCATCGGGCGCGACGATCCCGAGGCGGTCGTAGATATCCTCGGGCAGGACGCGGCCCAACGGGCGGTTGACGATCAGCCCGAAGGCGCCGTCCGCGTCATGGGACATGAGATAGACGACGGTCTCGGCGAAGCGCGGGTCGGGCATGCCCGGCTCGGCGACGAGAAACCGGCCGGCGAGGCTGTCGGCCCCTTCGGACAGGGCCTGCGGCACCGGCCCAAGCGCGAACGCCAGGCCCAGCGCGAACACGAAAAGGACGCGCCAGCGGGCGATCACCGGTCCGGGCCCGCAAAGCTGACGCGGCCGGCCAGCGCGATGCGCGAGGCCTCGGCCGGCGGGATCGCGGCAACCTCGAGGATCATCTTCTTGAGGACCGCGTCGGCGAAGCTGATCGTCTCGTCGACCGTGACCACGAACGCCCCCGCCCCGCCGATGATCTGCTCGCGAAACTCCTGTTCCAGCGAGACCGCGCGCAGCGGCCGGGTGCTGCCGGGCCGGCTGATGGCGAGGCCGTTGATCGTGATCCCCTTGGAGACCGCGTTGGCCCGCGCCAGCGGCAGGGGCATGCCGCCGATGTTCCCGGCATCGGCCGAGATGTCGATGATGCGCCGGATGCCCTTGTAGGGATTGCCGTCGATCAGCCCCTGGGAATAGGCGATGGCGTTGCTGATCGAGTTGAACCCCCAGGCCTCGCGCGGCGCACGCACCAGCGCCGCGCCGAAGCGCTTCGCCGCCTCGGGCCCGTCGATCACGGTCCAGTCGACGATGGTGTGCTGGGATTGTGCGCTGCCCCACTCGACATAGGCGATCACGCTCTTGCCATAGATGCCGCCGGTCAGCGCCTCGAGCACGCGGGGGTTGGCGACCGCGCGGGCATAGCCCTCGCGCTGCAGGCGCAACTCCTCATCGTCGATGGAACCCGATCCGTCGGCCGCGAGTACGAGCTCCAGGTCGACGGGCTCCTGCGCATGGGCAAACCCCGCGCCGGCGAGCCCGAATAGGGCGAACGAAAGTGCCACCAGACCCGTTCTTGCCAGCATGCCGATCCTCCCTTTGCCGAGCCACAAGCCTAGCGCCACCCAGGCCCTGTCGGGGAGACTTTTCGTTCACATCCGCGCGCGCGGATCGCTTGCCTTCGCACCCGCCAGCCGATAGGACGGCGCGAACATCTCAGGTTCGCCACCCATGCCATTGCTGCCGCCCGACATCACGGTTTTCGATGCCGCCCTGCTGATCGCCATCAGCACGGTGACCTCTGCCGTCTCGGCCGCGTTCAGCATCGGCGGCGGCGTCGCCTTCCTCGCCGTACTCGCCTCGATCGTGCCGCCCGCGGCGGTGATCCCGCTGCACGGGGTCGTCCAGGTCGGCTCGAACCTGGTGCGCGCCATCATCCAGCGCGACCACATCATGTGGCACATCGTCGGGCCCTTCGTCGGCGGATCCGTCGTCGGCGCGGTCATCGGCGGCCAGATCGTCTTCCAGCTTCCCGGCGACGTGCTGCGCATCGTCCTGGCGGTGTTCATCCTCTACGCGACCTGGGGCCCGATGCGGTTCCGCATGGCCAGGGGCGGAAAACTGCTGTCGGTCATCACCGGCGTCTGCTCGAGCTTCATGACCATGTTCATCGGCGCAACGGGGCCGTTCGTGTCGTCCGTCTTCGGACCGATGTTTCCCGACCGGCTCGTCTTCGTCGCCACCCACGGTGCGTGCATGCTGTTCCAGCACGCAATCAAGATCGTGGTGTTCGCGTTCCTGGGCTTCGCGTTCGTGCCCTGGGCACCCCTGCTCGCGGGCATCCTCGCGGCCGGAGTGGTGGGGACCATGGTCGGGACCCGGTTGCTCGGCCAGATGGAGGAGGCCTTCTTCCGCAAGGTGATCCGGATCGCGCTGACGATCCTGGCGCTCAACCTGCTGGCGATCGCCTTCGGGCTCTATTCTTGACCCTTTGAATCTTCCTCGTCGCGCCGGTCGGACGGGTGCGGCGGCGGCAATATGTCGGCGAACGCCGTGCGATAGATGTCGAGCGCGGTGAGGAACACGGCCGCCAGGATCGGGCCGATGACGATTCCGACCACGCCGAAGGCGGCGATGCCGCCGAGGATCGACAGCAGGATCAGCAGATCGGGAATCCGGGTCTCCTCGCCCACCATGCGCGGCCGCAGGATGTTGTCGATCAGCCCGACGACCAGTGCGCCCCACACCAGCAACGCGATGGCATCGACCGTCTGCCCGATCGCCAGGAGATAGATCGATGTCGGCAGCCAGACGATCGCGCTGCCCAGGCCGGGTATCGCCGACAGGATGAGGACGACGGTGCCCCAGAACGCCGCCCCGGCCAGCCCGAGCACCCAGAAGGCGAGCGTGACAAGAAGGCCCTGCAGGATGCCGATGACGAGGATGCTCTTCAGCGTCGCCTTGGTCACCGTGAGCCCGCGTTCGGCCAGTTCGGTGCGATCGTCCTCGTCGAGCGGCAGGTAGCGCAGCGCCGAATCCACCAGCGCGGGCCCGCGCATCAGGAAGAAGAACATCGCATACAGGAAGACGAAGAGGTTCAGGATGACGCCGACTGTGCCGCGCGTTGCGTCGCGGATGCTCTCGAACAGGAACTGCCCGAACCCGCTGGCCAGTTCGCCCGCGCGCGCCAGCACCTGGCTCTTGTGGGCCTCGAGTTCGTCGTGGAACGGCAGCCAGTCGGGCAGGTTGAGCATCTGTGCGCTCTCGCCACCCAGATGCTCCCTGAGCCAGGGCGAGACCGCCTTGCTGATCGCCAGCGCCTCGGTGCCCACGAGGCCGGCGACCGCGACAAGCGGAATCCCCACCGCGATGACGACGATGACGATCGTCACGCCCGAGGCGAGTGCGGGGCGCAGGCGCAGGCCCACACGCACCCTGCGATAGAAGGGATGCAGCACACCGCTGAAGATCACGGCCATCAGGACCGCGAGCAGGAAGTTGCGGATCAGCGCGCCGAAGCCCACGACCACCAGGATCGTGAGCGCCAGCACGAACATGGCGCGGAATCGCTTGTGCTGTTCTTCGGCCGATGACATCGCGTGTTGCCGGTTGATCGCGGGCGATTGCCGCCCTAAACGAAGGGCGATCCTATCACGCCGCACCGCGGAGGCAGCAGATGCGCATTCCCCCCATCGATCCCGAGACGCTGAGCCCCGAGCAGAAGGAAATCTACGACCGCATCGCATCGGGCCCGCGCGGCCAGGTGCGCGGCCCCTACCACGCATACCTGCTGCATGCGGGTGTGTGCGAGGGGATCGAGCGCATGGGGCATTATCTGCGTTTCGCCGCCCGGCTGCCGGGCAACATCCGCGAACTCGCCATCATCACCGTCGGCCGCCACTGGCGCGCCGAGTTCGAATGGTTCGCCCATGCGCCCATCGCGATCCACGAGGGCGTCTCGGAGGACGTCGTACAGGCGATCCACGACGGCACGCCACCCGAGTTCGCGGACGCCGACGAGGCGGCGGTCTATGCCTTTGTCCGCGCACTGCTGGCGAACGGCGGGGTCGGCGACGATGCCTATGCCGACATGCGCGACCGCCTGGGCGAGGACGGGATCGTCGAACTGATGGGGATCGTGGGCCACTACACGGGCGTGGCGATGACGCTGAACACTTTCCAGATCCTGCCGCCGGACGAGCAGCGTCCGAACTTCCCCGACTGAGGCAAGACCCTCGACCGGACAGCGCACCGCATTTGGCCAGCGGATTCTAGGATAATTTTAACAAGCGGCCTGCAAACTGACCCCTGCATGCGGTGCGCGCCGACGGTGCGCGCCTGCGACAAATTCAGGGGTTTGAAATGTTCGCAAAATTCAAGGCACTCGAAAGCATCAAGGCCAAGTTCATCGCCGTCACTGCGATCGCGATCGTCGCGGCAGCCTCGCTCGCAGCCAATTCCTGGTGGGCAAACAGCAAGGTTGCGTCGGCCGTCCACGAAGCGGAGCTCGACGTCCAGAAGCTCGAACTCGTGGTCGCCATGGAGAAGGCGAACCTAGAAATGGTTCTCATGGCGATGGATTCGATCATCGACAAGGACGAGGGTTTCATCCAGCCCGAGCGCGTCGAAATCATCGCCGAGAGCGTAGAAACGCTGCGCACGAGCAGTGCTCGGCTTCTCGAACTGGCGAGCTCGACCGAGGAACGTCAGACCATCACGTCGATCATCGAAGCCATCGAACCGCTCGCACAGGGCATCCAGGTCGACCTCGCCGCCCTCATCGAACGAAATGCGCCACAGGAGGCCTTCACGGCAATCGACGACGTGATCGACGAGTTCGGCGAAAGCATGACCGTCTCGCTCGACGCGCTCGAGCACGAGTTTTCGGAACTGACGCACAAGGCAAACGCCAAGGTCCAGGATGCCGCCTCGGCTTCGGACATCGCCAACGCCGCCGTCTTCGGCGTTGCGGTCGTGATTCTCGGTGCGCTGTCGTTCGTCTTTGGCCGCATGATCGTCTCCCAGATCGCCACGATGTCATCCGCGATGCGCGAACTCGCCGACGGCAACAACGAGACCGAGGTTCCGTACCTCGACCAGAAGGCCGAGATGGGCCAGATGGCCCAGGCGGTCGAGGTGTTCAAGCAGAACGCGCTGATGCGCGCGAAGCTCGAGGCCGAGCAGGTCAAGAAACGCGAAGCCGACGAGAAACGTGCAAGGGAAGTCGAGGCGCTGATCGGCGAGTTTGACGGCACCGCAAAGCGTTCGCTCTCCGGCGTCAACGCCTCGGCGGAACAGATGAAGTCGTCGGCCACCTCGATGACCTCGATCTCGGACGAGACGAGCCAGCGCTCGTCGTCGGTCGCCGCGGCGGCCGAGCAGGCCA
>JAYOFO010000013.1:0-47214 GCA_038117265.1 Rhodospirillaceae bacterium
GCGGCGGCAGGGACGCCAAGACGGTGTCGTTGATCGGCAAGGGCGTGACGTTCGACACCGGCGGCATCTCGATCAAGCCGGCCGGCGGCATGGAAGACATGATCTGGGACATGGGCGGCGCCGGCACCGTGATCGGTGCCATGGCGGCGATCGCTGGGCGCAAGGCCAAGGCGAACGTGATCGGCGTCGTCGGGTTGGTCGAGAACATGCCCGACGGCAACGCACAGCGCCCGGGCGACATCGTCACCTCGATGTCGGGACAGACCATCGAGGTCATCAATACCGACGCCGAGGGCCGGCTCGTCCTGGCCGATGCGCTCTGGTACACCCAGAAGCGGTTCAAGCCCGACGTCATGATCGACTTCGCCACCCTGACCGGCGCGATCATGGTCGCACTCGGGCGCGAATATGCCGGCCTATATGCGAGCGATCACGTGCTTGCCGAGCGCATCGTCGGGGCCGGGCAGTCGGTCGGCGAGAAGATATGGCGCATGCCGTTGGACGAAGCCTACGACAAGCAGATCAACACCCCGCGCGCCGACATGAAGAATGTCGGCCCCCGCTGGGGCGGCAGCATCACGGCGGCGCAGTTCCTCAAGCGCTTCACCAACGATGTGCCGTGGGCGCATCTCGACATTGCGGGCGTTGCTTGGTCGGAGAAGGAACTACCGACGATGGCCAAGGGCGCGTCGGGGTTTGCCGTCCGCATGCTCGACCAGTTCGTGCGCGACCATTACGAAGGCTGAGCCCGCGGCGCCCGTGACGGAAATCCGATTCTATCACCTGACGCGCCGAACGCTCGAAGAGGTCCTGCCGGTGATGCTCGAGCGGACCGTCCTGCGCGACGGGCGCCGCGCCGTCGTGATCGCCGGGAGCCCCGAACGGGTCGAGGACCTCAACGCCCACCTCTGGACCTACAACGACCGGGTGTTCCTGCCGCATGGCAGCAAGGCGGACGGTCACGCCGCCCGGCAGCCGGTCTGGCTGACTGATTCTGACGAGAACCCCAACGCCGCCGAGGTGCTGTTCCTGGCCGACGGCGCCGAATCCGGGCGTGTAGGCGAGTTCGCACTGGTTTGCGAGCTGTTCGACGGCCGTGACGAGGCCGCCGTGGCGGCGGCACGGGGCCGCTGGCGCACCTATGGTGCCGCCGGGCACGAACTCACCTACTGGCTGCAGAACGAACGCGGCGGCTGGCAGCAGAAGGGCGCCGACTAGCCGCACCGCCGCACCGCAAAATTCCGGCACTGCCTGCCTTGTCGCACCGAGCGGCGCTGGATATAAGGCGCCCCATCCTTCAAGACCCCAGCGGAGTTGGTTCCATGGCCCTCGAGCGCACCTTTTCGATCATCAAACCCGACGCCACCCGTCGCAACATCACGGGCAAGGTCATCGCCAAGCTCGAGGAGGCGGGGCTGCGGATCGTTGCCCAGAAGCGCATCCACATGACCAAGGCGCAGGCCGAGGGCTTCTACGCGGTCCACAAGGAGCGCCCCTTTTTCAACGACCTCGTGGCGTTCATGACGTCGGGACCCGTAGTCGTCCAGGTGCTCGAGGGCGACAATGCGGTCGCGCGCAACCGCGAGGTCATGGGCGCGACCAATCCGGCAGACGCGGCCGAGGGCACGATCCGCAAGGAATTTGCGGAATCGATCGAGGCGAATTCCGTGCACGGCTCGGACGGTCCCGCCACCGCGGCTCAGGAAATCGCGTTCTTCTTTGAGGACAGCGAAATCGTCGGCTGAAACCGGCCGCGCGCCGCGGCCGGGCACGGGCGGATCAGATAATCGTCCACCACATGATGAGCAGCGCGATCGTGATCGCCACGGCCGAGTAGGTCATCAGGCGCAGGAACCCTCCCCAGGTCTTCCAGCGTAGGTCCAGATCCATGTGTTGCTCGGACATCTTGGCTCGCATCGTTGGTTTGCGCGTGTCTCCGGCTTTTATACGCGAGCCGTACGGACAGTCAAATCCCCCGACAAGTGCGGTCGCGGGGGCCGGAATCCGGCCGCTCAGGCGTCGGGGCTGACGAGCGTGTCGCCGGCGGGGGAAGCGGCATCGACGACGGCCCGATCGCCTTCGATTCGGACCCGGCCTTCCGCGATCAGGCGGACGGCCAGCGGATAGCAGCGGTGCTCCTGGGCGAGGATTCGGGCCGACAGGCTCTCTGCGTCGTCGTCCGGCAGGACCGGTACGGCGGCCTGCACCAGGATCGGCCCCGCATCCATCTCGGGCCGCACGATGTGCACGGTGCAGCCGCTGAGGCGCACGCCCGCGGCGAGTGCCTGGGCGTGCGCGTCGGTTCCCTTGAACGCGGGCAGCAGGGAGGGGTGGATGTTGACCACCCGGTCGCGCCAGGTCTCTACGAACCAGGGCGACAGCAGCCGCATGAAACCGGCGAGACAGACCAGTTCGACCCCCGCCGCCTCGAGGGCGGCGCTCACGTCGCGGTCGAACGTTTCGCGGTCGGGATAGCCGCCGTGCGCGATGACCCGGGTCTCGATGCCCGCAGCGCGCGCGTGTTCCAGGCCGTCCGCCTCGGGCCGGTTCGAGACCACCAGGACGATCTCGGCCGGGAATTCGGGCCTCGCGCATGCGGCGATCAGCGCCTGCAGGTTCGAACCGCGGCCCGAAATCAGGACGCCGAGCTTGAGGCGGGCCATCGGCTCAGCCGGCGTCCAGCAGGACGCCGAGGTTGGCGACGGTCACGTGCGCGTCGCGGTCTTCCACGATGGTGCCGATCGTCTGCGCCGTCTCGCCCGCCGCCGTCAGGTCGGCAATCGCGGCGTCGGCGTCGTCCGGCACGGTGATGGCGACCATGCCGATGCCGCAGTTGAAGGTGCGTGACATCTCGAAATCGTCGATCGCGCCGGTGGCGCGCAGCCAGGCAAAGACCGGAGGAGCCTGCCAGGCCGCGGCATCGAGCGCGACCCCCAGGCCGGCGGGGAGCACGCGGGGAATGTTCTCGATCAGTCCGCCGCCGGTGATGTGGGCGAACGCCTTGGCGCGTCCGGCGCGTGCCAGGGCGAGGCATGCCGACACATAGATCCGCGTCGGGGTCAGGAGCGCATCGCCGAGGGTTCGTTCGGGCGCGAACGGCGCGGCTGCGTCGAGCGCGAGCCCGCTGCGTTCGACCACCCGGCGAACCAGCGAGAAGCCGTTGGAATGCACGCCGCTCGACGCGATCCCGATCACCGTGTCGCCGGCGGCGACCGGGCGGTCGGGATGGGGCAGGGCGCTGCCGCGTTCCATCGCGCCGACGGCGAAACCCGCCAGGTCGAACTCGCCCGCCGCATAGAGGCCGGGCATCTCCGCCGTCTCGCCGCCGATCAGCGCGCAGCCGGCCTGCTTGCAGCCGTCGGTGATGCCGGCCACGACGCGGGCCGCCGCCGCGGGATCGAGGCCGCCGGTCGCGAAATAGTCCAGAAAGAACAGCGGCTCGGCGCCCTGCACGACCAGGTCGTTGACGCACATCGCCACGAGGTCGATCCCGACCGTGTCGAGCACGCCGGTCTCGAATGCCAGCTTGAGTTTCGTGCCGACGCCGTCGGTTGCGGCAACGAGGATGGGATCCTCGAAGCCCGCCGCGCGGGGGTCGAACAGAGCACCGAATCCGCCGAGATCGTCGACCGTTCCGGCGCGGCGAGTCGCCGCCGCCAACGGCTTGATTGCATCGACAAGGGCGTTTCCGGCCTCGATGTCGACCCCGGCATCCTTGTAGGAAAGCCCCAGTTTCCGTCTCCCTTGCGCGCCCCCCGCGCAATTCGTGCTATTGCTTCGGCGCCGGAGCACGCAGCCTTGGCCGCATGGCCCGAATCGCGTCGTTTCGGCTGGTCACAATAGGTGTTTCAAGGTCTTTTGCAATGCATCGCTGGATGCGACGGATTTCGGGCATGACGCCCCTGGCAACGGTGTTTCTGGCGCTGGTCCTGGCACTGGTGCCGGTGCGCGCGGGCGCGCAGCAGAGCCCGGGCGGAGAGATTTTCACGGTGCGCGGCGTGCCGCTCGACGAGACGGCCGCCAACGCGTCGGAGGCCCGCGCGTCCGGGCTCGCCAAGGGACAGCGCGAGGCGTTCGATCGGCTGGTCGCGCGCCTGACCCGCAGCGTGTTCCGCAACCGGCTCGCCGATATCGACCCCTCGACCCTCGGATTTCTCGTCGAATCGCTGCAGATCGCAAACGAAAAGACGTCGGACGTGCGCTACCTCGCGGAACTGACGGTCCGGTTCAAGCCCGACGCGGTGCGCGGCCTGTTCCGCAGCGCGGGCATCCCGTATGCCGAGGTGCACAGCGGGCCCGTCGTCGTCATTCCCGTGATCGAGGAGGCGGGTCAGTACCGGCTGTGGGAAGACCCCAACCCCTGGCGCGAGGCGTGGCGCGCCTACCGGCCCGATGTCGGCCTGGTGCCCGTGGTAGCGCCGGTCGGCGACCTTTCGGACATCGTCGACCTGAGCACGCAGGCTGCGATCGACGGCCAACGCGACGCGGTCGGGTTGTTCCTGGAACGTTACCGGGCCGAAACCGCGATGGTCGCCATTGCCTCGCTGGAGGCCGCGCCCCTCGCGCCGATGCGCGTCACCGTAACCGGCACCCGGATCGGTGTGTCGGCACCGCCGCTGATTGTCGGCCTGACCGCGGGCGAGGACGAGGGGCGCGACGCGCTCCTGCGGCGCGCGGTGGGCGTGGTGGTCGACATCCTTCGCGACGACTGGATCGCCAGCAATGCCGTCTCGTTCGATGCGTCGGCGCGCTTGCGTGCCGCGGTTCCCCTGCGGTCGCTGGCCGACTGGATCGCCGTGCGTTTGCGCCTCGAACGCGTGCCGTCGGTCTTGCGGGTCGTGCCCGTCGCATTGACGGCGGATTCGGCCGAGGTCGCGCTCGACTATTCGGGCTCGCTGGATCAGCTCGCGCGCACCCTCGCGCGGTTCGACCTTGCATTCGAGGCGGTCGCGGCGGTGGATGGCGGGGACCGGCCGGTGGCGCCGGCCGACGCCGGGGATGCCGCGCTGCCAACCCATGTGATCCATCTGACGGACGGCTGAACGGTGGCCGCCGCGACCCGGCAATTGACGCTCGATCTCGGCCATCGCACGGCGCGCGGGCGCGCGGACTTCCTCGTATCGCACTGCAATGCCGCGGCCGTGGAGTGGATCGATCGCTGGCCCGACTGGCCGGCGCGTGCGCTCGTCGTTTGGGGGGCGGAGGCCTCGGGCAAGACCCATCTGGGGCATGTCTGGTGCGCGGCCAGCGGGGCGGGCATCGTCGGTCCCGCCGAAATCCTGGCCGAGGATGCGGCGAGCCTTCGCGCCCGCCACGACTGCCTGTTCGTCGACGAGGCGGACCGTCTGGCCGGCAACGGCGCGGGCGAGGAGGCGCTGCTGCACCTCTACAACTACATGCTCGAGACCGACGGCGCGCTGTTGCTCGCCGCGCGCGAGGCGCCGGGCCGCTGGCCGGTGGCGCTGCCGGATCTCGGCTCGCGCATGCGCGCGCTTTCGGGCGCCGGGATCGACGCGCCCGACGACGACCTGCTTGGCGCGCTGATGTTCAAACAGTTCCAGGATCGCCAGCTTCGGATCGGCGAGGATGTGGTGCTCTATCTTCTGGCGCGCATCGAGCGTTCCTTCGCGGCGGTCGCGGCCACCGTGGCGGCGGTCGATGCCGCCGCGCTGGAACGCGGGCGTCCCGTCACCGTGCCGCTGGCGCGCGACGTGCTCGAGCGATCCGCACCCTAGACGACACCTTCGTCAACGTGTCATCGAACGGTCACGAATTGCGGACATGCTGTGTCCGCGCTAGCGTGTTGGCCTGCAACCCCTTGAAAGCGGCGGGAAACTGCCGGGAAACAATGCCGTGGTCGCCGAAGACACCGCATCGATAGACGACGCCGCGCCGGGCCATCCGGCGATCGGGGCGGATTCGCCCGACCGCTTCATCAACCGCGAACTGTCGTGGCTGGCGTTCAACGAACGCGTGCTCGAAGAGGCCGAGAACGAGACCCATCCGCTGCTCGAGCGGGTTCGGTTCCTCTCGATCTCCGCCTCTAACCTCGACGAGTTCTACATGGTTCGCGTTGCGGGCCTGAAGGGCCAGGTGGCGGCGGGCGTCTCGACCCTCTCCCAGGAGGGCCTGTCGCCCGACGAGCAGCTCGCGGCGATCAACGCGCGGGCGGGAATCCTGATGTCGGCGCAGCAGCGGATCTGGCGCGGGTTGCTGCAGGAGCTGCGCGACAGCGACATCGCGGTAATCGATCCCGAGGAGCTCACCGAGGCTGAGCACGCCTGGCTCGAAGACCGCTTCATGACCGGTATCTTCCCGGTGCTCACGCCGCTGGCGGTCGACCCGGCCCATCCGTTCCCGTTCATCCCGAATCTGGGGCTCGCGCTGGCGCTCGAACTCCACCGGGCGTCGGACAACCGCAACATGGTCGGGCTGCTGCCGCTGCCCGGACAGATCGAACGGTTCATCCGCCTGCCGGGCGAGGAGTACCGGTTCATCCTGCTCGAGCGCTGCGTCGCCATGTTCCTCGACCGGCTGTTTCCCGGGTTCAGCCTGCGCGGCATGGGGACGTTCCGGGTCATCCGCGACAGCGACATCGAGGTGCTGGAGGAGGCCGAGGACCTGGTCCGGCTGTTCGAGACCGCGCTGAAGCGCCGGCGCCGCGGATCGGTGATCCGGCTGTCGGTCGACAGCGAGATGCCCGAGCGGCTGCGCCGCTTCGTGATCGAGGAAAGCGATGTCGACGAGCGTGACACCTTCGTGCTCGACGGGCTGCCCGGGCTCGACCGGACGGGCGAGCTGATCGTGGAGGAGCGCCGCGACCTTCTGTTCCAGCCCTTCAACATCCGCTTTCCCGAACGGATTCGCGACTTTGCGGGCGATTGCTTCGCGTCGATCCGGGCCAAGGACATCGTCGTCCACCACCCGTTCGAATCCTTCGACGTGGTGGTCCAGTTCCTGCGGCAGGCGGCGCGCGACCCGCAGGTGGTCGCGATCAAGCAGACGCTCTACCGCACGTCGGAGAACTCGCCCATCGTCAGCGCCCTGATCGAGGCGGCCGAGGCGGGCAAGACCGTGACCGCGCTGGTCGAGCTCAAGGCGCGGTTCGACGAGGAGGCCAACATCCGCTGGGCGCGAGAGCTGGAGCGCGCCGGGGTCCAGATCGTCTATGGCTTCATCGACCTCAAGACCCACGCCAAGATCACCCTGGTGCACCGGCGCGAGGGTAACGACCTGCGCACCTATGCCCATTTCGGAACGGGCAACTACCACCCGATCACCGCGCGCAGCTACACCGACCTGAGCTACCTCACCCAGGATGCGGTGCTGTGCCGCGATGCCTCGCGGGTGTTCAACTACATGACGGGCTATGCGCGTCCGGAGGGGCTGGAAAAGATCGCCGTCGCGCCGGTGAACCTGCGCGAGACCCTGATGCAGCGCATCGAGGAAGAGATCGCCCACGCGCAGGCGGGCCGGCCGGCGGAAATCTGGGCCAAGCTCAACAGCCTCGTCGATGGCGGCATCATCGACGCGCTCTACCGCGCGTCCCGGGCCGGCGTTAAGATCAGCCTGGTGATCCGCGGCATCTGCTGCCTGCGGCCGGGCGTGCCGGGCCTGAGCGAGAACATCGAGGTGAAGAGCATCATCGGCCGTTTCCTCGAACATTCGCGCATCGCGGTGTTCGGGGGCGGCGAGGAACTGCCGTCGCCGCACGCCAAGCTCTACATCTCGTCGGCCGACTGGATGCCGCGCAATCTCGACCGTCGGGTCGAGCTTCTCGTGCCGATCGACAACGACACGGTGCACCAGCAGATCCTCGACCAGATCATGGTTGCGAATCTGCTCGATCGCGCCCAAAGCTGGATCATGGCCCCGGATGGGACCTACAGCCGGATCGACACGAGTGGCGAGCAGGACCCATTCAGCGCGCACAACTATTTCATGACCAATCCCAGCCTTTCGGGACGCGGCAGCGCGCTAAAGAAACCGGGAAGCGCGCCGCAATTGCTCGCGCACCCCGACTGATCCCCGCAGACGTTGGGCGCCATGGCGCCTGAGGCTTCAAAGAACACGAAGGCGCGGCCCGCGGCGGTCGTCGACATCGGGTCCAATTCGATCCGCCTGGTGGTGTTTCGCGACCGGTTGCGCGCGCCGACGGTGGTCTTCAACGAACGCGTGATCTGCGCCATCGGGCGCGACATGGCCCGGACCGGGCGCCTGCATGCCGACGGCGTGGCACAGGCGCTCGCCAACCTGCCCCGTTTCAACGCGGTCATCCGTGCGGCCGGCGTCGACGACCCCGCCCTGCTGGCGACCGCGGCGACGCGCGAGGCCGAGGACGGCCCCGAATTCCTGAACCGTGTGGAGGACATCTTCGGACGTCCGGCGATCCAGCTCGACGGCGACCAGGAGGCGCGGCTTGCGGCCGCGGGCGTGCTGTCCGGCATACCCGACGCGGCCGGCCTGGTGGCCGATCTGGGCGGCGGCAGCCTCGAGCTTGCGGGGGTGGGGGACGGCGCGGTCGGTGCCTATGGCAGCCTGCCACTCGGCCCGCTCCGCCTGACGTCGTCCTGGGGGACGGAGCGCGATGCGTTGAAGCCGCACATCGACGACACGCTGGATGCGTTCGACTGGATCGGCGAGGCGGTGGCGGACGGTGACATCTACATCGTCGGCGGCGCCTGGCGCGCGCTCGCGCGGCTCCACATGGTGCAGACCGGCTACCCGCTGCGGGTCATCCACAACTACCGGATCAGCCGGCGCGACACGCTCGAATTCTGCGATGTCGTCGCGGGGCTGGGGGAATCCACCCTGGCGCGCATCGAGGCGGTGCCCAAGGTACGCGCATCCTCGCTGCCCCTGGCCGCGTTGCTGCTGCACCGTTTGGTGGCGCGGTCGCGGCCGAAGCAGATCGTGTTCTCCGCCTACGGCATTCGCGAGGGTTGCCTGTTCGACGGGCTGTCGAAGAAGGCCCGCCAGACGGACCCGCTGATCGTCGCGTGCACCGAGATCGCCGCGCGCGAGAGCCGTTTCGCCGGTTCCGGCGACCTGTTTTTCGAGTGGATCGCCCCCCTGTTCGCGGACGAGAGCGCGGCCGAGCGCCGGCTGCGTCACGCCGCCTGCCTGCTGGCCGACATCGGCTGGCACGAGCATCCCGACTACCGGGCCGAGCAGGTCTATTTCCGTATCCTGCGCCTGCAGCTGCTCGCGCTGACCCATGTCGAGCGGGCGAAGATCGCCTTCGCCGTCTACCGGCGATATGGCGGGTCGCGCGGCGACCCGGCGCTGCGCGTGGTCGATGCGCTGCTCGATGACGACGCCACCGCGTGGGCGCGGCGCCTCGGGGCAGCGCTGCGGCTCGCCACGACCCTGAGCGCGGGCAATTTCTCGCTTCTGGCGGGCGTGCGCCTCAGGCTCGACGGCGAGACGTTGCTGCTGGAAGTGTCGCGTGGCCACCAGGAGCTGATCGGCGACGTGGTGCGCAACCGGTTCGGCTCGCTCGCCCGCCGCGCGGGGCTCGAAGGACAGATCGTCGAGGAATCCTGACCGCGGCCTATTCGGCCGCCTCGGCCCCTTCGGTTTCCGTGCGTTTGCGCCGGCGCCGGCGGGCTCGCCGCGGGGCCGCTTCGGGCGCCGCCTCCGCTTCGGGATCGGGCGGCTCGGTCTCGACGATGCGGACCCGGCCGCGTCCCGCCGCGAGCGCGATCTCGCCCGCCTTCAGCCGCAGCGCGTCGGCCCCGAAGATCTCGTGCCGCCAGCCGGCGAGCGCCGCCACGTCGGCATCGTCATCGGCGGCAATGGCCTCGAGGTCGGCGGTGGTCGCGACCAGCTTCTGCGCCACGTTGTGGGTGTCGCACTTGTACTTCAGCAAGACCTTGAGCAGGTCGATTAGCGGCCCCGCGCCGGGCGGCAGCTGCAGCGGCTCGGGGATGGACGGGGCATCGGCGTTGGGCAATGCGCGCCCGGCCTCGATCGCGGCCAGCAGCCCCTGGCCCATCTTGCCCGACGCGAAGTTCTTCGGCACGCCGCGCACCCGCGACAGCGCGCCCTCGTTCTCGGGCGGCCGTGCAGCGATCTGTGCGATCACGTCGTCGCGCAGGATGCGGTTGCGCGGCAGGTCGCGCGCCATCGCCTCGCGCTCGCGCCAGCCCGCGACCGCCTGCAGCATCGCCAGGTAGCGCGGCTGGTTACGCTTCGGCTTCAGGCGGCGCCAGGCCTCCTCGGGCACGACGGCATAGGCCGCCGGGTCGGCGAGCGCGGCCATCTCCTCCGCGATCCATTCCAGCCGGCCGTTGCCGCCGATCCGCTCGCGCAGGCGCTCATAGGCTGGCCGCAGATGGGTGACGTCGGCGAGCGCGTATTCGAGCTGGGAGTCCGACAGCGGCCGGTGCGCCCAGTCGGTGAAGCGGCTCGCCTTGTCGAGGCTGACCTTGGCCAGCTTGGCGATCAGCGTCTCGTAGCCCACCTGGTCGCCGAACCCGGCCACCATCGCCGCCACCTGGGTGTCGAACAGCGGGACGGGGACGACCCCGCCATCGTTGTAGAAGATCTCGATGTCCTGCTTGGCCGCGTGCATCACCTTGAGCACGTTTTCGTCGGCGATCAGGTCCCACAGCGGCTGCAGGTCGATGCCGTCGGCCAGCGGGTCGATGATCGCGGCATCGTCCGGCCCCGCGACCTGCACCAGGCACAGTTCGGGCCAGAACGTGCCCTCGCGCATGAACTCGGTGTCGACGGTGATATATTCGGCGTCGGCGAGGACCCCGCAGAAGGCGGCGAGGTCGCCGGACTCGGTGATCACATGCATGGCCCGGTTCTACACGGATTCGACGGGGGCGAGAAGCCGCGCGGCGCCGTCGGGGGCAGCCGCACGGCGTCTGGCCTTGACAGGTGCGGGCGATCCGTGGCCATTGGCGCGCGCGGGGCGCAAGCGCCCGAAATCCCACGATTCTTCCGAGTTCACGACGATGCATCCGTACCGAACCCACACCTGCGGCGAACTGCGCGAGGACCTTGCCGACGAGACGGTCCGCCTGTCGGGCTGGATCCACCGCAAGCGCGACCACGGCAACCTGCTGTTCGTCGACCTGCGCGACCAGTTCGGCATCACCCAGTGCGTGATCGACACCTCCAGCCCGATCTTCTCCACGGTCGAGGATGCGCGCCTGGAATCGGTGCTGACCGTGACCGGCCCGGTGGTCAAGCGCTCGGCCGAGACCGTGAACGCCGCCATCCCGACGGGCCATGTCGAGGTGCAGATCGGGCAAGTGAACGTCGAGAACCCCGCCGAGCTGCTGCCGCTGCAGGTCAATTCCGACGAGGACACGGGCGAGGAAATCCGCCTGCGCTACCGCTATCTCGACCTGCGCCGCGAGAAGGTGGCGCGCAACATCCTGCTGCGCAACGACGTCATCGCCTCGATCCGCCGGCGGATGATCGAGGGCGGCTTCAAGGAGTTCCAGACCCCGATCCTGACCGCGTCCTCGCCCGAGGGCGCGCGCGACTATCTGGTGCCGTCGCGCCTGCATCCGGGCAAGTTCTACGCGCTGCCCCAGGCGCCGCAGCAGTTCAAGCAGCTGCTTATGGTCGCGGGCTTCGACAAGTACTTCCAGATCGCGCCGTGCTTCCGCGACGAGGATGCGCGCGCCGACCGCTCGCCGGGCGAGTTCTACCAGCTCGATTTCGAGATGGCCTACGTCACCCAGGACGATGTCTTCGCCGCCATCGAGCCGGTGATCGCGGGCGTGTTCGAGGAGTTCGCCGGCTTCGGCCGCGACGCGGCCTGGTCGGTCACCCCGACGCCGTTCCCGCGCATCCCCTATGCCGAGGCGCTGCTGAAGTACGGCTCGGACAAGCCCGACCTGCGCAATCCGATCGAGATCGCCGACGTGGCCGAGGTGTTCGCGGGGTCGGACTTCAAAATCTTCGCCGGGCTGGTCGCCAAGGGCGGCACCGTGCGCGCGATCCCCGCGCCGGGCGGCGGCGCGCAGCCGCGCAGCTGGTTCGACGGGCTGAACGACTGGGCGCGCGGCGAGGGCGCGCCGGGGCTCGGCTACATCGTCTTCGAGGGCGGCGAGGGCAAGGGCCCGATCGCCAAGTTCGTCGCCGGCGAGCGGCTGGCCCGGCTCAAGGAGCTGACCGGGCTGGGCGATGGCGACGCGGTGTTCTTCTCCGCCGGAGATCCGGACGATGCGGCGGAACTGGCGGGCAAGGCGCGCACGAGGATCGGCACCGATCTGGGCCTGGTCGCGGGCGGGCGCTACGATTTCTGCTGGATCGTCGACTACCCGATGTACGAGCGCGACCGGGACACCGGCAAGATCGAGTTCTCCCACAACCCGTTCTCGATGCCCCAGGGCGGGCTCGAAGCGCTGGAGGGTCAGGACCCGCTCGACGTGCTGGCCTGGCAGTACGACATCGTGTGCAACGGGGTCGAGCTGTCGTCGGGCGCGATCCGGAACCACCGCCCCGACATCATGGTCAAGGCGTTCGAGATCGCCGGCTACGACCGCGAGACGGTCGAGCGCGAGTTCGCGGGCATGTTCAACGCCTTCCGCTTCGGCGCCCCGCCCCATGGCGGCTCGGCGCCGGGCATCGACCGCATCGTCATGCTGATCGCCGACGAGCCGAACATCCGCGAGGTCATCGCCTTCCCGATGAACCAGCGGGCCGAGGACCTGATGATGGGTGCGCCGGCCGAGGTGGACGACACGCGCCTGCGCGAGCTGCACCTGCGCAAGGTGCTGCCCAAGGGCGCGGAGAAGGCGAAGGACTGAACCAACGGAATTCCGGGGGGAATCGATGAACATCGAACTGAACGGCGTCACCTTCCGCTACGAGATCGACGGGCCTGAAGGGGCCCCCTGGATCGTGTTCTCCAACTCGCTGACCACCGACGTCTCTATGTGGGGCGGCGAGGTCGCGCAGCTCGAGGATCGCTACCGCATCCTGCGCTACGACACGCGCGGGCACGGCCAGACCGACGCCGTTCCCGGGCCCTACAGCCTCGACATGCTGGTCGGCGACGTGGTCGCGCTGATGGATGCCGTGGGCATCGACCGCGCCCATTATGTCGGCCTGTCGCTGGGCGGGATGACAGGCATCGGGCTGGCCATCGCCCATCCCGACCGGCTGATCAGCATGGCGGCGTGCGACGCGCGCGCCTATGCGCCGCCGGAATGGGCCGCGCTGTGGATCGACCGGATGGCGCTGGCCCGCGAGAAGGGCATGGAAGCGCTGGTCGAGCCGACAGTCGAGCGCTGGTTCACCGAGGGCTTCCGCGCGCAGCCCGAGAATGCGGCCGCGCTCGATGGCATTCGGCGGATGATCCGCGAGACCTCGGTCGAGGGCTACACCGGCTGCGGCCAGGCGCTGCAGAAGCTCGATTTCCGCGCCGGGCTGGCCGGCATCACGGTGCCCTGCCTGTTCATGACGGGTCAGTCGGACGGGAGCACGCCGCCCGCGGCCTCGCACGAGATGGCCGACGCCGTGCCGGGGTCGACCTGCGTGATCGTCGATCCGGCCTCGCACATCTCGAACATCGAGAACCCGGCCCAGTTCGACGCCGCGCTGTTCGCGCACATCGCGGCGGCGGGCGCGTAGGCCGCCGTCAGTCCGTCGCGCCTCGGATCGTCGAACTCCCGTTGTCGATGGGGCCGATGAGTGCGCAGCCAGCTGCGATGCGCCGATCGGCGTCGGCCCGTTCCGCCTCTGACAGCGACTGCGCCGCACGGCCGCGGTTCTGCGTCGCTTGCGGGCCGCCGCCAAGCCGCGCGGCGATGCCGAACCACAGATAGGCCTCGGCCATGTCGCGCGGTGTGCCCGTACCCGTCGCGTACGCGATCCCCAGCGCAAGCTGTGCCCGGGCGTAGCCCTGCTCCGCCGATTTCCGGTACCACGCTGCCGCCAACGACGGGTTCTCGGGCCGGCCATGGCCGCGCGCATGGATGATGCCAAGGTTGAACTGCGCGCGCGCATGGCCCTGCTCGGCGGCCGCCTCGAGCCAGTCCGCGCCGGCTGCCGGATCGGCCGCCAATCCGGGCGCGCCCCTGTAGAGCAGGTTTCCGAGATTGTAGCGGGCGCTCGCGTTGCCCTGTGCGGCGGCCTGCCGGTAAAGCGCGGCAGCGGCCGCGGCGTCGCGGGGAACCCCGCGGCCCAGCTCGTAGAGGGTGCCGAGACTGAACTGGGCCTCGTGGTTTCCCCCGTCGGCGGCCCGCCGGTACCAACGGGCGGCCGCGGCATCGTCGGGTTCGACGCCCCAGCCCTTTTCGTACACGATTCCGACATTCAGCTCGGCGTTGTCGTTGCCCGGGGCTGCGGCGCGGAGGAACCACTGCAATGCGAGTGTCGGATCCTGCTGCACACCGTGGCCGCGCAGGTGGAGCGCCCCGATGTTGAGCTGGGCGCCGGGATGGCCGGCGTCGGCCGCGCGTCGGTACCACATGGCGGCCGCGTCATGGTCGATATCGATGGTGCCGCGCGCACCGCCAGGTCCACCGCGGTAGAGCAGGTTCGCGAGGTTCACCTGGGCGAAGGCGTTGCCGCCCTCGGCGGCGCGCCGGAACCAGTCGGCCGCGGCGCGCAGATCCTGTTCGACGCCTTGGCCGAGAAAGTGGAGCAGGCCGAGATTGAGCTGGGCGTGGGTGTGGCCCTGCTCCGCCGCCTTGCGAAACCACGGCACCGCGGCGGCGTGGTTTCGTGCGGTTGCGACGCCCAGCATGTGGGTCTGACCCAGATTGAACTGCGCGAAGGGGTCTCCCTGATCCGCCGCACGCCGGTACCAATCGCGGGCCGCCTCCATGTCCGGCGTCACGCCGAGGCCCAGCTGGTAGATCAGGCCGAGATTGTATTGGGCGAGGTTGTGGCCACGTGCGGCGGCCAGGCCGAACCAGTGCAACGCCTCGCCGTAATCACGGGGCACACCGCGCCCGAGGGCGAATGCGGATTCCAGCTGGTTTGCCGCATCCGCGTCGCCGTCGACGGCCGCGCTGCGCAGACGGTCGATGTTCCGATCGACGGTGAACGTGTTCCCGCCGCGAAAACCGGGATCATCGGCGTTGCCGACCGTCGCGCTGGCGGACAACGGGGACAGCAGCGTGAATGCCACGGCGACAAGGGCGATCGTGCGATTCATCGGCGTACAGATATCACGAGCGAGGTGTATCCGCATTTGAGGTTGCTCAATTCGCGATATCCCGACGCCGGAAAAGGGCACGGTCACCGCGCCCGGCCCAGTTCGACGCCGCGCTGTTCGCGCATATCGCGGCGGCGGGAAACGGAGCGCGGCGCGTTGTCGCGCCGATTGACCCCGATCAACGCGCTGGGCATCGTAATCGTCGAGATTTCGAGCCATCGCGGCGAACGCCGCGCGCCAACGACGATCACGGGAGCCCTGCCATGTCCGGCGCCATCCGACCCCAACTCACACATGTCGGCCTGCACACGCGCGACATGGAGAAAATGGTCGCCTTCTACACGGGGGCGTTCGGCCTGATCGTATCGGATCAGGGGACGTTCGGGCCCGACAAGGCGCGCATCGTGTTCATGTCGGCGACGCCCGACGAGCATCATCAGTTCGTGCTGCTCGAGGGCGGGCCCGAGAAGGGCGCGCCGCGCACCTCGCAGCAGATTTCGTTCCTCGTCGGCTCGCTCGACGAGTTGCGCGATATGCACGACAGGGTGTGCGCGGCGGGCTGCTCCGTCGACCGCATGGTCACCCACGGCAACGCCTGGTCCTGCTACTTCATGGATCCCGAGGAAAACCGGATCGAGATCTACGCCCACACGCCGTGGCACATCCCGCAGCCCCATGCGCACCCGTTCGACCTATCGAAGCCGAACGACGAGATCATGGCGGAGACCGAGGCGCACTGCCGCGAGGATCCGGGCTTCATGCCGGCCGCGGAACGCCGGGCGAAGATGGCCGAGGTGATCGGCTAGCCGGCGGCGCTTGCGGGCATTTTCGTAAAGCCCGATATTCTAAAACTTTCCGATTTCTTAACGGCTCCCTAGGCGTGCCGGCACGAGGCTGTGCCTTGCGATGTCGCGCGAGGTTTGGGGCCTTGCGCGCGAACCAGGGGAGAGAATCCATGACAGACCGTGTCACGGGCTGGGTCGTCGCGTCCGCAGGAACGGCGCGGCCACGCGCGACAGGGCCGACAGGGTGATCGCGGCAAACACCAGCGTCGTCGACCAGCCCGCCGTCAGGTCACGTCCGCTGTGTCCGCGGATCGCACGGCTCATGACCGCCAGGGTCATGGTGCCGATCGCGCCGACGGCGAGGGCGTGGATTCCCACGCTTGCCGGCACGATGTCGGGACAAAACGCATGTCCGGCAAACAGTGCCAGGGCCACGGGAATCCAGGCATAGCCGACGTGCAGCACGGCGAGCAGGGGCTCGCGCAGGGTCTGTCCGCCCTGCCACCGCGCCAGGCGGAGCGCATGGGCGAGCGCCGCGACGGCGCACAGCCCCTCGGTCGGCAAGCCGCCGGGATCCGCGACCCAGGAAAGCAGCGCGAGGATCGCCAGGCCGAGTGCCAGCTTGTCGAACGCACCGAAAGGCGCAGGCAGCCTCGCGGCGCCCGTCTTGGCCAGCCAGTTGCGGGTAAAGCTGGGGACGATCCGCCCGCCGATCAGGGCGATCAGGGCGGCGAATGTCGCAAGCGCCAGGCGCGTCGCATGGGGTTCGGCGCCGGCGACCGCCAGGCCGGCCATGCCGGCATGGACCAGCGCATTGGCCAGCGCCAGCACGGCCAGCGCGGCACAGATCGGCAGGTTTCGCCAGTTCCGACCGGCGCGTATCTCGCGGAACGCGACCGCGAACAGCGCGACGGGAAAGGCGAGGTCGAGCAGCGCCGTCGGCAGCGGGCCCAACAGGTCGGAAAACCACACCGCCGCGCGGCCCGCGATCCACAAGAGGACGAGCACGGCGAGCGGGCCGTCGTGCAGCGGCAGCCGGCCCGTCCAGTTGGGAATCGCGGTGAGCATGAACCCGGCGAGCACGGCCATGGCGTAGCCGAACAGCATCTCGTGGGTGTGCCAGGACTGGGGGGCGAAGGCGCCGGGCGATTCGATCAGCCCGAGGAAGGCGTGGAGCGAGACGTTGAGCGCGACGATCGCCCACAATCCCGCCAACAGGAAGAACGGGCGGAATCCGTGAGATAGGATCGGCCATCCCTGGCCGCCGCGTGCCCGGTCGCCCGGCCCCTCGGGTTGGGGGGAAGGGGCCCCCTCGTTCGGCACGCGGCGCGGTGGCGGATTCGGAATGTGGGCGGCTTTCCGACGGGGTGGGTCTGCGCCCGATTAGATAAGGCGCGACGCGCTGCGCAAACCGGCCTTGGTGTCGCATGATGCGCTGGCCTATACCTTGGGCGAATCCATACCGTCAGCGGGAGAGAGACGATGCGAGCAGCCTTCTATGACAAGCTGGGACCGGCTGAGGTCTTGCAGGTCGGCGAGCAGCCGACACCGGAACCGGGACCGGGCGAGGTCCGCATCAGGCTCACCGTCTCGGGCGTCAACCCGTCGGACTGGAAGGCGCGGTTCCGCGGGCGCGGCGGTGGCATGCCGTTCCCGCTGATCATCCCCCACAGCGACGGTGCCGGGGTGATCGACGCGGTCGGCGACGGGGTCGATGCGGGCCGGGTCGGCAAGCGGGTCTGGATGATGAACGGTCAGTGGCAGCGCCCCTTCGGCACGGCCGCCGAGTACATCTGCACCGAATCCAAGTACGTCATCGACCTGCCGGACGGGGTCGATGATGCCGAGGCCGCGTGTTTCGGCATCCCGTTCCTGACCGCGCACCGCGCGGTGATGTTCGACGGCGACGTGTCGGGCCAGACGATCCTGGTCCAGGGCGGCGCGGGCGCGGTCGGCCACCATGCCATCCAGGTGGCCAAGGCCAACGGCGCGCGGGTGATCACAACGGTCAGTTCCGAGGAGAAGGCGGCCTATGTGCGCGATGCCGGGGCCGACGCGGTGGTGAACTACCGAACCGAAGACATCGTGGAACGCATCCTCGCGCTGACCGACGGCAAGGGAGCGGACCGCATCGTCGAGTTGAACCTGTCGGCGAACGCACCCACCTACGGACAGATTCTCGCGCCGCGCGGCACGGTGATCGTCTATGGCACCGTCGACCCGATGGCGAGCGTCCCGGCGCAGGACTTCATCGTGAAGTGGGCGTCGCTGAAGTGGTTCATCGTCTACTCGATCACCGACGCGCAGCGCGACGAAGGCGTGGCGGCGCTCAACGCGATGCTGGCCGACGGCACCCTCGAGACGACCGTCGCGAAGCGATTCCCGCTCGACGACATCGTTGACGCCCACAAGATGGTCGAGGACGCCACCCACATCGGCAACGTGGTCCTCGATATCGGTTGAGCCGGGTAGAAGCGCCAGCCGCCGGCAGGAGGCCGGCGGCTGCTGCGCCTGCGAAGACTCGAAATTCATCACTTAAACATCGGAAAAATAATAATATTTTTTCGGTAAACGCATCTCCTGCAAGGCGGCGGCAACTCCTTGTGATTAAAAGAGAAAGTTTTTTAACCGGTCCCTTGAAACACACTTTTATGGGACGAAAACTCAATGAATTTAATATTTTACCGGATTATGTTTATTTTTCTCTTTGCAAAGCAGTCTGCACCGGGCCAGACTCGCCGCTCAGGCTGTGGGAGGCTTGCGATGCGAAAGACCTTGGCAATGATCGGATTGCCGCTGCTGCTGGGCGGGTGTGGACTTCCGCCTGCCCTTACGGTGGCGAGCTGGGCGCTCGACGGGGTGAGTTATGCCATCTCGGGAAAGAGCGTTACCGACCACGCAATATCCGAAGTCGCGCAACAGGATTGCGCGTTGCTGCGCGTCGTCCAGGGACGCGAAATCTGCGACAGCGGCAATCCGGAGGACGGCGGCACCGTGATGGTTGCCGCGGCCCCTTCGGGCGAAAACTGGTCGGTTAGCGCCGAACTGCCGTCCCGCGGCGATCCGCTGGAGGTGCCGCCGGAACTCGCCGGGTTCGTCGCGGGCTTTGCGCCGGGCGTTGTCGCGGTCGATCAGCGCGCAGCGGCCGTCGCCGGGTTCGCGCCCGCTAGCTTCCGCTGGTCACAGGACACCGATGTGCAGGCGCACTTCGTGAATGCCGCGCCGAAACACCGGCCCGACGCGCCGCGGCCCGTCACGCCCGTGATCGAGGTCGTGCCGCTGCCCGAGGCGGCTTCGCCGGGGCAGTGGGCGAACACCGCGCGTGACGTCGCGGCGACGCGCAACGTATCGGTGGTGGGAAGTTTCCGGTCCATCGACAACGCATGGGACCAAGCCGCGCAATTCGCGGCGCTGGGGGCCGAGGTTCGCTCGGCCCGCATCGGTGGCCAGACCTGGCACCGTGTTGTGGTCGACGCACCGCTGGCAACCGTGCAGCGCATGGGAGCGGCCGACGCCTGGATCCTCAAGGTTTGCGATGCGGACGGAAGCCTGCCGCCCTGCGGTCCGACGACCGTCAGCAGCGCCGGGGTGTTCGTCCCGCACACGGTTTCGGCCAACTGAGCGTTCTTTCGTCTCCTGCCATGAATTTGCCCGCTTGATCGGGTAGATTCGGCGCATGGGAAAAGCACGACTTCGAGATATCTCCGTCGCGGCCGGCCTGGCGTTGGCCGCGACGTTCGTTTTCGCCGATGGTGCG
Organism: Rhodospirillaceae bacterium; assembly: GCA_038117265.1. GTDB lineage: Bacteria > Pseudomonadota > Alphaproteobacteria > UBA6615 > UBA6615 > JAYPUG01. Next base: position 19,676 of record JAYOFO010000013.1, read on the forward strand.
GGTGCCGTGGTCAGCCATGCGTCGCATCGCGCGTTCTATGAAATCTCCATGGGACGCGTCGACATCGGGTCCAGCATCGTCGATGCGCGCGGGCGCATGGTCGCGGAGTGGCGGCGCGGCTGCGACGGCTGGGAGTCGAACCAGCGGCTACAGGTGAGCATGTCTCCGGGGGAGGGGGACCCCATCAACTCGGAGGTCTCGGCCAAGAACTTCGAGACCCATGACGGCCGCCACTACACGTTCGATACCGAAACCCGGATCGGAGGAGAAATCGTGGAGCACGCGCGCGGCGTGGCGGAACGACCGGGTCCGGGCGCGCCGGGGCGCGCCGTCTATGACGTGCCGCGCGGCACCGTGCTGGACCTGCCGGCGGACACGCTGTTCCCCTACCAGCACACGATCGTCGTGCTCGATGCCGCCGAACGTGGCGCGTTCCGCGAGTTCGGGCACTATTTCGACGGGTCGCAGCCGGATATCTCGCCGATGGAGGCCAACTCGCTGATCCTGGGCAAGGCGCGCGATCCGAAGGACGGGCTTGCGAAGGACTTCGGCGCGGCGAGCGCTCACAAATGGTGGCCGATCCGCCTGGCGATGTTCCCGCGCGCGGACCGGCGCCAGGCCGGGGAAACCCAACCGGAGTTCGAGATGACCCAGGTGCTGCAGGACAATGGCGTCGTGCGTCGCTTCGAATTCGACTATGGCGACTTCTCGCTGGTCGCCGAGCTGGTCGACCTCGAACTCTTCGATCCGCCGACCTGCAACTGAGCGGCGGTCAGCCGCCGCGTGGGCGCAGCGCGCGTCCCTTGCCGATGGCGTCGCGCCCGAGCTTGTCGCGAACCCGGTCGATGACTATCTCCACCTGCTTGCGGTGGGCGGCGTTGGGGTCGGCGAGGTCGGGCGGGTCCGCCTCGGCCGGGTCGGCGAAGTTGGACAGGCCGACGCCGATGAGACGGAACGCGGTGCCCGGAGGCGTCGCCTCGAACGCCTTTCGCAGCAGCGGCGTGGCGCTGCGATAGAGCGTCTCGGCCAGCTGGGTCGGCGCCGGCAGCGCCTGCGAACGGGTCACGATCCTGTGGGATGCGGTCTTGAGCTTGAGGGTCACGGTCCGTCCGGCCAGTTCGCGCCGCTTGATCCGCTCGGCGACGCGCTCGCACTGGGGCCACAGGCGCCGCGCCAATTCGTCCATGTCCGATATGTCGGTCGCGAAGGTCGTCTCGCTCGACAGGTTCTTGGGAATCGAGACGGGGCTGACGGGGCGCGAATCCTCGCCGCGGCTGAACCGTGCGAGCCGGTGGCCGATGCTCCCGTAGCGCGCGACCAGGCGCGCCTCGTCGTGGCTGCGGATCTGCCCGATCGTGTTGATACCGTCGGATTTCAGCTTGGCGTGCAGCGTGGCGCCCACGCCCCATATCCGCGAAACCGGCTGCGCATCGAGGAAATCGCGCGCCTCGGCCCGCCCGACGACGGCGAACCCGCGCGGCTTGTCGAGGTCGGAGGCGAGCTTGGCGAGGAACTTGTTGTAGCTGAGGCCCACCGAAGCGGTGATTCCGACCTCGCGCTCGATCCGGTTGATCATCCGGATCAGGGTGGCTGCGGGTGCGGCGTGGTGCAGCCGCTGGGTGCCCGACAGGTCGAGGAAGGCCTCGTCGATCGACAGCGGCTCGACCAGCGGCGTCATCGACCGCATGATCTCGCGCACCGCGCGCCCGACCGCCGCGTATTTCTCCATGTCGGGCCGCACGACCGTCGCGTCCGGACAGAGCTTGAGCGCCTGGAACATGGGCATCGCGGAGCGCACGCCCTTGATGCGTGCGATGTAGCAGGCCGCCGAGACGACCCCGCGGCGACCGCCGCCGACGATGACGGGGACGTCGCGCAAGGCCGGGTCGTCGCGCTTCTCGACGCTGGCATAGAACGCGTCGCAGTCGATGTGAGCGATCGACAAGGTCTGCAGCTCCGCGTGGAACAGGAGGCGCGGCGCGCCGCAACTGGGGCATCCGTGCGCGGCGGCCGGCACCGTGCCGGCACAGCTGCGGCAAAGGCCGGCGGCGCCGCTCACGCCTCGCGCCCGGTCGTGGGCCACAGCCATGCGGCGCCGCGCACGCCTCCGGCGTCGCCATGCACGGCAGGCACGACCGGCGTGACGATGCCGTCCGAAAACGCCCAATCCGCGATCCGGTTCGGCAGGTTCCGGTACAGCCGCGAGATGTTCGACAGCCCGCCGCCGAGCACCACGATGTCGGGGTCGAGGATGTTGATCACCATCGTGAGCGCGCGTGCTATCCGGTCCTCGAGCCGTTCCAGCGCCGCATTCGCTGCCCCGTCGCCGGCATCGGCCGCCGCGGCGATCTCGGCCGCGGAACGGGACTGGCCTGTGGCAAGCCGGTAGTCGCGCTCGAAGGCGGGCCCCGAGACGAACGTCTCGATGCAGCCATGCCGACCGCAATAGCAGGGACCGCCGGGAAACTCGGCTTCGGTCATCCACGGCAGCGACGTGTGGCCCCACTCGCCCGCGATCGCGTTGGCGCCGGTGACGAGCGCCCCGTCGATCACGATTCCGGCACCGACACCGGTGCCCAGGATCACGCCGAAGACGGTGTGTGCGTCCGCGCCGGCGCCGTCTTGCGCCTCGGAGACGGCAAAGCAGTTGGCATCGTTCGCTACGCGGACCGGCCGCCCGAGCCGCGCGGCGAGGTCACGGTCGAACGGGTGGCCGATCAGCCAGCTGGAATTGGCGTTCTTGACCAGGCCCGTTGCGGGCGAAATCGTGCCGGGAATGCCGATTCCGACCGGTGTCCGAGCGGTCGGGACCGGATCGATCTGCGCGACCAGCCGGGCGATTGCGTCGAGCGTGTCGGTGTAGTCGTGCCGGGGCGCGGGCACGCGCGCGCGCGCGATTTCGCGTCCCTCGTCGTCCAGGACGACGCCCGCGATCTTCGTTCCGCCGAGATCAATCCCGATCCGCATTCGCCCTCGCCGGTGTGGACATTTGCCGAATTATTATCCATTTTCGGACCGCTTTGCGCGACCGGTGGGGGCTGGCTGCGACTTGTTCGAAGCTCAAAGGGCACACCGGACAGCGGCGAGCCATCATCGGGGTGTGGACGCAAATGTCGAAGGCCGTTCTGATCGTTGAGGACAATGAACTCAACATGAAGCTCTTCCACGATCTGCTGGAGGCGCAGGGCTATGCGACGCTGCAGACGAAGGACGGCATGGAGGCCCTGCAGCTGGCGCGCGAGCACAAGCCCGATCTCGTCCTGATGGACATCCAGTTGCCGGAGGTATCGGGCCTCGAGGTCACCAAGTGGCTCAAGGAAGACGACGAGTTGAAGGCCATTCCGGTGATCGCGGTGACCGCGTTCGCGATGAAGGGGGACGAGGAGAAAATCCGTCAGGGGGGCTGCGAGGCCTACATCGCAAAGCCGACCTCGGTCGCCGACTTCCTCGACACCGTCCAGCGCTTCATCGAGTAGCGATAGCGCGCCATCGGTCAGTTCGATCCGAATGCACGAAAGCCGCCCGTTGGGCGGCTTTTGGCGTTCCGGCGCACCCTTTCGGGCACACGAGGGGCGGGTGCTATTTGAGCTTCTCTTCCTTGAAGGCCACATGCTTGCGCACGACCGGGTCGTACTTCCGCATCTCGAGCTTCTCGGGCTTCGTGCGCGGGTTCTTCTTCGCGACGTAGTAGAAGCCGGTGTCGGCGGAGCTGACGAGCTTCACAAGGATCGTGTTCGGTTTTGCCATGGTTCTTTGTCCCGGGCCAAATTCGGCCGTGAAGATAGCGCGCCGCCGCGCCAAGTCAAGCCGTGATGCGGCCTGGCGCCGGGTGGGCTAGCCGTCTGCCGGAATGCGTTGCGGCCGGGTGGCAATCCACAAGGCCACGCCGGCCATGATCGAGGCTGTCACCGCGACGATGTAGACATTGTCGGGGCCGGCAACGGCGAACAGGGCGAAGGAGCCGGTCATGGCCGTCAGGGCGAACGCCTTGGCGCGCAGCGGGATGACGCGGTGGGTGTGCCAGTCGCGCAATGTGCGGCCGAAGCGGGGGTGCTTGTAAAGCCAGACGTGCATCCGTTCCGACGAGCGGGAGAACGCCCACGCGGCGACAATGAGGAACACGGTGCCCGGAAATCCCGGGACGACGAGGCCGAAGATCCCGAGGGCCGCGCACACGCAGCCGAGCGCGAACAGGGCGCGTTGCATCGGGCGGTACAGCTGTCGGGTCGCGGGAGGCATCGGAGGAATCCTGTCGAGTCGATGCGCAAGTGTCGCGCCCGCCGGTTAACGATCCGTATCAATGCGGACGGTCAGCGCCGGGCGAGGCTGGTGTCGGACTGGCGGAGGAGCGTGCCGTACAGCGACGGGTCGGACAGGATCGCGCGCGCGACCTCGACATCGACGTCGGGCGATCCGCCGTCGGACGGGCAGAGCGTGCGCAGGAGTTCGCGGTTGGCGGCGTTGGTGTTTCCGGTTGCGCGCCAGGCGCCGAGATGGCTGGTCAGGACACCCTCGCCATGCCGAAAATCGGGTGCGTGTGGAGCCGTGTCTCCGGCGTCGCCACCGCCATGGGTGCAGACCGACGGGAGCACCCCCAGCTTGTGCAGGCGGTAGCCCGACGGGGCCAGGAATCGCGACCAGGTGAGGGTGATTTCGCCGCCGTTGGGCAGGCGCAGAACCGACTGGACGCTGCCCTTTCCGAAGGAGTTGGTGCCGATCACGATGGCGCGGCCCTGGTCCTGCAGGGCGGCCGTGACGATCTCGGAAGCGGATGCGGACGTGCCGTTGATCAGGATGACGATGGGAATGCCATGCGTCAGGTCGCCCAACCCGGCCTTGTAGGTTTGGCTGCTGCCGGGATGCCGACCGCGCGTGGCGATGATGTCCCCGCCGTCGAGAAAGATGTCCGCGACATCGATCGAAACATCCAGGCGTCCGCCGGGGTTGGATCGCAGGTCGAGGACGAATCCGGCCGGGGGGCCGTTCCTGGATTGCATTTCCTGGCGCAGTAACCGGTCGAGCTGACGTGCGGAATCGGCGTTGAAGCTCGTCAGACGGACGACCGCGATGGCGTTCTGGCGCTCGACCTCGACCGTGTCGGGAACCACATGTTCGCGCCGAACGGTGACCGGGAACGGCACGCCGATACCATTGCGGCGGATAGAGAACGAAACGGTCGAGTTGACGGGGCCGCGCAGCGCCTCGACGAGCCTTCGCTGGGTCCAGCCGGCGATCGGCTTGCTGCCGACATGGGTAACCCGGTCCTCCTCCAGAACGCCTGCCCGGGCCGCCGGGCCGCCCTCGCTGACGCCGACGATGAGGGCGTCGTCCTGTTCCATGCGGATGATGATGCCGATGCCGCCGAACCCGTCGCGAAACGCACGCTTCTCGGCGGCCGTTTCGGCATCGTCATAGCGCGAGAATTCGTCGAGCGGCTCCAGCACGCCGTCGAAGACGGCCTTGAAGACCGTTTCGGCCTGCGCCCCGGCGAGGGTCGGAGATTCCTGGCGTGCCAGCGCGATCGTGTCGACCGTCGCCGCGCTCCAGGCGTCGGCCTGATTCGAGACGGGCGCGGAGAGGCGCCCCGCAAGCTTGCTGTCGTAACGCACTTCGATCCAGTCGTTCACCGGGCGGATGTCGAGCCGTGGATCGATACGCGACAGGCCCGCCAGGCCGCTCAGGCTGAGATCGCGCAGGGAGACCGCGTCGATATAGCGGTCGCTGATGAAGCTGTAGCCGGTGTCGAACATCTCCCGGCTGTAATTGTCGGAGTACTGCCCGTCGAATGTCGGCTTGACCTGGACGCACGCCACCAGCACGAGCGCCATCGCGATGTGGAGGGCGCGCCGGGGGGACAGGAGCGTTCGGACTAACATATTCACTTCAAACACATATCCCGGCACCGAGCGCCGGTAAAGGGGGCGATGGGCTTCATATAAGGAACCCCAAACGGCTTGCAATTGGTTAACGCGTGCGGCGTTGCCGGTGATCGCGCCGCTTTCGGCCGCTGCGCGGCCCGGGCTTGCCGCTTCGACGCACCACGCGCGCGCCGCCGCCGGCATCCATCAGGTCGAGGATCGCAGATCCGCTCAGCCGATCGGCCTGCGCGATCCTGACTTCCACAGGGTCGCCGAGCCGCCAGGCCGGACCGCCGCCGGTCTCGAGGACCTGGCGGCGCTCGTCGAAGCGCGGGCGGCCGCCCGGCAGCCGCGACGCCGGGACGAATCCCTCGGCGCCATTCTCGTCGATGGCGACGAACAGCCCGGCGCGGTTCACGCCGCGCACGGTACCCGAGAAGCTCTCGCCGATCCGGCTGGAGAGGAAGGCGGCGGTGTAGCGATCGTTGGCATCGCGCTCGGCGAGGACCGCCCGTCGCTCGGTCGTCGAGATGTGCTCGCCGATTTCCTCGAAGCGTTCCGCCTCCGCGGCATCCAGCCCGCCGTCCCCCAGTTTCAGGCCGCGGATCAGTGCCCGGTGGACCAGCAGGTCGGCGTAGCGGCGGATCGGGGATGTGAAGTGCGCATAGTCATGCAGGCCGAGCCCGAAATGGCCGATATTGTCCGGGCTGTACTGGGCCTGGGCCTGGGCGCGCAGGACGATCTCGTGGATCGTGCGCTCGTGCGGTGCACCGCGCACCCGCGCGAAGATCGCGTTGAAATCCCTGGGGCGTATCGCGCCGCCGCGCGCCAGGTTGATGCCGAATCCCTCGAGCACGTCGCGCAGATCGTCGAGCTTCTGGGGATCGGGCTCGTCGTGGATGCGGAACATCACCGGCTGGCCGAGGCGCTGCAGTTCGCGCGCCGCGGCGACGTTGGCGGCGATCATGAACTCTTCGATCAGCCGGTGGCTGTCGAGCCGCGCGACCGGCGCGATGCTTGCGACATTGCCGTCCTCGTCGAGGACGACCCGGCGTTCCGGCAATTCGATCTCGAGCGCACCGCGGTGGCGCCGGGCTTCGGCGAGCACGGCATAGGCGCCATAGAGGCCGGCGAGGTGACCGGGGGCCACCGGGTCCTGTCCGGCCTCGAACGCCGCCTGCACGTCCTCGTAGACCAGCCGCGCGGCCGAGCGCATCAGCGCACGGCGGAACCGGTGGCGGCGCAGCTGGCCCTGGGCATCGATCGACAGGTCGGCCGCCAGGCAGGCGCGGTCCTCGTCCGGGCGCAGTGAGCAGAGGCCGTTCGACAGCGCCTCGGGCAGCATCGGCACGACCCGGTCGGGGAAATAGACGGAGTTGCCGCGGCGGTAGGCCTCGCGGTCGAGGGGGCTTGCGGGGCGGACATAGTTGGCCACGTCCGCGATCGCCACGACGATGTGCCAGCCGCCCCGGTTCTGCGGGTCGTCGTCGGGCTCTGCGAACACGGCATCGTCGAAATCGCGCGCATCCGCCCCGTCGATGGTGACCAGCGGCAACGCGCGCAGGTCGGTGCGGTCGCCGAGCACCGGCGCCGCCGCCGCCTCGGCCGCGGCGACGACCGCATCGGGAAAATGGTCGGGAATTCCGGCGCGGTGGATGGCAATGCGGTTGATGGCGTCGGGCGCTTCGGCATCGCCGATGTTCTCGACGATGCGAACCTGGGCGAGGCCGAGCCGGCGCGCGGGCATCAGCTCGACCACCACCAGGTCGCCGTCTTCGGCCGCAACATTGTCCGCATGGGCCACGAGAAAATCCTCGCGCCGGCCGCGTTCCAGCGGCTCCACGCGCGCCCCCTCCGCACCCCTGCGGTAGAGCCCGACCACCGTCTCGGCCCGGCTCTCGGCGGGGCGCAGCGGCTTCGCGGCATAGTGGTTCGCGCCGCGCGCGGTCAGGCGTGCGACGAAGCGGTCGCCGGGGCCGGGCGCGGGCATGGTGCGCGGTGCCGGAAGCACCTCGATCTCCGGCAGCGGTGCATCGGGCGCCAGGTTGGCCGGCCGGACACGCAGCATCCCCTCGTCGTCCACGCCGGTGACCTCGAGGACGCAGACCGCGGGCAATGCGCTGGCCAGCCGCCAGCGGCGGCCCTGGACGCGCTCGATCTCGCCCGCCGCCTGCATCGTCTTGAGCGTGTCGCGCAGGGCCGCGCGCTGGACGCCCTTCAGGGCGAAGGCGCGTGCGATCTCGCGGGTCGGCAACGCCTCATCGGACCCGGCGAGAAGCTCGGCGATCGCCGAGCGGTCGGGCAACCCGTTCGCGCCCGTCCGTTTTCCCTTTGATTTGGCCAAGCGAGGTTCCTAGTCCGCGCTCTCGGGCGCGGCCGCGGCCTTCTTCTTTGCCGTCGTCTTCTTCTTGGCGGGCGCCTTCTTCTTGGTGCCGGCCTTGGCCGCCCGCGCGGCGATCAGCTCGACCGCCTGTTGCAGGGTGACGGTCTGCGGGTCCTGGTCCTTGGGGATCGTCGCGTTGGTCTTGCCGTGCTTGACGTAGGGGCCATAGCGGCCGTCGTAAATGGCGATCGGCTTCTCGTCCTCGGGGTGGACGCCGAGATCCTTGATGGCGGTGGCACGCCCGCGCCGACCCTTGCCCTTTTCGGCCAGCACCGTCACGGCGCGGTTGAGGCCCACGGTCAGCACTTCGCGCGGCTCGGGCAGTGAGGCATAGACCGTTCCATGCTTCACATACGGGCCGTAGCGCCCCAGCCCGGCCTGGATCACCACGCCGTCTTCGGGATGGGGGCCGATGTCGCGGGGCAGGGCCAGCAGGGCCAGCGCCAGTTCGAGGTCGATCTCTTCGATCGCGTAGCCGTCGGGGATCGAGGTCCGCTTGGGCTTGGTGGCGGTCTTGCCCTCGCCCTCGGGCTCGCCCAGCTGCACGTACAGGCCGTAGGGGCCCTTACGCAGGGTTACGTCCTTGCCGGTCTCGGGGTCGGAGCCCAGGATCTTCGGACCGTTCGCCAGGTCGGCCGCGCCGTCGTCCGCGCCGCCATCAACCGCCAGCCGGCGGGTGAATTTGCACTCGGGATAGTTTGAGCAGCCGACGAACGGACCGTGCCGCCCGATCCGCAAGCCCAGCCGGCCCTCGCTACACGCCGGGCAGAGACGGCTGTCGCTGCCGTCCTCGCGGGTCGGGAAGAAATGCGGCCCCAGCTCCTCGTCGAGCGCGTCGAGCACCGTGCGCACGCGCAGTTCCTTGGTGCCGTCGACGGCGGTGGAGAACTCCCGCCAGAAGTCGCGCAGGACGGCCTTCCAGTCGATGCGGCCGCCGGAGATGTCGTCGAGCCGCTCTTCGAGCTGGGCGGTGAAGTCGTACTCCACATAGCGGTGGAAGAAGCTCGACAGGAAGCTGGTGACCAGCCGGCCCTGATCCTCGGGCACGAAGCGCCTTCGGTCGAGCTGGGCGTATTTGCGGTCCTGCAGCACCTGGATGATCGAGGCATAGGTCGAGGGCCGGCCGATGCCGAGCTCCTCGAGGGTCTTGACCAGGCTCGCCTCGGAATAGCGCGGCGGCGGCTGGGTGAAATGCTGCTCGGGAGAGACCGCGCGCACGTTGGCGCCCTCGCCCTCGGCGAGCGGCGGCAGGCGGCGTTCGTCGTCGCTGTCGCTGCCCTCCGCATCCGCGGCGTCGCCGTTGGCGGGCTCGTCGCGGTCCTCGCGGTAGAGCCGCAGGAAACCGTCGAAGGCGATGGTCTGTCCGTTGGCGCGCAGCGCCAGCTGGTTGTCCGCCGAACGCAGGTCGACCGCGACCCGGTCGATCTGGGCCTCGGCCATCTCGGAGGCGAGCGTGCGCCGCCAGATCAGCTCGTAGAGGCGCAGCAGGTCGGAATCGAGCAGGGATTTCAGGGAGTCCGGGCGGCGGAGCACATCGGTTGGCCGGATCGCCTCGTGGGCCTCCTGGGCGTTCTTGGCCCGCGTGCGGTAGACCCGCGGCTTTTCGGGCAGGTAGTCGGTGCCGAAATCGGTGTCGATCAGCTCGCGGCACGCACCGATCGCCTCCTGGCTCAGGGTCACGCTGTCGGTCCGCATGTAGGTGATCAGGCCGACCGTCTCGCCGTCGATCTCGATCCCCTCATACAGGCGCTGGGCGACCCGCATGGTCTGCGAGGCGCCGAAGCCGAGCTTGCGCGACGCCTCCTGCTGCAGGGTCGAGGTGGTGAAGGGCGGCTGAGGATTGCGCTTCGTGCGCTTCTTCTCGACCGAGGCGATGCGGAAGGTCGCCGCCTCGACCTCGCTCTTGGCCGCATTGGCCGTGCCCGCGTCGGCGATGTCGAAGCGGTCGAGCTTCTTTCCCTGGCGCTCGACCAGGCGGGCGTCGAACGGCGCGCCCTGGGCGCTGTCGAGGCCGACCTCGATCGACCAGTATTCGCGCGCCGTGAAAGCCTCGATCTCGGCCTCGCGCTCGCAGATCAGGCGCAGCGCGACCGACTGCACGCGGCCGGCCGAACGCGAGCCCGGCAGCTTGCGCCAGAGGACCGGCGACAGGGTGAATCCGACGAGATAGTCGAGCGCGCGGCGGGCCAGGTAGGCCTCGACCAGCTCGTCGTTGAGCGCGCGCGGGTGGTTGAACGCGTCCTGCACCGCGCCCTTGGTAATCTCGTTGAAGACCACCCGCTTGACCTCGATGTCGTCAAGCAGGCCGCGCTCGTTCAGAATCTGCTCGATGTGCCACGAGATCGCCTCGCCCTCGCGGTCCGGGTCGGTGGCGAGGTAGAGCGTGTCGGCGCCCTTCAGCGCGTCGACGATCGCGCGGATCGGCTTTTCGGAGCGGTCGTCGACCGCCCAGTCCATCTCGAAGTCCGCGTCCGGGCGCACCGAACCGTCCTTGGGGGGCAGGTCGCGCACATGCCCGTAGGACGCCAGGACGGTGTAGTCGGAGCCCAGATACTTGTTGATGGTCTTCGCTTTTGACGGCGATTCGACGACAACGACGTTCATGAATGAAGGGCTTTGCTTACCGTTTCGTGGTGGCCAAAGAGACGCCCGCGCGTGGTTAACATTCCGTCAACAGGACGCGACGCGGTTGCCCGGATGCCGTTCCAGACGTCCTGCAAGTTCGAGTTCGAGCAGGATCGCCCGCACGACTGGCGCGGTTAATTGGCACCGCCGCACGATTTCGTCAACCGCGACGGGTTCCGGCGACAGGCAGGCAATGACCGCGTCGCGCTCGTCCGGCCCGCCCGGATCGGGGTCGAGATGCACCCCTTCGCGCGCGGGCTGCGGACCCGGGGGAGCGGGAGTTCGGGCCGATGCGAAGGTCGCGATCGCCTCGCGTATGTCATCGGAATCGCGGACCAGGACGGCACCTTCGCGGATCAGGTGGTTCGCCCCCCAGGCGCGCGGGTCGAGTGGCGAGCCGGGCACCGCAAGGACCTCGCGGCCCTGTTCACCGGCCAACCGCGCGGTGATCAGCGAGCCCAAGCGCCGCGCCGCCTCGACCACGACGACGGTGCCCGACAGGCCCTAGACGATGCGGTTGCGGCGCGGGAAGTGGTGCGCACTCGGCGGCAGGCCCGGCGGCATCTCGCTGACGATCGCCCCGTCCTCGCGGATGCGTTCGTACAGGCCCGTGTTCTCCGGCGGATAGATCACGTCGAGGCCGCCGGCCATCACGGCGACCGTCGCCCCGCCGGACGCCAGCGCACCCTGATGGGCGGCGGTGTCGATACCGCGGGCCAGACCCGAAATCACGGCCAGGGCCGGGTCGGTGGCCAGTTCCGCGGCGATGGTCTCGGCCAGCCGGCGGCCGTTCGCCGAGGCGTTGCGCGCGCCGACGATGGCGACGCCGGTGCGGCCGAGCGCATCGGGGTTTCCCAGGACCGATAGGACGGGCGGTGCATCGTCGATGGTGGCCAGCGCGTCGGGGTAGGCGGCCTCGCCAAGGGTGACGACGCTCGCCCCCAGCATGCCGAGCCCGTCGATCTCCGCCGCGGCCTCGTCGGGCGAGGGGATGCGGAGGCGACGCTTGCCGGCCCGTTGCGCCATGCCGGGCAATGCGTCCAGCGCGGCGCCCGCACTCCCGAAATGGGTCATCAGGTCGCGCCAGGTGACCGGCCCGACCGATTCGGTGCGAATCAGGCGCAGCCGGTCGCGGCGTTCGGATTGGGAGATGGGGGTGTCCGTCACGCACGCGAGGATGGCCCTCGCCGTGCGTGACGGTCAACTCGATGTGTCGGTGCCCGTCAGGCGGCGGTCCGGGTAAGCCGCGACATGTGGCTGCCGCGGGCGCGCAGAAATTCGACCAGCCTCTGCGGATAGTCCGGCGTGACGGAACCGGCCATCGAGGGACGCGACGACAATGCGCGTCGCCATGCCTCGACCTTCGGCAGCGCGTCGAGAACGCCGAAGTCGCCGAGGGTCTCGAACACGTCGAAGTAGCGGAACACCGGCCCGAACACCGCATCGACGAGCGAGAAGCGCGCACCGGCAAACTAGGGGCCTTCGTCGATCTCGGACTCCAGAACCGAGAATCGTGCGGCGAGCGTGCCGCGAGCGGTCTCGAACGCCGCCGCGTCGGGAGCGCCATAGAAGCGCGCGATGTCGATGAGGACGGCGGACCCGAACTCCATTCACGACCGCTCGCGTGCACGTGTCAAAGGATCGGCGACGTGAAGCGGGAAGGGTGTCGTTTCCTCGAGATATTCGATGATCACAGCGGACTCGAAGATCACCTTTGTGCCGACACGCAGCAGCGGCACCTTTCCCAGCGGGGATATCCGACGGAACCACGCGGGCTTGTCGGCGAGGTCGACATACTGGCGCTCGAACGGCACGGATTTCTCCGTCAGCGCGATGGCGGCCCGCTGCACGTAGGGGCAGAGGTGGTGGGAAACGAGGACGAGTTCCGGGAGGTTGTCGTTCTTCGGCATGTGCGATCTCCATCAGTATAAACATGCAATTGCATGCAGGACTGCGATTTACATGTATCTGCATATATACTAGTCAAGGTCCATGGACGACCTAATGCCCGACGAGACCACCATTCACACCTGGGTCCTGCTCGCGCGCGCCGGCCGCACCGCTGTCGAGGCGGTCGAGGCAGAGCTGAAGGCGGCCGGACTTCCTCCACTGGGCTGGTACGATGTGTTGTGGGAACTGGAACGCGCCGATGACCGTGCGCTGCGCCCATTCGAGATCGAATCCAGGCTCCTGCTCGCCCAATACAATCTTTCGCGCCTGCTGAAGCGGATGGAAGCGGCGGGCCTGGTCGACCGCCGGCCCAGCACGGAAGACGGGCGCGGGCACATCATCACGATCACCGAGGCGGGCGCGGCGATGCGCCGGCGTATGTGGCCGGTCTACGCGCGCGCAATCGAGGCGGCATTCGGCGCGCGTCTTTCAGGTAGCGACATGTTACGGCTCTCGGCGCTTCTCGAGCGCGTTGTGCGAGGGGCCGAAGAGGCCTAATCGGCGCGTGTGCGCAGGCGGATGCGCGATTCCTCGCCGCGCAGTAGGCGGCGGATATTGGCGTGGTGCCGGATCCAGACGAGCACGGCCAGGGAGATCGCGATCCCCGCGGCCTGCGGGTCGCCGAGCCACCAGGCATAGACCGGCGCCAGCGCGACCGAAACCAGCGCGGAGAGCGAAGAGTAGCGGAAGACCAGCGCCACGACGATCCAGGTGGCGGTGGCGGCGAGACCGAGCGGCCAGGTCAGGCCGAACAGGACGCCCAGCGACGTTGCCACGCCCTTGCCGCCACGAAAGCCGAGCCAGACCGGGAACAAATGGCCCAGGAAGACCGCGAGCGCGGTGAAGAAGGCGATGTCGGGGCCGAGCCAGTACCAGGGCACCGCGACTGCGACGTAACCCTTGAGCGCGTCGAGCAGCAGGGTGGCGGCCGCGAGCCCCTTGCCGCCGGCCCGCAGGACGTTGGTCGCCCCGATATTGCCCGAGCCGACCCGGCGGATGTCGCCCTTGCCGGCGAGCCGGGTCAGGACGAGGCCGAAGGGTATGCTGCCGAGCAGGTAGGCGGCGATCACCGGCGGCAGGAAGACCTGCCAGCCATAGACCAGGTTCTTCCAGTCGGGGATCGAGAAGGTGGCCTGGAAGAGCCCCCAGTAGTACAGGATCGGGCCTGCGCCTTCCTCGCCCACGCGTGCCTCCGCCGGTCGCTACTGCGCCGGCGCAGTATAGAGGGTGCGCCCGTCGACGACCGTGCGGAGAACCTCGCCCTGCACGAGGCGGCCGTCGAACGGCGAGTTCTTGGACTTCGAAAGGAAGGCGTTGGGCTCGATCCGCGTCGGGCGTTCGGGATCGAAGACGACGATGTCGGCGGGTGCACCCGCCGACAGGCGCCCGACGGGCAGGCCGAGCAGCGCGGCGGGCCGCGACGTGACCTTCGACAGGGCCGTCGGCAGGTCGAGATGGCCGTTGTGGACCAGTTCGAGGGTCAGGGTGAGAAGGCTCTCGAGCCCGGCGGCCCCGAACTCGGCGAGCTCGAAGGGCAGGCGCTTGGCCTCCTGGTCCTGGGGAAAGTGGTCCGACGCGATGCAGTCGATGGTGCCGTCCGCCAGGCCGGCCACGACCGCCTGGCGGTCCTCCTCGCGGCGCAGCGGCGGCGACAGCTTGGCGAAGGTTCGGTACTCGCCCACCGCCAGTTCGTTGAGCGCGAAGTAGGGCGGTGCGGTGTCGCAGGTGACGCGCAGACCCGCCGCCTTGGCGGCGCGGATGCGCGCGACCCCGTCGGCCGTCGAGACATGCGCGGCGTGGTAGCGCCCGTTGGTCATCCGCACCAGCGTCAGGTCGCGGTCGAGCATGATCGTCTCGGCCTCGACGGGAATGCCCGGCAGGCCGAGCCGGGTGGACAGCTCGCCCGACTGCATGACGCCGCCCGCGGCTAGGGCGGGTTCCTCGGCGTGCTGGACGATCAGCGCGTCGAACGCCTGGGCATACTTGAGTGCCCGCGACATGGTCTTGGCGCTGGCCACGGCGCTACGCCCGTTGGTGAAGGCGACGGCGCCGGCGTGTTTCAGGAGGCCCATCTCGACCAGCTCGTCTCCGGTTGCCCCGCGGGTGATCGTGGCGTAGGCGAACACCTTCACCAGCTTCACCTCGCGCGCGCGGCGCGCCACAAACTCCAGCACCGAGGCGTCGTCGATGGCCGGGTCGGTGTCGGGGAGCGTGACGACGGTGGTGACGCCGCCCGCGGCGGCCGACCGGCTGCCGCTCTCGATGTCTTCCTTGTGTTCGGCGCCCGGCTCGCAGAAGTCGACGCGCATGTCGACCAGCCCGGGCGCGAGCACCGCCCCGCCGCAGTCGATGATGTCGGCGTCGGCGGGCTTGCCGCCGTTGAAGATGTTGGGGCCGATCGCGGCGATCTGTTCGCCGTCGGTCAGCACGCCGCCCGACGCGTTCGCCGGGGCATCGAGGCCCGACGCCGGGTCGATCACCCGTGCGTTGATATAGGCGACCTTACCACTCATCGCGCGTTCCGGCTTCCGTCGCGGGTCAGCACGTCCAGGCACGCCATGCGCACGGCGACCCCCATCTCCACCTGCTCGCGGATCAGCGAGCGGTCGATGTCGTCGGCGACATCGGTATCGATCTCGACCCCGCGGTTCATCGGGCCGGGATGCATGATCAGCGCATCGGGCTTGGCGTGCTGCAGCTTGTCGTAGTCCAGCCCGTAGAAGTGGAAGTACTCGTGCACCGAGGGGACGTAGGAGCCCTCCATCCGCTCGCGCTGCAGGCGCAGCATCATCACGATGTCGCAATCCTCCAGCCCCGCGCGCATGTCGGTGAACACCTCGACGCCCAGCCGGTCGATCGCCGGCGGCAGCAGGGTCGGCGGCGCGATGACGCGGACCCGCGCGCCCATGGTCTGCAGCAGGTAGATGTTCGAACGGGCCACCCGGCTGTGGGCGACATCGCCGCACAGCGCCACTAGCAGCCCCTGGAGGCGTCCCTTGCGGCGGCGGATGGTCAGCGCGTCGAGCAGCGCCTGGGTCGGGTGCTCGTGGCTGCCGTCGCCGCCGTTGATGACGGCGCAGTTGACCTTCTCGGACAGCAGCGTCACGGCGCCGGCGTTCGAGTGGCGCACCACCAGCGCATCGGCATGCATGGCGTTCAGGGTCATCGCCGTGTCGACGATGGTCTCGCCCTTCTTGATCGAGGACGAGGCGACGGCGATGTTGATGACGTCGGCGCCCAGCCGCATGCCGGCCAGCTCGAACGAGGTGCGCGTGCGCGTCGAATCCTCGAAGAACAGGTTGATCAGCGTCTTGTCGCGCATCAGGTCGAACTTCGGCCCCCGCGCCCGGTTGTGCTCGGCGTAATGGTTCGACAGGTCAAGCAGGTAGCCGATCTCGTCCGGGGAGAGATCCTGGATGCCCAACAGGTGACGGTGTGGAAACGGGAAATCCGCCGGCAATTCGGGGGCGGACAGGCCTGTGGGAGCAGCGCTCATTAAAGCGGCAATATAGGGACCGGAATCCGCGAAAGGCAAGGCGTTGTTGTACCCTGCGGAATACCGGGTGCCGCGCGGCGCGCGGGTTGACCCCGGCAAGCCGGCGACCATGTGAATCGCACGGAGTGACCGTCATGGAAATCAATGCCGATTTCGGTGCGCGCGTGGTCCTCGATACCAACGCGCTCGACTGGATCGCCTCGCCGCTGGCCGGGGTCGAGCGGCGCATGCTCGACCGCATCGGCGGCGAGGTGGCGCGCGCGACTACGATCGTGCGCTATGCCCCGGGCAGTTCGTTCTCGGCACACACCCATTCGGGCGGCGAGGAGTTCCTGGTGCTCGACGGCGTGTTCTCCGACGAGCACGGCGATTTCGGGCCGGGCCATTACGTGCGCAACCCGGTGGGCTCGTCGCACACGCCGTCGAGCGCGGACGGATGCACGATCCTGGTCAAGCTCTGGCAGATGGATCCCGGCGATCAGGACTATGTGCGCATCGACACCGTGGCGGGCGAGTGGCAGCCGACCGGATGCGCGGGCGTCGAGATGCAGCTGCTGCACCGGTTCGGCCCCGAACGGGTGGCGATTCTGCGGTTCGCGCCGGGCGCGGCGATGCCGCTGCACGGCCATTTCGGCGGCGAGGAGATCCTCGTGCTGGACGGCGCGCTCGCCGACGCGCATGGCCGCTATCCCGAGGGAACCTGGTTGCGCAGCCCGCCGGGCATACGCCACGCGCCGTTCAGCGAGACGGGCTGTACGATCTGGGTGAAGACCGGCCACCTGGCCGAGGTGCGAGGGCTCGAGATTCCGGCCTAGGCTGCGTCCGGGGGCGACACCCCGCCGCCATAGCGCGCCAGATGTTCGTGGATCGCGGCGTCGACGGCATCGAACCGCCGGTCGAGATTGTCGGCGGGGATGTTCACCGGTGCATACTCGATCGCGGCATCCAGGCGCACTAGCCAGCGCCGCCAGCCGGGGACGCGCGCGAACACCGTATCGGGCTCGCGCAGGAAGATGGCGATGGCGCGGACCACGAACTTGCGCCGCCGCTCGACCGTGCGGATTTCCGGCCAGGCGACCCAGCCCACGGCGAACATCGAGGCGTTGTCCCACATGCCCTCGGGCGCGAGGATCAGCGCCGGGGTGCGCACCGCCAGCCGGTAGAGCGCGTAGACCCCGGTCACCGTGAAGAAGGCGATGGCCGCACCGCCGATCAGCCGCGTCTCCAGGGTCGGCGTGACGACAAACACCACGCCCGCGGCGATGAAGACCAGCGAGCCGAACGCGTTCATCGCCAGCTTCCAGCGCGCGGGATAGATGACGACGCGGTCTGACGGATCGTCTCGCGGCCCCATTTCCGTCGCTCAGTTCCTCAGGAAATCCAGGAAGTTCTGCAGGATGATCGCGGCGGCCATCTTGTCGATCACCTCGCCGCGGCGCTTGCGGGTCATGTCGGCCTGGTCGATCAGCACGCGCTCGGCCTCGGCGGTCGACAGGCGTTCGTCCCAGAAAGCAATCGGCAGGTCGCATTTGCCGATCATGTTCTGCGCGAAGGAGCGGGTCGACTGGGCGCGCGGGCCCTCCGAGCCGTCCATGTTGCGGGGCAGGCCGAGCACCAGCCCGCCGACCTCCTTCTCGGCGATCACGGCCAGCAGCCTCTCGGCATCGGCCGTGAACTTGGTCCGGCGGATCGTCTCGAGCGGGGAGGCGACCATGAGTGCGGAATCCGAGACCGCAAGGCCGATGGTCTTGGTCCCCAGGTCGAGCCCGAGCAGGCGCGAGCGCGGCGCACGCGCTGCTTTCATCTCGGCCGGTTCGACAATGGGCATGGGCCACGTTTAAGCGGCGGCCGGGCTGTTGTCCAACGGCTTGTTTTCTGGCCGTTCCGGGTCGGCAGGTTCCGGGATGGAATGGGTCGAGTTCGGGCCAGACTTAAGCGTTTATTAATTATAATGTTGTAATTTAGTAATATCTAATGTTGATTTCGCCCGGTTTGGTTCCTTGGGGAGGCAGCCAAATCGCCGCCTGATCGGAGAGTCAGGAAGCCTCGCCCGTGGTTCCGAACGACGTACAGCGAATTTTCTCCCGTGTGGCCATGGTGCGGCGATTCCGTTTTTTCCAGACAGGCGGTCTCCCCGTCCTCTTCGCGTTCGTTGCCGCGCCCGTGTTTCTCCTCGTCGGCTATCTCTTCGTCCATGCCGAACAGGACAGCGCCACCGAGACGCTAATCCGTGCGACCGAGGCCCAGAACGCCAACGTCGCGCACACGATCGCGAACGCCCATCTCGACCCGATCTTCTATCTCCTCGCCTTCAACATCGGCGATGCGCCCGACCTGTTGCCGGTCGCGCTGCAGCGCGCCGATCTCGGACCGCGCATCGAGTCGAGCGTAAAGGGGACGGATGTCGTCAACGTGAAGCTCTACGACGGCAACGGCATCACGCTGTTCTCGCGCAACGAGGCCGACCTCGGCGTGAACGTCTCGGCATGCGCGTGTTTCGCCAATGTGCTGGAGAACGGCCGATCAAGCGAACTCGTCCTGATCGACGGCCCCCAACACGTGCACGAGCCGCATGGCGGAAACGTTTTGTCGACGATGGTCCGTCTGAACGTGCTGACGCCCGACCTCGTCGCGCCGGACAGCGTCCTGGAAATCCAGACCGACGTCACGGCACTCCTGGCCGAAATTACGGCAACGCGAACGAAGACGGCGCTGCGGATCGGCATTCCGCTGGCACTTCTCTACCTGGCGATGGTCGCCATCGTGATGTTCGGCCATGCCGCAATCCGGCGCCGTGACCGCCGCGCCGCGGACCTCGCCGCGCGGGCTGCGACCAGCGAGGCGTCGGACCGTGCGAAGTCGGAGTTTCTCTCGCTGATGAGCCACGAGCTGCGCACGCCCCTGAACGCGATCATCGGCTTCTCGCAACTCATCCGCGACGGGTGCGGTAAGGACGAGGACACCGCGACCTATGCCAACACCATCGAGGACAGCGGCCAGCACATGCTGCGGCTGATCACCACGATCCTCGACATGACCGCGCTCGAACTCGGCGACCTCGAACTCGAGCGCGAGGTGGTGCGCCTCGACGATGTCGTTTGCGCCGCCATTGCGAATGTCCGGTCCCAGTTCGACAAATGTCTCGTCGCCCTGGACGTGTTCGACAGCGAGCCCCCCGCGCCGATCCTCGGCGATCGGGCGCGGTTGCAGCAGGTCTTCGAGAACCTGCTCTCCAATGCCGCGCGGTACGCCGCGGCGGGCGGCACCGTCGAGGTGTCCATCGGATACGACGCCGGAAAGAACGTCAGCGTATCGATCGCGGACAGCGGTGCCGGGATGACGCGCGAGCAGATCGATCGGGCCCGTCTGCCCTTTTCGGCTAACTGGGTGGGCTATGCCCGCGCGGGCGAGGGGCTGGGGCTCGGCCTCACCATCGCCGACAAGATCGTCTCCCGGCTGGGCGGCGAACTAGACATCGAGAGCGATGTCGGTGTCGGCACCCGGATCACGGTTAGCTTGCCGGTGCTGGCCGCCGACCGCTCAAACGTGACCGATCTCGATTCTGCGCGTCGCGGCCGCGTGCATGCCGATGCCGACGACGGCCAGGCCGCCGCCGTCTGAGATTCACCCGCCGATTGCCGCGATATTCCCGCGGTGATAGCTTCCGCGCCGTCTCCAGACCCCGACCCGACGGAGTTCCATGGCGCTCGATACCGATACTGTACGTCGCATCGCCCGGCTCGCCCGCATCCGCGTGGATGACGGCGCGCTGGCGCCGCTCGCCGACGAGCTGAACAACATCCTCGGCTGGATCGAACAGCTGGACGAGGTCGACACCGACGGCGTCGCGCCGATGACCAGCGTCGTGGAGATGGTGCAGCGCCTGCGCGCCGACCAGGTCGATGATGGCGGCATCGCCGACGACGTGCTCGCCAATGCGCCCGATGCGGCCGACGGCTTCTACACCGTGCCCAAGGTGGTGGAGTGATGGCGGTGCTGACGGATCTCACCATCGCCGAGGCCGGGAAGGGGCTCGCCGCAGGCGACTTCACCGCCCGCGAGCTGACCGACGCCTACCTGTCGGCGATGGAGGCTGCGCGCGGCCTCAACGCTTACACCGAGGAGACGCCCGAGCGCGCCCGCGCGATGGCCGGGGCGTCGGATGCGCGCCGCGCGGACGGCCGTGCGGCCGGTCCGCTCGACGGCATCCCACTGGCGATCAAGGACCTGTTCTGCACCGAGGGCGCGCTGTCGACGGCCGGCAGCCACATCCTCGACGGGTTCCGCCCGACCTACGAATCGACGGTCACCCGCCAGCTCTGGGAGGCCGGTGCCGTGATGCTGGGCAAGGCGAACATGGACGAGTTCGCCATGGGCTCGGCCAACATCACCAGCCATTACGGGCCGTGCATCAACCCCTGGAAGGCAGCCGCGGGCGACAATGCGGGCAAGGATCTGGTGCCCGGCGGCTCGTCGGGCGGCTCGGCCGCCGCCGTCGCCGCACGCATCGCGGCCGGCGCCACGGGGACCGACACCGGCGGTTCGATCCGCCAGCCCGGCGCCTTCTGCGGCATCGTCGGCCTGAAGCCCACCTACGGGCGCTGCTCGCGCTGGGGCATCATCGCGTTCGCCAGTTCGCTCGACCAGGCGGGCCCGATCGCGCGCACGGTCGAGGATGCCGCCCTGATGCTCGGCGCCATGGCCGGCTACGACCCGAAGGATTCGACCAGCGTCGATACGCCGGTGCCCGACTATGCCGCGGCGCTGACGGGCGATATCCGCGGCCTGCGCGTGGGCGTGCCCGCCGAGTACCGGATGGACGGCACGCCGGCCGAGATCGAGGCGCTTTGGCAGCAGGGCGTCGACTGGCTGCGCGATGCTGGTGCCGAGGTGGTCGACATCTCGCTGCCTCACACGAAATACGCGCTGCCGGCCTACTACATCGTCGCGCCGGCCGAGGCCTCGTCGAACCTGGCGCGCTACGACGGCGTGCGCTACGGCCTCAGGGTCGGGGGTGCGGATCTGACCGACACCTACGAACGGACCCGCGCGGCGGGCTTTGGCGCCGAGGTGCAGCGCCGGGTGATGATCGGCACCTATGTGCTGTCGGCCGGCTATTACGATGCCTATTACCTGAAGGCGCAGCGTGTGCGCACGCGCATCGCGCAGGACTTCAGGGCGGCGTGGGAGCGCTGCGACGTTATCCTGACGCCGACCACGCCCAGCGCGGCGTTTGCCATCGGCGAGAAGATGGACGATCCCATCGCCATGTACCTGAACGACATCTTCACCGTGCCCGCCTCGATGGCCGGGCTGCCGGCGATCTCGGTGCCCGCGGGCCTGTCGGGCGAGGGGCTGCCGCTGGGGCTGCACCTGATCGGCCCGGCCTTCGGCGAGGAAACCGTGCTGCGCGCCGCCGCCGTGATCGAGACCGCCGCCGGCTTCGACGCGCGGCCGTGAGGTAGGATGGTGAGATGACCGACGCGACCGACACGACCGCAGACGACGAGATCCCCGGCCACCTGGCGGGGCACGTCACCTCGCGCATCGGCCACAATTCCGACGACCTGATCGAGGGCGAGACCGGCCCGTGGGAGGTCGTGATCGGGATGGAGGTCCATGCCCAGGTGGTCTCGGAATCCAAGCTGTTCTCGGGCGCCTCGACCGAATTCGGCGGCACGCCCAACAGCCAGGTGAGCCTGGTCGATGCGGCCATGCCCGGCATGCTGCCGGTGCTCAACATCGAGGCGGTGCGCCAGGCCGTGCGCACGGGCCTCGGGCTCGAGGCGCAGATCAACCTGCGCTCGGTCTTCGACCGCAAAAACTATTTCTATCCCGACCTGCCCCAGGGCTATCAGATCAGCCAGTTCGCCGAGCCGATCGCCGGCGAGGGCCGGGTCACGGTGGATCTGGAGGATGGCGAGAGCTTCGAGGTGGGCATCGTGCGCATCCATCTGGAACAGGACGCCGGCAAGTCGATCCACGACCGCCATCCGGACAAGACCTTCATCGACCTCAATCGCTCCGGCGTGGCGCTGATGGAGATCGTCTCCAAGCCCGACATCCGCTCGGCGGCCGAGGCGGCTGCCTACCTGTCGAAGCTGCGCTCGATCCTGCGCTACCTGGGCACCTGCGACGGCAATATGCAGGAGGGCTCGCTGCGCGCCGACGTGAACGTGTCGGTGCGGCGGCCCGGCGGGGAACTCGGCACACGCTGCGAGATCAAGAACGTGAACTCGATCCGCTTCGTGCGTCAGGCCGTGGATTACGAGGCGCGGCGCCAGATCGAGATCCTTGAAGAGGGCGGCGAGATCGCGCAGGAGACGCGCCTGTTCGACCCCGACCGGGGCGAGACCCGCGCGATGCGCTCCAAGGAGGAGGCGCACGACTACCGCTACTTCCCCGATCCCGACCTGCTGCCCGTCGAGCTCGACCAGGCCTTCGTCGACGAGATCAAGGCGAGCCTGCCCGAACTGCCCGATGCCAAGGCGGCGCGCTTCGCCGCGGCGTACGGCCTGTCGGACTACGATGCGGGCATCCTCGTCGCCGAGCGCGAGACGGCGGAGTTCTACGAGGCGGTGGTCGATCCAGCGGGCGCCGGGCGCGATCCCAAGATCGTGGCCAACTGGATCAGCGGCGATTTCTTCCGCCGGCTCAACGCCGATGATCTGGAGATCGCCGACAGTCCGGTCAGCGCGGCCCAGCTGGGCGGGCTGATCGACCTGATCGCCGACGGCACCATCTCGGGCAAGATCGCCAAGGACGTGTTCGACGAGATGTTCGACACGCGTGCCGACGCGGCCGCCATCGTCGAGGCGAAGGGGCTGAAGCAGATCTCCGATTCCGACGAGATCTCTGCCATCGTCGACCGGATTATCGCCGACAATCCCGAACAGGCCGACCAGTGCCGCAGCGGCAACGCCAAGGTCGCGGGCTGGTTCACCGGCCAGGTGATGAAGGCGACCCAGGGCAAGGCCAATCCGCAGATGGTCAACCAGCTCCTCCAGGAAAAGCTGGGATAGGTCCTCCATGCTGCGCGGGCCCAAGCCCGCAGGCGCGGCGGGCTTGCGCACGGCCCGAATGCGGAAACGCGGTTTGAGGTTCCGGGGCGGAGTCCGCTCGGTTATCGTGCCGCCGGAACTTGGGAGTCGCGTTGCATGTCGGTGAAGGTCGCAGTTTTGGGTGCCACGGGAATGCTCGGTCGACAGGTGTTGGCAACCTTGCGCCAGGCACCCGGACTGGACGTCGTCGCGACATGCCGGCCCGGAAGCAGGAGCGCCGGATTGCCCATCGAGGAGCGCGGTATTCGCCCGCTGGACGCGTCGGCCACCGATGTCGGCGAAATGCTGGAGGCTGTCGGCGATTGCGCCTGGTGGGTCAATTGCATCGGCCTCATCAAGCCGTTCATCCACGATGACAATCCCAACGAGGTGCGCGAGGCGATCCGTGTCAATTCACTGTTCCCGGCCATTCTCGCGCAGGCCGCCGGGCAGGCCGGCGCGCACATCATCCAGATTTCGACCGATTGCGTGTGGGACGGCCGCGACGGCGGCTACTCCGAAGGCCATCATCACAACGCCACCGACGTGTACGGAAAGAGCAAGAGCCTCGGCGAAATCGACGTGGATGCCTGTCACACGATCCGCTGTTCGATCATCGGCCGCCTGCCGGGGCAAAACACGTCGCTGCTCGACTGGTTCCTGTCCCAGCCCGAGGGCGCGACTGTGAAAGGGTTCACGAACCATCACTGGAACGGCGTGACCACCCTGCAGTTCGCACGCGTGTGCGAGGGCATCATCCGGACCGATTTCGCGTTGCCGATCCTGCAGCATCTGGTGCCGGCGGATCAGGTGACGAAGCACGATCTGCTGCGGATGTTCGCACGGCATTTCGGGCGCGCGGACATCCGCATCGAGGCATTCGAGACGGATGTCGGAATCGACCGGACGATCGCGACAGAGCACGAGGACATCAATCGCGAACTCTGGCGCTGCGGCGGCTTCGATTCGCCGCCGACGATCGAGGAATCGGTGGCCGAACTGGCGCGCGCCTGCGCATGAGCGGCGGTCCCAGAGTCTCGGTCCTGACGCCCGTCTACAACATGGAGGCGTTCATCGGGCCGGCGATCGAGTCGGTCCTGGCCCAGACGATGGGCGATTTCGAACTCGTCCTCGTCGACGATTGCTCGACCGACAATTCGATGTCGATCATGCAGGATTACGCAGCCCGGGACGGCCGCATCCGCATCTACTCGACGCCCGTGAACTCCTGGGCCCATGCCGCGGGCAATGTGGGGCTCGACCATGCGCGCGGCGAATACGTTGCGATCCTGGATGCCGACGATTTGCTGCCGCCCGACCGGTTCGAGAAGCAGCTGGCCGTGCTGGATGCGAACCCCGACATCGACGTGTGCGGCGGCTGGATGCAGCTGTTCGACGAATCCGACAAGCTTCTCGCCACGTTCCAGCGCGACGACCTGCAGATACGCATGGGCATGGTCTTCGACAGCACGATGGGGCACGGCACCGCGATGATCCGCCGAAGTGTCATCGAGGATCACGGGATCCGCTACGACACGGACATCTACTACGCCCACGACTATCACTTCTTCACCCAGCTGGCGTTCGACGGCCACGCCACCTTCACCAGCATCCCCGAGGTGGTCTACCTCTATCGCTGGCATGCGGCGCAGACCAGCAACGCCCGTCGCGTCGAGCAGATTGGCTACAGCGACCAGGTCCGCCGCTCCGTGCTGGCCCGGTTCGGAATCGTCGACGAGGACATCGTCGAGACGCATCTGCGGCTCGCCCGCAAGGAAGCCCAGCGGATCGAGAACCCGGTGGAGGCGCTCACGGCCTACTTTGAGGCGATGGCCGCGGGAAATGCCGCCCACGGGATTTTCCCCGAGCCCGCGTTCCGCCGTTACCTGGCGTCGAAGATCTGCCGCGACATGCGCAGGTTCGGCGTGCGGGGAATTGGCCTGTTCCTGGCGTTTCCCCACCGTGGCGAAGCCGGGTGGTCGGTCGCCGAGACGCTGGGGTTCGTCCTGAAGTCGCTGCGGCCGGCGCGGAAGCGCTGAGCGAGACCCGGCGCGGCAAGTGACCATCGTCCTCTCCATCGTCCTGCCCATCTTCGGGCTGATCGCGCTGGGCGTGGTCGGCGGCAAGACCCGGCTGTTCCCCGAGGCCGCGGCGAAGACGCTGTCGAACTTCGTGCTGTATGTGGCCGTCCCGGCGCTGATGTTCCGCACCATCCAGCGGGTCGGTGCGTTCGAGGCGTTCAACCCCGACGTCGGCCTTGCTTACTATGGCGCGTCGTTCCTGGTGGTCGCGGCGGCGCTCGCCTTCGGGCGCGGGGCCTTCGCGCTTTCGAGCGGCGAGCTCGCCTCCTTTGCCATGGGGTCGATGTTCTCCAACACCGGGCTGGTGGGCATCCCGCTGGTGTTCGCGACCTGGGGCGACGCCGGCATGGCGCCGCTGATGGTGATCATCAGCTTCCATTCGCTGGTGTTCGTCACCTTCTTCTTCGTGCTGCACGACATGGCCCAAAGCGGCGCGGTCGGCTGGGCCAATGCGGGCCGCGCCGCGTTCCACGCCATCGTCACCAACCCGGTGGTGGTCTCGATCGTCGCCGGGTTCGCCTTGCTCGCCGGCGGGCTGGATCTGCCCGGGTTCGTCGCCACGATCATCGACATGCTGGGCGACGCGGCGATCCCGGCCGCCCTGTTCGCGCTGGGGGTCGCGCTGGCCCAGTTTCCCGTTGCGGGGAACCTCGTGCAGGCGGGCGTGATGTCGGCCGTGAAGCTGGTGATCCATCCGATCGTCGTCTTCGCCGTGGCGAACTGGGTGTTCGACC
Source organism: Rhodospirillaceae bacterium (assembly GCA_038117265.1). Taxonomy (GTDB): domain Bacteria; phylum Pseudomonadota; class Alphaproteobacteria; order UBA6615; family UBA6615; genus JAYPUG01. The sequence goes on from JAYOFO010000013.1 coordinate 45,843, forward strand.
TGGCGCCCCTCGAGGTCGCCGTGGTCACGGTCTCGGCCGGGCTTCCCGGCGGGCTGATGGTCTATGTCGTCGCCCAGTCCTACGGGGTCTATGTGGCGCGCGCGGCGTCCTCGCTGGTGATTGGCACGGCGGGGGCGGTGGCCACGGTCTCGGCGCTGCTCGCCTGGCTGGCCTAGGCGCGGCCGCCGGCTATTCGGCCGCGTCCTGCGCCGTGTCGTGGCGAGGATTGCCGGCCAGCTCGCGCTCCAGCGCCCGCTCGATGGCCGAGCGCGGCTTCGAAAAGCCGGCCAGCAGGTCATAGAGAACGGGGGTCAGGAACAGGGTCAGCACCAGCGCCAGCCCGAGCCCGCCGACGATGACCGAGCCGATGGCGATGCGGCTTTCCGCACCCGCGCCGGCTGCGAGCACGAGCGGCACCGCGCCGAGGATGGTGGAGATCACGGTCATCAGGATCGGACGGAAGCGCAACACCGAGGCCTTGAGCACGGCCTCGCGCACCTCCAGCCCCTCGTCGCGGAGCTGGTTGGCGAATTCGACGATCAGGATGCCGTTCTTCGCCATCAGCCCGATCAGCAGCACGATGCCGATCTGGCTGAAGACGTTGAGCGACAGCCCCGCGGCGAACAGCGCATAGATCGCGCCGGCGATGGCGAGCGGCACCGACAGCATGATCACGAGCGGGTGGATAAAGCTTTCGAATTGTGCGGCCAGCACCAGGAAGACGATCAGCAATGCCAGCAGGAAAACCTTCATGGTGTCGCTGGAGGTGTCCTTGAAGACGGCGGACTGGCCCGCATAGCCCAGCCGTGCGCTGTCGGGCAGCACCCTGGCCGCACCGGCCTCCATGTAGGCAATCGCGTCGCCGAGCGCGTATCCCGGCTCCAGCCCGGCCTCGATGGTGATCGAGGGCAGCCGGTCGGTGCGCCGCAGTTCGGGCGCTGCGGCGCCCTCGGTCGCGCTGACAAGCGCATACAGCGGCACCAGCGAGCGCCCGTCGCCCGCCCGCACGAAGACGTTGGCGATGTCCGTCGGGGTCCGCCGGTCGTCCCGCTGCGCCTGCACGATCACCGGATATTCCCGCCCTCGGTCGATGTACTGGGTGACTTCGCGCGAGGCGAACATGGTCTGCAGGGTCTGGGCGACGGTCTCGGCCGGGATTTCCAGATCGTTGGCGACGCTGCGGTCGAGACGCAGGTCGAGCTGGGGCTGGTTCTCCTCACAGTCGATCTGCGGGTTGATCAGCCGTTCGTTGGCCTCCGCATGTTCCAGCAGCGCGGCCGCCCACTGCTTCACCAGTTCGAAGTCGGGCCCCCCGACGACGACACGCAGCGGGGTCGAGTTGCCGCGCAGGCCGAGGCCGGCCGGGCTGGCC
>JAYOFO010000014.1:0-45126 GCA_038117265.1 Rhodospirillaceae bacterium
GGGAAAGCCCCACCCTGGGCGCCTGGGGCCTGGGCTGGGAGGTCTGGTGCGACGGGATGGAGGTGAGCCAGTTTACCTATTTCCAGCAGGTCGGCGGCTTCGATTGCGACCCCGTCTCGGTCGAGCTGACCTACGGGCTCGAACGCCTGGCGATGTATGTCCAGGGCGTGGAGAACGTCTACGACCTCGATTTCAACGGCGCGGGCACGCGCTACGGCGACGTGTTCCTGCAGTCCGAGCGCGAGTTCAGCGCCTACAATTTCGAGCATGCGAACACCGAGGCGCTGTTCCGCCACTTCTCGGACGCCGAGACCGAGTGCCAGGCATTGATTGCACAGAAGCTGGCGCTGCCGGCCTATGACCAGTGCATCAAGGCGAGCCACAACTTCAACCTGCTGGATGCGCGGGGCGTGATTTCGGTGACCGAGCGCCAGGCCTACATCCTCAGGGTTCGCGAGCTGGCGAAGGCCTGTTGCGAGGCCTGGCTGCAGTCGCGGACGGACGGGTAGGGCGATGGCGGAGCTGCTCGTCGAATTCCTGTCCGAGGAGATTCCGGCCCGCATGCAGCGGCGCGCGGGCGACGATCTCGTGCGGCTGCTGTCGGAAGGTCTGACCGCGGCGAACCTCGGCTTCGATGCCATCGCCTCCTATACGACGCCACGGCGTCTCGCGGTCCGGGTGGACGGTCTGCCGGTCGAGCAGCCGGCGCGTCAGGTCGAGCGCAAGGGCCCGCGGACCGATGCGCCGCACAAGGCGATCGACGGGTTCCTGGGGTCGATCGCGATCCCGCTGGACCAATGCGAGGTGCGCGAGGACAAGAAGGGCAGCTTCTACGTCGCGGTCTGGGAAGAGGCCGGACGGAACACGGCCGAGGTGCTGCCCGGCCTGATCCTCGATGCGGCCCAGGCGCTGCCCTGGCCCAAATCGATGCGCTGGGGCACCACCACGATGCGCTGGGTGCGCCCGCTGCACAGTGTCTTGGCCGTATTCGACGGTGCCGTTCTCGATGGGGCGCTGGATACGGGCGACGGGGCGCTGTCCTTCACGGACGAGACGCGCGGCCATCGGTTCCTCGCGCCCGATGCCTTCAAGGTGCACGGCTTCGCCGCGTATCGCGATCGCCTGCGCGATGCGAAGGTCCTTGTCGATCCGGCCGAGCGCGAGGCGGCTATCCGCGCGCAGATGAAGGAGCTGTGCGCCGGGGCGGGGCTGGAAGAGCCCGACGACGACGCGCTCTATGCCGAGGTGACCGGGCTGGTCGAGTGGCCGGTGGTGCTGCTGGGCACGATCGATCCGCGTTACATGGACCTGCCGTCCGAAGTGCTGATCACCTCCATGCGCGAGCACCAGAAGTATTTCGGCCTGCACACGCGCGACGGCGCGCTTGCCCCGCGCTTTGCCTTCGTCTCGAATCTGGCAACCGACAATGCGGCCGCGATCGTGGCCGGCAACGAGCGGGTCCTGCGGGCCCGCCTGTCGGACGCCCGCCACTTCTGGGATCTCGATCTGGCAACGCCGCTCGACGCGCGCACGCCGGCGCTCGACGGCATCGTGTTCCACGCCAGGCTCGGCAGCATCGGCGAAAAGTCCACCCGGGTCGAAGCGCTCGCGGGCTGGATCGGCGCGCGGCTCGACGGCGCCGATCCGGATGCCGTGTCGCGTGCCGCAAAGCTGGCCAAGGCGGACCTCGTCAGCGGCATGGTCGGCGAGTTCCCCGAACTGCAGGGCGTAATGGGCCGGTACTATGCGCGGGCTCAGGGCGAGAGCGCGGCCGTGGCCGAGGCGATCGCCGCACACTATTCACCGCTCGGGCCGGCCGACACCTGTCCGACCGCGCCGACGAGCGTGGCGGTGGCGCTTGCCGACAAGCTCGACATCCTGTCGGGCTTCTGGATGATCGACGAGAAGCCGACCGGCTCGAAGGACCCGTTCGCGCTGCGCCGCGCCGCGCTGGGCGTGATCCGGCTGATTCTGGAGAACGGCATTCGTATCACCCTGCGTGATTTGCTCGCCCGCGCGCGCGCGGGCCATGCCAACGACAATGCGGCGCAGGACGACGACCTGCTTGCCTTCTTCGCCGACCGGCTGAAGGTCCATCTCCGCGATGCGGGCGTGCGCCACGACCTGATCGAGGCGGTCTTCGGGCAGGGCGGCGACGGCGACCTGGTGGCGGTGGTCGCGCGGGTGCATGCGCTCGCCGCGTTTGCGGGTTCCGAGGATGGCGCGAACCTGCTGACGGCGTATCGCCGTGCGGCGAACATCGTTCGGGCGGAGGAGAAGAAGGACGACACCGTCTATGCCGGAGATGCCTACAGCCCCGACGGGTCGGCGGGAGAGCCGATCGAGGCGCGGCTGTGGGAGAGTCTGCAGGAAACCGAGGGCACACTCGGGCCTGCGTTGATGGAGGAACGCTATGAAGACGCCATGCGTTCGCTCGCCGGTTTGCGCCGGCCTGTGGACGAATTCTTCGACAAGGTGACCGTCAACGTTGACGACTCTGTCGTGAGAGGGAATCGATTGCGCCTTCTCGCGCGCATCCAGGGGGTGATGAACAATGTCGCAGACTTCTCTAGGGTCGAGGGCTGAGCGGGCGCGCATGACCGACACGACCGGGAAATGGGTCTACAGCTTTGCCGCCTGCGCATCGGACGGCGGCGCCGACCTGCGCAACCTGTTGGGCGGCAAGGGTGCGAACCTGGCCGAGATGAGCAATCTCGGCCTGCCGGTGCCGCCGGGCTTCACCATCACGACCGAGCTCTGCACCTACTATTACGACCACGACGAGACCTATCCCGACAAGCTTGCCGCGCAGGTGGATGCCGCGCTGGCAGCGGTGGAAGCGGATGTCGGCGCGATCTTCGGCGACCCGGACAATCCTTTGCTGGTCTCGGTTCGCTCGGGTGCGCGCGCCTCGATGCCGGGAATGATGGATACGGTCCTCAACCTCGGCCTCAACGACACGACGGTGAAGGGGTTGGCCAGGCGCTCGGGCGATGCCCGGTTTGCGTTCGACAGCTACCGGCGCTTCATCCAGATGTACAGCGACGTGGTCCTGGGTGTGGATCACTATCTGTTCGAAGAAGCGCTCGAGCAGCACAAGCTCGACAACGGGATGATTCTCGACACCGACCTGTCGGCCGAGGACTGGGAAACGCTGGTCGCGCAGTACATGGATATCGTCTCGCGCGAGCTGGGCAGCCCGTTCCCGCAGGATCCGCGCGAGCAGCTCTGGGGCGCGATCGGCGCCGTCTTCGGCTCGTGGATGAACCAGCGTGCGATCACCTATCGCCGCCTGCACGGCATTCCCGCGGCCTGGGGCACGGCCGTGAACGTCCAGGCGATGGTGTTCGGCAACATGGGCGACGATTGCGCCACGGGTGTCGCCTTCACGCGCGATCCGTCGACCGGCGAGAACATCTTCTACGGCGAGTATCTGGTGAACGCGCAGGGCGAGGATGTCGTTGCGGGCATCCGCACGCCGCAGCATCTGACCGTTGCGGGCAAGCAGCGCAACGGGTCGGACCTGCCGGCGATGGAAGAGGTCATGCCCGACGTCTTCGGCCAGCTCGCCGAGGTGCGCCAGACGCTCGAGGCGCACTACAAGGACATGCAGGACATCGAGTTCACGGTCCAGCGCAACAAGCTCTATATGCTGCAGACCCGGTCGGGGAAACGCACCGCCGCGGCGGCGGTGCGGATTGCCGTCGAGATGGTCGCGGACGGGCTGATCTCGCGCGAGGAGGCGCTGATGCGCGTCGAGGCGGGCCAGCTCGACCAGCTCTTGCATCCGCGCCTCGATCCCGATGCGCCGAAGACCGTGCTGTGCCGCGGGTTGCCGGCATCGCCCGGCGCGGCATCGGGCAAGATCGTGCTGAGTGCCGATCTGGCCGAGGACATGGCGCGCAAGGGCGAGGACGTGATCCTGGTGCGCATCGAGACCAGCCCGGAAGACATCCACGGGATGCATGCGGCGCGCGGCATTCTGACCACGCGCGGCGGCATGACCAGCCACGCCGCCGTCGTCGCGCGCGGTATGGGCCGTGCGTGCGTGGCGGGTGCGGGCGATATCTCGGTCGACTATGCGGCGGGCCAGGTGCGGGTCGCAGGCCGGACCTTCGATGCCGGAGAGGTGATCACCATCGACGGCGCGACGGGCGAGGTGATCGACGGCAAGGTGCCGACGATCGAGCCCGAACTGTCGCGTGAGTTCGCAACCCTGATGGGGTGGGCCGACGAGACGCGGCGCCTGCGCGTGCGGACCAATGCCGAGACACCGCTCGATGCCAAGACGGCGCGCGAGTTCGGGGCCGAGGGCATCGGGCTCTGCCGGACCGAGCACATGTTCTTCGATCCCGAACGGATCGTCGCGGTGCGTCGGATGATCCTGGCCGGAGATGTCGCGGGCCGGCGCGAGGCGCTTGCCGAGCTGCTGCCCTACCAGCGTCAGGACTTCGTCGAACTGTTCGAAATCATGCACGGCCTGCCGGTGACGATCCGGCTGCTCGATCCGCCGCTACACGAGTTCCTGCCCAAGTCGGACGAGGAGATCGCCGAGGTTGCGCGGGCCGCGGGCCGCGATCCACAGGCGATGACCGATCGCGCCGTGCAGCTGCACGAGGCGAACCCGATGCTGGGTCATCGGGGTTGCCGGCTCGGGATCACCTATCCGGAAATCTACGAGATGCAGGCGCGCGCGATCTTCGAGGCGGCGCTGATCGTCGCCGAGCGTGCCAAGACGCCGGTCCTGCCCGAGATCATGATTCCGCTGGCCGCGACGCGCCGGGAGATCGATATCCTCAAGGAACGCATCGATCAGGTGGCCGAGGCGGTCTTCGCCGAGAAGGGTGCGCGCGTTGCCTATCAGGTGGGAACGATGATCGAGCTTCCGCGCGCGGCACTGCGCGCCGGCGAGATCGCCCAGTCGGCCGAGTTCTTCAGCTTCGGCACAAATGACCTGACCCAGACCACGTTCGGAATCAGCCGCGACGATGCGGCGGGCTTTCTGTCCGACTACGAGCATCAGGGGATCGTCGAGATCGACCCGTTTGTGTCGATCGACGTCGACGGTGTCGGCGAACTCGTCTCGATCGCGGCGGAGCGTGGCCGGAAGGCGCGTCCCGGCTTGAAGCTGGGAATCTGTGGTGAGCATGGGGGTGACCCGGCGTCGGTCAAGTTCTGCGACCGGGTCGGGCTCGACTATGTCTCCTGTTCACCGTATCGGGTGCCCATTGCGCGCCTCGCGGCGGCGCAGGCCACGATCGAGGCGAAGCGCTGACCCGATTGCGCCGACGAAACGCGAAAAAGAAAAAGCCGCGCCCTGGGGGGCGCGGCTTTTTTCGTTTCCGGATGCCGGAAGCGGTCAGTCGATCGGAAGCATGTTTCCCGGAAAGAGGGATTCCTTCTCGCGCGCGGCAAACAGTTTGCGGAAGAAGGTGGCAATCACCTCGGCCCGCTCCCGCTCGGCCATGCGCAGGATTTCCATGTCCGACATATGCTTGAATTCGTTGTCCATCGTTGTGCTCCTACGCTTGAGTGAACTCCTCTTGCCCACAACATATGACAGCAATAGTGACGTACAAGTTAATAAGGTATGCATTTAACGCAATTCAGAAGATACATTAATCACTAAATCGAGTGTTTGGGTACGAATTTGTGCCAATATAGAATAAAACGCTGCAATTGCGAAAGATTTCTTCGCAGTTGCGAACTAGATCGGCAGGCGCTCGATCGGGTGGCCCGCGGCGCTGAAGGCGGATTCCGGGTCGTCGAGCGCCTCGCGGCGGACCGATGCGAGCACATGGTCGTGTGCGCGGGAGCGAATCTCGCCCACGGGACTGTCTCCCTGCATGACGGGGGTGCCGGGTCCCTGATCGTCATGGGTTGCGCGAAACGCGGCCAGCTGACGCTTGACCAGCCCGCGATAGCGGGTTCGCGCCGTCAGCTCCTGGCCCATATAGCAGCCCTTCTCCCAATCGATGCCGCCGAGACGGTCGATATTGGATTCGAGAAGCGTCGATTTCTCGATGTCCATGTCGCGCGAGCCGTCGGGCGCTTCGCAGGCGATTCGCAGACGGTCGTAGGTCGCGAACGGGGCTTCCGTCAGGCCGCGCGCGGTCACGAGGTGGGCGAGTGTCTCCTCGTCGCCGATCAGCCGGACGCCGAGCCGGAGGGATCGGGGGTCGACCAGGGCGACCGCACTGCCGAACCGGAGCGTCGCCCCGGTGGTCGGTTCCAGGCCGAACGCCGCCGCTGCGCCGTCGCCGATCACGGCAATGACCGATCGCCGGGTGTCGGTTGCGAGCGCGACGTTGGCCCGCAGGCGAAAGCGTGACAGGCGTGTCGTGAAATCGTCGCCGCGTCCGCCTTCGCAGTCCGCCAGAAGGACCTCGCCGCACGCGACAAGGATGAAGTCGTGCAGGTACTTGCCCTGGGGGGTCAGCAGCGCCGCGTAGGCCGATGTCGATTCGCCCACCCGCGCGACATCCTGGGAAATCAGGCCCTGGAGGAAGTCGAGCCTGTCGGCGCCGGAGATGACCACGACGTCGCGCGGCAGCCTTACGAATTCCATTGCTACAGACCGGTCTGGTTCGAACGGGACATGATTGAAGTACATGGTCGGCGACCGGTGCAATGGCAAGCGGCCGGTACGTTCGCACCCCGCATGCCGTGTATGGCACCGGCGCGCACGCGCGCGTATAAGCGTTGACGAAATGCGCATCCTCTTTATCGGTCCGACCCGCATCGGCGACGCCGTCCTGAGTTCGGGGCTGCTGAACTATCTGATCCGGAATTTTCCCGACGCCCGGTTCACCGTTGCGTGCGGCGTCGCGGCCGCGCCGCTGTTCGAGGCGGCGCCGCGCGTAGAGCGCGTCATCGCGATGACGAAGCTGCCCCATGCCGGCCATTGGTGGCGCCTGTGGCGCGAGGTCGCGGGACACCGATGGTCGCTTGTGGTCGATCTGCGCCGTTCGGTAATCTCCTGGACGGTCCTGTGCGCGCGGCGCGCCATGGCGCCTGCGTCGTCCACGGCGCAGGGCGAACACGCCGTGGTCAGCTTCGCGCGCACGCTCGGCGTGTCGGACAACCCGCCCATGCCGCGTTTGTGGACCAGCGAGGAACAGCGCGCTGCGGCCGCAGAATTGATCCCGTCGGGCACGCCGGTCCTCGCGCTGGGACCGACCGCCAACTGGCGCGGCAAGACGTGGCGGGCGGAGAACTTCGTTGCGCTGGCCGAACGCCTGACGGCCGACGGTGGTGGGTATGCCCCGCTGCCGGGCGCGCGGATCGCGGTGTTCGGCGCAGAGGGCGAGCGCGATGACGCGGCCCCGGTCGTCGCGGCCGTCCCGCCGGAACGCCGGATCGACCTCGTCGGGGCGATCGACCTGCCCACGGTCGCGGCGTGCCTGGAGCTCTGCTCGCTCTATATCGGGAACGATTCCGGGCTCATGCACATGGCGGCGGCCTCGGGCATCCCGACCCTCGGCCTGTTCGGACCGAGCCGGCCCGAGCGCTACGCGCCATGGGGCTGGCGCACCGCATGGGTGCGAACGGAAAAGGACTTCGACGAGCTGGTCGGCGGTCCCGGCTACGACTTCCAGAACACCGACACGCTCATGGACAGCCTGGCGGTGGACACGGTTGTCGAGGCGGCGGCGCGCCTCTGGCAGCGCGCAGGACGGGAGCCGGATTGATGGCGGCAGACAATCCCGTACGCCTTTCGGCGCTTGTCGTGGCACACAACGAGGAGGCGGAACTCGACGCCTGCCTGGCCTCGCTGGCATTCGCCGACGAGATCGTCGTGGTCCTCGACCGCTGCACCGACGGTTCGCTGGCGATCGCGCAGGCGCATGGCGCGATCATCGAGGAGGGCGCCTGGGAGATCGAGGGTGCGCGCCGCAACCACGGCATCGATCGCTGTTCGGGCGACTGGATCGTCGAGGTCGATGCCGACGAGCGGGTGACCGACGCGCTGGCGCGCGAAATCCGCGAGACCATCGCGCATGCCGGCTACGGCCATTACCTGATCCCGTTCAACAACTATATCGGCCAGCGCCTCGTGCGATACGGCTGGGGCCCGGGCGTGGGGGTCGGGGCGACCGTCAGGCTCTTTGCGAACGATCCGGAACGCGGCCCCGCGAAGCGCTGGGGTCCGCAGCGCGTGCATCCGGCCGTGGAACTGAAGGGCGACGCGGGGCGGCTCGATGCGGCGATGGATCACTTCGTCGACCGCGACATCTCTGACATGCTCCACCGGCTCGACCGCTACACGACGGCGCGGGCGCGCGATTTGCGCGAATCCGGGGACATCGGCAGTTTCCGGCACAATGTACGGCGGATCTTCTCGCGGTTCTGGAAGTGCTATGTCGCGCGGCGCGGCTATCGCGAGGGCCGGTACGGTTTTCTCATCGCGTTGATGGCCGGGCTGTATCCGATCCTCAGCTATCTGAAGGCGAGCCTCGAGGACGAATAGACAGTGCAACTGTTGCAAGCGATGGCGGGGGCGGAAGTAGGCGGGGCAGAGGCCTTCTTCGTTCGCCTGGCGATCGCATTCCAGGCCCGCGGCGTGTCGCAGCGCGTCGTCATCCGCCGCGACTCGATGCGCGCCCGCGCACTGCGCAACGGGGGCGTCGATCCCGTCGAACTGCCGTTCGGCGGGCGTATGGACTTCCGCACCCGGCCCGCGCTGCAACGCGAGATCGAGCGTTACAAGCCCGACATCGTGCTGAGCTGGATGAGCCGCGCCTCGTGGGCGATGCCCAGGCCGGACGCTCCCAAGAGCTACGTGCTCGTCGGGCGGCTCGGCGGTTACTACGACCTGAAGTACTACCGTCACTGCGACTACCTGATCGGCAACACCGCGGACATCGTCGACTACATCGTCGATGCGGGGTATCCCCGCGACCGGGCCGTCTATCTGCCGAATTTCGTGCACCCGCCGATGCGTCCCGCGGTCTCGCGCATGGGGTTCGACACGCCGCTGGATGCGACCCTGCTTTTGGCGATGGGGCGTCTGCACGAGAACAAGGGCTTCGACGTGCTGCTGCGCGCGATGGCCGGACTTCCCAACATGTGGCTCTGGATCGCGGGCGAGGGTCCCGAGGCCGCCGCCCTGAGCGGGCTTGCCGCCGACCTGGGCGTGGCAGATCGGGTTCGTTTCCTGGGCTGGCGTGAGGATCCCGACGCGTTGCTCGGGTCCTGCGACATCTTCGTCTGCCCGTCGCGCCGCGAGCCGCTGGGCAACATCGTGCTCGAGGCCTGGGCGGCGGAGAAGCCGGTCGTCGCCGCCGCCGCGTCGGGGCCGAAAGGCCTGATCGGCGACGACGAGGCGGGCCGCCTGGTGCCCGTCGACGATTCCGACGCGTTGGCGGCTGCGATCCGCACTTTTTCGCACGACCATGCGACCGCGCAGCGCGTCGCGGCGGAGGGCCGGCGCCGCTACGAACGCGACTACACCGAGGATGCGGTGGTCGCGAAGTACCTCGAATTCTTCGAGCGGGTGCGCTGACGATGTGCGGGATCGCGGGCATCATGACCGCCTCCGGCGAGCTTGCGGACCCCACGCTGCTCGATCGCCTGATCGGCGCGTTGCGCCACCGCGGGCCGGACGGTCACGGCGCCTACAGCGCCCACAACGTCGCGCTCGGGCAGACCCGCCTCGCCATCATCGACCTCGAGACGGGCAACCAGCCCCTCTACGAGCCCGGCGGAGCCGTTCTCGTGGCGAACGGAGAGATCTACAACTACGTCGAGCTCCGGGCCGCGCTCGACGAAAATGCGTTCGCGACCCGGTCGGATTGCGAGCCGCCGTTGCACCTGTACCGCCGGTACGGCCTCGACTTCGTCGACCACCTGCGCGGCATGTACGCGATCGCGTTGTACGACCCGATCGAGGGCCAGCTGGTGCTGGCGCGCGACCCGTTTGGGATCAAGCCGCTCTATTACGCGCAGACCGATGCCGGCTTCGCGTTCGCGTCGGAAGCCCAGGCGCTCGTCGCCAGCGGTCTCGTTGCGCCCACGATCAACGGCACCGCGCGCACCGAGCTCCTGCAGCTTCAGTTCACGACGGGCGCCGAGACGATCTTCGAGTCGATCAACCGTGTGCTGCCCGGCGAGACGGTCGTCGTGCGCGACGGGCGGGTGGTGGCGCGCCGGCGTCGCCCGGCGCTCCCGTCGGAGGGGCCGCTCGATTGCACCGAGGAAACCGCCCTGGCGGAACTCGACCGGGTCCTGCGCGACAGCGTCGACGTGCATCAGCGCTCGGATGTCCCCTACGGCATGTTCCTGTCGGGCGGCATCGACAGTTCCGTCCTGCTGGCCCTGATGCGCGAGCTGAACACGCAGCCGGTCCGCGCCTTCACGGCGGGCTTCGTGGGCACGTCGGTTCCCGACGAGCGGGAGTACGCCCGCGCGGCTGCGCGCTGGGCGGGGGCCGAGACCGTCGACATCGCCATCGATTCCGGAACATTCTGGCGCGAACTGCCGCGCATCGTCGCGGTCATGGACGATCCCTCGGCCGACTATGCAATCGTGCCGACCTTCCTGTTGGCTGCGGCCGTGCGGCGCGAAGGGCTCAAGGTGGTGCTGACCGGTGAGGGGGGCGACGAGCTGTTCGCGGGTTACGGGCGCTACCGCAGCGCGATGCGGCCCTGGTGGCGCGGCGGGCGGAGCATGCGCGCGCGCGGCGTCTTCGACGGGTTGGGCGTGCTGCGCGACCTGCCGACGGGCTGGCGCGACGGCATCGTCGCGGCCGAGCAGATGGCCGATACCGACGGGCTCAGCCGGCTGCAGCTGGCCCAGGCCGCGGACTGCGCCGACTGGCTGCCGAACGACCTGTTGATGAAGGTGGATCGCTGCCTGATGGCGCACAGCGTCGAGGGGCGCACGCCCTTCCTCGATCCGGAAGTCGCGAAGGTCGCGTTCCGCATTCCCGACGAACTCAAGGTGCATGACGGGCTCGGCAAATGGGTGCTGCGCCGGTGGCTGGACCGCGCCGCGCCCGATGCGCGCGCATTCGACCGCAAGCGCGGGTTCAGCGTTCCGGTTGCCGAATGGATCGAGGCGCGCGCGGCCGAGATCGGCCCGCTCGTCGCCGCGCAGCCGGCGATCGTCGAGGCGTGCGAGCCACGCGCGGTGGAGGCGTTGTTCGCGAAACGGGGTAAGCGCGAGAGCTTCGCGGCATGGGTGCTGCTCTTCTATGCCCTCTGGCACAGCCACCACATTCTGGGCATCGGCGATGCCGGCGACGTCCGCGAATCGCTGGAGGCGGCCCACAAGGCCGCCTGATTCAGCGGTCCAGGAGCCACTGACCCTCGATGCGGAGACTCGCGAGAATTCGTGCCGGTTGCGGAACGGCGCCTTGCCGCGGGCCGGCCGGGACCGGTTCGCACAGGCCGCCGCGAATCAGCCTGTCGCCCGGGCTGCCGTCGAACCGGATGTCTCCGAAGACCGCCACGAACACCAGGTACGAATAATCGGCGCTGTCGCTGAGCGCATAGAAGACGCGGCCGCGCGACCGCACGTCGCGCGCCGAGAACAGCATGCCGCGCGCGCGCAATTCCGGATCGGCGCCGTAGAGCTGTACGAGATAGTCGGGCCCCTGGCTCTCGGCGCTGTAGCCGCCATCGAGGAGCGCCTCGTGGAACAGGAGTCCGCCCTCCAGGGTCCAGCGTTCGAGAGAGCGCGACGGCAGTTCGGCGCGTTCGCGCGCAAGGACCAGCTCGTCGCGATCCGCCAGGCCGATCCTGGCTTCGTCGGCGTGGATCGGGCGCCAGTCGTCGGTGCCGATCCGCCGACCTTCCAGATCGTGGATTCCGCTCGCCGGCGCGCACGCGGCCAAGGAGAGGCCCGCGACCGCAGCGATCGCGCGGATACGGAGACGGATGGGAAACCAAATCCTGAACATCCCCGCATTCTAGTGCGTCGGCGCCGGCCCGCGTGCCGAAATTGCCGCAAATACGAGGTGTCGGGCCTTCGGCGGCAACGTGGCGCCAGAATGGCTGACTCCGGCGCACGAGAGTCATATAGTTCCGGCGAAATTGTGCGCCGCACACAGGCGCAGAGACTGACCGGCCGGAGCCGGCGCCGAAAGACCCGCCCCGGGGCGGGCGCGACCAGGAGAAGAAGCCATGACTGCATGCATCGTCGGTTGGGACCATCTCAAGTTCGGCAAGCGCGAGGGCCAGGACATCGAAGACATGATCGTCTCCGTCGCCGCTGGCGCTCTCAAGGATGCCGGGGTCGAGCCGCGCGATGTCGATGCCATCTATCTAGGCACCTTTGGAGGTGGCTTCGTGAACCAGGAGTTTCCGGCCTCGCTCGTCCTGCAGGCCCATCCAGACCTCCGTTTCAAGCCTGCGACACATGTCGAGAACGCCTGCGCGACGGGGTCTGCCGCGATCTACCAGGGGCTCAACCACATCGCCGCCAAGCGCGGCCGGATCGTCCTCGTGGTCGGGGTCGAGAAGATGACCGAAGTGAGCGGCGAAATCCTGGGTGGTATCCTGTCGAAGGCGTCTTACCTGCGCGAGGAATCGGCGGCGAGCTTTGCCGAGATTTTCGGCCAGATCACGGATGCCTACTTCCAGAAGTACGGCGACAAATCCGACGCGCTGGCGATGATCGCGGCGAAGAACCACAAGAATGGCTGCGACAACCCCTACGCCCAGCTCCAGAAGGATCTCGGCTACGACTTCTGCCGCAACGTCTCGGAGAAGAACCCGGTCGTGGCGGGTCCGCTCAAGCGGACCGACTGCTCGCTGGTGTCGGACGGTGCCGCGGCGATCGTGCTGTCGGACGTCGACACCGCGCTGCGCATGGACAAGGCGGTGTACTTCCGCGCCGCCCAGCATGTGCAGGACTTCCTGCCCATGTCCAAGCGCACGGTGATCGATTTCGAGGGGCCGGCCAAGGCGTTCAGCCAGGCGTTCGAGCAGGCCGGCATTTCGCTCGAGGATCTCGGCTTCGTCGAGGTGCATGATTGCTTCACCACGGCCGAGATGCTCAGCTACGAGGCGATGGGCCTGACCGAGAAGGGGCAGGGCGAGATCGCCATCAAGGAGGGCTGGACGCACGCAGATGGCAAGCTGCCGGTGAACCGTTCGGGCGGCCTGAAATCCAAGGGCCATCCGCTGGGTGCGACCGGCCTGTCGATGCACGCGATCGCGGCGATGCAGCTCACCGGTACCGCCGGCGACCTGCAGCTCGCAAATCCGAGGCTTGGCGGCATCTTCAACATGGGCGGCTCTGCTGTCGCCAGCTACGTCTCGATCCTGGAACCGCTGCGCTAGCGCAGCGGCCGCCGCGCGGCGACCGATTCCGACTGGGAGGATCGCATGAGCGACACCTTCAAGGCACTCGTCCTCGAAGAGGATGGCGACAAGCTCTCTTCGCGGGTCAAGGACCTCGCGACCGACGACCTTCCCGAAGGCGACGTCACGGTCGCGGTCGAGTACTCGACGGTCAATTACAAGGACGGCCTGGTCGTCAACGGCAACATCGGCCGTCTGGTGCGGGCGTTTCCCCATGTGCCGGGGATCGACTTCGCCGGCACGGTGGAGAGTTCCGATTCCGATGCTTTCGCGCCGGGCGACCGGGTCGTGCTGACGGGGTGGCGGGTCGGCGAGGTCCATTGGGGCGGGCTCGCGCAGAAGGCGCGGGTCCGGTCGGACTGGCTGGTGCCCCTGCCCGACGGGCTGACGACGCAACAGGCGATGGCAGTGGGCACGGCCGGCTTCACCTCGATGCTCTGTGTCGATGCGCTGGAAGCGCATGGGCTCGCACTCGACGATGGCGAGGTGTTGGTCAACGGTGCCGCCGGCGGTGTCGGCAGTGTTGCGGTTGCGATCCTGGCGAAGCGTGGCTACGCGGTCGTGGGTTCCTCGGGACGGCGCGAACTGGACGGCTATCTGAAGGGCCTGGGTGCGGCGGAGGTGATCGACCGCGCGGAATTGTCCGAGGCCGAACCGCGGCCGCTCGAGCGCGAGCGTTGGGCCGGCTGTGTCGATACGGTGGCGGGTAAGACGCTGGCGACGGCGTTGGCGCAGATGAAATACGGCGCATCGGTTGCAGCCTGTGGCCTGGCGGGCGGCAACACGCTCGAGACGACAGTCTTGCCGTTCCTGCTGCGTGGGGTGAACATCCTGGGAATCGATTCGGTGATGCAGCCCAAGGACCACCGCACGCATATCTGGCAGCGGATCGTCGAGGATCTGCCGCTCGACAAGCTCGAAGCAATGACGACGGTTGCGCCGCTCACCGATGTGCCGGAGTTGGCGAAGACGATCCTCAAGGGCGGTGTGCGCGGGCGCACCGTGATCGACGTCAACGCCTGAGGCGGCTAACTGTCTCTTAACGCTGCGATGCTATTCCCGTTGCGAACCGGAGACGGGAAATCATGGGTATCGCTTCAAAGTACCGGCGGGGCCTGGTCGCAGGGGCATTGCTTATCCTGGCGGGTTGTTCGAACCCCTGGGAAGAATACAAGCCTGACTTCAACCGGCTCCTGACGGGCAGCTGGCTCTATGACGAGGACGAGCCGCGCCCCGCGCCGGTCGTTTATTGCTACCAGACCATCGGGGCCGCGGACTGCCATGCGGTGCCGCTGGTGGGCGAGGGCGGTCGTCTCCAAGGCTACGAAGGACCGCAACCCCGGTCGAGAACGGTCGCTGACGGGTCGTCCGACTTGCAACAATTCTGAAATTGTGGCGCTTATGGACCCGGGCCGGGCATGTGAGACGCGCGGCCGTCCTTTTGGGGCGTCGGATGTCCTTTCCCCGTTTCGGTTTGTGCGTGACTGTGGTCTTGCTCGCGCTTGCGTATGCGGCGCCGGCGAATGCCCAGTCGTCGCCGCCGGGCGGATACACCGAGACCCTGCGCTGGTACCACCGGCAGGCCGAAGCGGGCGATGCGCGTGCCCAGTTCTTCCTCGGCATCAAGTACGAGACCGGCTCCGACGTTCGCCGTGACCCGAAAATGGCGGCGGACTGGTTCGAACGGGCGGCGCAG
This sequence comes from Rhodospirillaceae bacterium, assembly GCA_038117265.1. Taxonomy (GTDB): domain Bacteria; phylum Pseudomonadota; class Alphaproteobacteria; order UBA6615; family UBA6615; genus JAYPUG01. Next base: position 15,004 of record JAYOFO010000014.1, read on the forward strand.
CAGGGCCTCGCCGACGCCCAGTTCAAGTTTGCCGTCGCGCTCGAAGGCGGTCTCGGTCGCCCACAGGACCGCGATGGCGCGCGCGACTGGTATCGTGCCGCCGCCCTGCAGGGGTTCGCACTCGCCCAATACAATCTCGGTGTCATGCTCCTCAATGCGGCGAAGACCGAAGACGAGGTGGCGGAGGCCTGGTCGTGGCTCCTGCGCGCCGAGACCGCGGGGCTCGATCCTGCGGGGCAAGTCGTCGCGCGCCTCGCGAAGCTGTTCCCCGATGACGTTCAAGAGAACGCGCGCTCACTTGCGGAAGCCCCGCTCGCCGACGTATCCAAATCCCCCTGATGGTTTGCGGGCCCGTCGGCCCGGTCAACCGACCTTCCGCACGTCATGACGGAAGAAGTGGGAACCGAATGCTTGCATCTCGTTGGATCCTGGTTGCTACGCTGGCGGTGCTTGCGGTGTCGCTGATCCTCTGGGTGAAACCCGAACCAGAACCGGACAAGATCGAGCCGAACGAGATCGAGCGACCGAGCCGTGAGACCATTCCCGACCCGCCCGCGGGCACCGGGACCACAGCGTCGGGCGGGAAGGGCTTGCCGCCGCCGCGCCTCGATCTCGACGTGCCCCCGCAACCGCTTATCGTCGATTCGCTGGCGCCCGATGAGCAGCCGGCACTCGAAGTCTGGCCACGGGTATCGGCGACCGTCGGGCACCTCGATACGGTTACGCTTAAGGCAACCGGGTCGCCACCCGATCCACAGAAATTTCTGCACCCGGATGACGTGCTCGTCGTGCGCGGTCAGGCGAGCATTCGACGGGCGGCGTCGAACAGCGTCCCGCCGGGTGCGGCAAGGGATTCGACGACCGTGAAATGGTTCGCCCCGGCGATGCTGGCGATGCGCACCGGGGCGCCGTGGGCGCGGAAACACGCCGCGAACTCCTCGGCCTGGCGGTGGAACTCGCGCCCCTCGTATGCACCCAATGCGACCACGGTTTCCGCGCCGCAGCGCGGCGGGGCAAACATCGGGCTCAGCGCCTGGCCGGTCGCCGTATCGAGCTTCAGGGCATCGCCGATCGGGGTGTGGCGGATCGGCTCCAGATCGTAGATGCCGCTGATCGGGATGCCGCTCTTCACCAGGTCGCGCGGCAGGTCGGGGGCGAGGGCGGGCCAGTCGGTGGTCAGCATGACGCCGGTCAGATGGCCGCCGGCGGAATTCCCGCTGACCTGCATGCGTTCGCGGTCGAACCCCAGTTCGCCGGCGTTGCGCCAGAGATGCGCGAAGGCGTTCTGTACGTGGCCGACCAGGGTCGGCATGTCGACCCCGGGACACAGCGGATACTCGATATTGGCGAAGGCGATGCCGGCGTCGAGGAAGGCGTCGGCGAGGAACGCATAGGCCTCCTTGTCGTTCCACTGCCAGTAGCCGCCATGGATGAAGGCGTGCAGCGGCGGGTTCGGCGCGTCGGGCAGGAACAGGTCCAGCCGCGCGCGGGGGTGATCGCCATAGGCAAGGTCGATCCGGGCTTGGGGATGGGCGGCGCGGGTCGCATCGCTGCGCCTGGCCCAGTCCGCCGCGATTGCCTCGAACGCGGGCACCTTGCCGCGATTGTTGTACTCGGCATAGAGCGTGTCGGCGTCGTAATCGAGGTAGACGGGCGCACTCATCGGCATTCCTTCGTTGCTGCGGTCAGCGTTCGATCCCGGCAAGGTTTTCGTACAGGCGGCACAGCGCCGCCGTGTCCATATCGTACATGCCCATGCCCACCGCCGCATGGTGCATCTGCAGCGCCGACTGGAACAGCGGTGCGGGGTAGTGCAGGTCCTGGGCGAACGCGCCGATGACGGGCCCGTCCTTGGACGCCATTCCGAAATTCCCGCGTGAGCTGGTGTAATCCTCGCTCGCCATCATCTTGCCGCGGATCTCCCAGAGCACCGAGTTGGCGGCGCTGTCCTTGACCAGCTCGTAGACGTCCTCGGCGGCGAGCCCGGCCTTGAGCGCGAGCCCCATCGCCTCGGCGTTGGCGCAGGTGAGGATGCAGACCAGGTGGTTGATCACGAACTTGATGCGGCTGGCATTGCCGAAGGCCCCGACGAAGCTGTGCTTGCGCGTGAAGCAGGACAGCATGTCCGACCATTGGTCGTAGGCGTCGCGGTCGCCGCTCATGTAGGCGGTCAGGGCCTTGGCGAGGATCATGTCCCGGTTGCCGCTGACGGTGCCGTCGATCAGGGTCATGCCGGCATCCGCGGCGATCCGCGCGCCTTCCTCCTTCACCGCGATCGGCATGGTGCAGGTGTCGATTATCACCAGGCCCGGCTTGCCGGCGGCGGGCACGCCCCCCTGGCCGCGCATGACCTCCTGGAAGGCCTCGATCGACGGCAGCGACAGGAGCACCACGTCTGCCGCCTCGGCCACCGCACGGGGGCTCGCGGCGCGCGTGCCGCCGTTCGCCTCCAGCTCCTCCAGCGCCGCGTCGCGCGGGTCGTAGCCGGTCACGGCGTAGCCGCCGTCGATCAGCCTGATCGCGATCGCCGATCCCATCGCGCCGAGGCCGACGATTCCAACTGTCTGTGCCATGCATTCCTCCCTTGTATCCTGCGCTGTCCGAACGGACGCGCCGCAGGTTCGCACACGGGCGCGTTCGCGAACGGGTAACCGGAATCGGAATCTTAACGGGTGAGACGCGCGATTGCCGTTTCTTGTCGGAACGGGTCGGATTGCCCGAGGGTTCGCCGAACCGCACGGCCGCGCCTTGCGCTATGCACCGGAGAAACGCCATGACCACCGCCCGTCCCTACCGCCAGGCATCCGCCGAGGAGTTTCCCATCGTCGATGTCGGCGACTATCTCGCCGGCAAGGAGGGGGCGCTGGAGCCCCTGGCCGCCCGGTTCCGCGATGCCTTCGAACGGGTCGGGTTCATGATGTGGGTGAACCACGGCCTCGACTGGAATGTCGTCGAGCGCGCGTTTGCGGGCTCGAAGCAATTCCACGATCTGCCGCGCGAGGAAAAGCTGAAGATCAAGGTGAACGCGCATCAGCTCGGCTATGTGCCGATGGGCACGTCGTTGAACAAGGGGCATTCGGTCGACGGCGCCACGGGCCTCAAGACTAACGCTATGGAGAACCTGACCTATCACCAGGAGCGGGCGGCAGACGATCCCAAGGTGCTGTCGGGCGAGCGGTTCCGGGGCCTGAACCAGTGGCCCGACGAGGCCGCCGCACCCGACGTGCGGGCATCGCAGGTGGCCTTTCACACGATGATGACGGCGATGGGCTACCGGATGCTGCCGGTGATCGCGCGGGCGCTGGAGATGCCGGCGGATTTCTTCGACGACTATTTCGGGGATCTGACGCCGGTGGTGCGCATGGTCAAGTACCCGGCCATGGGAGAGCTGCGCGAGGACCAGTTCGGCTCGGCGTCGCACACCGATGCCGGATTCATCACCATGCTGCCCCAGAGCAACCAGCCGGGCCTGCAGATCAAGACGCCCGACGGCGAATGGGTCGACCACCCGCCGATGGCGCGGAGCGTCATCGTCAACTCCGGGAACATGCTCAAGCGGTTCTCGAACGAGCGGTTCCGGGCATCGCCCCACCGCGTGACCATGGCGACGGACGCGGACCGCTATTCGCTCGCATTCTTCTTCAACCCCGATCTGGACGATGTGATCGCGCCGGTCGCGAGTTGCTGCACGGCGGACAACCCCGCCCGGTACGAGCCGATCCGCTATGGCGACTTCTTCGCTGACTACCTGGCGGCGGCGTACTCGTACATCAAGCCGCAGGCCGCAGAATAGGCCGGTTTCGGCCAAAAGGCTGTTGTCCCGGACTGGTCTTGGGGCGGACCGGCGTCTAATCTTGCGTCTTTCCGAATCCAGACACGCAATTCCGTCGGGGGGACCAGACATGGCGAAAGTCACGCTCGCGCAGGCAAACACCATCATCGAGGCCGGGCAGGCCAAGGGCCGCGAAATGGGGATCGGGCCGCTGACGATCGTCGTGCTCGACGATGGCGGCCACCTGGTGTCCGCCCAGCGCGAGGACAAGAGCGGGATCCTCCGCTTCGAGATCGCCTTCGGCAAGGCGTGGGGCGGCCTCGCGATCGGCCGCTCGTCGCGCGCGAACGAGGCCGACATCCTGACGCGCGAGCATTTCGGGGTCGCGCTGGCATCGGCGTCGGGCGGACGCATCATTCCCGTGGCGGGCGGCGTCCTGATCCGCGACGCGGACGGCAACGTGGCCGGTGCGGTCGGAGTGACCGGCGACACGTCGGACAATGACGAGGCGTGCGCCGTGGCCGGGATCGAGGCGACGGGCCTGACCCCCCAGGTCTAGTCGGTGGGGCCTAGCCCCTGCGGCGACCGAGCCGCACCACCAGGAACAGGAACAGGCAGGCGCTGGCGACCGTCGTCGACGTCTGCACCAGACCCATGTTCAGCGACGAGGCGTGGGGCAGGTTGGCGATGGTCAGGGCCAGGAAGAAGCCCCAGCCCATGTGCAGGAAGCCGCCCAGCGCCGAGGCGGAGCCGGCGAAGGACGGGGGAACCTGGTTCAGCGCCTGCGCGTAGCAGTTCGCGAACACGAGCCCGGTGCCGAAGTTCGAGACCATGATCGCCGTAACGACCAGCGCCGGATTGGCGATGCCCGTGACCGCGAATCCGACCTGCATCAGCCCGCCCAGAATACCCAGGGCCCCGCCGATCCGGATGATCGTGTCTTCGGAAAACCGCGCGACGAGCTGGCCCGACAGATAGCTGCCGAGCATGAAGGCGACCGGCACCGCCATCAGGTACAGGCCGAAGATACGCGGCGGCAGGCCCATCACGCTGATGAGCACGATCGGCGCGGCGGTCATGAACACCTGGAAGATGCCGCTCTGGAACGAGATGGTCAGGCTGTAGCCCATGAAGGACGGATTGCGCACGAGTGCGGCGTAGCCGACGATGAGGCGGACGATGTCGGGCGGACGCCGGTCCTGCGGCAACAGGGTTTCGCGCAGAATCGGCACCGCGAAGGCCAGGGCGAGGCCGCTCATCACGGCGGTCGCGATGAAGGTTGCGCGCCAGTTGAAGGCCTCCACGAGGAGGCCGCCGAAGAACGGTGCGACCGCCGGGCCGACACCCAGCGAGATGGCCAGGTAGGACATTGCCTTGGCCGCGGATTTTCCGTCGTTGGTGTCGCGGATGATCGCCCGGCCGACGACGATCGACGTACAGGCGCCCGCGGCCTGGAAGAAACGCGCGCCGAGCAGCTGCCAGATGCTGTCGGCGGACGCGCAGGCCAGGCTGGCGACCGTGAACAGGGCCACCCCTCCCAGGATCACCGGGCGCCGCCCGAAGGCGTCGGACAGGGGACCGGCGACCAGCTGCATGAATGCAAACGCGATCAGGTAGGCCGGAATGACCAGCTGCACACGGTTGAGCGAGGTGCCCAGATCGTCTGCAATGTCCGGCGCTGCCGGAAGGAAGATCGTCAGCGCGAGCTGGCTCGCGAACATCATCGCGAACAGGACGGCCAGGGATGTCCTGCGAATCTCCATCGCGGTCAGTAAAGCCCCGCCAGCCGGGCCCGTCCGCGCAGCAGCGCCAGCACGGTGTCGATCGTCGGCGTGGGAATTCCGGCGATTCCGCCCATCTCGGCGACGACGCTGACCATGGCGTCGATCTCCAGGGGGCGGCCCCGCTCCAGGTCCTGCAGGATCGACGGCTTGAACGCGCCCAGTTCGGCGCCCAGGTCAATCCGAGCCTCCACGCCCATCTCCAGCGGCAGGCCCAGCGCATCGCCCACGTCGATGGCTTCCCGCATCATCGCCGCCGCGAGGGCGCGCGTCCCGGGGTCGCGCGCAAGGCCGGCCAGCGTGTCGCCCGTGAGTGCGCAGATTGGTCCCATGCCCATGTTGCCGATCAGCTTCAGCCAGATTTCGGTGTGGATGTCGTCGGTTGCGCGGCCGCCCAGGCCCGCCGCCGCAAAGGCCTCGGCGATGCGCACGGCCTGGGGCGAAGCCGCGCGCCGCGCATCCCCGAGGATGAAGACGTTGCCGGCGACATGGTCGATCACGCCCGGTTCGGGCACCGATGACCCGGCGTGCACGACGCAGCCGAGCACGCAGGCGGCCGACAGGGCGCCGGCGAGCCGGCCGTCCGGATCGACCGATTCGAGCTGCCGCCCCTTGAGAGGCCCGGTCAGCGAGTCGCAGAACCACCAGGGGATGCCGTTCATCGCCGCGACGATGCTGGTGCCGTCGGCAATCAACGGCGCCAGACGGGGGGCGATTCCGGGCAGGGCCGGCGCCTTCACCGTCAGTAGGACGACGTCCTGCGGACCGAGCTCGGCGGGATCGTCCGAGGCGGCGACGGTCGCCGTGAAATCGTCGCCGCCGGACGTCAGCCGCAGCCCGTTGGCGCGGATGGCCGCCAGGTGCGGGCCGCGCGCGACGACCGATACGGGAGCGCCCGCACGCGCCAGGCGCGCGGCTATGAGGCCTCCGATGGCCCCGGCACCGACCACGCAGGACCTGAGATTCGAAAGATCGCTCACGGGCAGAGAACGGTGTCGAGCCACGCGGCGAAGGCGAACATGTCGGCGTCGCGATGGTGGAAGCCGACCAGCTGCAGGCCCAGCGGCAGACCGTCCACCTGGAGCGACGGAAGCGAGATCGCCGGCGCGCCCATGCACGAGGCCGGGGAACACATCACCGGGTGGCCGATATTCTCGAGACCGCGCGGCGCGACTTCCGGCGCGGTCAGGCCGATCATGCCGTCGATCCGCCCTGCGAGGGCGCGATAGCGGGCGCGAAACCCGTCCTTCCAGTCGAGCGCGGCGTGATAATCGTCCAGCGTCACCCCGTGGGCACGGGCGAGCAGGGTGCGGATGCGTGGGTGGAGGTCGTCGCCGTTCGCCTCGTACTCGAAGAAGGGCCAACGCATCTCGAAAGCCGCGACATCGGCGATGCACGCATCGGATCTGGCGAAATCCGCCTCGAGGGCGGCGAGTTCCGGGTCGTCCGCCGGCTCGACGACCGCCACGCCGGCATCGGAAATGGCATCCAGGGCGCGCTCGAAGGCGTTCCGGACGCCGGCGTCGGCGAGGTCCCAGCCGGGCGTGTACATGCGCATCAGGCGGGCCGGCTTGCGCGCTGCCGGTGCCGATTGCGGGCCCGTGATTCCGCGTTCGCCCGGTATCGGCCCCGCTTCGCGCGAAAGATGGTGCAGCAGCAGCCAGGCATCCTCGAGCGCGTGGGCATGCACGCCGACATGTTCGCCCGACGGCGAAAAGGGGTGGATGGCGTCCTGTCGGATGGCTCCGTAGGTCGGCTTGACGCCCACATGGCCGCAATAGCTGGCCGGCCGCATCACTGACGACATCAGCTGCGTGCCGATCGCGGCCGGGAGCATGCCCGCGCCGACGGCCGCGGCCGAACCGCTGGACGAGGTGCCGGGGGTGCGTTCCGGATCGTAGGGGTTGCGGGCGGGTGTGATCGCGCCGTAGGCGAATTCCGTCGTCGCCGTCTTGCCGACGATCGCCGCCCCGCCGCGCCGCAACGCCGCCGCGACCGGGGCATCGCGTTCGGCGGTCCAGCCCGCATAGATCGGACTTCCCGACTGGGTCGGCAGTTCGCGCGTCTGGATGATGTCCTTGAGCCCGATCGGCAACCCGTCGAGCGGCGAGGCGGGTTTTCCCCCGGCATAGCGCGCAGAGGCCGCGTCGGCCGCGGCACGGGCCGCATCCAGGTCCAGGGTGACGAACGCGTGCAGCTCGGGTTCGCGGGCCTCGATCCGTGCGATCAGCGTTTCGAGATGGTCGCGTGGCGTCTCGCGGCCGTCGCGGAACGCGACCGTGCGTTCCCGGAAGGATTCGGTGCGTCCGGGACCGCAGGCATAGGCCGCAGGGCGGGTCACGCGGGGCACCGTCAGAGAATTTCGAGAACCGATTCCGGCGGCCGTCCGATCCGCGCTTTGCCGTTCGTCACCACGATCGGGCGCTCCATCAGGATCGGGAATTTCAGGATCGCGCCGATGATGTCGTCCTCGGTCTTGGAGGGATCGCCGAGGTTGAGCTGCTTGTAGGGTGCCTCGCCCGTGCGCAGCAGTTCGCGGGCCGGGATGCCCAGCAGGTCGAGCACCTGGCGCAGTTCGATCTCGTCGGGGGGCTCCTTGAGATATTCGATCACCGAAACCTCGACCCCTCTCGCCTCGAGGAGTTCCAAGGTTGCGCGCGACTTGCTGCAGCGCGGGTTGTGATAGATGTCGACGCTCATGATCGGGGTTCCTCCTGGCTCGGGCTCGTTATCGATTCAGCGCACGTCCGGGCCGCCGCACGAAAGACTTTGTTAACCAAACCCGCCGATAGTTCAACGGCAGTTTCGCCGAGATTTGCGGGTCTTTCACGAAAACGAACCGGCACGCTGCGGGGAGAGGGTTACAGAAAATGTCTTCGGGCATACCGCCAGATCTGAGCGTGCTCGTCGTCGACGACAACGAGCACATGCGACGGCTGCTTCGCGGCATCCTCGAGGCGATCGGCGTGACCGAGGTCCGCGAGGCCGTGAGCGGCATGGCGGCGCTCAAAGACAGCAAGCTCCTGATTCCGGACGTCATCATCACCGACATGATGATGGCGCCCATCGACGGCCTCGAATTCACGCGGCTGTTGCGCGAGGACACGACCCATCCCTCGACCCGGGTTCCCGTCCTGATGATTACCGGGCATTCGGAGAAGGCCCATGTCGAGGCGGCCCGCGACGCCGGTGTCACGGAATTCCTTGCCAAGCCCGTGACGGTCGACGGCGTCGGCGCGCGCCTGCGCAGCGTGATCGCGAAACCGCGGCGCTTCATCCGCAGCCCGTCGTTCAGCGGGCCCGACCGTCGCCGGCGCGAGCTTCCCGTCGAACTCGACAAGCGCGACGACGAAAGCGCGCCCGTCACGCTGGCGACACCGGCCAGACCGGCCGCGGCGCCTGGGTCGTCGGGGAACGACAAACCCTGGACGCCGCCGCGTCGCGCGCTTCGCTAGTCCGGCCGCGATCGCGTCCGGCGATCAGCTCATGCCTGCCGTTCGCGGCAGCCACATTGCGATGTCCGGGAAGAGCGTGATCAGCGCAACCAGGAGCAACGTGAAGATGAAGAACGGCGCAACGCCCCTGAAAATCGTGGTCAGCGGCACGTCTGGCGCCATTTTCGCCATCACGTAGACATTTATCCCGACCGGCGGGGTGATCAGCGCCAGCTCGGCCATGATCACCGCATAGACGCCGTACCAGACCGGGTCGTATCCCAGATCGATTATGATCGGCAGGGTGAACGGGATCGTCAGGATCAGCATGCCCCAGACATCCAGCACCATTCCCAGCACGATGTAGAGCAGGCTGATCATCAGCATCACGGTCAGCGGCGTAAACTGGGCCGCCGTGATCCAGCCGATCACACCCTCGGTCAGGCCCGTCAGCACGACGAACTTGCCCATCATGTGACCGCCGATGATGATCACGAAGATCATCGCCGAGGTGTGCATCGACTTGAGCAGCGATTCCTTGAGGTTCTGCACGGACAGCCGCTTCATGTAGGCGGCGATGAGGATCAGCGACAGAACGCCGACGCCGGCCGCCTCTGTGGGCGTGAAGATGCCGAGATAGATGCCGCCGATGACGATCATGAAGGTCAGGAAGATCGGTGTCACCTTGGTCAGCGACGACACCTTTTCGGCCATCGTGTACTTCTCGCCGACCGGACCCAGTTCGGGGTTGATTACGCACTTGATCGCGATGGTCGCGGAGTACCCGATGGTCATCAGGATGCCCGGGATGATGCCGGCGATGAACAGGGCGCCGATCGAGGTCTCGGTCAGTATCCCGTAGCCGACCATGATGATCGAGGGCGGAATCAGGATGCCCAGCGTGCCCGCCGCGCTGACGCAGCCCGTGGCGAGCCCGTCGTCATAATTGTAGCGGCGCATCGCCGGGATACACATCGGTCCCATGGTCGCCACCGCGGTCACGCTGCCGCCGGACACGGCACCGAAGCCGCCGCAGGCCACGACCGAGGAAATCGCCAGGCCGCCCGGCAGGCGACCGAGCCAGCGATAGACGCATTCGTACAGATCGTAGGCGATGTTGGTTCGCTGGACGAGCTGGCCCATCAGGAAATACAGCGGTACGGCGACAAACACGAAGCTGGTGCCCTGATCGACGAAGGTGACCGCGAGCTGGGTCTCGGCGAAATTCGGCCGGCCGACGATGAAGAATCCGACGGCGGCAGTCGCGAGCATCGCGAACCCGATCGGCACGCCGACGAGGATCAGAAGCAGCATGCCGACGAACGAGAGGACGCCGATTGTTGTCGGGTCGATGGCCTTGAGCGCGTCGATGCCGATGGTGGCCGGTAGCGCCGCAAAGACAACGAGAAGGACGATAAAAAGGAGCGCGGCCGGGAGATTGCGGGTTGCGGTCATCGGTTATTCCTCCATGCCGACGGATTCGGTGCGCGAGAACTGGTCCATGGCAAGCACCGTCGCGACCAGCCGAAGCAGGTAGTAGATGATCAGGATGACGCACATCGCGAAGATCGCGAGCTGGTGCGCCCAGATCGGCAGCAGCAGGAATTCGGTGACCCGTTCGAGCTCGAGGTCGAACAGGAATTCCTCCCAGGCATGCCGTCCCAAAAGGAAGAAAATCGTCAGCGCGAAGACGATGTAGACGACGTCCATCGTCTCCTGTGCCCGTCTGGGCAGGCTCGATATCAGGAGCTCCATGCGCACATGACCGTTCTGGCGCGTGCACTCGGGAATGGCGAAGGCAAAGATCAGGAGCAGCATCCACTCGTTGAATTCGAGGCTCCAGATGAAGGGCGAGTTGAAGATGTAGCGAAGAAACACGTCGATGATCACCACGATCGACACCGCGGGCAGGACGATCAGCCCGCCGATCCGATCGAGGTTCACCGAGATGAACTTGAAGGCGTTTTCCAGTGCTTCCATCGGTCGAAGCTCCCCCTTTTCAAGCGGATGGCCGGGGCGCGAACGCCCCGGCCGGTCCGGACTCTTACTTCATGTCGTACATGCCCTGGATGGGATTGTTGATCGCGTCAAGCATGATTTCGTTCGGCGACATGGTAGCGAACTTAGCCGCGTACTTGCGGATGTCCGCCATGAACGCCTTGGCCGGAACGCCCTTCTTCTCGGCGTCGGCGACCCAGGCGGCCTCCACCGGGGCAACCGCTGCCTTCCAGCGATCGAGCTCGGCGGCGCCCATGTCGATCGTCTCGAGACCGCGCTGTTCGACCATCGTGTTGACGTTGACGATGCCGCCATAGTCGTAGAAGCCGACGGCCTCGGCGATCGCCATCTGGCGACCCCAATTGTTGACCACGACCTGCAGGTCGGCCGGCAGCGCGTCGAACCATTCGCCCGACATGCAGTACTCGACGGTCAGCAGGTTGAAGCCGTTGAGCGTGCGGAACTTCGCGACCTCGTGGAGCTTGAAGATCAGCGCCGCGGCGTCGTTGAAGTGGATCGCGTCGATCGTGTTGCGCTGCATGGCCGTGTAGGCGTCCGCGCCCGGCATCGAGACCTGGGTCGCGTCCAGGGCACCGATGATCTGGGCGTGGGTGCCGCCACCGGCGCGGACCTTCATGCCCTTCACGTCCTCGAGCGTCTTGACCGGCTTGTTGTTGTACAGATGGTATGGGCCGGTGTGCGCCTCGCGCATGATCTTGACGCCGAACCGCTCGAACTCTTCCTTGAGGTACTGCGGATACAGCGCTTCGGCCGTGGCGACCGCTTCGTGCGAGTTGTTGAACAGGAACGGCAGGCCCAGACCGCCGACGACGTTGTAGTCGCGCGACGTATAGAGCGAGAAGCACGGCGCGTGATCGGACAGGCCCGTCCGCGTGGCCTTGCGGCCTTCACGCACGCTGTGCACCGACTGCGACCAGGTCGTCTCGACCTTGATCTTGCCGTTCGACATGGCTTCCAGCTGGTTGAAGCCCTGGATCTGGAGCTTCGCCAGGCTGGAGACCGGCGGGATATGGCTCGACGACCGGAAGGTGATGACCGGGCCGTCATAGCTGACGTTGTTGGTGCCGTAGCTCGCAGCCTTGCCCTCGAGCCAGTCGAGGGTGACCTGCGAGGCGGCCTTCGCCTGCGCGACCGAACCGTCGCCGAACGAGCCGGCGGATGCCGAACCCATGGCCAGCAACGAGCCGGCCACGAGGCATGTGGTGGCTAGAAATGTTTTGCGCATTGATTCCTCCCTAGAGACGTGAGCGCGCCGTCCCGTTCTTGGTTTCGACTTTGCGAGCCCGCCCCGGAACGGGTCAAGGCGGCCCCTGCACACACATCCGTGCCCGTCAATTCTGTCGACAGCATGACTGTCCCAGAAACCGACGATTCGACGGAAAGCATCGCGAAATCCTGGCTGCGCTGCTTACTTGATCGCCAGCGGATTGACCGGCGAACCCACCGCGCCCGTGATCGGCAGCGCGGGGGCAACGAACATGAACTCGTAGACACCGTCATCGGCGCAATCGTCCGCGATGTCCTTGAGGTAGAAGATCTCGCCCATGGTCAGGCCGAGGATCGGGATGGCGATCCAGTGCCAGGGCTGGTTGATGTTCTCGTCGGTCTCGCAGGGGCGCACCTCGTTGCCCCAGGTGTCGGACGCGTAACCGGCGATTTCCTTGTTGTAGATCCAGTCGAGGGTCTCGAACGCCATGCCCGGCGCATCGCCGCCGGCATAGCCGTCCCAGCTGCCGTCGTTCAGGCAGCGCTCCATCATGCCGGTGCGCAGCACCACGAAGTCGCCCTTGCGCACTTCGACGCCCTGCTTCTCGCAGGCCTCGTCCAGATCGGCACAGGTGATCGGATAGCCGTCTTCCAGATACTCGACGCCCTTGACCCGGGCCATGTCGAGGAAGACGCCGCGGCCGGTCATCTTGTTCTTGGTCTTCTCGATGCCCGCCTTCTGGGCACCGGCCGTGGTCACCTCGCGGCAGTCATAGCCGTTCCACATGAAGTCCTTGTAGAAGACGTGGCCGAGACCGTCCCACTGAGTGCCGCACTGCAGCGGCATCATGATCAGGTCGTCGGCGCCGCGGATGCCGCGATGGTCGAGCACGCCCGAATAGGCGTCCGTGCCCGTGCGGGTCATCATGTGGATCGGGTTGAACCGGCCCATGGCGGGGTAGGGCGTCTTGGCGCCCTGCGGGCCGAACTGGTCGTAGTTCAGGCCCATGGACATGACCTTGCCCTTCTTCACCAGCTGGGCGGCGGCGACCACGTCGTCCTGCGTGGTGTAGTTGAGCGTGCCGATCTCGTCGTCGTCGCCCCACTTGCCCCAGTTCTTGCACTTCTCAGCCCACTCTTCGAGGACCTCGAGCGTTACGCGCATGTCGCTGTTTGGATTGGCCATCGTGAAATCCCTTTCAACGCAAGATTTGACCGACTTTGAGGATGGGTTCGAGCGCCGCGACCCCGGAACCTACGGGCTCGCCGCGGAAGATTTGCGCCAGCATGGGCACCAGATAGTCGAGCGCCTCGTCCGTGTCCGACGGGTCGCACGCGCCGTCCGTCAGGATCTGGATGCGCCCCGGGTTGGCCAGGGTGTAGACCATGGTGCCCAGCATGATGTGGAAGCGCCAGTGGAGGTCGTGGGCCGGCAGTTCGGGCAGCGCTTCGCGCAGGGCCGTAAGAAACCGCCCGCTCGAATCGTCGAAGTAGCGGGCATAGAGCCGGCGCGTGTCGTCGGTGCTCTCGGCGATCATGCGCGCGCGCAGCCGTGCAAAGGTGGTGCCGCCATGCTGGCCGCGCATGCTGGGTTCCAGGAAGGCGGCGACGATCTGTTCCAACAGGGGCGGGCGGCCCGGCGCGGCCCGGCAGTCGTCGAGCAGTGCGCGGCGTTCGGTGGCAATCCCCGACGCGTGGCGCGCGAAGACCGCTTCGACGAGGCCCTGCTTCGATCCGAAATGGTAGTTGGCGGCCGCGGAGTTGGCGCCGGCCGCAGCCGTGATGGTGCGCAGCGAGACGCCGTTGATCCCGTGCTCGGAAAACAGCCGTTCCGCCGCATCGAGGATACGCTGGCGCGTCGCCTCGCCCCGGGGTTCTATCCCGTTGCCGGTGTCGTCTGCGTGGAGCGCAGTCACTGTTCCTCCCAAGACGTCCGTTGGCCGGACGTTCTTGGGAGGATATTCAAACAAGCGTTTGATTGAGTCAATCGCCCCCGGGTACCGCATGGCATCCGGGCGCGTAATGAAATGTCTATCCGGTGCGTCCGCCGAGCACGTCAGCGGCCCAGTCGGCCATATATTCCACGGCGAGCGCGCCGTGATCGACCTGGCAGTGCTCGATGCCGCCCTCGTCCGCGGTGAAGACCTTGAGCTCCGCCCGCGGGCTCTTCTTCGCATCGCGAATGGTCTTTTCCGCCATGGCCAGCGGGATCTGGCGGTCGCCGGCGCCGTGGACCACGAGCAGCGGGCACGCGATGTTGGGAGCCGCCTCTTCCAGGGTCATGCGGTCGATCACCTTCAGCACCTCCTCGGCCGAATTCGTGCCGAAGACCCAGTTCATGTGCTCTTCCCAGTGCGAGACCGAGAGCTTGGTGCCGGTGCCGGCCAGCCGGCCGCGGGTGATCTCGCCATAGTCGTTGATGGCGCCCCAGGCGATGGCGCAGGCCAGCCGGTGCTCGAAGCCGGCCGCGCGCGGCGCGTAGTAGCCGCCGAGGCTGATGCCGGCGATGCCGATGCGGTCGGCCGCGACATCGCCGCGCGCCGCGAGATAGTCGATGGCCGCGCCCGCGGGCACCTCGGTCTCGGGGAACAGCTTGAGGTCGCGCAGGCGCAGCGCCTCGCCGACACCCGGATGGTCGAGCAGCAGGACCGAGATGCCGCGCCGGTTGTATTCGCGCGCCACGCCGGCAAGGAACAGGAACTCCTTCATCACGTCGAGCCCGTCGAAATGGACGATGCAGGGCGGCGGGCCGTCGAGCGCGACCGCGCCCGGATCAGCGCGGCAGAACAGCGCCGGCAGGCTCGTGTCCTGGCCGTTGTGGCTGTAGGGCACCTCGACCCGCTCGACATTGTCGCCACGCCGCTCCACGCCCTTGGTGAAGGCGTCGAGCATCTGCTTGTAGGTCTGGATCCGGATCGGGTCGTGCGACTTGCACATCCGCTCCGCGGTCATGAAGTAGGCCGCGGCGCGCAGGTACTTGGCGCCGGCCGAGAACTTGCGGCCGGCCGCGTCGTCGGCTTCGGCGAGGCGCATGCTGCGTTCGGCAAGCTTCATGAAGTTCTTGTGCCAGGCCTCGTTCGCGGCATCGTCGTTGGCGCCCGCCACGTCCTTGAGGTCCTTCATCGCCTCATGGACTTCCGACAGCACGCCGCCGGCGTTCACGGTCATCACCGCCGCCATCGACCATGGGTAATTATCGGGGAAGTATTCGAACATCATCGCTTGGGCCTCCTCCGTGGGATTTCGTTTTCGTTGTTGATCAGTCTTGGGTGATGCCGCGCATCACGGCGTAGAGATCGGCCTGGGCCTCGAAGCCGATGCCGGGCCGTTCGTCGTCGAGGGTCAGGCAACCGTCGACGATCTCGGCGTCGTCGGCAAAGCCAGAGAACATGCCGAAGGTGTTGGGGTAGGACTCGCACAGCAGCATGCCCAGCCCGGCGGCGATGTGCAGCGACATCTGGTTGCCGCCATGGGGCATGACCGAGCTTCCCGCCGCCCAGCCGTTTTTCTTGAGCATCTCCACGGTGCGCGCGACGGCGACCACCCCGTAGCTTTGCGGCGGGTCGATCTGCAGCACGTCGTGGTTCCGGCGCATGCCGCCGAAGGTGACGAGGTTCTTCATGTCCTGGATCGAGAACAGGTTTTCGCCCGTCGCCATGGGCGGTTCGTAGATGTCCGCCAGCTCGGCCATCAGCGCGTAGTCGAGCGGGTCGGTCGCCTCTTCGTACCAGCGCAGCTTGTAGGGGGCGAGGACGCGGGCGTACTCGCGCGCCAGATCGGGGGTCAGGCCGCAATTGGCGTCGACGGCCAGGTTCCAGCCGTCGTTGCCGACGAGCGGCAGCACGGCCTCCAGCCGTTCGATGTCCTCGGCGACGGTGGCGCCGCCGACCTTCATCTTGAGCTGGGTGTAGCCCATGTCGAGATAGCCGCGCATCTCGTCCAGCAGTTCGGGAATGCCCTTGCCCGGCGCATACCAGCCGCCGCCGACATAGACGAACATGTCGCGCTTGGCGCCGCCGGGGTTGTAGCGCGCCTCGATCGAGCGGAAGGCCGGCTTCTCCTCGATCTTGGCGATCGCGTCCCACACGGCGAACTCGATCGTGCCGATGCCCACCGAGCGGTCGGAATGTCCGCCGGGCTTCTCGCCCCGCATCATCGCCGCCAGGATCGCCTCAGGGTCGAAATTGTTGCGTTCCTCGTCGATCAGGCTGTCGGGATCGGCATCGAGGATGCGCGGGATGAACCGCGCACGCATCTGTGCGCCGCAGGCATAGCGCCCCGTGGAGTTGAAGGCGTAGCCGATCACCGGCACGCCGTCGCGGACCTGGTCGGTGACGACGGCGACGACCGAGGTCGTCATCTGGGAGAAGTCGAACACCGCGTTGCGCAGGTTCGAGTTCAGGGGGACCGCGATCTCGCGGATATCGGTAATGCGCATGGTGGCGGAATTCTTACGCTGCCGCGCGCTGTGCGCCAACCACCGATCAGCCGGCGGGCTTGGCGAAGCGGTCGCGCACCTCGCGGCGCAGCACCTTGCCCACCGCGCTGCGCGGCAGATCGTCGACCAGGTGGACCGCCTTGGGCGCCTTCACCGAGCCCAGCTCGGCCTTGGCGTGGGCGATGATGTCGTCGGCCGAGACCGACGCCCCCTCGCGCAGCTGCACTGCCGCCTCGACCCGTTCGCCCCAGTGATCGTCCACTGCACCGAAGACCACGCATTCGTAGATATCGGGGTGGCGCACCAGCGCGCCCTCGACGTCGGTCGGATAGACGTTGAACCCGCCCGAGATGATGACGTCGCGCAGCCGGTCCTTGAGGAACAGGTAGCCGCGCTCGTCGATCAGGCCGCCGTCGCCGGTGTGCAGCCAGCCGCCCTTGAACGCCTCGGCGGTGGCCTCAGGGTTCTTATAATAGCCGGTCATGGTCAGCCCGCCGCGCACCACAACCTCGCCGGTCTCGCCCGGCGGCAGGATGTTGCCGTCAGGGTCCATGATCTCGACCCGCATCAGCGGCGTGGCGCGCCCGACCGAGCCGTTGTTGGCCGCGTCCTCGAGCTCGGCCGCGGTCATCGCCGTGCAGATCGAGGAGGCCTCGGTCTGGCCGTAGAGCGTCTCGATGGCATGGGGGAATACGCCCTGTGCCTCGTGCACCTTCTCGGGCGGCATCGGCGCGGCGGAATAGATCAGGTGGCGCAGCTTAGGGAAGGACATCTTCTCGATCCCCGGCACCGCCATCGTCTTGTAGATCATGGTCGGCGGCATGAAGATCGTACTCACGCCGCGGTTCCGGAAGGAATCGAGAATCCGTTCCGGGTCGGGCGTCGGCAGCACGATGTTGCGCCCGCCCACCGCGAAGATCGGCAGCATCAGGATGAAGGCCGCGTGGCTGACCGGCGCGGCGGCGACCTGGCAGTCGTCGGGGTTGAGTCGGAACACCGACAGGAAGTTGCCGATCAGGGTGATTCCCGTCCGGTAGGGCTGCATCACGGCCTTGGGCAAACCGGTCGAGCCGCCGGTGAACTTGATTGCCTGCAAATCGGTGTTGGGGTCGAGCAGGGGGCGTTCGGGCCGCTGGCCGCGATGGGCCGCGATCAGCCCGTCGACCGTGTCGTTGGCCGTATCGTTGGCGGTACCGCCGGCCGCGCCGTTTCCTTCGGGCGCTGCGACGATGAAGGGGAAGTTGCCTGTGTCGAAGGCATCGCGCGCCGCATCGTCGGCGATTACCAGGTCCGGCTCGACCAGATCCATCAGCGCGTTGTTCTCGGCCTTGCCGCTGCGCGGGTTCACCGCCACCCAGGTGTGCCCGGCCAGGTGGGTGGCGAGGATCGCGATGACATGCTGCAGGTTGTTGTAGCCGCAGGCCGCGATCTTGGCCTGCTTGTGGGGCAGGCGGGTCTGCAGCGCGGCGGCGAGCGCCTCGACCCGCGCGACCAGCTCGCGGTAGGTGAGCTTCGTTGAGTCGTCTTCCAGCGCGATCCCGTCGGGATTGATCTGGCGGCCGCGATAGAGGCTGTCGATGGGTAGCATGGCAGAAGAGCTCTCGAAGGAATCCCATGGCGCGACCGGATCGCGTAGCATGGCAATCTAGCGGCGAACCTTGCCGGCACACCAGTCCGCGGCCGGCGGTCTCACATTCTGGGAGGAATCCATGGCCAAGACGATCGAACACTGCCACTGGCCCGACGCGCCGGACATCTGGATGCCCTATGCGCCGGCGATCAAGGTGACGGGCGGCACGACCGTGTACCTGGCGGGCGTCACGGCGGCGCCCGTCTATCACTCGCACCCGCACGTGCCCGAGGAGTTCGCCGCCATGCCCGACGACATGGAGGGCCAGGCGCGCGCGGTGCTCGAGAACTTGAAGAAGGGGCTCGACGCGGTCGGCGCGACCTTCGACGACATCGTCACGGCCGACCGGTTCCTGACCGATATGGAGGGTCAGGACGATCTGAACCGTGTGTGGGCCGATTATTTCGGCAACGCCAAGCCGGCCACCACGACGGTGCAGGTGGTGCGCCTGGCGACGGACCCGCGCTGCCTGCTCGAGGTCAACGCGATCGCGGTGATCGACTGACGTCCGGGCGCCGGCCCGGCAGAAAGCCGGCTAGAACTCGGCGGCGAGCGCGTCCATGCAGGCGAAGGCCACGCGGCTGTTCGGCTCGCTCGAACCCGGCATGGTCGCCCAGCCGATGTCCATGAGCTTGCGGCTGCGGTCGAAGGTGCGGGCCTCTTTCAGCATCTGGATCGACGCCGTGAACTGCGGGTCCTCGCGCGACTGCGCGATGCAGATGGTGACCAGGGCGGCAACGACCTCGTCGCGCGCGTGGCTCACGGCCTGCTCGCGTGCCGAGGATTCCGACATCCAGCCGCCGGCGGAGAAGCCGGCAAAGGTCGCGAAGATGACGCCGGCGAAGGCGCCCACCAGGCCTGGTTTTGTCCAGACAGGAATTTTCATGATTATTTACTTTGTATGAAAATGCATCGATTGGAATGCGAAAAATATAATAGGGTATATTTATTCATCCGGATGGAATTTCACCCATTTTTTTCATTTTTATTTGATTTTTCATGCCGCGCATTTCGCCTGTGCGGGCCTGACGGCGCTATATCGGACGGCTCGGCGGGGCGTCCCGGTATTTGGCGATCAGCTCGTCG
The DNA here is from genome assembly GCA_038117265.1 of Rhodospirillaceae bacterium. GTDB lineage: Bacteria > Pseudomonadota > Alphaproteobacteria > UBA6615 > UBA6615 > JAYPUG01. The sequence continues at coordinate 34,370 of JAYOFO010000014.1, forward strand.
GGATCCAGCGAATCCACCAGGCGCAGCTTGGGAAACAGCCAGGCGAAGCTCGCCGCGACGGCGACCGTCGCCGCCCCGCCCACGACCACGGCGGGCACCGTGCCCCACCAGTGGGCGGTGACGCCGGACTCGAATTCGCCCAGCTCGTTCGACGCCCCGATAAACACCGCCGTCACGGCGCTGACCCGCCCGCGCATCTCGTCGGGCGTGATGATCTGCACCAGGTTCTGGCGCACGAAGACGCTGATCGCGTCGGCCAGCCCCATCACCATCAGCGCGCCGAGCGACAGCCAGAAGATCTCGGACAGGCCGAACACAATGACGCCCAGCCCGAAGGTGCCGACCGCGCACAGCAGCTTCACCCCGGCGCGCCGGGTGATCGGGTTCTGGGTCATGTAGAGCGCGCCGAGGAACGAGCCGGCGGTGAAGGCCGAGCGGAGCAGCCCGAACCCCTCTGCCCCCACCCCGAGGATGTCCTTGGCATAGACCGGCAGCAGCGCGATGGCGCCGCCGAACAGCACGGCGAACAGGTCGAGACCGATGGCCCCGAAAATCACCTGGCGCGAGGCGATGAACCGGAACCCGCCGAGGATGTTCTCGATGTTGATGGGGGCCGTGCTGACCACCTGCACCGGCCGGCGGACCATCGCGGCCAGCGTTGTGGCCAGCACGAACACCGCGACCGAGAGGATGTAGACCGCCAGCTCGTCCTCGCCGCGCGCCGCGCCCCAGGCGATCAGCAGGCCCGAGATCGTCGGCCCGAAGATGCGCGCCATCTGGAAGCCCGAGGCCGACCAGGCGATGGCGTTGGCCAGGTCTTCCTTGGGCACCAGGTTCGGCACGATCGCCATCTGGGCCGGCGCCTGGAACGCTCGGGCGACACCGAACGGGACGAGGACGGCGAGGATGGTGCCGAAGTCGAGCGCGCCGCTCCAGGTTCCCCACAGCAGGGTGGCGGCGCACACGGTCTGCAGCGCCACGCAGCCGAGGATGATGCGCATGCGCGGCAGCCGGTCGGCCGCGACGCCCGACACCAGGAACAGCAGCGCGAAGGGCGCGAACTGGGCGAAGCCGATGAGGCCGAGGTTCAGCTCGCTGGCGGTCAGGCGATAGACCTGCCAGCCGACCGTGGTGATCAGCATCTCGGTCGCCAGGATGCCGCACACGCGGGTTGCCCAGAAGTAGCGGAAGTCGCGGTGGCGGAAGGCGCGCATGCCCGCCAGCTCGCTGCGCCCACCGGGCGACGGTACGGACCCGGATGCGGGCCCGCCGGCGGGTCCGGGCGCGGGAGGTTCGGTGGCGGACATCTGGCCTTGCGGAAAGGGGGTCGGCCGCGACGGCGGCTGCGGCCTACCTAGACGCGCGGCTTTGCCGTGTCAAAGACCGCGTGTGCCCGCTATCCTTCCCGCAGCCCCGCCACCGATAGCGACCCGTCCGATGACCAAGCCCCGCAAGACCGTCTCCGAGCTCCGCAGCCAGCGCTGGCTGGCGGGCGAGAGCATGCGCGCCTTCAGCCATCGCGGCCGGATGCGCCAGCTCGCCTTCTCGCCGGAGGATTTCGACGGCCGCCCGGTGATCGGCATCGTCAACACCTGGTCCGACCTCAACACCTGCCACGGCCACTTCCCCGAGCGGGTGCAGCAGATCAAGCGCGGCGTCTATCAGGCCGGCGGCTTCCCGGTGGAGATGCCGGCGATCACGCTGGGCGAGATCATGATGAAGCCGACCACCATGCTCTACCGCAACCTGCTGGCGATGGAGGCGGAGGAGCTGATCCGCTCCTACCCGGTCGACGGGGCGGTGCTGATGGGCGGTTGCGACAAGACCACGCCGTCGCTCATCATGGGCGCGACCTCGGCGGGCCTGCCGGCCATCTACATGCCCGCCGGCCCCATGCTGCGCGGCTTCTGGAACGGCCAGACCCTGGGCAGCGGCACCGACCACTGGAAGTATTACGCCGAGTTCCGGGCCGGGAACGTCGAGGCGGCCGTCGTCGACGAGGTGCTGGCGGGCGCCTCGCGCTCGGCCGGCACCTGCATGACCATGGGCACCGCCGCGACCATGATGTCGCTCGCCGAGACCTTGGGCATGACCCTGCCGGGCGCGTCGTCCATCCCCGCGGCGGATTCCAACCACGGCGTGATGGCCGCGGCGACGGGCCGGCGCATCGTCGAGATGGTGTGGGAGGATTTGACGCCCGCCGACATCCTGACCCAGGCCGCCTTCGACAACGCGATCACCGTGGACATGGCGATCGGCGGCTCGACCAACGCGATCATCCACCTGGTGGCGATGGCCGGGCGCGCGGGCGTCGAGCTGCCGCTGGCGCGCTTCGACGAGATCTCCCGGCGCACGCCGTGGCTGGCCAACATCCGGCCCTCGGGCGAATACCTGATGGAGGATTTCTATTACGCCGGCGGGCTGCGCGCCCTGATGCGCCAGCTCGACGACCTGCTCGACGGCGCGGCGATGACCGTGGCGGGCACCCCCATCGGCGAGAGCTGGGCCGATGCGCCGCTGCACAACGAGGACGTCATCCGCCCGCGCGCCAATCCGCTGGGCCCCGACGGCGGAACGGTGATCCTGAAGGGCTCGCTCGCCCCCGACGGCGCGGTGATCAAGCAGACGGCGGCCGACCCGTCGCTGCTCAAGCACAGCGGCCCCGCGGTGGTGTTCGCCGACCGGGCCGATCTGGATGCGCGGATCGACGACCCCGGCCTGCCGGTGACGGCGGATTCCGTTCTGGTGCTGCAGAATGCCGGGCCTGTCGGCGCGCCGGGCATGCCCGAATGGGGCCAGCTGCCGATCCCGAAGAAGCTGCTCGAGGCCGGCGTGCGCGACATGGTGCGCATCTCGGACGCGCGCATGTCGGGGACCAGCTTCGGCACGTGCGTGCTGCATGTCGCGCCCGAGGCCCATGTCGGCGGGCCGCTGGCGCTGGTGTGCGACGGCGACATGGTCACCCTGGACGTGGCCGAACGCCGCCTCGACCTCGAGGTGAGCGAAGAGGAACTCGCCAAGCGCCGCGCCGAATGGACCCCGCGCAAGCAGATTCCGGAGCGCGGCTATGTCTCGATGTATGCCGCCCACGTGACCCAGGCGAACCGGGGCTGCGACTTCGACTTCCTGCACGCCGGCCCGGCGATCCCCGAGCCAGAGATTTTCTGACGATCTTTAGCGTTCTTTGAATATTGAGATCAGTTTGGCCTCGTCGAGATATTCGCCGAGCTTTGCCATTTCTGCGACCACCGTTGGGTCTGACATGAGTGATTTCATGGCGACTTCTCCCAGGATGCTGAAGGCGGCTTCAAAGGCGCTTTCTCCCTCGAATTGGACGGCATCCTTTGATTCGTTCCGGCATCGCACGGTGAGCAATTCCTCGACAAGGTTCGCTGCATGCTTGGTTTCTGATGAGCGTCTATTAGCCGAAATACCCGTCATGCCCTTTACGCCTGGATGGATCGCGATGGTGGCAACGATCCAGCGCACGAGATCGACTCGGTCGGTCTCGGAAGTCGCGCGCACCAGGCATCGAGCCATATCGTCCGTGAAGGGACCGGCGATAGAAGAATCCGAGTATGCAACGAAAGTCGTCGCAGATATTGTTAGAACCGCCAAGTAACTGCGTATCATCCGAGGGCTCTTTATAGACGTTATGAAAGTATAGTCTTAACGATAACACAGCGAATACAGGGTCTGGTCCGGCAAAATCGCGCCTATCCCGCCCTCTACCCAGCCGCCGCGACAATCTCGCGGAACTCGTCGTCGGTGACCTGCCGGCGCACGGCCTGGATCTTCTCGCGCAGCTTGGCGACCACCGCCGGCTCGTTGCCCTCGGCGATCGCCACGCCCAGCTCGTCGGCCTTGGCGCGCACGGCCCACGGGCCCGAATAGTGGCCCAGGAGGTTGTGCTGGGTGTTCCCGAAGACCCCCGGCTTCATGCAGAGATACGACCAGAACCCTTCTTCCGTCGGCGGCACGCAATAGTGCACCTCGACCAGGTGGGAGAACGCCGTCTTGCCCACGAAGGGCATGGTGTCGGGCATCGGCCAGGGCATGGTCTCGGCGACCAGCTGTGACAGCTCCGTCAGCTTCTCCAGCTTGATGCCGCAATCGATGCCGTAATAGAGCTGGATCACCGAGGCGACCTCGGCGAAGCAGGCGATGTGGGCGCGCTCGCCCAGCCCGTTGACGCAGGCGTCGATGATGTCGGCGCCGCCCTCGAGCCCGGCATAGAGCGCGGCGGCGGCCATGCCGATGTCGTTGTGGGTGTGCAGCGCGATCTCGGTGCCCGGCAGGCGGCGCTTCATCTCGCGCACCACGTAGGTATAGACCCGGTAGATCGCCATGCCGTTGATGTCGTCGAGGCGGATCATGTCGGCGCCGGCCTCCACGAGCTTGCCGCAGACCTCAGCCAGCCGGTCGATGGGGATGCGCGTGCAGTCCTGGATCAGGCAGCCGACCTTGCGGTCGGGCCCGGCCTTGGCGCGGGCATAGGCGACCGAGCCCATGGCCCGGTCGATCGCCTCCTCGATGGTGATGCGTGCGCCGGCCATGGATTCGAACAGGCACATCTGGTGCTCGGAGAAGGAGAAGCAGAGCGACGCGTAGTCGGCGCCGTGGTCGTAGTTCAGATCGACCTCGGGCTTGGCCAGCTCGGGGTTGAGCACGGCCGTGGGGTGGACCAACGCGTCGATCAGCATGTGCGGGTGGCGCTTCTTGACTTCGGCCATCTCCTGCGGGTCGTCATGGTGCATCTGCACCATCGACACGCCGGTCTCGGCCAGCTTGTCGGCGATCCGCAAGACCTGGTCGCGGGTCAGCGACACGCCGGGCAGCTGCCGGCCTTCGCGGAGCGTGATGTCGCAGAGCTGCACGTTGTCGGGCAGGGTCATCTGGCTGCGAATCTCGTCGGCGAAGCAGTGCTGCGAGATGCGCCAGAGGTCGGTGGTGGCCTCGAGCCTGTCGTTGACCGGGTAACCGGGTGCGAAACCGGGCATGTCGTCCTCCCCTGAAAGATCGTTTCGGGAAGTCTAACCGAGGCCCGTCACGTGGCATAATCGCCGCAACGATTTCGGGGGAGGGGTCCATGAAAATCTTCGTCACCGGCGCGACCGGCTATATCGGCGGCACCGTCGCGGCCAAGCTGCTGCAGGCCGGCCACCGGGTTTCGGGGCTCGCGCGCAACGCCGAGCGGGCCGCGCTGCTGGAGGCGCGGGGCATCTCGCCGGTGATCGGCACGCTGGACGATCTCGACGTGCTGGCCGACGTGGCGAGGGCCGCCGACGCCACCGCCAACACCGCCAACGCCGACCACCCGTTCGCCGCACGCGCGCTGGTCGAGGCGCTGGAGGGCTCGGGCAAGACGCTGCTACACACCAGCGGCACCACCATTATTGCCGACAACGCCAACGGCCAGCCCTCCGACGCGGTCTTCAACGAGGACATGCCGCGTGGCCCGCTACCCGAGAAGGCCTCGCGCATCGCCACCGACCGGCTGGTCATGGCGTCGGCCGGCCGGCGGGTGCGCGCGGTTGTGCTGTGCCCCAGCCTGGTCTATGGCGGCGGGCTCGGCGACACCCGCCACAGCCCGCAGATCCCCACCTTCATCGCGACGGCCAAGGCCGCGGGCGTCCCGCGCCATATCGGGCCGGGCCTGAACGTCTGGTCGAACGTGCATGTCGAGGATTGCGCCGACGCCTATCTCGCCGCGCTGGAGCGCGGGCCTGCGGGCGCGTTCTATTACCTGGAGGGCGGCGAGGACAGCATGCTGGATGCGAACCGGGCCGTGGGCCGGATGCTCGGGCTCGGCGAGGCGACCCAGGCCATGACCCTGGCCGAGGCGATCCGCGAGTGGAACGTGCCGATGGCCCACGCCATGGGCTCGAACGTGCGGGTGTGCGCCGACAAGGCGCGCGCGATGCTCGGCTGGTCGCCGTCGCGCCCGGCGATGCTGGACGATATCGAGGGTGGGTCGTATCGCGAGTCGGGCGGCTGAATCCGCGTGCGTGCCCTCGGCCGTACCGGGCCTCAGTAGGGCTGCAACACCGTACGGTAGTCCTTCATGTCGACGACATGCGCCAGCGCCCGAATCCGGTCGCGCGACGGCGCGTGCGCCGATTCCTCCTCGACGGTGCCGTACAGCGAGACGATGCCGCCGCTCACGATCACCGTGGTGAGCCAGGGGCTCGTTCCCTTTATCGATTCCAGCGCCTCGATCACCGCGTAGCGGATCTCCTCGTCGTCGGCCGCCGCGGGCGCCGCCGCGCCGTCCGGCCGCGCCGCCAGCGCGCGGACGATGTTCGCCCGGCTCACGACGCCGACCAGCCGGTCGCCGCGCAGCACCAACAGGCGCTTGACGTTGTTGCTCTCGAGCGTGTCGGCGATCTCACCCAGGGATGCGTCTTCGGAAACGCTCAAGACGTCGCGGGTCATGATGTCGCGCGCGCGCATCCCGTGCTCCTTGCGCTCGAAATCGGCAAGCGCGGACCTGTCCGTGATCAGGTTCAGCCAGGAAAAGCGCGTCCGGTAACGCTCGGTCCCGAGCTCCTGGCGGTGCAGGAGGTCGCCCTCGCTGACGATGCCGACCACCTTGCCATGGTCGACCACGGGCACGGCGCTGATGCCTTTCTCGGCCAGAAGGGCAGCGACGGTCCGCACCGGCGCGTCCAGTGGAACCGTAAATACTTCGTTTGGCAAGATGTTTCTGCATTTCATTCTCGTTATCCATGATCAATGAAAATAGATAATTCGTATACCGAGAATAAGTACCGAAATCAGTCCGGCCTTGATTCAGATCAATTTGTTGTTGCCAACATCCGATAGGATGGTTTCTGTCGGGCGTGTTCCGCGTGCCCGCGTGCGGCACGCGCTGTGGCGAATCAAGGACCCGACGGCTTCTCGGCCCGTATCTCGAAATGCGCGGGGCTGTTGGGATCGGAGTTGATCCGCGAACGGGCATAGGCGATCGAGAACCCGGCGCCCTCCAGCAGGCGCACTATCTCGTCGCGTGCATAGAGCCGGATCGTCGGGATGAACAGGTAGCGGCTCTTCGCCTCGAAGTTGGCCGCGTCCACGCGGGTTCCCGCGAGGACGTAACGCAGGCGGGCGACATATTTCAGCGCGTGGATCGCGAACCCCAGGCCACATCGGCGCAGGATTCGCAGCACCGTGTAGAGCAGGGCGCTGAACGCCGTCCGCTCCGTCAGGCTGATATAGAGCGTGCCGCCGGGACGCAGCGCGCGATGGAGGTCGGCCAGGAACGGCTCGATGGGCCGCGAGAGGAGTTCGATCACCGTGTCCGACCAGATCAGGTCGTAACGGTCGGGCGGGACGCTGGCGGTGTCGAGGTCGGCGCGTTCGAACGACAGCTGTTCCAGGTGCCCGTAGGCGTGGCGGCCATGGGCGATGTTGCCGGCGCCGATGTCCACGGCGTGGACCGTGCGGGCGCCGTTCTCGGCCAGGAAGGCCGCGACCTCTCCCGCGCCGCAGCCGAGGTCGAGGACGTCCTTTCCGGCATAGTCGGCGCTGGCGAGGTTCCGCTCGATCGTGGCGCGGATATAGGCCGGATCGTTGAAGTAGACGATGTCGTCGTAGAACGACTCGTTCGCGTCGGGGCCGTTCGGCGCGCCGTCGGTCATTGGCCGGACACCCCCGTAGGGCGTCGCCGGTGCCGCATGGCGGTCCCCAGCAGTGCCACGACGAGGGCGAGTGCCGAAGCGGCCGAAATGGCGCCGTTGACCGTGCTGTGGCTGGGCCGGAAGGCGAAGATCACCTCGCTGTCCCCCGGCGTGAGATAGACGCCGCGGCCGATGATGTTCGCCGGCAGGATGTCGGCGGGCGTCCCGTTCACCGTCGCGGTCCAGCCCGGATAGACCATGTCCCGCAGGACGAGGATGCCCGCGGCACCGGCGTTGCCCCGTACGACGATGCGGTCGGGGGCGTAGCTGGCGATCCGGAAGCCCGAATTCGTCAGCGCGCCGTCGCCGGCCGGGGCCGGCCCCGACGGGAAACCGGCGATGTCGGCCTCGAGGATCAGCCGGCCCGCCTCGAACGGTGCGGCGTGCAGGGCTTCGACCGCGCCATCCAGGTCGGCGACCTGTTCGCCCGCTGTGTAGAAGCCGATGCGGCCCAGCGTCTGCGGATCCTCGTAGATGTGGAATCCGCTATAGGGATCGAAGGTCCGGTAGCGGAAGCCCAGCGCCTCCGCGAAGGCACGGTCCGCGTCGCCGTCGACGAAGTGGAAGCGCACGTCGAGCGCACGCGCCAGGGCCAGGCGTTCCGGGGTCAGCACGTCCGACGCCGCCTTCCGAAGGCCCATCCGCCCGCAGGCCGTGGTCTGCGTCCAGCCGAACGTCTTCGACAGTTCCCAGGCGCGCCGCAGCGGCAGCGAGGTGAAGGTCAGCGCCCATTCGGTGTCGCGCGCGGACGCCATGGCGTAGAAGCACTCGCCGCCGGCGCTCTTGTAGACGAAGGCCCGCCCCTTGCCGTGGCCGCCGATGTCGATCGTCGGCGGCTGCGCGGTCCCGCGGAACTCTTCGACATAGCGGATCGTCGCCTCCCGGTTGCGGTCGGCCGGCAGGGTGAGCGACATCGCCCAGGACAGCGCGTCGATCAGCCCGACCGCGACGAGGACGGCGATGACGGTGCGCCGTTGCACGGCACGCCGGGCGGCGAGGTGGCAGGCCAGAAGCACGATCCCGGCCACCAGGAACGGGCGAATGAATGCGGGGTTCGGGCCGATGCCCCACACAACCACCAGCACGATCGCGCCCAGTATGGTGAGCCCGGCGAGGATGGCGGCGCTGCGCCCGGCGTCGCGCCACGACACGGTGTGGCCCAGCGCATCGACCGCGTGCACGGCGAGCGCCAGCATCAGCAGGTTCCACGCGATCATCCAGAACGAGCTGTGGCGGATGTCCCCGATGATCGGGAGCGCGCGGATCAGGAAGTTGACGGGCTCGCGCGACGTGGCGGCCATCAGGATGACGATGGCCGTGATGACCACGAGCCAGATCTGGCGCCGGGTCAGGCGGCGCAGCTGGACGAACGCCAGGAACAGCGGAATCCAGCCCAGATACGCCGCATGTTCGAAGAAATACAGCTGCTTGCCGCGCGCGAGACCGTCGGGAAACCAGAACGCCGCCATCAGCACGTCGAACGGGTGCATCGTCCCGGTGCGCAGATAGTCCTTGTGGGACAGTTCGCGGTTGACCGCGAACTGCGCGTATTCGGCGATCGGCGCGACGAGGAACAGCAGGACGAGCCCGCACGGGATGAAGAACAGCGCGCCGGCGCGAACCGCCTCGGGCAGGCCGCCCGCGAGCCAGCCGCCGCTGCGTTCGCGCAGGTCGCGGACGGCGAGCGCCAGCAGGACGAAGCCGATCACCGCAGAGAGGTAGAACCACACGAAGGCGGGCGCGGCCAGGAAGTGGAGAATGTGCAGGCACGACGCGCCGAGATAGAGATCGATCCTGTGTTCGCGGTAGCCGCGCACCAGGAGGTAGAGCGTCCACGGCCCGAACAGCATCTTCTCGGGGTTCTGGGCGATGAACGCCGTGTTGAAGAACACGCCGCTCAGCACCAGCACGGCCCCGGCCAAGAAGGCGGTCGACCGGTCGTCGGTCAGCTGGCGAAACAGGAAATACCCGCCGACGATCCCCCCGGCCGTATAGACGAACCAGTTGAGGAAGCCGAACAGCGGCACGGGGATGAGCTCCGTGAACAGGTGCGGCGGATACCAGGATTCGAACAGCGGATTGCCGAAGCGCGGCACGCCGAATTCGATCTGGGGCTGCCAGAAGATCGTGCCGGGGTCTTCCAGGAACGAGAACGGCCCGGTCACGAAGATGTCGCGGAAGAACTGGCTCTCGTTCCCCGGAATGTGCTGCCAGTGCGCGATCGGCGGCAGGTAGAGGATCAGGGCAACGAGGGACGCCGCGCCCGCGACCAGCCAGAACTCGCGCGGGGTCGTGGCGGGCCGGCCGCTCATCCGGCACCCCCGCCCCCCAGGCGGGCGACGCAATAGGCGTTCCAGGTCTGCGGCGTGGCCGGGCCGTCGCCCGCCCAGTCGCGGATGCTGACGTCGGTGAACCCGGCGGCGGCGAGCGCATCGCGAATTTCGGGCTCGAACAGGTAGCGCACCTCGTGCAGCTCCTCGGCCATCGTCCATTCGCCGCTGCCCGCCAGCGCGCTGAACAGCTGGTAGCGGACGCGGACGATGTTCGTCGCCGGGTCGTGATCGGGTTCGGCGATGCGCACCACCCTGAGCCGGTCGTCGGCCACCCGCTTGACCCGAAGGGTCGGCGGATCGGCCTGTACCGCCGTGCCGTACCAGAATTCGAACAGGAACACGCCGCCCGGTTTCAGGTGGCGCGCGGCCGTCCGGAACGCCGCGGCGAGGGCATCGGGCGTGGTCTGGTAGCACATGACATGGAACAGGCTGACGGCCGCGTCGAACCGCCGGCCGAGATCCATATTCGTGGCATCGCCCTGGGCGAAGGTCGCGACACCGGCATCGTCGGGAAGCGCGGCGCGCCGGGCCGCGGCGTAGCCCAGCATGGTGTCGCTGAGGTCCGTTCCCGTCACCGCGAAGCCGGCCTTCATGAATTCGATGGCGTGCCGGCCGGTACCGCACCCGATGTCGAGCAGCGATCCGCGGGCGACGCCGCGCGCGGCCAGCGCGTCGGCGACCTTGCGCGCCTCGCCGGCATAGTCCTTGTCGGCGTAGATCAGGTCGTAGCAGTCGGCGTAGTCGG
>JAYOFO010000015.1:0-40769 GCA_038117265.1 Rhodospirillaceae bacterium
GCTCGCCGACGGCCGGGCGCGCGACGCCGAGGCCGGGCGCGCCCTGCGCGGCCCGCACCGCAGCGATTTGGTGGTGCGCCACTGCGACAAGGACATGCCGGCGTCGACCTGTTCGACCGGCGAGCAGAAGGCGCTGCTGATCGCCATCGTCCTGGCCCATGCCCGTTTGCTTGGGCTCGCTCGCGGTGGGCCGCCGGTCCTGCTGCTCGACGAGGTGGCGGCGCATCTGGATGAGGGCCGGCGTGCGGCGCTTGCCGAACGCATCGTCACGCTGGGCTTGCAGGCCTGGCTGACGGGCACCGATGCGGGCCTGTTCGAGGCGTTCGGCAGGGACGCCCAGAAATTCGAGGTCACGCCCGGCGGGCTTGTCCCGCGCACAGGAGATTCGCGATGAGCGACACACCCGATCCGATCGAGACTGCGGAAGAGGTCGCCATCGAGTACGGCGCCGATTCGATCAAGGTTTTGCGCGGGCTCGATGCCGTGCGCAAGCGGCCGGGCATGTATATCGGCGACACCGACGACGGCTCGGGCCTGCATCACATGGTCTACGAGGTGGTCGACAACGCCATCGACGAGGCGCTGGCGGGCCATTGCGACACGGTCGAGGTGACGCTCAATCCCGACGGTTCGGTGACCGTCACGGACAACGGCCGCGGCATCCCGGTCGACATCCACGAGGAAGAGGGCGTGTCGGCGGCCCAGGTGATCATGACCCAGCTCCACGCGGGCGGGAAGTTCGACCAGAACTCCTACAAGGTCTCGGGCGGGCTGCATGGCGTCGGCGTGTCGGTGGTGAACGCGCTGTCGGAATGGCTCGAGATGCGGATCTGGCGCGAGGGTAAGGAGCACCGGATGCGCTTCGTGCATGGCGAGCCCCAGGCCGACCTCGAAGTGTCGGGCGAGGCGCCGCTCGTCGACGGCAAGCCGAAGAGCGGCACGGAGATCACGTTCCTGCCCTCGGCCGAGACGTTCACCATGACGGATTTCGATCTCGCAACGCTGGAGCACCGGCTGCGCGAGCTCGCCTTCCTGAATTCGGGCGTGGCGCTCGTGCTGACCGATGCGCGGGGCGTCGAGCCGGTGCAGGTCGACATGGTCTATGAGGGCGGCCTGAAGGCTTTCGTGGACTATCTCGACCGCAACAAGCAGGGAATCGCCGGCGAGGTGATCCACATCACCGACGTGAAGGACGACGTCACGGCAGAGATCGCGCTGCAGTGGAACGACAGCTATCACGAGACGATGCTGTGCTTCACCAACAACATCCCGCAGCGCGACGGCGGCACCCACCTGGCCGGTTTCCGCGGCGCGCTGACGCGCACCATCAACAATTACGCCGCCGAGAGCGGGCTGGCCAAGAAGGCCAAGATCGCGATCTCGGGCGACGATGCGCGCGAGGGCCTGACCTGCGTGCTGTCGGTGAAGGTCCCCGATCCGAAATTCTCGTCCCAGACCAAGGACAAGCTGGTCTCCTCGGAGGTCCGCCCCATCGTCGAGTCCATCGTCGGCGACCGGCTGGGCCAATGGTTCGAGGAGCACCCGAACGAGGCCCGCATGGTGATCGACAAGATCATCGAGGCGGCTGCCGCGCGCGAGGCCGCGCGCAAGGCGCGCGAGCTGACCCGCCGCAAGGGGGCGCTCGATGTCGCCTCGCTGCCCGGCAAGCTCGCCGACTGCCAGGAGCGCAACCCCGACAAGGCCGAGATGTTCATCGTCGAGGGCGACAGCGCCGGCGGCTCGGCGAAGCAGGGCCGGGACCGAAAGTTCCAGGCGGTGTTGCCGCTGCGCGGCAAGATCTTGAACGTCGAGCGGGCACGCTTCGACAAGATGCTGTCCTCGGCGGAAATCGGCACGCTGATCACGGCGTTGGGCACCGGCATCCGCGACGACTTCAACATCGAGAAGCTGCGCTACCACAAGATCATCATCATGACCGACGCGGATGTCGACGGCTCGCACATCCGCACCCTGCTGCTGACCTTCTTCTACCGGCAGATGCCCGAGATTATTGAGCGCGGCCATCTCTACATCGCCCAGCCGCCGCTCTACCGCGTCCAGCGCGGCAACTCGGCGGTCTATCTGAAGGACGACCGGGCGCTCGAGGAGTATCTGATCGAGAGCGGGCTCGGCGATGCGGTGCTGCACATGAGCGACGGCACCCAGCGTTCGGGTGCGGATTTGCGCGCGCTGGTCGACACCGCGCTCACCGCGCGCCGGCTGATCCAGCCCCTGACCGTGCATCTGCCGAATTCGACGGTGGTCGAGCAGGCGGCGATCGCGGGCGCGCTCGACCCCGAACTGGTCGCCGATGCCCAGCGCGCGAGCGAGGCGGCCCAGGCCATCGCCTGGATGCTCGATCGCCTGTCGGACCGGCTGGAGCGCGGCTGGCAGGGCGAGGTGCGCGAGGACGGGGCGCTGGTCTTCAGGCGCACCCTGCGCGGCGTGACCGAGACCATGGTCATCGACGAGCGGATCATCAATTCGTCGGAGGCGCGCGGCCTCAACGCGCGCTGGAAGGAGCTGCGCGACACCTATCTCGAGCATTCGCGTCTCGTCGCCAAGGACAACGAGACGCCGATCACCGGGCCGATGTCGCTGCTGCAGGCGGTGTTCGAGGCCGGGCGCAAGGGCATGTCGATCCAGCGCTACAAGGGGCTGGGCGAGATGAATCCCGACCAGCTGTGGGAAACAACGCTCGACCAGAACGCCCGTGCGCTGCTGCAGGTGCGCGTCGCCCAGGCCGACGCGGCGGGTAACATCTTCGAGACCCTGATGGGCGACGATGTCGAGCCGCGGCGCAATTTCATCCAGGAGAACGCGCTCAAGGTGGCGAACCTCGACGTCTGAGCGCCGCTGAGTCCTCGGTGGCACCCCGCCACATTTCGGCCAAGCGCGTGCAGCAGGTTCAGCGCCCATGAGCGATGCCCGCAAAGGCCCGAAGGCCCGCAAGACCGGGAAACCCGACAAGGCGACCGCGCCGGTGCGGCGTTCGCCGCTGGCCTGGCGTGTGGTCAAATGGTCGCTGGTGGCCGCGATCTGGGGTGGGCTGATCCTCGGCGGGGCCGTCGCCTGGTACGCCTGGGACCTGCCCGCGATCGCCGACCTGCGGCCGGCGGGCACCAAGGCGCGTCGGCCCGGGGTCACGATCATCGCGGCCGATGGCTCGCTGATCGCCGGCTACGGCGATCTCTATGGCGAGCGCCTGGGCGTCAACGAACTCTCGCCCCAGCTCGTTCAGGCCGTCGTCGCGATCGAGGATCGCCGCTTCTTCGAGCATCCCGGCGTCGATCTGCGCGGGCTCGTGCGCGCCATGTTTGCCAACCTGCGCGCGGGCGGCATCGTCCAGGGCGGCTCGACCCTGACCCAGCAGCTCGCCAAGAACCTGTTCCTCACGCCCGAGCGCTCGTTCGACCGCAAGTTCCGTGAACTGCTTCTGGCCTTCGCGCTCGAGAAACGGTTCGCGAAGGACGAGATCCTGACCATCTATCTGAACCGGGTGTATCTCGGCGCCGGCACCTATGGGGTCGAAGCCGCCGCCCAGCGCTATTTCGGCACCTCGGCGCGCCGGATCGACACCTACCAGGCCGCCGTGCTGGCCGGTCTGCTGCGCGCGCCTTCGCGGCTCAACCCCGACAACGATCCGGCGGCGGCCCATGCGCGGGCGCTGACCGTGCTGGCGGCGATGGCCGATGCCGGGTTCCTGCGGCTGGGCGAGGCCGAACGGATCGGCCAGACCCGGCGGCCCGGACGCGGCGATGCGGCCCTGCCGCGCCCGCGCGTTGCCGGTCAGACGCGCCGCTACTTCGCCGACTGGGTGCTCGGCCAGGCGGCCGGGTTCGCCGGGCGTAAGGGCGACAGCCTAGCCGTCGACACCACGCTGGACCCGGCGCTCCAGGCATACGCCGAACGCGCCGTCGCCGCGGCGGGGCTGAAGGGCGCGCAGGTCGCCCTCGTTGCGCTGCGCGACGACGGTGCGGTGCTGGCGATGATCGGCGGACACGATTATGCGCAGAGCCAGTTCAACCGGGTAACCGACGCGCTGCGTCAGCCCGGCTCGGCCTTCAAGCCGGTCGTCTATCTGCCCGCACTGGAGGCCGGCATGACGCCCGACAGCAAGGTTCACGATGCGCCGATCACGGTCGACGGCTGGACACCCCAGAACTTCACGCGCGGTTATCGCGGCGAGGTGACCCTGCGCGAGGCCGTCGCCCGCTCGCTCAACACGCCGGCGGTGCGGGTGGCCGAGGATGTCGGCCGCGAACGGGTGATCCAGGCCGCGCGCCGGCTCGGCATCACCGCGCCGCTGACGCCGCATCCCGCGCTGGCGCTGGGTGCGGGCGAGGTGACGCCGCTGGAACTCGCGGCCGCCTATGCGGTGTTCGCCAACGGCGGAGACGCGGTCGTGCCTTACGGCATCGTCGAGATCCGCCAGGCCGGCGATGTCCTGTTCCGCCGGGCCGACCGTGCCCCGCGCCGCGTGATCGATGCGGGCGCCGCGGCCGAGATGACCGACATGCTGCGCGCCGTCGTCGACTGGGGCACCGGCAAGCGCGCCAAGCTCGACCGCCCGGCGGCGGGCAAGTCGGGGACCAGCCAGGATTTTCGCGATGCCTGGTTCGCCGGCTACGCCGACGGCATCGTCACAGTCGTGTGGATCGGCAACGACGACAACACGCCGATGGACGGGGTGACGGGTTCCGGCTTGCCGGCCGAGATATGGCGCAATTTCATGGCCGCGGCCGGCACGGCCGGCACGGCCAGGGTGCGCCCCTCGCCGGCTTCAGCCGCCGCACCCGCCAAACCCGTCGAGCGGTCGTTCTTCCAGCCCGAGATGGATTGAGCGGCCGGCGCCGTCCGCCGGCGAATCGTGCCCGCCCTACGTGGCGCGCTGCGAAGGAATCCACACCAACAGGGTGAAGGCCGCGAACGCGAACACGCCGGCGATACCCATCAGGCTCGCCAGCAGCAGGGTCGGGTCGAACGCGAAGATGCCCAGCAGCACAGACAATGCGCCGGCCGAGATGTACTGGGCCAGGCCGAGCAGCGCCGCAGCGGTGCCGGCCATGTGCGGAAAGGGCGAGATCGCGCCGGCCTGGATGTTGGGCTGCGACAGGCCCATGCCGAAGAAGTAGACCACCGTCGGCCCGATCATCGAGGCCGGCGTGACGATGCCGCCCCAGATCAGGGCGAACACCAGGATGCCGCCGCCTGCCGTGCACGCGGTGCCGAGCAGGCACATCCGCTCGACCCCGAAGCGCCGCACGATGCGGCTGCCCAGGAACGCACCCGACATGAACCCGACGGATGCGCCCGCGAAGGACAGGCCGTACTCCTCCTCGCTGAGGCCGAGCCGATCGACGAGCACGAAGGACGAGCCGATCAGGTAGGCGAACAGGCCGCCGAACGTGCCCATGACCGTGAACAGGTAGCCGCGGTAGGTGGGGCTGGCGAGCATGCTCGCGAAGTTCACGATCATGCGGCCGATGCGTGTCGCGCTGGGGTCGCGCAGCTTGTTGGTCTCGGGCAGAACCAGCAGGACGAGGGTCATCGCGCTCGCCCCGAACCCGGTGAGGATCCAGAAGTTCGCCCGCCAGCCCAGCCAGACCACGATGTATCCGCCGAGCACCGGCGCCAGCACCGGCGCGATGGCCGTCACCGTCATCACCACCGAGTACATGCGCGCGGCCTCTTCGCGCGTGTACATGTCGCGCACCACCGCGCGCGCGACGACGGGACAGGCGGCCGCGCCGATCGACTGCACCAGGCGGAAGGCAATGAGCTGTTCGACGTTTGCGGCCAGCGCGCAGGCGACGCTGGCGACCAGATAGACCACCGTGCCCGCCACGATTGCCGGCCGGCGCCCGAACCGGTCGGACACGGGCCCGAAGATGGTCTGGGAGATCGCGAACCCGACCATGTAGACGCTGAGGGTGAGCTGGATCGCCTCTGCGTCGGTCATCAGGTCGCGCGACATCACCGGGAAGGCGGGCAGGTAGAGGTCGATCGTCATCGGTGCGAACGAGACGAGCAGGCCCAGCAGCAGCGTCATGGCGAGCCGGCCGGGCATCGCCCGCCCGCCGGCGTCGGTCCCGGATGGATCGGGTGTGCTCAAACGCGTTCGGCCATGGCGGCGCCGACGGCGCGGCGCGGTTCGAGGCCGGGCGACAGCGATGGGTCGCGCCGGGGAATATCGCTGTCCTGGGGTGATGGCATGGGGTGGCGTGCTGCAGATGAATGGGCGGTCGACGGCCCCACAATAGCGCCCGGATCGCGACGGTAAAGCCGTCTTGCATGCGCGTGGGGAATGCCTGTGGTGCGCGGCACCCCTTTACGCTGCACGCGACCGGCGGATATGAGTGGCGCGGTGGCGATTGGGCCGCCGGTCAAGGGGAGACGCCGATGGGCGAGTCGACAACGCGTGCGGGTGGCATTCGCTGGCTGCCGCTGCTGATGCTGGTGTTGCTCGGCGCGATCTGGGGGGGCAATCCGTCCTTTTCGAAGGCGCTCGTGACGGCGGACGTCTCACCGGCCTCCGTGGTCTTTTGGCAGACCCTGGTCGCCGGAATCCTCCTGTCGCTGATCTGCGTGGTGCGGCGCGCGCCGATCCCGCTCGACGGGCGCGCGATCGCCTACTACGTGTTCATCGGGCTCGCGGGCATCGATGTCGCCTACATGATGCTGGTCTTCGTGGTCGGTCATGTCAGCGTCGGTTACGTGTCGGTGCTGATCCTGCTCTCGCCGGTTCTGACCTATGTCTTCGCGATCCTCATGCGGATCGAGCGGATCAACGCGATGCGCGCGCTCGGCATCCTGCTGGGCTTCGCCGGAGCCGGGGTGCTGGTTTTCCCGCAAGGCAGCCTGCCCTCGCCGGAATTGCTCGGGATCGCGCTCCTCGCCTTCATCGTGCCCACGGGCTATGCCGCGGCAAATGTCTATGCCGAATGGGGCCGGCCCGCGAGCGCCGACAATGTCGCGCTGGCGGCGGGCACGATGTTCGCCGCGGCGATCGGCGCGCTGGTCTTCGCGCTGTGGGACGGCAGCTTCCACCCGATCTGGCAGGATCCCGCGGCGCGCGAACTGACCCTTGTGGGCTACGGCCTCGCGACGGCGGTCGCCTTCCTGCTGTTCTATCTGATCATCGCGGCGGCCGGTGCGGTGTATCTCGGACAGGTCGGATACATCGTCACCCTAACCGGGGTCGGCTGGGGTGTCCTGTTCTTCGGCGAGACCACGACGGTCTGGCTCTGGGTCGCCG
Source organism: Rhodospirillaceae bacterium (assembly GCA_038117265.1). Classification (GTDB taxonomy): domain Bacteria; phylum Pseudomonadota; class Alphaproteobacteria; order UBA6615; family UBA6615; genus JAYPUG01. The sequence continues at coordinate 7,259 of JAYOFO010000015.1, forward strand.
TCGCGATCGTCGCAGTGGGGGTGGGGCTGGTCAATCTCGGCAAGCCGAAGCCGACCCCGGCGCAGGCCGACAGGGCGTGAGCGCCGCGCGATGAGCGATGCCCGTTCACCGGGGGCGGCGGGTCGGTTCCTGCCGCTCATCCTGCTGCTGTCTCTCAGCCTGATTTGGGGCCTCGGCCCCTCGATCGTGAAGTTCGTGGCGCTCGACGGGGTGCCGCCCGTCGGGATGGTCGTCTGGCAGACCGGCATCGCCGGCGTGATCCTGGCCGGCATCTGCCTCGTGCGCCGGGTGCCGATCCACCTCGACGGGCGCCACCTGCGCTACTACCTGGCGATGGGCTGGATCGGGCTAGCGCTGCCGAACACCAACATGGTGATCGTCATGCGCGACCTGCCCGTCGGGCTGATGGGTGTCATCATCATCACCGCGCCGGTCATCACCTATGCCGTGGCGCTGGTCATCCGGCTCGAACGGTTCGCCTGGATGCGGTCGGTGGGCGTCGTACTGGGCTTCGCGGGCGCGGCTGTCCTGGTGCTGCCGAACGGCAGCCTGCCGTCGCCCGAACTGCTGCCGATCGCGCTCCTGGCTTTCCTGACGCCGGCGCTGTGGGCGACCAGCAACGTCATCGCCGAGGTCTGGCGGCCGAAGGATGGCGATACCTACGCGCTGGCCATGGGGACGATGTTCGCGGCCGCGGGCGGGGCGCTGGTCGGCGCGCTCGTCACCGGCCAGTTCCACGCCATATGGGACGGGTTCGGGGTCAGCGACGGGGTGATCGTGTTCTACGGTTTCGCCACGGTTGCGGCCTTCGCGCTGTTCTACACGATCGTCAAGATCGCCGGCGCGGTGTACCTGGCTCAGGTCGGCTACCTGGTGCCGCTGATGGGGGTCGGCTGGGGCGCCTGGTTCTATGGCGAGGAGCCGAGCGTCTGGCTCTGGGTCGCGATGGCGCTGGCCTTCGCCGGCGTCGGCTTCGTCAATTTCGGCAAGCGCGGGAAGGCCGGCGACGCGCCGGCGGCGGACTAGGCCGCCAGCCGGAAGTCGGCCGCCGCCAGCTTGTCGCTCGCGGTGGCCAGGTTCGCAGCGGATGCCTTGGTGAAAGGCGGGCGGACATTGACGAAGCCGTCGTCGCCGCGTTCGCGCGCGAGATAGGCCTTCATCACTGGGATCGCCGGCAGCCCCTGGAACGCCATGCGAAGCTCGGTCAGATGGGTCTGCAGTGCGTCGGCGTCCGCGCTCCGCCAGTTGGCATAGACCGCTTGGGCATGGGGCGCGTTGATGTTCACCGTCGCCGAGATGCAGCCCACACCGCCGAGACGCAGGGCGGCGAGCAGGAACTCCTCGGAGCCCGGGAACATTCGGAAACCCGGGAACTCCTTCAGGATACGCTCCATGCGCGGCCAGTCGCCGGACGAATCCTTCGCGCCGACGACCGTGTCGGGATAGGCCTCGGTCAGCCGCGCGATCAGGCCGATGGGCAGTTCGAAGCCGACCTGCTGGGGGAAGTTGTAGAGGTAGATCTGCAGCGCCGGGTCGCCGATCCGCTCGATGACCTCGGAATAGGCGGCGAACAGCCCATCCTCGCTCGGGCCCTTGTAGTAGAAGGGCGGCAGCATCAGCACGCCACCCGCGCCGTGGTCCAGCGCGCGGCGCGTCAGGGCGACGGTGTCGGGAATGGCGGTGCAGCCCACGCCGGCGATCATCTGCGCACCGGAGATGCCCGCCTCGGCAAGCGCGTCGAGCAGCCGCAGCCGTTCGTCGAGCGACAGCGAGTTGGCCTCGCCCGTCGTGCCCAGCGGCGCCACCCCGTCGCAGCCGTTCGCCAGCAGCCACCTGTTGTGGTCGACGGCGCGCGCGATGTCGACCTCTAGGTCGGCGGTCATCGGGGTCAGCGAGGCGGCGAACACGCCGGTCGGTTGCGGGGCCTGGGTCATCGGGGCGCTCCTGTTCGAGAACGGCACGTTTTACACCGTCGGACCGGCGCGCGCATCACCGTCGTCGCGGCTTCCGGGGCGGCTTGCGCGCGGGGGCCGAGAGCGGCGGCATGCCGTTCGCGAGGTCACGGTTGAGCTGTTCGACCACATGGTCTTCCAGGTCGTCGACCATGTCCTCGTCGATCGCCTTGCCGCGCACCGACACGCCCGACGTGTGGACGGTCTGGGGATCGCCCGAGACCAGCGGGTGCCACCATTCCAGCGCCTTGCCCTCGGCAAGCAACCGGTAGGCGCAGGTCTCGGGCATCCAGCGCAGCGTCGCGATGTTGGCGGGCGTGACCTTGACGCAATCGGGCACGTTGCGCCGCCGGTTGGCATAGTCGGAACATCTGCAGGTGTCATGGTCGAGGAAGCGGCATGCCACGTCGGTGAGCGCGTACTCGCCGGTGTCGGCATCCTCGAGCTTGTACAGGCAGCACTGGCCGCAGCCGTCGCACAGGGATTCCCATTCCGCCTCGTTCATCTCGTCGAGGCGCTTGGCCTTCCAGAAGGGGGTGTCGTCGTTCATCGGCCGCTCATGTCGGTTTCATGCCGCCCGGTCGATCAGGTGGATGAACGAGCCCGACACCGAACCCCGGCGCGTGCCGGCGTTGCCGAGCTCTTCGTCGCGCGCGTTGCGCATGGCGAACAGGGGCGCGCCGGCGTCCTCGGCCTCGATGCCGGCATAGTGGAACTCGTGTCCGCGATAGACGGTGCCGGCCGGCCCCAGCGGCCCGTCCGCAGCAAGGGCGACCGAGCGGTATCCGAGATGCAGCCGGCGATGCGCGAAGCTCGTCTCGACCGGCAGCAGGCCGGCCATCCCGTGGCGCACGCCGTCGGCATCGATCAGCGTACGGCCCAGCACCATATAGCCGCCGCACTCGCCGAACACCGCGGCGCCGCGTTCGGCCGCGCCGCGCAACCCGTCCAAGAAGCGACCGGCCGCGGCCAGTCGGCCGGCATGCAGTTCCGGGTAACCGCCCGGCAGGTAGACCGCGTCGGCGGCGGGGTCGGGGGCCTCGTCGGCGAGCGGCGAGAAGGGTGCGATCTCCGCGCCGGCCGCGCGCCAGCCGTCCAGCGTGGCGGGATAGGCGAAGGCGAAGGCCGCGTCGCAGGCCAGTGCGATCCGCTGTCCCAGCGGCGGCAGCGGGGCGGGCGGCAGGTTCGCGGTGGTGCGCAGCGTGCACGGGGCGGCCAGTCCGGCGAGCGCGTCGAGGTCGAGCGCCGCCGCCACGGCCGAGGCCGCGCCGGCGATGAAGGCCTCGAGCGCGGCGTGCTCGCCTGCCTGGACCAGCCCAAGATGGCGTTCGGGCAGGACCAGGGCGGCGTCACGGCGCACGCAGCCGAGCCGGCGCACGTTGGGCGCCGCGCGTGCCACCGCGTCGTCGAGCACCGCGGCATGGCTGTCGCTGGCGACCCTGTTGAACACCACCCCGGCGACGTTCACGTCGGGCCGGTGGCCCGCGAACCCGGCAACGAGGGCGCCGGCGCTGGCGGCCTGCTTTGCCGCATCGACGACCAGGATCACCGGCCAGCCGGTCAGCGCGGCCAGGTCGGCGGTCGAGCCGGCGTCGGGCCGGTCGGGCAAGTGGGCGCCGTCGAACAGGCCCATCACCCCCTCGACGACGGTCAGCTCGCCGGGCGTACCCGCAATCAGGCCGGCGATCGTCCCGTCGCGCATCGCCCAGGGGTCGAGGTTGACCGCCGGGCGGCTGGTCGCGGCGGCGTGGAATGCGGGGTCGATATAGTCCGGTCCGGCCTTGGCGCCGGCGACCGCGATCCCGCGGCCTGCGAGCGCACGCAACAGGCCCAGCGTGACGACGGTCTTGCCGCTTCCCGAGGCCGGGGCGGCGACGATCAGGCCGGGCGTGCCGGAGATGGCACGATCGGTCATGACGTGATCAGCGCCGCGATGCCGGCGGCCATGACCGGCCAGGCCACCACCGGACTCGCGAAGGCCTTGAGATGGCGTTGGGTCGGTTCGATGCCGAGGACGTGGGCGACGCCTGCCAGGATGCCGGCGCCGATGATGGCGGCGATCATCTTCTCCTGCAGGGCCATCGCCTGGCCCGTGATCTGGGGATAGGCGAACACGGCCACGAGCGAGGCGGCGACCAGGATCGCCGAGATGCCGCGTGTCGACGCCGATGGGGAATCGGGAGGCAGGTCGCGGTCAGACGGCATCGCGAATGGTGTTCTGGCCGAGCGGATCGGGTTCCAACACGCGTCCCGAGAGCGCGCCCAGCCAGTCGAGGCCGTCGCGCAGGCGCACCACCTCGCCGACCACGAACAGGGCCGGCGGGCTGACGCTTTCCGCGGCGGCGGGCGCGTCGGCGAGCCGCGTCTCGATCACCTGCTGGTGTTCCGTCGTGGCTTGGGCGACCAGCGCGGCCGGCCGGTCGGGGTCGCATCCGGCGGCGAGAAGCCGGGAGACGATCTCGTCGATGTGCTTCAGTGCCATATAGAACACCAGCACCTGGGCGCCGCCGGCCAGGGCCGACCAGTCGAGGTCGTCGGGCACCGCGCCCGACAGGTTGTGTCCGGTCACGAAGGTCACCGCCGTGGCGGTGGCGCGATGGGTCATCGGGATGCCGGCATAGGCGAGCCCGCCGACCGCGGCGGTGACGCCCGGCACGATCCGGAACGGGATGCCCGCCGCGACGAGCGCCAGCGCCTCCTCGCCGCCACGACCGAACAGGAACGGATCGCCGCCCTTGAGCCGCAGCACCCGGCGCCCGACGCGTGCCAGCGCGACCATCCGGGCGGAGATGTCGGGCTGGCGGGCCGACGGCTTGCCGCCGCGCTTGCCCGCATAGATCAACTCGGCATCCGGGCCGGCAAGCGCCAGGATGCGCCGGTCGACCAGCGCGTCGTGGACGACCGCGTCGGCGGTGCGCAGCGCGTGCAGCGCCCCCACCGTCAGCAGCGCGGGATCGCCGGGCCCGGCCCCCACGAGCCATACCCAGCCGGCCTCCATCGCGGGCAGGTCGAATGCATTCAGATTCATCTGCGAAAGCTAACGCCGGACCGCTGGTCCGGCAACCACGCGCAGGGCTACGATGGGGCCATGACGCAGACGATCGACAGAAGACCGGGCGGGCCGAAGGAGTTGCGGCGTGGCTGGACCACGGGCGCCTGCGCGACCGCGGCGGCGAAGGCGGCCTACGAGGCGCTGCTGACGGGGCATTTCCCCGATCCCGTTGCGATTCGCCTGCCGCGCGGGCTGCGGGCGACCTTCGAGCTGGCCGAAACCCGGTTGGGGAACGGCACGGCATCCGCCGCCGTGGTGAAAGATGCGGGCGACGATCCGGACGTGACCCATGGCGCGCTTGTCGGCTGTACGGTCGTGCCGGGACCGCCGGGTTCGGGTGTCACCTTTGCCGCGGGCGAGGGTGTGGGGATAGTGACCCTGCCGGGCCTGCCGGTGCCGCCCGGCGAACCGGCGATCAACCCCAAACCGCGCGAGATGATCGCCGCCGCGCTGGCCGAAGTGGCCGGCGAGTACGGCGCACGGGCCGATGTCCTGGTTACCGTCTCGATCCGCGGCGGCGCGGCGCTCGCGGAGAAGACCGCCAATCCGCGTCTTGGCATCGTCGGCGGGCTGAGCGTGCTCGGCACCACCGGCGTGGTGATTCCCTATTCCTGCGCATCGTGGATTCACTCGATCCACCGCGCCGTCGATGTCGCGCGCGCCACCGGGCTCGACCATGTTGCGGGCGCGACCGGACGCACCTCCGAGGCCGCGGTGGCCCGCCATCATGGCCTGCCCGAGCGGGCGCTGATCGACATGGGGGATTTCGCAGGCGCGCTCCTGAAGTATGTCCGCCGGCACCCGCTGCCACGCCTGACGGTCGCGGGCGGATTCGGCAAGCTCTCGAAGCTGGCGGATGGCCATCTCGATCTGCATTCGGATCGCTCGGCGGTCGACGTCGGCGGCCTCGCCGCACGGCTCGAGGGGCTGGGCGGCGATGCCGCGGCCTGCCGGGCCGCGCGCGATGCGGTCTCGGCAGGTGCGGTACTGGCGATTGCCGAGGGGGTCGGACAGGCCGGCCCGCTCGCCGAGGTGGTCGCGCGGGGCGCTCGCGAGACCTGCCGCGCCGCCCTTGCCGGGGCGGCGGATGTCGATGTGCTCGTGGTGGCGCGCGACGGCACCGTCCTGGCGCATATCGGTCCCTGAGGATGGCGGGACGGCCGACGGTCCTGATCTTGGGCGGGACGGCGGACGCGGCCGCGCTGGCCCGCTTGCTCGTGGCGGCGCACGGAGAAACGGCGGAGGTGGTCTCCTCGCTCGCCGGGCGCACGGCCAGCCCGGCGGCGGTGGCGGGCTCGGTTCGAGTCGGCGGATTCGGCGGCCCGGACGCGCTGGCCGCCTATCTGCACGACAACGCGGTGCGCGCCGTCGTCGATGCGACGCATCCCTTCGCCGCGGCGATCTCGGAGAATGCCCGGATCGCCTGCGCGGCGGCCGGGGTACCGCGCCTCGCCCTCGTGCGGCCGCCCTGGACCCCGTCGCCCGGCGACGATTGGCACGAGGTTGCCGATATGGCCGCGGCGGCGTCGGCGCTGCCGCGCTTCGGCCGGCGGGCATTCCTGACGGTGGGTCGGCAGGAACTCGATGCGTTCGCAGCCTGCCCGGATATGTGGTTCCTCGTCCGTCTCGTCGATCCGCCGACCGATTCTCTACCGCTTCCCGATTTCCGGGTCGTCACCGGGCGCGGTCCGTTCGACGCGGAGGCCGAGTGCAATCTTATGGTCGATCACAAAATCAACGTACTCGTGTGCAAGGCATCGGGGGGTGCGGCGACACAGCCGAAGCTTCAGGCCGCCCGGCGTCTCGGCCTGCCGGTCGTGATGGTCGCACGGCCGGCTTTGCCTGCGGGCGCATGCGTCGACAGTGTCGCCGCGGCGGCCGATTGGGTGGCCGGAGAGTTGACTTGACCGTTTGCGAGCATGGCGCGAAATAGGAGCCGTTATGAAACTTGCACATCACCTTCGTCTCCTGCTCGTCGCCGGTCTTGTTCTCGCGTCGGGGTCCGCGCTGGCCCAGAGCGGGAGTGTCGACGACACCCGGGGTGGGGAAAACATATTCGCCGACGATCCGCTGATCGTGGCCGTGTACGAGAACCGGGTGGAGCGCGTGCACGCCCTGATCGTGCGTCAGCACCCGCATTCGCGCACCGACGGCGACGGCCGGACGGCGCTGATCTGGGGGGCGATCCAGGGAAGCTATGACGCCCTCAAGCTGGTGCTCGAGGCCAAGGCGCGTCCGGATCTCGTCGACAAGGTCGGAAACGGCGCCCTCTATCACGCCGCGGAAAACGGCCACCTCGAGGTCGTAAACCTGCTGCTGTCCTACAATGCACCGGTCGACCAGGAGAATCGGGACGGCCGGACGCCGCTGATGGCGGCGGTCCGCAACGGCCATGCCCAGATCGTGAAGGCGCTGATCGCGGCGGGCGCGGATCTCAGCCATTCCGATTTCACGGGCCGGACCGCACTCGATATTGCGCGTAACGGGCGTTCGCGCCAGGTCACGAAGCTGCTCGAGGCCGCCGGCGCGCGCTGATCAGCCGCTGCGCCGCGGGCGCAGCACATGGTGGTGGTCGGCGGCATAGAGGCGGCTGTCACCGAACGCGTTCGCGCCATCGAGATTCTCGCCGAGAACCGGTCCGACCAGTATCAACGCGGTTCGCGTGATCCCCGACCCCTTGACCATGTCCCGGATGGTGGCGAGCGTGCCGCGGATCAGCCGTTCGTCGGGCCAGCTCACGCGGTAGGCAACGACCGCCGGACAGTCGGGGCCGTAATGGGGCGTCAGGTCGCGAACCACGTTGGCCAGATTGTTGACCGACAGGTGCACGGCCAGGGTGGCGCGTGACCGGGCGAGTTCGTCGAGTTCCTCGCCGGGAGGCATGGCCGATGCGCGCACCGCGGTCCGCGTCAGCACGACCGTCTGGCTGATGCCCGGAAGGGTGAGTTCACGCTGGAGGGCGGCCGAGGCGGCGGCGAAGGCGGGCACGCCGGGCACAACCTCGTAGGGAATGTCCAGCGCGTCGAGCCGGCGCATCTGTTCGGCGATCGCGCCATAGAGCGACGGGTCGCCCGAATGGACCCGCGCCACATCCTTGCCCGCGGCATGGGCCCGGTCCATCAGGGCGACGATCGCGTCGAGGTCGAGCGGCGCGCTGTCGGTGATCTCGGCGTCGGCCGGCGCGACGGCGAGAAGCTCGCGCGGCACCAGCGAGCCGGCATACAGGCAAACCGGACAGCGCGCGATCAGGTCGCGGCCGCGAACCGTGATCAGGTCCGGTGCGCCGGGACCGGCGCCGATGAAGTAGACAGTCATGGCCCCTGTCATACGCCTGCGCAGGCGTCGTTGCACGTCCGTGTTGCGGGTCGTAATCCGGGCGGGAATTTGCGTTTGCCGGGCCGCCGCCTATGATCGGTGGAGTTCGAGGTGGAACATGCGCTTGCCGCTACCCGCGATCGCCGCACTGGGCGCGTTTCTTGTGCTTTCGGCGTGTGCACCGGTCTCCGGAGTCGAGACCGCCGACCACACCGAAGGCCAGGCATCCCGGCCCGTTCCCATCGACATCGTCGACGCCCGGTTCAACATCCCGGCCCTGCTGCCGCAGGTGGATATCGTGCGCCGCATGCCGCGCGACAACGGCACCGTGATCCAGGAAACCTATTTCGTCGGCGAGGCCCGGGTTGCGGTGGTCGAGCATGCCGGAAACGCCTGGTTCAACAGCGTGTCGATCGTCAGCGTCCGCGACCGGTCGGCATTCCGGACCTTCCTGGCGCGCACGCCGATGCGCGACGCGGTGCCCGAGATATCCGAGGTGTCGGGCGATCACGGCGCCGGTTCCATTGCACGGGCCGGCCGCTGTCTGGCCTTCCGATTCCTGAAGCGGGTCAAGGGCGACACGGGCTATGAGAACGACAACCAGGATCCGGACACCTTCGTCGTAGGATATTCCTGCGACCTGGAAACCGACCGGATCGTCGAGGCCTTCGGGTTCATGAGCGCCGATGATGCCGCGCGCGTCGAGCGGCGCTCCAGCATCTAGACGCCGTTCAGATTCCCGTCTTCCGCAACGTCCCCTTGGCCGCATAGCCGCGCGGGGTGTAGGCCCGGTCGCGTCCCGATTGCCGGGTTCGACGCGACTGGCTGTTGCCGATGATGACGACGGTCAGCATGTCGATCGTATCCAGCGCGAGTTCGCCGAGCGGCACGATCGAGACCGCTTCTCCCGGACGCGCCAGGTTGCGCGCGATCACAACCGGCGTGTCGGCGGGCCGGTGCGCCAGCAGGATGTCGCGGGCGGCGGCGAGCTGATGCCGGCGGCGGCGGCTCGCGGGGTTGTAGAGGGCGACGACGAAGTCGGCCTGCGCCGCGGCGGCGAGGCGCGCCTCGATCGCCGGCCACGGTGTCAGCAGGTCCGACAGCGAGATCGCGCAGAAATCGTGCCCGAGCGGCGCGCCGGCGCGCGCGGCAGCGAGCTGCATGGCCGAGATGCCGGGGAGGACATCGATCGCGATGCGGTTCCAGGCCGGATCGTCGGCGGCGTCGAGAAGTTCGAACACTAGCGTGGCCATCGCGAAGATTCCCGGGTCGCCGCTCGAGACGAGCGCCACCCGTTTTCCTTTGGCGGCGAGCGCGAGCGCGTGCCGGCACCGGTCCTCTTCGGCGCCGAGATCGAAATCGTGGCGCACCTTGCCGCGTGCTGCCGCGCCGAGCAGGTCGATATAAGGCCCGAAGCCGACCAGGTCGCTCGCCTGCGTGACCGCGGCGTCGGTGGCCGGGCTGCGGTGTTCGGCGGCGCCCGGCCCGGTGCCGACGATGGTGAGCGTGCCGCGCGGCATGCCGACCGCTTCGGGGTCCAGCGCGGATGTGCGGGCCAGCGCGCAGGTGGCGCGTGCGGATTTGTGTTTCGCGACGGCCAGGGTGCCGCGGGGCCCGCATGCGGCCAGCGCGGCGGCCTCGGCCACGCCGTGGGTGCCCACCTCGCGGAACACCACGGGCGACGGGTTCTCCAGGCGCGGCGTTTCCGCCTCGAGCCGGGCAGCGTCGAAGAACCGGGCCGGCCGTCCCAGATGGGCGGCAAGCGCGTGCACGGCCGGCTCGTCCATCTTCACGTCGATCGAGGCGACCAGCGCGACCGATTCGCGTGCGAGCCCGTGGCGGGCGAGGGTTTCGTCGACCAGGCCGATCAGCTCGCCGGGTTCGCAGTCGCGTTCGCAGCCGACGCCGAGCGCCAGGGAGGGCGGGTGGAGCACCAGCTCGTCCGACGCCAGGCGGTTGCTCCGGTCGGTGATCCGCACCACCCGCGTGCCCTCGGTATCGGTGGGCATGGCTGCCAGCCAGTCCGGCTCGCCCGCCTCGACCACGACGATCGGAAAGGCGCCGGCGAGCATGTCGGCCATGATCGACTTCGCCGCCTCGGGGTTCGCCACGCTCCAGCCGGGCGGCGGGTCGTCGAGGGCGAAGCCGAGGTCGGTCTCGCCCGCCGTGGTGATCGCGGCGTGTCCGCCGGTCACCGCGGCGATGCGCCGCGCGAGCGCGTTCGCGCCGCCGTGCCCGCCCAGCACCGGCACGACGCTGGCGCCGTCGCTCGAGACCGCGATCACCGGCGGCTCGTCGCGCTTGCCCGCTAGGTGCGGTGCGAGGATGCGAACCAGGATGCCCGCCGCGCAGATGCCGACGATCGGGGTGCCCGCGCGATACAGCTGTGTCAGGTGCTTGCCGGTGTCGGTGAACGTCACATCCTTCTCGTCGGTGCGGCCGGCGAGCCCGTGCAGACGGGCGCCCGGCAGCACGTCGCGCAACCGGCGCCCGAGCATGGCCGCCTGCGGCGTCAGCGCGACCAGCGCAATCGCGGGTGCCCTGCTCATGCCCAGGCCGCGCCGCGCCGGTGGATGAGGATCATCGAGAAATAGGGTGCGGCCCCGACGGCCGGGTCGTCGAGGCGGGCGACCGTCTGGTCGGGCATGGTCGCGTGGGCGACGTAATGCGCGCTCGCCGCGAGGCCCAGATCGTCGAGCAGCGCGCGGATGCGCGGCAGGTGGCGGCCGAGCTTGATGATCGCGGCGGCATCGCACCCGGCGAGCCGGTCGCGCAAGACGGCATCGGGAAGGGTTGCCGGCAGCACCGACAGCACGTCGGCGCGTGCGGCCAGTGCCGTGCCCGTTGCGGCCGCGCACGCGGTCAGCGACGAGATCCCCGGCACCACCTCGACCGGCCAGTCCTCGGACAGACGGGCGAACAGGTACATGAACGAGCCGTAGAAGAACGGGTCGCCCTCGCACAGGATCGCCACATCGCGCCCGGCGGCCAGGTGCTCGCCGATCTCGCGCGCCGCGGCGTCGTAGACCGCCTCGACCGGGAAGCGGTCGGTCGAGAGCGGCATGCGGACCGCGATTTCGATGGCATCGGCCGGCAAATGCGGCGCGGCGATGCGGCGCGCCAGGCTGTCGCCGGTCTCGGGCGCCGGGTAGGCGATCACGCCCGCACGGGCGAGGATGCGCGCACCCTTGAGGGTCATCAGGTCGGGATCGCCCGGGCCGACACCGATTCCGTAGGCCGTCCCGCTGCTCATGGCTTCGTGCAACTCCACTGGGTGACGGCCATCGCCGGACGCCAGCCGGTCAGGCCGCCGACGGGTTCGGCATGGCTGACCGCGATTCGGGTCAGCTCGCCGCCGAGGCGAGCATATGCCGCCAGCAGCGCCGCCTCGCCCTCCAGGGTGACGGCGTTGGCGACCAGCCGTCCGCCGGTCGCGAGCCGGCCGTACACGGCGTCGATCAGGGTCCCGTCCGACAGCCCGCCGCCGATGAACACCGCATCGGGGTCGTCGAGCTCCGGCAGGGCGCGGGCGATATCGCCCGTGACGATGTCGAGAAAGGGCGTGCCGAGCCGGCTGGCGTTGGTCGCGATCATGGCGCAGCGCGACGCATCGCGTTCGACCGCCGTCGCCCGGGCGCCCTTGCCCTGCACGTCCTGGGCGGCGCGCAGCCACTCGATCGCCACCGAGCCGCAGCCCGCGCCCATATCCCACAGATGCTGCCCCGGCATCGGCGCGAGCGCGGCCAGCGTGGCCGCCCGGACCACGCGCTTGGTCAGCTTGCCGTCATGGACGAAGGCGTCGTCGGGAAGTCCTGGCACGGGAGCGTTGGGGCGTGCGCCGGGGCCGGCGAGGCATTCCACGCCGATCGTGTTGAGGTCGCGCACGCTGCCCGAGACCCACGCGTCGGCGGTCCCGTCGCGGCGGCTCTCGCCCGGCGTTCCCATTTCCTCGAACACGGTAATCCGGCTGGGGCCGAACCCGGCATTGCGCAGGAACGCGGCCACCTGTTCGGGCGTGGTGCCGTCGTGGCTCAGGATCAGCAGCCGGCGACCGGGCAGTATGTGATGGTTCAGAAGTTCGAGGGGGCGACCGTGCAGAGTCAGGCAGGTGCAGCCGTGCAGCGGCCAGGCGAGGCGCGCGGCGGCGAGGCTGAACGCGCCGGGGGCCGGCAGGATCGCCATGTCCAGGGGCGCGAAGTGGCGCGCCAGGGTCGAGCCGATGCCGAAGGCCATCGGGTCGCCGGTCGCCAGGACGACCACGCGCTTGTCGCGGGCCGCCTGGATCGCGGCGACGATGTCGTCCAGCGGGAATTCCCAGATCCGCTTCTCGGCGCGGTCGTTCGCTGCCAGCGCCAGGTGGCGCGCGCCGCCGACCAGCAGTTCCGCACCCTCGACCAGCGTGCGGGCCGCCGGCGAGATGCCGTCGAGGCCGTCCGCCCCGATGCCGACGACGTGGAGCCAGGCGCTCATGGCGCGGCGACTCCGCGCGCGAGCGCGTTGACCGCGGCGGCGGCCAGCGCGCTGCCGCCGTGCCGTCCATACAGGGTAACGAAGGGCGCGGGCGCCGCTTCGGCCAGGGCGGCCTTGGCCTCTGCCGCGCCGACATAGCCGACGGGCATGCCGACGATCAGCGCCGGTGCTGGCCAGCCGTCGGCCAGCCCCTCGAGCAGCCGGAACAGCGCCGTCGGTGCGTTCCCGATCGCCACCACGGCGCCGGCAAGGAAGGGTTCCCAGAGTTCGACCGCCGCGGCCGAGCGCGTCGTGCCCGTCCGCTTCGCCGCACCGGCCACCTGGCCGAGCCCGAGGGTGCACACGATCCGGTTGCCGGCGGGCAGGAAGCCGCGGGTGATCCCCGCGGCGAGCATGCGCGAATCGGCAAGGACCGGCGCACCGGCCGCCAGCGCGGCCTGGCCGGCCGCGATCGCGCCGTTCGACACGTCGATCTGTCCGGCCACCGACGGATCGCCCCCGGCATGGACGATGCGCGTGGCGAGCGGCCGCGCCTCCTCCGGCAGGTGGGCGAAGTTTGCATCGCCGGCGGTCGCCTCGAACGAGGCGCGGTAGATCGCGTCGGGATCGCGCAGATAATCGTATCGGGGCGTGCTCATCGCCGGACTCGGGTTTCTGGCCGCTCCCCCTCAGTCGCCCTCGGAGGTGAGGGTGCGCGGCCCGAGCGGATGATCGGCATGGGGGTAGGTATGGTGTCCATGGCCGTGCCCATGGTCGTGGCCGTGATCGTGGTCATGACCGTGTCCATGGTCGTACCCGTGCCTGTGATCGTGCGCGTGGCCATGATCGTGCGCGTGATCGTGTGGATGGTCATGGTCGTGGTGTTGGTGACCCGTGCCGATGCCCTCGACATGGTGGTGATGGCTTTCCTGCGGCAGGCCGACCTCGTCCTCGAAGCCGAGGACCTGCTCGCGGTACTTGCACATCTGGCAGTTCATCAGGTTCGCACCGTTGCGGATCTCCTCGACCCGGTCGGCGAAGGTCTCCAGCACCAGCGGGTGGTCGTTGAGATAGCCGGCCTTCACGAACTGGATGTCGGGATGCTGCGCCGCTACCCGGTCGGTGTGTTCGTAGATCCGGTCGACCAGGATGCCGGTGAACAGGAAGTAAGGGAACACGACGATACGGCGGAAGCCGAGCCGAACCGCGTGTTCCAGCGCGGGCTGGACGAGCGGGAAGGTGACGCCGGAATAGGCGGTCTCGCCCCAGCCGAAGCCGATTCCCTCCCAGAGCATGCGCGAGACCTTCGCGACGTTGGAGTTCGCGTCCGGGTCCGATGCGCCACGCCCAACGGTCACCAGCAGCGTCTCCTCGACGGGCACCGCGCCCAGCTCGGCATCGGCGCGCGCGACCGCTTCGCGCACGCGGTCGCCCGCGGCGCGGATCATCTTCAGATCGATGCCCAGTTCGCGCCCGTAGATGATCTCGATGCCCGGGTGCTGCGCCGCATAGGTGTTGAGGACCGACGGGATGTCGTTCTTGGCGTGGCCGGCGGCAAAGAGCATGCCGGGCACCGCATGGATGCGGGTGACCCCGCGCGCGATCAGCTTGTCGAGCCCGTCGCGGATGATCGGTGTCGCGAATTCGAGGAAGCCGAGCTCCACCTCGCGGTCCGCGTATCGCGACCGCAGCGCCGCGGCCACGGCCGCGAACTCGCGCACGGCGCCCTCGTCGCGGCTTCCGTGGCCACACACCATAATTCCGAAATCGTCCGACATCGTCACTCCTGCGCTTCGCCGCAATAGACCATGCCGGCCCCCATTGGCCAAGGGGCAGCCGGGGGAAAGGCGGGGCGTAGCCGGATTTCCGCACGCGCCGCCGATTGACCCGGCGCGCTGCCGCCCGCACCATGCCGCGCCATGCTGCTCGCGCCCGACTCCGTCCTGCTCGCACCGCCCGTCATCCTGCTGGCGGCGTTGCTGCTAGATGCGATCTTCGGTGAATTCGGCCCGCTGTTCCGGGTTCTGCCCCATCCCGTGGCGCTCATCGGGGGGCTGACCGGCTGGTTCGATCGCCGGCTCAACCGCGAGAACCGCAGCGTCGGTGCGCGTCTTGTGCGCGGTGCGGTGGTGGCGCTGCTGATTGCCGCGCTCGCCGGCGGGGCAGGTTGGCTGATCGCGGAGTTCGCGCGCACCGTGCGCTACGGCTGGATCGCCGAACTCCTGGCCGTGACCCTGCTGGTGGCCCAGCGCAGCCTGTTCGACCATGTCCGCGCGGTGGCACGCGCGCTGGAGCATGACGGGTTGGCCGGCGCACGCGAGGCGGTTGCGCGGATCGTGGGGCGCGATCCCCATTCCCTCGACGAACATGGCGTCGCGCGTGCCTCGATCGAGAGCCTGGCCGAAAGCTTCGCCGACGGGGTCATTGCGCCGGTCTTCTGGTACCTGCTGTTCGGCCTGCTCGGCCTGTGCGTCTACAAGGCGGTCAACACGATGGACTCGATGATCGGATATCGCACAGTTCGGCACGCCGCGTTCGGACGGGTGGCCGCGCGCCTCGACGATGCGCTCAACTACGTGCCGGCGCGCATCGCCGCGCTGCTGATCGTGATTGCCGCTGCGTTCGTGCCGCGCGGGCACCCGCTGGCCGCGCTGCGGGTGATGGCACGCGATGGCGGCCGGCACCGCTCGCCCAATGCAGGCTGGCCCGAGGCGGCGATGGCCGGCGCCATCGGTGCCGCGCTCGCCGGTCCGCGCCGCTATGCCGGCGAGACCGAGAACGAGCCCTGGATCGGTGCCGAATTCCCCGCCCGGATCGGCGCCGGCGAGATCCGCCGGGCCCTGTTCGTGTTCGTGGTCGCCTGCCTGGTGAACGCGATGATCGTCGCCTTCGTGGGAAGCCTGGTCCTGGCCTAGTTCGCCTTCGCGGCCGTCGCGCCGCGCGCCCAGGCAGCGACCCGGTTGAGCCAGACCGGGTTCGGCGCATAGAAGGTGCCGAGGCCCTGGCCGACCTCGAGCACGACCTCTTCGAAGGTCAGCTGGGGCGCCTTCTCGACGGCCTCGCTGCAGGTGCTCGCGATCCGGTCGGCCTCGTCGAAGATCGACAGCATGCGCCCGCGCATCTTCGCGGCGTCGTTCTTGAGGAAGCTTTCGTAGGTGATGCGGAACTCGCTCTTGCCGCAGCCGGCCATGACGACGAGGTTGAGTTTCGGCTCCTTGGCCAGCACGGCGACGATCAGCGCCATCTGGCCGCCCTTGGCGAAGCCCGCGGCGGTGATTCACTCGGCCGGAACCCCCTTCGCGATCAGCGACTTGACTTGCGGGATCACGCGCTCGCGCGCGTACTTGCGCGGGTTGGTCTTGTCGCGGCGCAAATGGCTGATGACCTCCAGATCGCACGCGGCGAGCGCGGCGATAATCGCGTCGTACTGGAACGGCCCGCGCCGCGGATGCGGTTCGGAAAGCGGGTTGGTCTCGGGCCAGACACCGTGCATGTAGATCAGGTAGTGCCGGTTCGGGTCGACCTGGGCGGGCACGTCGCCATGCACCTGTCCCGCCGCGGCGGGCCCGCCGAATGCCGAAACGAGAAGCGCTGCGGCGATCAGACCGCGCAGCGAGTGAATCATCTTCTACTCCTTGGCGCGCCGGGCGATGTCGAGCAGGCGCGCGGTATCGATGTGCGCCTCCATATGGTCGGCCAGACGGTCGAGCGCAAGGTCGATGCGTTCCTCCCAACGAAATACAGCGGGATAGCGGGGTGCGATCCGCCGCAGGACCGCGTGGCGGAAGGCATCGGCCGCGAACAGGCCGTGGACGTAGGTGCCCATGATACGGCCGTCGGCGGACGTGGCGCCGTCGGGCGCGCCGCCGGCGAAGGCGACGAAGGGACGCGCGGTGTCCGGTCCCGACGTGCGCCCCATATGCATTTCGTAGCCGTGCCCGGCCGCGCCGCTGCGCGCCTCCGTGCAGGCGACGGGCGCAAGGGACTTGGTCCCGCCGATGACGGTCTCCACGTCCAGCAGGCCGAGGCCGGGCGTCTCGCCCGGCGCGCCCTCGATGCCGTCGGGATCGGCGACAGTGCGCCCGAGCATCTGGT
This sequence comes from Rhodospirillaceae bacterium, assembly GCA_038117265.1. Lineage (GTDB taxonomy): Bacteria > Pseudomonadota > Alphaproteobacteria > UBA6615 > UBA6615 > JAYPUG01. The sequence continues at coordinate 24,122 of JAYOFO010000015.1, forward strand.
AGCCGCCGCACACACCGATCACGTGCGCGTCGCGCGCGGCGGCGGCGGCGATGTCGGCGTCCCAGCCATTGTCGCGCAGCGCCGCCATGTCCGCGCGGGTCGACTTCGAGCCGGCGAGCAGGATCAGCTGCGCGTCGGCGGGCAGGCGTGCGCCGGGCTCGATCAGGCGGAGCGCCACGTCGGGCTCGGCAGCCAGCGGGTCGAGGTCGTCGAAATTGGCGATGCGCGGCAGGCGCGGCACGGCCACCCGGACCGCCGCAGCGGCCCAATCGGTGCCGTCGTAGCGGCCGGTCAGCGAGGCGGTGTCCTCGGCCGGCAGGTCGCGTGCCGCATCGAGCCAGGGCACGATGCCGAGCGAGTCGAGCCCGGTGTGGCTGCGGATCACCGGCAGCGCGTCGTCGAACAGGGAGGCATCGCCGCGGAACCGGTTGATGATGTAGCCGGCGAGGCGTGCGCGCTCGCCTTGCGACAGCAGGGTCCAGGTGCCCACCAGGGCGGCGATCACGCCGCCGCGCTCGATGTCGCCGACGAGCGCGACGGGTAGGTCGACGGCCTCGGCGAAGCCCATGTTGGCGATGTCGCCGGCGCGCAGATTGACCTCGGCCGGGCTGCCGGCTCCCTCGACCAGCACCAGGTCGGCGTCCGCGGCGAGCCGGCGGTAGGCGGCGACCACGCCGTCGAGCAGGTCGGGCTTCATGGCGTGGTAGGCGCGCGCGTCGGCGTTGCCCGCGACCCGGCCGTCCAGCACCAGCTGGGCGCCGGTGTCGGTCTGGGGCTTGAGCAGCACCGGGTTCATGTCGGTGGTCGGCGTCAGGCCGGCGGCGCGCGCCTGCAGGGCCTGGGCGCGGCCGATCTCGCCCCAGGCTCCGCCCGCAGCGCCGTTGCCGGGCGCGATGGCCGGGGCGGCGTTGTTGGACATGTTCTGCGGCTTGAAGGGGCGCACCGCCAGCCCCTGGCGTGCGAACAGGCGGGCCAGCCCGGCGACGATCAGCGACTTGCCGACGTCGGAACCGGTCCCCTGGAACATGATCGCCGGGGTCAGAACTCGATCCCCTTCTGCGCCTTCACGTCGTCGCGGAAATGGTGCTTCACCATGGTCATGTCGGTGACCATGTCGGCGGCTTCGATCAGCTCGTCCTTGGCGTTGCGGCCGGTGACGACCACATGCAGGTCGGGCCGCTTCGCCTTCAGCCCGGCGACGACTTCCGTGATGTCGAGATGGTCGTAGCGCAGCGGGATGTTGAGCTCGTCGAGGACGACCAGCCCGTAGGCGGGGTCGGCGAGCATCTCCTTCGCCATCTCCCAGGCGGCCCTGGCGGCGGCGATATCGCGCTGGCGGTCCTGGGAATCCCAGGAGAAGCCCTCGCCCATCACCCGGATCGTCACCCGGTCGGGAAAGGCCTCCAGCACCTCGCGCTCGCCGGTCTCCCACTTGCCCTTCACGAACTGGACGATGCCGACCTTCATGCCGTTGCCGATGGCGCGCATGGCGAGCCCCATGGCGGCGGTCGTCTTGCCCTTGCCCTTGCCGGTGTGGACCATCAGCAGGCCCTTCTCGCGGGTCTTGGTCGCGAGCATGCGGTCGCGCACTTCCTTCTGCTTGCGCTTCTTTTCCGCCCAGCGGGCGTCGTCCTCGGTCGCTTTTGCGTTCATCCGGCTCTCTCCAGGTTGCTTTCCGCGATCTCGGCAAGCCGAGCATAGGCCGAGTTGGAGCGCGCCCGCCACAGGCCGCGCTCGATCGCCTCGAGGAAGCGCGCCGCCATCTCGGCGCGGGCGGCCGGGTTGTGCGCGGCGAGAAACGCATCCACCTCGGGATCCTCCAGGAAGGCCCGGTAGACCGCGTCGAACTGGTCGTCGCGCACCGCGCCGGTGGTGGCGGCGAAGGCGAACAGATAGTCGACGGTCGCCGCCATCTCGAACGCGCCCTTGTAGGCGTGGCGCATCACGCCGGCGATCCATTTGGGGTTGGTCACGCGGCCGCGCACGACGCGCGAGATCTCGTCTTCCAGCGCGCGCACCTTCGGCGCGAAGGGCCGCGAATGGTCGTTGTGCCAGACCGCGGGGCGCGCGCCGGATTCGTCCGCGACGGCGGCCGCGAGCCCGCCTTCGAACTGGTAGTAGTCGTCGCTGTCGAGAAGGTCGTGCTCGCGATTGTCCTGGTTGTGCAGCACCGCCTCGACGTGCGACAGCCGACCCGCGAAGGTGCCGTGGGCCGCCACCCCATACCCGTCGCCGCCCTGGCCCGTGCCCGCGCCATAGGCCCAGCCGCCCCAGGCGATGTAGGCGCGGGCCAGATCGTCGGCGCTCTCCCACCCGCGCTCGTCGATCAGCGCCTGCAGGCCCGCGCCATAGGCGCCGGGCTGCGATCCGAACACGCGGAAGCTGGCGAGGCGCCGGGCCGCGTCTGCCGGGGTACCGCCCGCCTCCAGGCGCGCGGCTTCCTCGGCGACCCGCGCGGCGATCGGGTTGTCGCGCGGGCTCTCGTCGCCGATGGCGGCGATGGCGGCGACGGCGGAATCGAACAGGTCGATCAGGCCCGGAAAGGCGTCGCGGAAGAAGCCCGAGACGCGCAGGGTCACGTCGATGCGCGGCCGGTCGAGCACCGAGACCGGCAGCACCTCGAACCCGGTGACCCGCCGCGAGGCCGTGTCCCAGGTCGGCCGCGCGCCGATCAGCGCCAGCGCCTGGGCGATGTCGTCGCCGCCGGTGCGCATGTTGCTGGTGCCCCAGGCCGACAGGGCGACGGCGCGCGGCCAGTCGCCATGTACCTGGGCATGGGTCTCGGCCAGCAGCTGGGCCGACCGCCAGCCGAGCTCCCAGGCCGTCGGGGTCGGCACGGTGCGGGTGTCGACCGAGTAGAAGTTGCGGCCCGTCGGCAGTACGTCGGGCCGCCCGCGGGTCGGTGCGCCCGAGGGGCCGGGTGCGACGAACCGGCCGTCGAGCCCGGTCAGCAGGCCCGCGATCTCCGCCGCGCCCGACGCATCGACGGCGGGTGCGACGGTCTCGGCCAGCCGGTCGAGCACCGCCCGGGTGGCGGTCCAGGCGGGATCGGGGGCGGCGCTGCCGTCGATCAGCGCGGCGGCGAGCGTCTCCAGCCGCTCGACGGTGTCGCCCGTGCTGCGCCAGGGCGCATCGCCGGCCAGCGCTTCGGGACGGGGGCCGAGCCAGGCCTGCGCGAAGTCGCAGTCGAGCGGGTCGAAGCCCAGATCGAGGTCGCGCGCCAGCGCGCGCAGCAGCGATGCGTCGCCGTCGCTCGTGCCGCGCGGCAGGCGGGCCAGCGCGGCTAGCAGGCCGGTGCGCAGGCCGCCCTCGGGCGAGCGTCCGAACACGTGCAGCCCGTCGCGGATCTGCAGCTCCTTGAGCTCGCACAGATAGCCGTCGAGCCGCGCCAGCGCATCGGTGTCGGCGAGGTCCGCGTCGGCGGCGAAGCCGAGATCGCGGTCGAGGCCGGTCTCGCGCACCAGCTCGACGATGCGCCGGCCGAGCAGCGCCAGGCGGCGCGGGTCGACATTGGCGGCCTCGTAAAATTCGTCGACCAGCGCCTCCAAATCTTTGAGCGGGCCATAGGTCTCGGCGCGCGCCAGCGGCGGGGTCAGATGGTCGACGATGACGGCCGCGGTGCGTCGCTTGGCCTGGGTGCCCTCGCCGGGGTCGTTGACGATGAACGGGTAGATGTTGGGAATCGGGCCGAGCGCGGCCTCGGGGAAACAGGCTTCGGACAGGGCGACGGCCTTGCCCGGCAGCCATTCCAGGTTCCCGTGCTTGCCGAAATGGACGACTGCATGCGTGCCGAACGCCTCGCGGAGCCAGGCATAGAAGGCGAGGTAATTGTGCGGCGGCACCAGGTCGGGGTCGTGATAGCTTGCCGCCGGGTCGATGTTGTAGCCGCGTGCCGGCTGCAGGCCGACCGCGACCTGGCCGCAGCGGAAGGCGGGAATGGCGAAGGCGCCGCATTCGGTGTCACGGACCATGAACATCGGGTCGGCCTCGGGCGGCCCCCAGCGTTCGGTCACCGCATCGCGCACCGTGCGCGGCAGCGCGGCGAAGAAGATTTCGTAGTCGGGCAGGGGAAGGGTTTCCTCGACCCGGCGCGCCGCGATGCCGGCGTTGGTCGGGCCCGCCTGCAGCCGGCACACCAGCGCGTCGCCGTCGGCCGGCGCGTCCGCAACCCGGTAGCCCGCCGCCGCCATCGCCTCCAGCGTGTGCACGGCGCCCGCCGGCGTGTCGAGGCCGACGCCGTTGCCAATCCGCCCGTCGCGGTTCGGGTAGTTGGCGAGCACGAGCGCCACCCGGCGATCGCCCGGCGGCGTGCGCCGCAGCTTCGCCCACGCGGCGGCGAGCCGGCCCGTGAAGTCGACCCGGTCGGCCACCGGTTCGTAGGCGACGATGTCGGTCTCGGCCAGTTCGTCGCGCGCCGCGGCGCCCTTGAACGAGACGGCACGCGCCAGCACTCGGCCATCGACCTCGGGCAGCGCCACATTCATGGCGATGTCGCGCGCCGACAGGCCGTTCGCGCCGGTGCGCCAGCCCTCCAGGTCGGAGCCGGCAAAGACCACCTGCAAGACCGGCGCGTCGGTGCCGGCCAGCGGGCCGCTCTCGGTGGCGGCGCCGGGTGCCGACAGTGCGAACCCGGTGGCGTTCAGGATCACGTCGGGCTGGGCTGCGTCGAGCATGCCGGCGACGACGGCGGCGGCCTGCGGGTCCTTCAGGCTGGCGGCATGCAGCGGCAGCGGGTTCAGTCCGGCGCGGGCGAGCGCGCCGATCAGCGCGTCGACGGGCGCCAGGTTCGCGGCCTGCACCAGCGCCCGGTAGAACAGCAGCGCGGCGACGGGCGCGCCGTCGGTCCAATGCCCGCGCAACGCGTCGAGGCCGGGATCGGCCAGCCCCGGCCAATAGAGCCCGGCGCGCAGCAGCGGCGCCGGCTCCTGCCAGTCACGCCCGTGTCCGATCAGATCTTCGGCAAACGCCAGGAAGTTCGCGGCGTTCGAGACCCCGCCATGCACCAGGTACTGCCACAGCCGGTGGGCGGCATCGGCCGGCAGGGACGTGCGGCCGGCGAGTTCGGCGTCGGGCTGGTCGTCGCCGGGCAGGAAGGCGACGGGAATGCCCGCGTCCCGGCATGCGACCTCGATCTCGTCGACCCCGTAGGGCCAGTAGCCGCGCCCGCCGAGCAGCCGGCAGACGACCAGTCGGGCGTGGCGGATCGCCGTGTCGACATAGAGGTCGACCGACAAATTGTGGCCGAGGCGCAGATAGTTGGCGAGGCGCAGCGCCGGCGCGCCGGGGTCGGCGGCCAGGCGGTGGCGGTTGGCGGCGGCGAGCGCGGCGATCTCGGTGTCGGCGGCGCTCAGCACCACGATGTCGCCGGGCGTCTGGCCGAGGTCGACGGCCTCGGTGCCGTCGTCGATCGCGCCGGGCGCTGCGGCGAGAAGGTGCATCGTGCGGCCGGGCTAGCGCAGCGCGGCTTCGATCGCGGCGCGGTCCATCCCGGCGCGGCCGATCACCACGAGCCGCGTGGACGGCGTATCTCCGGCGGCCCAGTCGCGGTCGAAGTAGCGCTGGAAGCGGGTACCGACGCCCTGCACCACGAGGCGGCGCGGGCGGTCGGGAATGTGCGCGAACCCCTTGATGCGAAAGATGTCGTGCGCCTCGACGGCGGCGACCAGACGGGCTTCCAGCGCGTCCGGATCGTCGATGGGCCCGAGTTCGACGACGAAGCTGTCGAAGTCGTCATGGTCGTGCTCGTCCTCGCCGTCATGGTGGCTCGGGCGCGTGTCGAGGTCGTCCTCGGCGCCGGCGTCGAGGCCGAGCAGCACGGCGGGGTCGAGCCGGCCGTGCGTCGCCTGAACCGTGCGCACGCCGCTGCGCCGGTGGGACGCGAGGGCGGCTTCCACGGTTTCCGCACCGCCGTTCACGAGATCGGCCTTGTTGATCACGATCAGGTCGGCGCAGCTCACCTGGTCGATGAACAGCTCCTCCAGCGGGTTGTCGTGATCTAGTGAGGAGTCCTCGGCCCGTGCCGCGGCGATCGCGTCGGGGTCGTCGGCAAACCGTCCCGCCGCCACCGCGGCCGCGTCGATCACGGTGACGACGCCGTCGACGGTGGTGCGCGCGCGCACCTCGGGCCAGGCGAAGGCCTTCACCAGCGGCTTGGGCAGGGCGAGGCCCGACGTCTCGATAACGATGTGGTCGGGCGGTTCGGGCCGGTCGAGCAGCGCGGTGATCGTCGGCAGGAAGTCGTCGGCGACGGTGCAGCAGATGCAACCGTTGGCGAGCTCGACGATGTCGTCCTCCGCGCAACCGGGGATGGCGCAACCCTCGACGATGCCGGCATCGATGCCCAGATCGCCGAACTCGTTGATGATCAGCGCGATGCGCCGCCCGCCCGCATTCTCGAGCAGGTGGCGGATCATGCTGGTCTTGCCGGCGCCGAGGAAACCGGTGACGACGGTCGCGGGAATGCGGTTCATGCGGTTGCGTCCTTCAATGTGAGTGGCAGGCCGGCGGCGACGAATGCGACCCGGTCGGCGACGGCGGCGACCCGCTGGTTGAGGCGGCCCGCCTCGTCGCGAAACGCACGGCCGAGTTCGGTTTCCGGCACGATTCCCAGCCCGACCTCGTTGGACACGCACACGACGGGCCCGTCGGCATGGTCGAACGCGTCGAGCAGGGTTGCCGTTTCGGCATCGATGTCGAGGCCGGCATGCATCACGTTGGACAGCCAAAGAGTGAGGCAGTCGACCAGCACCGGCCGGCCGCCGGCCGCCGCCGCGACGATGGCATCGCCCAGCGCCAGAAACGCCTCGACCGTATGCCAGCGATCGCCGCGCCGGGCCCGGTGGTCGGCGATGCGCCGGGCCATCTCGCCGTCGCCCGCCTCGGCCGTCGCGATATAGGTCGCGCGCGCGACCCGGCCCGCCGCCTCCATGTGGGCGGCGATCAGGGTCTCGGCGTAGAGGCTCTTGCCCGAGCGCGCGCCGCCGAGCACGAGGGTCAGGCCCGGAAGCACGGGCGCGGCGGGCGTGACGTTGTCGTTCAACGTGGCGGTCACGGCGCCGTTCCTCCTCCCGAGGGTTGCGCGGGTTTCGCGCGCCGAAGAGGTCTCCTGGCTCCGGGTCGCGGGCCCTTGACGCACCTTCCCGGCGGCAGGTGCCGCCAGTGGTCGTTGCGCCGGGCCTCGCCGTTACAGTTGCGGGGGCAGCGCCGGCCTTGGAACCGGATGGTTCCGCACCGGACTTCCCTGTTTCAGCGCTGGACCAAAGCTAGCATGGCGGCGTGATCGGGAGCCAGAACCGAGTCCAGGGTCGGCAGCTGGTTGACGTGGAAAACCGCCCACGCGCCCTCGGGATGGCTCTCGCTAGGGCCGAAATGGTCGATCCGCGTGACCGAGCAATTGTCGACCTGGCAGGTCAGCGCCGTCTCGGGGTCGAGCTTCAGCGCGTGACCCAGCGCCGCGCGGATCGTGCCGCCATGGGTGACAGCGACGATGTCGCGGCCGACATGCTGGGCGTTGAGCCGCTCGATGACGCCGCCGACCCGGGTCATCAGGTCGACGAAGCTCTCGCCGTCCGGCGCCCGGGTGTGGGCCGGGGTGAGCCAGAACATGTGCTTGGGGTCGAGCTCGGCATAGACCTCGGCGCGCAGGCGCCCCTGCCAGGCACCGAAATTCTGCTCGGCCAGGTCTTCCTCGATGTGCGGGTCGGGCAGGTCGAGGCCGGCATCGCGGATCGCCGCCGCCGTCTGGTGGGTGCGCTGCAGGTGCGAGGTGACGAGCAGCGCGTCCTTCGGCAGGAAGCGCGCCAGCGCGGCATAGGTCGGCGGATCGTCGGTGTCGGCGACCGGGTCCGTGTTGCCGTAGATGCGCCCGCCGGTCGAGAGGACCGGCGCGTGGCGTACCCACCACCAGCGTGTGCGCGTGCTCATATCGTGTTTCCCACAATGACGGCGCTGGCCGCGACAAGTGCGGCGGCCTCGGCCACCTGCTGGGCGGCGCCCAGCACGTCGCCGGTGTAGCCGTCGATCTGCTTCTGTGCAATCCACCCCACGGCGAAGGCGCCCAGCGCGCCCGCCGCCAGAACAACCAGCGTCCCCCAGCCGGCCGGCGTCGCGATGACGAGCAGGACGAGGAGGGCGGCGAGCCCCATGCCCCGCCAGCTTCCCGCCTCGCTGGGGGTGCCGGCGCCGGCTCCCAGCCCGTCCTCGCGGGCCGGCGGCAGCCAGCGCATGGTCGGCGCGAACAGCGCGCGGCTCCAGGTGGCCCCGGCGATCATCGCGCCGGCCGCAGCCCCGACATCGACGGCGGCGATGGCGGCGATGGCGGCGATGCGCGCGACGGTGACCACGGCCAGGGTCAGCGCGCCGTAGGCGCCGAGCCGGCTGTCGCGCATGATCTCGAGCTTGGATGGCTTGTCCGCGCCGCCGCCGAACCCGTCGGCGACGTCCGACAGCCCGTCCTCGTGCAGCGCGCCGGTGAGCCAGACCATGACGCCGACCGCCAGGATCGCCGCCACGGCGGTGGGCACGCCGGCCCAGGCCAGTATTCCCAGCGCGATCGCACCCGCGCCGCCGATCCCGAACCCGACCAGCGGGAACAGCCACATGGAATCCGCAAGCGTCGGCGCTTCGGCGACGTCCAGCCAGTCGTCGTCGCGGTCGCGCGATGCCATGGGCAGCCGCGTCAGGAACGCGGTCGCTTGGCGCAGCTGCGCGCCGAGCGTGCCGGGGGCGGTTTCGCCGTTTGCATCCATGGCGGACTTATAGGACAAGTCCGGTCCCTGCTGAAACGGAACCTTCGGAACACCCGCGATGAACGACAACGATGCCAACGGCCAAGGTGACGGCCGGTCCGAGGGACCCGACTTCGCCGAGATTCGCAAGATCGTCGCCGAACTGCCCGGCCCCGACCGCCCGGCCTTCGAGGCGGCGGTCGCGCGCGAGGGCCAGCTCACGAAACCGGCCGGCGCCCTCGGCCGGCTCGAGGAGATCACGGCCTGGGTCTGCGCCTGGCAGGGGCGCCATCCGCCGGGCGTGGACCATGCACGGGTCGCGGTGTTCGCCGGCAACCACGGGGTTGCGGCGCGCGGCGTGTCGGCCTTTCCGGCCGAGGTCACGGTCCAGATGGTGCAGAACTTCGTCGCCGGCGGCGCGGCGGTGAACCAGCTCACCGAGTTCGCCGGGGCCGACCTGCGCGTCTACGAGATGGCGCTGGAGACCCCGACCGACGACTTCACGCAAGGCCCCGCCCTGTCGGAGGCGGACTGCGCCAAGGCGATCGCCTACGGCATGATGTCGGTCGAGGCGGGGGTCGAGCTGATGGCGCTGGGCGAGATGGGTATCGCCAACACCACGGCGGCGGCCGCCATCTGCCACGCGCTCTATGGCGGCGATCCGCAGGATTGGGTCGGCCCGGGCACCGGGGTCGCGGGCGATGCGCTGGCGGCCAAGGTCGCGGCCGTGGCCGAGGGCGTGGCCGCGAACAGCGACCTGCTCGGCGATCCGCTGCATGTCCTGCGCGCGCTGGGCGGGCACGAGATCGCGGCGATCGCCGGCGCGATCATCGCCGCGCGGCTGGCCGGCGTGCCCGTGCTGCTCGACGGCTACACCTGCACGGCCGCAGCGGCGGTGCTGCACGCGATCGATCCGGCCGCCATCGACCATTGCATGGTCGGGCATCTTTCCGCGGAGCCCGCGCACATCAATCTTTGCCAGAAGCTCGACCAGGTGCCGCTGCTGGCGCTGGGGATGCGGCTGGGCGAGGCGTCGGGCGCGGCGCTGGCGATCCAGATCGTCAGGGCGGCGGTCGCCTGCCACAACGGCATGGCGACCTTCGCCGACGCCGGGGTCGCCCGCAAGACGTGAGCGCGACGGCCTAGCTGCCTCCACAGGCGTGCGTCGGCAGGCCCGGTCCGCCGGCTGCCGCGCTGCGCCGCTCCATCAGGATCACGTCGCGCCAATCGCCGTCGATATGGCCATAGCGTTCGCGCCGGCCGACCTCGCGGAAGCCCGAACCGGCAACCAGCGCGCGGCTGGCGCGGTTCCGCGCCATCACCTGGCCCTGCAGGGTCCAGTATCCCGCCGCCTCGGAGACCGCGACCAGGCGCGCCAGCAGCGCGGCGCCGATCCCCTGCCGTTGTGCGTTCGCCGTGACGTAGACGCTGACCTCAGCGACCCCGGCCGCACCTCAGGTGTCGGGCACGGGCGACAGCGCGGCGAAGCCCGCGACGTCGCCCGGTGCGCGGCGCGCGACGAGCCGCCCGAACTCCAGATGGCTGGCGTTCCACGCGCCCCATTTCGGCGGTGAGGTGGTGAAGGCCGCAAGGCCGGTCGCCAGCCCCTCGCCATAGATGGCGCGAACCCGCCTCCAGTCGTCGCGGGTCATGTCGTCGATCGTGAAGGTCATGGTCACGACACCGTCGGTGGGTTGTTCGGCGAAACCACCCTACACTGATTACCGCGACAAACTCGACCGGGAGGAAGCCATGCCGAAACCGATTCGCAGGGTGGTGATGAGGCACGACGCACGGGGGCGTGCCGTCGTCCAGTCCGACGGGCCCGCGCCCTTCGTCCACGTCAATCCCAGGAACGACCAGGACTGGTCGACCGATCTGTGATGCACGGCCGAGACGCCGGTGCGCATCGTCGCCACGCACGAAGAGACGACGCTGGGTCCGCGCCGCCAGATGCCGCAGCCGAACGGCACCGTGTTCCGGATCAACCATTTCGCGCCCGAGACCGAGGAGGTGCGCAACCGCACGGTCGAGGAGGCGCGCGCCGCCTTCCGCGCGCTCGGCAACGAGCCGGCCTCGACCTATGGGCGCGGCGGCAGCCATCCGGCGAGCCACCGTACCGAGACGCTCGACTATGCGCTGGTCCTGTCGGGCGAGATCACCATGGTCCACGACGATGGCGAGCTGGAGCTCAAGGCCGGCGACGTGGTGATCCAGTGCGGCACCAACCACGCCTGGTCGAACCGCTCCGACAAGCCGTGCGAGGTGATGTTCGTGCTGATCGACGGGACCTTCGACCCGGATCTCGCGGATTCGTTTCCGAAGGAGTAGGGGCCGCGGCTATTCCCCGCTCTGCAGCAGGGTGCCGCGCAACCGCGCGATCCGGAACTGGTGCAGGAAGATGCCCGCGCCGATCGACAGGTAGACGATGTTGAGGCCGAGCGCGCCGGCGAAAAGGTCCCAGCGGAACGTGCCGTCGAACAGCACCGCGCGCATGCCCTCGAACACATAGACCGGCGGCAGTGCGAAGGCGATGGTCTGCAGCCAGACGGGCAGCACGTCGACCGGGTAATAGACGGCGCTGACCGGGATCAGCAGGAAGATCAGGAACCAGGCGAGGCTCTCGCCGCCGAGCCCGACGCGCAGCAGCAGGCCCGTGACCAGCATGCCGACCGCCCAGCCCATGATCAGCAGGTTGGCGAAGAAGGCGATCAGCGGCAGGCCGATGTCGAACAGGTTCCACGCGAACAGCGGGATCGCCAGCAGGGTCGGCGGCACGATGCCGATCAGGGTGCGCAGGAACGATGTCAGCATCAGCGCGGCGACCATCTCGATCGGCCGCAGCGGGCTGACGAAGAGCTGGCCCAGGTTGCGCGAATAGAGCTCCTCGAGGAACGGCAGCGTGTAGCCGAGCTGGCCGCGGAACAGGATGTCCCACAGCAGCACGCCCGACAGCAGCACCCCGCTGGCATCCGCGACCCAGCTCGAATTCTCGCGCAGGTGCAGGGTGATGAAGCCCCACATGATCATCTGGATCGTCGGCCAGTACATCAGCTCGACGATGCGCGGCCACGAGCCGCGCAGCAGGTACCAGTAACGCATCACCATCGCCAGGACGCGCCGGCGCGAGAAGTGGGGTTTCACCGGGGGGCGCTCGGGTGCGGCGATCTCGCTCATTGGGCGGCCTCCCCGTCCAGGCCCGTCGCGTCGGCGTCGGTTCCGCGCACCAGGTCAAGGAAGACCTCCTCGAGGTTGGCCCGGCCGTGGCGCGCGATCAGATCTGTCGGCGCGCCGCGGTCGACGATCTTTCCGGCGCGCATCATCATGACCTGGTCGCACAGCCGCTCGACCTCGGCCATGTTGTGGCTGGCCAGCAGGATGGTGCCGCCTGTTTCGTCGCGGTAGTGCGCAAGATGGGCGCGGATGCGGTCGGCGGTGTCGGGATCGAGGCTCGCGGTCGGCTCGTCGAGCAGCAGCAGTTCAGGCGCGTTCAGCATCGCCTTGGCGAGGCCGACGCGGGTCTTCTGGCCGGCCGACAGGCGACCGGCCTCGCGGTCCATCATCCGCTCGAGGTCGAGCGCCGCGGCGATCTCGGCGATCCGCGCCTTCGGGTCGGTCACCTCGTAGAGTTCGGCATAGATGCACAGGTTCTCCGCGATCGTCAGCCGGTGGGGCAGCTCGACATAGGGCGAGGAGAAGTTGAGGCGCGGCAGGACCCGTTCGCGATGCCGCACGACGTCCTCGCCGAACACCTCGACCGTGCCCGAGTTGGGCAGCAGCAGGCCGAGGATCATCTGGATCGTCGTCGTCTTGCCCGCGCCGTTGCCGCCGAGCAGGCCGATGCACGCGCCGCGCGGCAGTTCGAAGGAAATGCCGTCGACCGCAACGACATCGCCGAATCGTTTGGTCAGGTTCTCGACTCTGACGGCGGAGGTCCGCAACATAACCACCCTGCATTGGAAGCTGGCGGGACCGCAGTTTGGATATGGCCCACACCGACGCGCGAGAAGATAGGCAGTTGACCCGCGACGAACAATACGCCGCCGCGCTGCAAGATCGTGCCGGCGGTCAGGTGCGCCTGCGCACCCTGGTCTGGATTCGCTGGATCGCCATCGCCGGCCAGCTTGCCGCGCTGCTCGTCGTGCGCTTCGGGCTCGGCTGGCCGCTGCCCATCGACGCCGCGCTGGCCGCTGTCGGGGCCTCGGTGCTGCTCAACCTGGCGATGACCTTCCGCCGGCCTTTCGGGGGCCGGCTGCGCGAGGGCGAGGCGGCGGCCTATCTCGCCTTCGACATCGGCCAGCTTGCCGTCCTGCTCTTCCTGACGGGCGGGCTGGGCAATCCGTTCTCGCTGTTGTTCCTCGGGCCGGTGACCGTTTCGGCGACGGTGCTGAGCCGGTCGGCGACGGCGTTGCTCGGCGGGCTCGTGCTGGTCTGCGCCAGCGCGCTCGCCTTCTATCACCTGCCGTTGCCCTGGGGCGGTGACGGTTTGCGGCTGCCGGTCCTCTATATCGGCGGGCTGTGGGCCGCCGTGGTCGTCGGCACGCTGTTTCTCGCCGGGTATATCGGCAGCGTGGCGGGCGAGGGTCGGCGGATGTCGGACGCGTTGACGGCGACCCAGCTGGCACTGGCGCGCGAGCAGCGCCTGTCGGCGCTGGGTGCGCTCGCGGCGGCGGCGGCGCACGAGCTGGGAAGCCCGCTGGCGACTATCGCGGTCACCACGAAGGAACTGTCGCGCGAGATCCCGGCCGACGATCCCCTCGCCGACGACATCCGGATCCTGCAGGCCGAGGCCGACCGGTGCCGCGAGATTCTGGCCGATCTCGGCCGTGCGCCCGATGCCGAAGATCCCGGCGACCCCCTGGCCACCGCCTTGCTGTCCGACGTCGTGGCCGCGGCCGCTGGACGCTACCGGATCGATGCGATCGCGCTCGACGTGGTTGCGGCGGCGCTCGACGACAGCGCCGAACCGGTGGTCCGGCCGAGCCCCGAGCTGCTCCACGGGCTCGGCAACGTTATCCAGAATGCGGTGCAGTTCGCCCAGGACGCGGTTTCGGTCGAGGTCTCGTGGGACGCGGACGAGGCCCGGGTCGAGGTGCACGACGACGGGCCGGGATTCGCGCCCGGTGTCCTCGACCGGGTCGGCGAACCCTATATTTCCAGCCGCGGCGAGGGTCATCTGGGGCTTGGCATATTCATCGCCCAGACCCTGCTGGCACGCACGGGTGCGCGCCTGCATTTCGCCAATGCACGCGCCGCGGGCCGCACCGAGGGTGCCGAGGCCGTGATCGTCTGGCGGCGCGGCGATCTTGAAGTCGCCCCGCCGAGGGGGTAAGCGACAGGTATGACCGACGGAAACGAGAAGGCCGAGCCGGTGGACGAGTATGCCTCGCTCCTGATCGTCGACGACGAGGCGAACCTGCGCAACCAGCTCGCCAAGGCGATGGAGCGGCGGGGCTTCGTGACGGACGTCGCGGAATCGGTTTCCGAGGGCCGCCGGGCCGTCGGGTCCAACCCGCCGAAGTATGCGGTCATCGACCTGCGGCTCGAGGACGGCAGCGGGCTGGAGGTGGTCGAGGCGCTGCGCCAGGCGCGCGCCGACGCGCGGATCGTGGTGCTGACGGGCTACGGCAACATCGCGACCGCGGTCGCGGCGGTGAAGGCCGGCGCGGTCGATTATCTGCCGAAGCCGGCCGACGCCGACCAGGTGGCCGCGGCGCTGCTGGCCGACGGCGGGTCGCTGCCGCCGCCGCCCGAGCGCCCGATGTCGGCCGACCGGGTCCGGTGGGAGCATATCCAGCGCGTCTACGAGCAGTGCGACCGCAACGTGTCGGAAACCGCCCGCCGCCTGAAGATGCATCGCCGCACCCTGCAGCGCATCCTGGCCAAGCACGCGCCGCGCGAGTGAGTGCCGGTCCGCGCGAGTACGCCGACGCCGCCACCCGCCTCGCCTTCACGGGACGCGGGCGCGACCTCGTGGTCGCGCTCGACGGCGCCGTGGACGCCGCGGCGTTGCGCCGCGCCATCGCGATCTTCATGCCCGGCTGGCCGGTGCGCGAAGCCGGCCGCGACGTCCCTGCCGACATCACGATCGCCATGCGGTGCGCCGCCCATGTCGTCGCGGCGGCGAGCTGGCCGGGCTCCTGATCGACGCGGTGCTCGCCCACGGCATGGCCGCCCTTTGCCTGCATGCCGCGGCCGTGCGCTATCTCTCGCCGCTTGCCGATGGAAGCCCGGCGCTGTCGGTGTCGCGTGCGCTCGACACCAATGCGCTCGCGGCGGCCTATGCGGTCCGCAATCCGGGGGGGTTCGGCACCTACCGCGACTATCGCGACGAACCCGTACTGGTCACCAGCCGGTCGGTTCCCGGCACCGTGTGGGTGCTTGCCTACAAGGTGGACAGGGCCGAGGCGCTGGGGCCCACCGACCGGCGCCTCACCCGCCTGCTGGCAATCCTGCTGCTGGCCAGCGCGGGCGTCGTCGCGGCGATCGTCGCGGCCCCCCTTGGCGGCCTGCCCGCGGTGGCCGCGGTGCTGGCGCTGGCCGAGATCGGGGTGTTCGTCCTGATCCTCGTGCGCACGCTGGCCTTCCTCGACCAGCGGCTGGTCTCGGTGCTTGCCGTCATACTGCGGCCGCCGACCCAGGCGCTGCACATATTGCGGCGCGGGACCTAGCCGGCAGACCGGTACCAGTTCCAGGCGTCGGCGATGATCGTCTCGAGGTCCGAGCGCTCTGGGCGCCAGCCCAGCGCCTCTCCCGCGCGGCCGATCGCGGCGACGAGCTGCGGCGGGTCGCCGGCGCGGCGCGGGCCGTCGCGGTGGGGAATCTCGGCGCCGGTGACCGCGCGGCAGGTTTCGACGATCTGGCGCACCGAATAGCCGTCGCCGGTCCCCAGGTTCGCGACCAGATTCTCCCCGCCGGCCAGCAGGTGGTCGATCGCCGCGACATGCGCCGCCGCCAGGTCGCAGACATGCACATAGTCGCGCACCGCCGTGCCGTCGGGCGTCGGGTAGTCGGTGCCGAAGATGTCGATGTGCGCGCGGGTGCCCAGCGCGGCCTGCAGAACCAGCGGGATCAGATGGGTCTCGGGGTCGTGGCGTTCCCCCAGTTCGCCGTCGGGGTCCGCACCCGCGGCGTTGAAATAGCGCAGCGCCGCGTAGCGCGTGCCTTGGCCCGTCGCGAAGTTCGCCAGCATCGTCTCGACCGCGCGCTTGCTGTCGCCATAGGGATTGACCGGACGCGCCGGGGTGTCCTCGGAGATGGGGACGGTCTCGGGCTGGCCATAGACCGCCGCGGTGCTGGAGAGCACGATGGATGGCGTGCCCGCCGCGCGCATCGCGTCGAGCAGGGCCCAGGAGCCGACCACGTTGGTGTGCCAGAACGCGCCCGGATCGCGCATCGATTCGCCGACCTCGATCAGCCCAGCGAAGTGGATCACCGCATCGGGCCGGTGCGCCGCGAAGAGTGCGCCGAGCCGCGCGCGGTCGGTCACGTCGCCCTCCTCGAAGGGCCCCCAGCGCACCGCTTCGCGGTGTCCGTTGCTCAGATTGTCGAAGACGACGGGGGCATGCCCGGCCGCCGCCAGGGCCTTGCAGGTGTGGCTTCCGATAAAGCCGGCGCCGCCGGTCACCAGGATCTTCGCCATCGGGTTACCTCGCCGCGCCCGCCGGAAAATTCCTTTGCCGCGCGGCGCGCCGGGAAGGTAGAGGAAGGTCCAGACGGTTGCAAACCGGGCGTGAAGGCAACGGCCGCATGGGCCAGCAGATCATCGTGTCGAACGGGTTCGGCCGCTTCCACATGCGCCTCGCGGCGGTGGAGGCCGGCCGGCGCGACGCGCTGGCGGCGTTCGTCACGGGTGCCTATCCGACGCCGGGCCTGCCGGCGACGTTGCGGGACACGGCGCCGGATGACGGGCTGCCCGTCCA
>JAYOFO010000016.1:0-40489 GCA_038117265.1 Rhodospirillaceae bacterium
TGCCGGGCTTCGAGGCGCCGGTCCTGCTGGCCTACTCGTCGCGCAACCGTTCGGCGTCGTGCCGCATCCCGTTCACGGCGAGCCCGAAGGCGAAGCGCGTCGAGGTGCGGTTCCCCGACCCGACCGCCAACCCCTACCTCTCCTTCTCGGCCATGCTCATGGCCGGCCTCGACGGCATCGAGAACAAAATCCATCCGGGCGACCCGATGGACAAGGATCTCTATGACCTGCCGCCTGAGGAACTCGAAGGCGTGCCGACGGTGTGCAGCTCGCTCAACCAGGCGCTCGAGGCACTCAGCGCCGACCGCGACTTCCTGAAGAAGGGAGACGTGTTCACCGACGACCAGATCGACAGCTATATCGAACTCAAGCAGGCCGAGGTCACTGCATTCCTGCAGGCCCCGCACCCGATCGAGTTCCAGATGTACTATTCGTCGTAGGCATCCCTGCTACCAGTTGAACGACGAAGGCCCCGCCGGGAAACCGGCGGGGCCATTTTTCTGACGGGATCGAACCGGTTGCAGCGTCAGTCGCAGCAGACACGGTGTGTCGTCATCGGCATGCGCAGCTCGCGTTCCGGATCGTCCACGCCGCGACAGGTCTCTGCCGCGCCGAAGGTGAAGAAGGTCTCCCAGTCGACCTTGTCGGGATCGGTGAACCACGCCTTGTCCGAGTTGGCGTAACAGCAGACCGTGTCGTCCTCGTTCGTCCGGTCGAGCGCGGCTCGGTCCGGCGCCTGCCGGAACGCCTCGAACTCGGCACGGTCGTCGAACTGCAGCCCCAGATGCGCGATGCCCGGCGCGTGGCCGGCCTCGTTCGAGATCGCGAAGTTCACCCGCGGATCTTCGAGCAGCCACTTGGCATAGTCGTGCTTGAGCACGTCGGGCGGCTGTCCGAAGAACCGCGTGTAGTAGGTAACGCTCGCCGCGACATCGTCGACATGGGTGTGCACGTGCAATCGTCTCATTGGACCTCTCCTCGACCGGGGCGCACGCCGGCGTCGATGCTGGCGATTTCGACATCCACCCCAATGCAGCAATTCTCGCCCAGGAACCCCACCAGATCGTTCATCGCCCGATAGTTCGCCGAATAGATGATCGAACGGCCGTCCCGCCGCGATGCGACGAGGTTTGCCTCGCGCAGATGACGCAGGTGGAACGACAGGGTCGGCAGCGCCACGCCCAGGCGCTGCGCGATCTCGCCCGCCGGCAGGCCCCCGTGCCCCGCGCGCACCAGCAGGCGGAACACCTCGAGGCGGGTCTCGTGAGCGAGCGCGGACAGTTGCGTGACGGCGGTCATCGATTCCATAATTCAAAAAATATTAAAATGTAATCCGGGGTCAAGCGCAGGTCGCTGACCCGTATGGTTACGACCACTTTGTGACGGGTCTCTCCTGCTCGATACTGTCGACGAACACCGCGTCGACCTTCTCATTGTAGAAGCAGAGATAGTCCCTGATCCCCGCGCGCTCGTGCACCGGATCGGGGTAGTACCAGACGATGTCCTCGTGGACCGTGTCGCCCACCCGCGCCGAATGATAGCTGGCGGTTCCCTTGTAGGGGCATTGGGTGTGCGTGTCCGACGGCAGCAGCTCGGCGCTCACGTCGGCACGCGGGATGTAATAACGGGTCGGCAGGCCGGTCTCGAACAGGAAGCGCGCGCGCGTCGTCTCGGCCACCGCCAGCACGACCCGCACCGAGCGCGAACTGTCGAGGATGTCGACCCGCATCCGCGGGCTGCGGGCGTGGACGAACACCTCCTCGTCCTCCTCGAACCAATGGTCCATCCGGCCCCAGTAGAAGGCGAGATGGTCCCTGATGCCGGCCGCCTCGTCGAAGGGCAGTTCGTAGCTCCAGACCGCATTCTCCGCCGTCCTGCCGCCGGCGCTGACCGTGTAGTAGCTGGCGTCGCCCTTGAACGCGCAATGGGTCGAATGGTCCGTCTTCGCCAGCAGCGCCATCGCCGCGTCCTTGCGCGGCACGTAGTAGATCGGCACATGGCCACGCTCGAAGAGGATCAGCGCGTCGGTCGTGTCGACGATGTTCTCGCCGCCGAAGGTCACGCGGATTCGCTTGGCGACCGGCTCGAACTCGACGAAATGCTCGGGCTTGTCGCGATAACCGGGCGCCGGACTAGCGGTCGGTTGCGCGGCACCGCGCACGTCGGCGCTCACGACGCCCCGCCCGGTGCGGGCCGTGTGGCGCCGGTCGCCAAATCCACTATCAGCTCGACACCGCCATATCCGTGGACCTTGTCGTGAGCGCGGATGCGCACCTCGGTGGCGCCCGCCGGCACACGCACATTGCCCAGGCTGCGGGTAAAGGGCTGTTCGCCGACATGCGGGTGCAACAGGGTGCGCGTCGCCAGAACCGTGCCGTCCATCGCGACCACGTCCCACTTGTCGGCATAATGCTCCCAGCCGGTGTCGGCATGGCGTACGGTCACGTCGAAATTGTAGGCGCCGCCGCTGGCGCGCACCGCGACATCGACGACATCCGCCTCGCCGGCCCGCACCGGCGTCACCGCCAGCGCGGCGGCGAAGGCCGCGAGCATCAGCTTTGGTATGGGCATCACACCTCCACCGGTTCGTTCGCGATCTGACGGGGCTTGCCGTCGGGTCCTATTGCCACATAGGTGAACACGCCCTCGGTCACTTTTTCGCGCTCGAAGCTTTCGTGGCGCATCGACCAGACCTCGACCCGGAACGACATCGACGTTCTGCCCTGCCGTTCCAGCGTGGCGTAGCAGGAGACCACATCGCCCACCTTCACGGGCTTCTTGAAGGTCATGGACTCGATTGCGATGGTCACCGCGCGGCCGCCGGCCAGGTTGCGCGCCGCGATCCCGCCGGCGATATCCATCTGCACCAGCAGCCAACCGCCGAAGATGTCGCCGCTCGGATTGGTGTCGGCCGGCATCGCCACGGGCTGGATGCACGGTTCGCCGTCCGGCTGCTCCTCGGCTGCGTTCGCCATTGCCACCCCTCCCGCGAATCATCACATATTGCGCTCGGCCGGGCGGCGAACCCGGCGCCCGGCGAGGTATGTTCAGTTTTCGAGGTCAAGGTGGCACGCGCAAAGCCAAAAGTCGAAGAACCGGACCTGTTCGAGGCGCCGTCCGCCTCGGACGGGAAGTACACCGCGCGCGACATCGAGGTGCTGGAGGGGCTCGAGCCCGTGCGCCGGCGCCCGGGCATGTATATCGGCGGCACCGACGAACGCGCGCTGCACCACCTTGCAGCCGAGATCCTCGACAACGCCATGGACGAGGCCGTCGCCGGCCATGCCGACCGGATCGAGATGCACCTGGCAGACGACGGGACGCTCACCATCACGGACAACGGGCGCGGCATCCCGGTGGACCCGCACCCGAAGTACAAGGGCAAGTCGGCGCTGGAGGTGATCCTCACGACCCTGCATTCGGGCGGCAAGTTCGACGGCAAGGTCTACCAGACCTCGGGCGGCCTGCACGGCGTCGGCCTGAGCGTGGTCAACGCGCTTGCCGCCAGCCTGCGGGTCGAGGTCGCGCGCGACAAGCAGCTCTGGGCGCAGGACTATTCGCGCGGCTCACCGCAGGGAAAGCTGACGAAACTCAAGCCGGTCCAGAACCGCCGCGGCACCCTGATCGCCTTCGTTCCCGACCCCGACATCTTCGGCGAGAAGGCGGCGTTCCAGGCAAAGCGGCTCTACGAGATGGCCAAGGCGAAGGCCTATCTCTTCCGCGGGGTCGAGATCCGCTGGTCGTGCGACGAAAAGCAGGCCGCCACCGGCAACGTGCCCGAGGCCGAGAGCTTCCAGTTCCCCGATGGCATCCTCGACTATCTGCGCGACGAGATCGGCGAGCGCCCGCTCGTCGGCGCCGACATCTTCGCCGGCCGCGCCGACCTGAACGGTTCGAACGGCCGCGTCGAGTGGGCCGTCTGCTGGCCGGCCGACGGCGAAGGCTTCGTCAGCTCGTACTGCAACACCGTGCCCACACCGGAAGGCGGCAGCCACGTCTCGGGAATGCGCACGGCCCTGACGCGCGGCCTCAAGGGCTATGGCGAGCTGGTGAACAACCGCAAGACCGCTCAGCTGACCGCCGACGACATCGCCGACGGTGCGGCCATCGTCCTGTCGCTGTTCATCGGCGAGCCTCAGTTCCAGGGCCAGACAAAGGAAAAGCTCTCGATGCCCGACGCGGCGCGGATCGTCGAGGCGCAGGTCAAGGACCATTTCGACCATCATTTGTCGAACGACCGGCAGAACGCGGATGCGCTGCTGGAATGGGCGATCGAGCGGGCCGACGAACGCAAGCGGCGGCGCGAGGATCGCGCGCTGAAGCGCAAGACCGCGGGCCGCAAGTCGCGGCTTCCGGGCAAGCTTGCCGATTGTTCGCGCAACAGCGCCGAGGGAACCGAAATCTTCCTGGTCGAGGGCGACAGCGCGGGCGGTTCCGCCAAGCAGGCGCGCAGCCGCGAGACCCAGGCGATCCTGCCGCTGCGCGGCAAGATCCTGAACGTCGCGAGCGCCTCGGCCGACAAGCTGCGCGGCAACCAGGAGCTCAGCGACCTGATCCAGGCGCTCGGCTGCGGTGCCGGCAAGACGTTCGACCTGTCGAAGCTGCGCTACGAGCGTGTCGTGATCATGACCGACGCCGACGTCGACGGGGCGCACATCGCCTCGCTGCTGATGACCTTCTTCTATCGCGAGATGCCGGAATTGGTGACCTCGGGCCGGCTGTTCCTCGCCGTCCCGCCGCTCTATCGCCTCTCGCGCGGCGGCGACGTGGTCTATGCGCTCGACGATGCCGACCGCGAGCGGCTGATGGAGGAACATTTCAAGGGCGCGGGCAAGGTCGAGATCAGCCGATTCAAGGGCCTTGGCGAGATGCCGCCGGGACAGCTGCGCGAAACGACCATGGATCCGGCCAAGCGCCAGCTCATCCAGGTCGGCCTGCCGAGCGCGACCGACACCGACAAGGCGCGCGCAAACGAGGCTAAGGCGACCGCGCAACTGGTCGAGCAGCTGATGGGCCGCAAGGCCGAGCTGCGGTTCCGGTTCATCCAGGAGAATGCCCGCTTCGTCGAGGAACTCGACGTCTGAGCGGCCGGCGCACACGATGGTGCGCCGCGGTCAGCCAAAATTTCGACACAGTTGTCGCGCACATTCACGGTGTCGGCGCAACGCGCCGCACCAGCCGCTTGCCCGGCCTTGCAGGATGTTTCGAGAAGCATTCCTTACCGGGAGCACGGCGCACATGAACCGCAAACAGACAGTTCTCACCGCCTTCGCAACGATCGCCCCGATGTCGTGCAGCGCATCCGGCGTGACCGTCTCGCGCATCGACTACGCGGACCAGTACGTTCCCGCCGAGACGAGCGCAGCCGGCGGCGGCGATCACCAGATGAAGTTGGTCGTGTGGGGTAACCCGTTCGACGTTCCACAAGCCGCGCTCTCGGACGCCGTGGTCGGGGGCATACAGGGCAAGACCTTCGGCGTGCCGATCAACTTCGCGCTCGAACCGGCCAACCCCGACCCGTCGCGGCCCTGGCGCGTCGTCATCGCCTTCAACCCCGAGGGGATGCGCGATCCCGCGCGGCTCTGCACGCTCGACGGCCCGCCGCAAACCGCACGGAACACCGGTGCACCGCTGACCGTCATGGGTGCCTTCTGTACGACCGACAGCCACCTGACCCACGCGGTCGCCAGGTCGCGTGCGGCAACCGGCATCGACACCCCGGAATTCGAAGCATTGCTGAGCCAACTCACGCTGGCCCTGTTCCCGGACGACAATCCGAACAACCGGCCCGATGGCGATGTTTCGGTCCCTCCGGCCGGCTGACACCGCGCCGTCCGGTCGGCCCCCCTACTCCGCAGCCGTTCCGATCACGCGGCCCGGCGTGAGGGTCCCGTCGCACTTCGCCTGCCACAGGCGCGCGTAGGCCGCCTCCAGCTTTTCCGCGAATGCCGATGCATCGCGCGTCGCCGCGAGCCCGGCCGCGAGCGTTTCCGACAGTTGCGCGCGCCGTTCGGCGTCGCCGGCCAGCGCCACGGCCGTCTCGACATAGGCATCGATGTCGTCGACCACCAGATCGCCGCACCCGTAAGCGTGGCAGAGGCTGGCGCCGACCCGTGCCGGCATCGCCGGGCCGGCGAGCGTCAGGACCGGAACCCCGCACCCGATCGCATCGGCGGCCGTGGAATGCGCGCCATAGACGAACGTGTCGAGGAACAAATCCGCATGGCGGTGGCGCGCAAGATGATCCGCCATCGTCGGCACGGTGCGCGCAAACACGAGCCGGCGCGGGTCGATCTTGTGCGCCTGTGCCGCCAGGACGAGGTTTCGCGTCGTCACCGGGGAATGGTCGCGCAGCCAGAGCACCGATCCCGCGACGCGCGACAGGATGCGCATCCACGCGGCGAAACTCCGCGGGTCGATCTTCGTCGGCGTGTTGAACGCGCAGAAGACGACCCCGTGCTCGGGCAGTCCGAGTGCCCCCCGTGACCCGGGGTCCGCAGACGATGGGTCGAAATTGTTGAGGGGCATGAACGAGCCGGGGACATAGGCGACCGCCTCGTCGAAGTCCGAGGCCGCAGCTTCGGGCAGCAGCACCTCGTCGGCGATGATCGCGTCGTTCAGACCGCCGGTCGACCCGCAATAGCCGAGCCAACCGACCTGCAGCGGTGCCGGGTGCATCGCCAAAATCTCGGGATGGGCGCCCTGGGTGAACCCGCCGAGATCGACGAGGATGTCGGTCTCGGCCGCCGCGATCTCGCTCGCCGCGGCCGCGGCCGACATCCGCGCGAGCTCGTGGACGGAGTCGCCGGCCCCGAACAGCACCTGCTGGACATCGCTGCCGTCCGGCGGCGCCAGCGCGAACAGCGAGACCGACACGCGCGAACGATCATGGTGGCCCAGGAGGCCCGCAGCGAGGTGCCCGACCGGATGTCGTCCGAAATCGGCCGAGAGATATCCGACCCGCAAGGGCCTCCCCGCCTCGCGCACCGGACCGGCGGGAGGCGAAGGCGGCATCACCCGCGCACGGACCGCGCACGCGCGGGCCCGGGCCACGGCATTCTGGGCCGCCTGCCCGACGGGCAGGAACAGTGCGATCAGCGGCGACAGTTCCGCGACTTGGTCCCCGCCGCGCGCGATCAGCCGCTCGAAGTTCGTCACCAGGCGCTCGCGGTCGCTCCAGTCACCTGCGAACAGGGTCGTATAGAAGAGCTGCGCGGCGGCACGCACGAACCCGCGATCGAGTTCGAGCGCACGACGGAAGCGGGCCGCGGCACGCGCATAGTCGCGCCCGCCGGCCAGCGTGACGCCGAGACTGTGCAGCACCTGGGGGTTGCCGGGCGACACTTCGGCCGCCCGCTCGAGCGCCTCGCGCGATTCGGTCAGGCGACCGGCCTGACGGTAGAGGTTTCCCAGGTTGGCGAGCGACTGCACATGGGTCTCGTCCAGCGCGCAAGCGCGTTCGAGTTCGGCGATCGCCTCGTCGCGCCGGCCCGCCTGCGCCAGCGCGCCCGCCGCGTTGAAACGCAGATCTGCATGGTCGGGGTCGACCGTCGTCGCGCGCCCATAGTCCGCGACCGCCCCCTCCACATCGCCCATGTCGAGCCGCAGCTTGGCCAGGTTCGCCCATGCGCGACCGTCGCCCGGCGCAATGCGGACGGCGCGCTCGAGGAGCGACAGCCCCTCCGACGCCGCACCGCGCTGCGCCAGCAATACTCCCTTCAGGTGCAGCGCATCGGCATTGTCGGGATCGCGTGCAAGGACCGCATCATAGCCGTCGGCCGCGGCATCGAGCCGCCCGGCGCGATGGTGGTCGCGGGCTCCGGCGACGATGGAATCGATATCGGCCGTGTCTTCGTTCATCGCGACCTTCTTTCAGAATGCGCCGATCCGCGCAATACCACACGGAATCGCTGGACTTTGCGGCGCGCCGCGCCCATGTTCCGCCCCGACGCGAACATTCGTGCATTTCTAAGCAAGACGTTGGAATGAAGTTTGAAGAACTGGGTCTCAGCGACCCGTTACTGAAGGCCATTGGCGATGCGGGCTACGAAAGCCCGACTCCGATCCAGGCCGAGGCGATCCCCCATCTGTTGATGGGGCGCGACGTCATCGGAATCGCCCAGACCGGCACCGGCAAAACCGCCAGCTTCACGCTGCCGATGATCGAGATTCTCTCGACCGGCCGCGCGCGCGCGCGCATGCCGCGGTCGCTGATCCTCGAGCCCACGCGCGAACTCGCGGCCCAGGTTTCCGAGAACTTCGAGGTCTATGGCAAGAACCACAAGCTGAGCATGGCCCTGCTGATCGGCGGCGTGTCGTTCTCCGACCAGGAAGAAAAGCTCGACCGGGGCGTCGACGTGCTGATCGCCACGCCGGGCCGCCTGCTCGACCATTTCGAGCGCGGCAAGGTGCTGTTGGCCGACATCCGCGTCCTCGTGGTCGACGAGGCGGACCGCATGCTCGACATGGGTTTCATCCCCGATGTCGAGCGGATCATTAAGCTGCTGCCGGCAATCCGCCAGACCGCCATGTTCTCGGCGACGATGCCGACGGAGATCAAGCGGCTGGTCGATAACTACATGATGAGTCCCCGCACGGTCGCGGTGGCCCCCCAGGCGTCGGCCGCGGAAACCGTGACCCAGGGGCTGTTGCGGGTGCGCGGCGGCTTCAAGGAGAAGCGGGCCGCGCTGCGGAAGCTGATCCGCGGGAGCAACGTCAAGAACGCCATCGTCTTCTGCAACCGCAAGCGCGACGTGGCCGTCCTCGAGAAATCGCTCCGCACCCACGGGTTCAACGCCGCCGGCCTGCATGGCGACATGCACCAGAGCGCGCGCATGGAGACGCTGGAGAAGTTTCGCGAGGGCAAGATCCAGATCCTCGTCGCCAGCGATGTCGCCGCCCGCGGGCTCGACATCGTGAACATGAGCCATGTCTTCAACTTCGACGTGCCGATGCACGCCGAAGACTACATCCACCGGATCGGTCGCACGGGACGCGCCGGCAAGGAAGGCCACGCCTTCACCCTGGCGGTGCGCGAGGACAGCAAGTACCTCGACTCCATCGAGCGCCTACTGGGCAAGCCCATCCCGCCGATCGGGGATGGCGGCCAGGACAGCGCCGAGGACGACGCAACGGAATCCGAGGACCGTCCCGCCGAACGTTCGCGCAGCCGTTCGCGACGGGGGGGCGAAAAACGGCCGCCGCGCGACAGCTCGGACAGCGAGCCGAGACGTGCACGCCCCGAAAAGCGGACGCCGGAGAGCCCGGCCCCGGAGGCCAAGCCTCGCCCGAAGCAGCGCACCGAAGCCCGCAAGCCGAAAGACACCGACGATATCGGTTCGGCATTCGGCACAGAAGAGGATACGCCCGCCTTCCTGCGGCGATAGAATTCCGGCACCATCGCAGCGTCAGGAGGGCGAACGCCATGCAGACGATCTTCGTTCAGGTGAAGTGCGAACTGGGCCGGGCCTACGAGGTCGCCGACGAGGCCGTGCTCAACATCGACGAGGTATCGGAGGTCTATTCGACATCCGGGCAGTTCGATCTGCTGCTGAAATGCTACCTGTCGGACGCGACCGACATCGGCCACTTCGTGACGTCGCACATCCAGACCCTGCCGGGTGTCGCGGACACCTTCACGACCATCGCATTCAAGGCCTTCACCTGACCGCCCGCGCCGGCGCGAGGGACTTTCCCATGACCGACATCGAACTTCCCGACCTTCGCGGCGAGCATCTGTTCACGGCCCGCTTCGAAGTGGCGACGCCCACCGTTCTCGAGAACACGCCCTACGGCACCCGGATCATCGCGGGCATTTCGGGCGGCACCTTCGAGGGGCCCCGATTGCGCGGCACGGTCGCGCCGATTCCCGCGGGCGACTGGATCCTGATCCGGAATGACGGCACCTGGCAGATGGATGTCCGCCTGACGCTGGTCACCGACGACGCGCACCACATCTTCATGACCTACCGCGGCGTCCGGCATGGGCCGAAAGACGTGCTCGACCGCCTGTCGAGGGGCGAGCCCGTCGATCCGTCGGAGTACTATTTCCGCAACACGCCGTGGTTCGAGACGGGATCCGACAAGTACGACTGGCTCAACCGCATCGTCGCGGTCGCGACCGGCCACCGGTTTCCGGAAGGCCCGGTCTACAAGGTGTACGAGATTCTCTAGGCGGTTCGGCGGTTAGTTCGCGACCGCCTCGACGAGATACTCTTCCTCGTCTTGGCGGGCGCGGGATTCGGGTCGGCGATCGCGCCGTCCATCAGGGCGTCGTCGACATCCGTGTCGGTGAAGTCGATGTTGGAGATCAGCGCGCCGTTGAAATCGGCACCCTCGACATTCGCATCGCGGATGCTTGCACCGCGCAGGTCCGCGCCGTGCAGCCGCGCATTGCTCAGATCCGCACCGTCCAGCTTCGCACCGGCCAGGTTCGCACCCGTCAGGTTTGCCGGCCACTGGCGCCCGGTCTTCTTACCTGACGCGTCCTTCAGATCGACGGCCACGAGACGCGCGCCGATGAGGACGGCGCCGCGCAGGTCCGCCCCCTCCAGGTTCGCACCCTCGAGCAGCGCGTGGGAAAGATCGGCGCCGGAGAGCTTCGCTTTCGCCATCTCGCTCATCACGAAGCGGCATTCGCGCAGGTTGGTACCGCTCATCGAGGCCCGCATCAGAACCGCGCCGCTCATGTCTTCACCCGGCAGGTCGATGCGCTCGATGTCGCTGCCCGTCAGGTCGGCGCGAGCGCCGGTCTTGCAGCCGCTCTCGATCCAGTCGAAATGCCGCCGCAGGATGCGCTGGATATCCGGCGGGAACTCGCTCGTCGGCCGCGACAGTTTTGCGCCCGACACGTTCGCCTCGGCCAGGTCCACGCCTTCGAGGTTCGCCTCATTAAGATCGGCGTTCGTCAGGTCGGTTCCCTTCAGGGTCACGCCCGACAGGTCGGCGCCGACCAGGCTCGCGCCGTTGAGGTTCGTCTTGCTGAGATTCGCGCCCTTGAGGTTGGCCCCGTCGAGGTTCGAGCCGCGCATGTTGCCATTCGTGAGATTGGTGCCCTCCATCTTGGCACCACGCATGCTGGAATGGGTCATGGACGAGCCGGTCAGGTCGGCGCCCGAGATGTTGGCGTCGTCGAGGTTTGCGTGATCGAGCACCGCGTTGGCCAGCGCCGCGTCGATCGCGGCATCGCCACCGAGCATCAGGGCGCCGCCCCGCAGGTCGGCGCCGATGAGGCTCGCCCCCTCCAGTATGACGCCGCGCGGATGGGCGCCTCGAAGGTCCGACTCGTCGAGCTTCGCCTGCGTGAGGTCCGCGCCGTCGAGCATGACAGAGAACATGTCGCAATGGCTGAGATCCGCCTGGCGCACCGAACAATTCGACATGTTCGCGCCCAGCGAGCTTCGCCTTATGCAGATTGACCCGGTCGAGCTTGTATCCGCGCAGATCACGCAGCTAGAGATCCGCCGGCGAACCGCCGCGCAGACCTTTTGATCACAAGATGTGGCGCTTTATGATCTCGGGGATTTCCAGCTTTCGCATTGCCCACGTCAGGGTAAGTGCCTCTCGAACGGAGCAGACTAGGCTTAAACGGTTAACCCACCATGAGCATACGCGCGGCAACCGCAGAAGATTGCCGGTCAAAGCCCTCGAGCAAATTACTGATATTTCGAATATTTTTCGCGGTCAGCCCGACTTGGCGTCTTCCTCGGCGAGAATCTTCGCCGCCGCGCGAAACGCCTCCATGCCGGCAGGTGCACCGCAATACATGGTGATCTGGAGCAGCGCCTCGCGCAGCTCCTCGCGCGTCAGCCCGTTGTTCAGCGCACCGCGAAAATGCCCTTCGAACTCCGCCATCCGGCCGAGCGCGGCGAGCATGCCCAGGTTGAGCAGGCTGCGTTGCTTGCGGGTGAGCCCCTCGCGGCCCCAGACCGCCCCCCAGCCCATCTCGGTGATGAACTGTTCCATGAAATCTCGGTTGAAGTCGTTGAGGTTCGCCATCGACGCATCGACCCGCGCGTCGCCCATCACCTCGCGGCGAATCTTCTCGCCCTTCTCAAAGAGTTCCTTGCTGATCACGCTGATTCTCCCCCCAGAGAAAAGAAACCGTCAGGCGGCCGCCGGGAAACGGTCGCGATCGTGCGGCGCGCCATAGACCCCTTCGGGATCCTCGGGGCCCAGCGGCACGATGCCGTTCGGATTGACCCGCTCGATGCCATAGTAATTCAGCTTCGCGTAATCGAAGCTGAAGGTCTCCGCGATTAACGGAATCTGGTACAGCTCGCGGGTGTAGTTCAGCAGGTTCGGATAGTCGGCGATTCGGCGGATGTTGCACTTGAACGCGCCGACATAACACGCATCGAACCGGATCAGGGTCACCCACAACCGCCAATCGGCTTCGGTCAGCCGGTCGCCGACCAGGTAGCGCTGCCGGCCTAGCCGATCCTCGAGCCCGTCGAGGGTCTTGAACAGCGCGATCACCGCCTCTTCGTAGGCCTGCTGGGAGGTCGCGAAGCCCGCGCGGTACACCCCGTTGTTGACCGTGTGGTAGACGACCTCGTTGATCGCGTCGATCTCGTCGCGCAGATCCGCGGGGTAGTAATCGGCGGTCGCGTTGGTGAACGCTTCGAACGCCGAGTTGAACATGCGGATGATCTCGGACGATTCGTTGTTCACCACCCGCCCCGTCTGCTTGTCCCACAGGGTCGGTACCGTAACCTTGCCGGTATAATCGGCTTGCGAGGTCGTATAGGCCTGGTGCAGGTGTGCGAACCCGTTCACGTGGTCGGGCAGGCAATCGGGAAACGCGGGGTTGTCGGCATAGGTCCATCCCTGCGGATTGCGGCCGGGCTGGGCGAGCGAGACGGTAATCGCGCTGTCGAGCCCCTTGATGGTCCGAAAGATCAGCGCGCGGTGCGCCCACGGGCAGGTGTGCGCGAGGTAGAGGTGGTAGCGACCCGGCTCCGCCGCGAAGCCACCCTCACCCGTCGGCCCCGGGCTGCCATCGGCCGTCACCCAGTTGCGAAACTGGCTCTCCGTCCGCTGGAACTTCCCGTCCTTCGCGACCTCGCGCGCCGTGGCATCGTTTTCTTCCCACGTGCCGTCGATCAGCATTCCCACACCCGTCTCCTCATGTGCCGTCGAACGCGGTGCGCCGCGCTAATCCTGAAGGGGCCTCTTGAGCTCCGCCTCGGACGTGCCGGCACGGTAACGCGCGGCGAGTTCATCCATGTCGATGTTGACGCCGATCGGCTCGCGATCGAACGCCCCGGTCGAAAACCACTCGTTCAGGGCCGCCACGCTCGCGAAATTGTCGGTCTGCAGTTCGACCGCGTTGCCGTCTGGATCGTGATAATAGATCGAGGTCGTCGGACCGTGGTTGATCTGGCGGTACGGCGTGATCCCGAACGCCTTGAGGCGCTCGTACACCGTGATCAGGTCTCCCAGCGTGCCGTAATTGTAGGCAAAGTGCGCCATCCCGACGGTGTCGGGGACCCTGTCGCCCAGATCGTCGCGCTGGATGACGGCGACGCGATGATGCTCGTCGTCATAGGTCAGAAACGAAAGCCCCTGCGAGTCCGCCGTGATCTGCGCACCCAGGACCTTGCAGTACCAATCCACCATCTCAAGGCGCCGCTTCGTGTAGAGCACGATGTGGGCGAAGTAGGCCGGGCTGGGCATGTCGTTCGGTTCGGGAACCCTGGCAACCGCACTGGTCATCGTTTCGTCTCCCCTTTTGGCTGCGAAGCCCTGAAACATATCAGAGCTAAGGTGCTTTCACAGCGCCGCGATCACACGTCCTTGTACCATTCGCGCATGGTCCCACGGCGTCCAAGCGGATATAACCTCGTCGCTCCGCAAGGCAACCGAGCTCCCCGCCATGGCACTCGATTCCGAAACCCTCGACCAGCTCCTCCACACGGTGCGCCGCTTCGTGCGCGAACGTCTGGTGCCGCAGGAGGCCGAGGTCGCGGCGAACGATGCCGTGCCGCCCGCCATCGTCGACGAAATGCGCGAACTGGGGCTGTTCGGCCTGTCGATCCCGACGGAATTTGGCGGGCTCGGCCTGTCGATGGTCGAGGAGGTGCGCACCGTGCTCGAACTCGGCTGGACGTCACCGGCCTTCCGTTCGGTCTTCGGCACGAATGTCGGCATCGGCTCGCAGGGCATCGTCATCGACGGCACCGACGCGCAGAAATCGGAATGGCTGCCGCGCCTCGCCAGTGGCGAAATCATCGCCTCGTTCGCGCTGACCGAACCCGAGGCCGGGTCCGATGCCGGCGCGCTGCGCACCGCGGCGCGGCGCGACGGCGACACCTACATCCTCAACGGCGGCAAGCGTTACATCACCAACGCACCCCACGCCGGCATCTTCACCGTCATGGCGCGCACCGATCCCGACACCCCGGGTGCGCGCGGCGTCTCGGCCTTCATCGTCGAACGCGACACGCCGGGACTGTCGGTCGGCAAGCCCGATCGCAAGATGGGTCAGCAGGGTGCGCACACGGCGGACGTCATCTTCGAGGATTGCCGCGTTCCCGCGCGAAACCTGATCGGCGGGGTCGAGGGACAGGGCTTCAAGACCGCCATGAAGGTGCTCGACCGCGGCCGCCTGCACATGGGCGCGGTGGCCACCGGCATGGCCGATCGGCTGATCGACGAGAGTCTGCGCTACGCCAGCGAGCGACAGCAATTCGGCAAGCCGATCGGCGAATTCCAGCTCGTGCAGGCGATGCTCGCCGACAGCCGGACCGAGGCCTATGCCGCGCGCGCCATGGTGCTCGACGCCGCGCAGCGCTTCGATGCCGGCGAGAAGATTCCGACCGAGGCGGCTTGCTGCAAGCTGTTCTGCACCGAGATGGTCGGGCGCGTCGCCGACCGCGCGGTGCAGATCTTCGGAGGCGCCGGTTACATGGCCGAATATCCGATCGAGCGCTTCTACCGGGACGTCCGGCTGCTGCGTATCTACGAGGGCACCACGCAAATCCAACAGCTGGTCATCGCGCGCAACATGCTGCGCGATCTCGCGGCCGGCTGACGAACGAAAGATCGACCAGGGAGAATATCGTGAAGCTGATCACATTCCGAAGCGTGAACCGAGAAACCTGGGGCACCTACGGCCCCGATGGCGGGGTCATCGACCTCGGCGCGGAGTTCAGGACCCGCATCCCCACCCTGAAGGCCTATCTGGCGGCCGACGATCGCGAGAAGGCGAAGGTCGCGGAGTATCTGAAGACCGGATTCGGCGACAATTCGGGCAAGGCGTCCGACTTTCCCGCCGCCGACATCACGCTGCTGGAACCGATCCGCAATCCCGACAAGATCATCTGCGTCGGCTGGAACTATCGCGAACACGCCAAGGAAGCCGGGATCGATCTCCCCGACCACCCGACCCTGTTCGCGCGCTGGCCCAACAGCCATGTGCCCCACGGCGTGCCGATCCTCGCCCCGGCGGAATCCGAGAAGTACGATTTCGAGGGCGAACTGGCCGTCATTATCGGCAAGCCGGCGCGGCGCGTCTCGGAGGCCGACGCGCTCGACTATGTCGGCGGTTATTCGATCTACAACGACGCAACCCTGCGCGACTATCAGCGCCATTCGTCCCAGTACATGCCGGGCAAGAATTTCTACCGGTCGGGCGCGTTCGGCCCATGCATGGTCACGGCCGACGAGGTCCCCGATCCCAAGGCGCTAACGCTCGAGACGCGGCTGAACGGCGAAGTCGTCCAGCACACCGGCATCGACGACCTGATCTTCTCGATCCCGGAACTGATGGCCTACATCACCCGCTTCACCGAGCTGGTTCCCGGCGACGTCATCGCCACCGGCACGCCCAGCGGCGCCGGCCTCGGCCGGACGCCACCGCTCTGGATGAAGCCGGGCGACACGATCGAGGTCGAGGTCTCGAAGATCGGTGTCCTGACGAACCCGGTCGAGGCGGGCTAGGACATCACCAGCGCCGCACGCCCGGTCACCAGCCCCTGGTCGAGCCGGGCGTGTACCGTCTCGGCTTCCTCCAGCGGGTAGGTCTCGGTCACCAGCGGCCAGACATCGCCGCGGGCGCACAGCTCGAGCGATTCGATCACCTGCTGGCGGCTGCAGTAGCGGCTGCCCATGAGCTCGAGCTCTTTGGCGAGCATCTGCGGCGCCGGCGCCATGAAGGGCTGGCCGGCCCCGCCCAGCGTGACGAAACGCCCACCGATGCCGAGACTGCCGACGGCCTGTTCCTGGGTCGACTGGGTCGAGACATAGTCGATCGCCACGTCGACGCCCGCCCCCTTGGTCAGCTCCATGATCTCATCGACCACCCGGTCGTTCGACGCATCGACGATCATGTCGGCGCCGAGGTCCTGGCAGACCTTCAGCTTGTCGGCCATCACGTCCACCGCGATCACCGTCGCGTGGGCCCACTTCGCCATCATGACCTGGTGGACACCGAGACCGCCGCCGGCACCGAATACCGCCACGGTATCGGTCGGCGCGACGCGCGCGCGCGACAGCACCTTGTAGGGCGTTGCGATCGCGTCCGAGATCACGCCCACATCCGCCGGCTTGCCCTTCCAGTCCATCCCCTCGGGAAGCTTGATGAAGTTGCGGACCGGCAGCTTGATGTACTCGGCATATCCGCCGTTGATCTGGCGCCCGATGTAACCGGCATTCACGGTCGAGATCGGATCGCGCCCGAGCCGAGTCCACTTGTCCTCGCCGTCCATCAGATAGAAGTACGACGTCACCGCATCGCCGACCTTCAGGCCGCCGGTGTCGCCGCCGCTTCCGACCTCGACGATTTCGCCGGTGATCTCGTGACCGATGATGATGGGAAACTCTGCCGCCGCGCGCCCGGCGCGCACATGGTGAATGGTCAGGCCCGCACCGCAGGCGAGCACCTTCGCGACCGCCTCGCCCGGGCCGGGCTTGGGATCGGGAACCTCCTCCAACGAGAAGGGTTGACCGGCTTTGTGCAGCACTTGCGCTTTCATCGTGTTCCTCCCTTGAACGGACCTACGCGGGTATCCGAACCGCTGGCCCGTGGCAAGTCCTGTTTCGCTTGCGCGACGGCAAACCATCTGGCACGCAGAGCGAATGGGGAGATTCGTAATCGGCAGGCTGTTCGGCTGGCCGGAATTCGCCGAGGATGGTGAGGATGTGTGGCTGATTCACGTGGATGAGCCGGCCTTCCTGCTGCGCGTCGTGCATCGCCCCGAAGACCTGCTCCCGTCGGGCGATCTCGCGGACATGTACTTCCCCCTCATCGGAGACAATCGTTACGCCGTCGGGAACCTCGTCTTCATCGAACCGCGGCCGGCGGACCCGCAGGACCTGGCCCGGCAGATCTCCAATGCCATCGAGGCCATTCACGAAGAAGAGGTCGCACAGCGCCTCGCACTCGCGGCGCGTCCCTTCGCTCCGTCATCGATGGAAGTGCAGCGCGAGGACATCCCGGTCGGTTTCGTCGCAGGTGTCTTGTACGATTCGGACCAGGGCCTGACCGACGATGTGCCTTGGTTGGTCCATCTTGGGCCCCCGCCGTTCGCCTTGCGCATGTGCGACCTCAATGACGAGGATCTCGAGCCCGACGACATCTGGGCGAATGTCGGCGACGGCTACGCGCTCGCCCACCTGCTTTGGCTTTCGAGCATGGCGAGTGACCGGGACGACATCCGATTGATCGCCGAGACGGCCGCCGATGTCGTCGGTGATGCGATCGAAACGCTGATGCCCGACCTCTTGTCGGACTGATCCGCGCTAGATGCCCGAGGCCATGAGTTCGGGAATCCGCGCCTTGAAGACCGCGATCGTCTTGTCGACCACATCGGGCAGATCCTTGGCGAGCGCGGAGGCCTGGCTGACATCGTCCTCGCGGCAGGCTTTCTCGATCGCCCGCGCATGCTCGCAGACCAGCATGGCGCCGTAGCTGCCAAGTTGCTGCCCATGTCGTGCACTTCCTTGCGCATCTTCTCGAGATCGCCCTCGGCGCTGGCCGCGGAAATCAACGCCATTGTCGCCGGGGTTTCCGCCAGGGTCATCGAGAGCATGGTCGCCAGGGCGTCCTGACCGATCGTTTCCTGCAACTGCTCGATCACGTTGAGATCGAGACAGTCATCTTCATCGGGGCCATCCGCCCCACCCGCGCCGGCATCCTTTGCGGGCGCCACCGTACCCGCCTTCGAGATCGCCTCGATCAGTTTCTTCTGGTCGATCGGCTTGGGCAGGTAGCCGTTCATTCCCGCCGCCAGGCACTTGTCGCGGTCGCCCATCAGCGCATTGGCCGTCATGGCGATGATGTAGATGTTCGCCTGGTCCGGGTCGGCCAGCTGACGGATGCGGCGTGTTGCCTCGAGCCCATCCATCTCCAGCATCTGGATGTCCATGAGAACCAGATCGAACAGCCGGCTCTGTACGGCGTCGACGGCCTCGACCCTATCCGCAGCCACTTCGATGGTATGCCCGGCTTTCTGCAGGATCGCGGATGCCAACATCTGGTTCACCGCGTTGTCTTCGACCAGAAGAATGCGCATGGCTTGGACCTCGATTTTGTCATCCGGCTTACGCACGGATGCTTCACTTGTTGCGGGTTTGCGGGATGTCTTCTCGACGCCGCCGATGCAAACCTCGGCGATGGTGTCCATCAGGAACGACGGACGTACGGGTTTGATGACCTTTCCGTCGAACTCGGGCTTGCCGTCACGGCGTCCGGCGATGCTGGTGGCCACGATGATCTTCGTGCGGCTAAGTGCCGGGTTCGCGCGAATCCTGAGCCCTAAATCGTGACCACTCATATTCGGCATCGCCTCGTCGAGCAGGACGAGGTCGTACGGCGTGCCGTCACGCACGGCGAATTCGAGCGCCTTCAACCCCTCCTCGGCGCCCGATGCGCTGTCGACGTGCATGCCCCAGGATTCCAGCTGTCGCTCGAAGACTTCGCGGTTCACCGCGTTGTCGTCGACAACGAGCACCCGGAGACTGTCGAGCTGGATGGTCGGCATTCGCACGTCGCGATTCTTCTGCTCCACGACCTCGAACGGTATCTCGAACCAGAAATTGCTTCCCGCACCCAACTCGCTCTCGACGCCGATCTCGCCGCCCATCAGTTCGGTGAGTTCCTTGCATATGGCCAGGCCGAGCCCCGTTCCGCCGAACTTGCGCGTCGTCGATGAATCCGCCTGGGTGAAGCGCGAGAACAGCTTCGACCAGCCCTCGTTCATCGTGTGCAGCCGGCCATCGCTGCCGGCCATGCCCAGAAGGTCGTTGGAGAGCTCGAAGGACCTCTGGAAGCGCTTTTGCGAGCGCGTCACATCGCGCAGCGCCTCTTCCTTGCGGCGCTGGTCGGTGATGTCGTGGAACCGGGTGACAAAACCATCTTCGATCGGACGGCCATGGACCTCGAGTATGCCGCCATCCGGCCCGTACCGAATGAGGGAATACGGCTTACGTTCCGACAGCATGTCCATGTAGTGGCGGACATGCTGCTCGACATCTCCGGACCCGTAGTCGCCGCGCTCCGCCGCAAAGCGTACGAACTCCTCCCAGCTTCGGCCTGGGGCGACAAGTTCTGCGGGAACATCAAGGAGTTCGGCCGCCTGCGCGTTCGCCGTAACGACGAGAAAGGCGGAATCATAGACGATGACGCCACCGCCGAGCGTATCCAGAACGCTGCGTAGCGTTCCGGTGCCATTCGCCGGCGACCCCGTCGATATGCCGTCCATCGCAGACACCCAGCATCTTGCCCGGCCTGAACCGATCCGTGCACCACGCCTAGCCGGATGCACGTTCCCGTTCCGAAGTCTGGGACGTTATGGCGCGGCCCTCAACAAATGGTTAACGAGGGGCTGAAAGGAGCGGTATTCCGGCACTCTTGGGAAGTCGTGACGGCCGCTACCCGTGCTGCACGATCCAGTCGGACAACCGCGAGATCCACGGCCCGTCGGGATTTCCGCACGCGTGAGACGCCTCCAGGTGATCGCAACCTGCGAACTCCAGGACCTCGCAACTACCACCTGATTTTTCAATAGTTTGCGCCATATTCTTTGCCTGAACAATAAGGTGCGGGAAATCCGTGTCTCCCCAGGAAATCAGGAATGGCGGTGTACGCGCGATCATGTGCAGCGGGCTCGCGTCCCGGTCGTTCGCCGCATCGTCGCCGAGGAATCGCGGCCGCATGGGCATGCCGTTGCCTTCGGTGAAATCGTAAACGCCCGAGACGGGCACCGCACCGCGAATCACATTCAAGGGAACGCCGTGGCGCGCCTGCCAGTCGACGCGAACCGACAACCATGTCGCCAGATGGCCGCCCGCGGAGTGTCC
This sequence comes from Rhodospirillaceae bacterium, assembly GCA_038117265.1. Classification (GTDB taxonomy): domain Bacteria; phylum Pseudomonadota; class Alphaproteobacteria; order UBA6615; family UBA6615; genus JAYPUG01. The sequence continues at coordinate 20,302 of JAYOFO010000016.1, forward strand.
GCCGACGTAGATGCGATCCGGGTCTCCGCCGTACGCGGAGATGTTCGCGTGTACCCAGGCGACCGCCGCGGCGGCGTCTTCGGCCAGTGTCGGCCACGCCACCGCCGGCGCGAGCCGGTAGCCCATGCTGACGAACGTGATACCCTGGCCGTTCAGGGCGGGCGCCATGAAGGCCATCCACTCCTTGTACCCGTTGGTCCAGCCGCCGCCATGCATGAAGGCGACGACCGCGCCATTGGGGTTCGACACCGGAAAAACGGCAACCTCCTGGTACGGATCGTCACCGTATGCGAACGTCAGCCCGTCGATTCCGACCGACAATTCCTGCACACGGGCGTGGTTCCGCGCGCCGAGTTCCGAGAACGGCTCCTGGGCCGGATAGGAATCGTAGGATCGCAATGCCATCAGCGTGCCTCCCGCTCGACGATCATCCGCTCGTCGACGAACTTGCCGCGCTCGATGATCACGTCGTTGTCGAGGACCACCGTGCAGTCGCGCATGGGAACGTCGTAATGCCCCTTTGTCTTGCGGGTGCCGCCGCCCTGCGTGTTGGGCCCGGTCGAGAACAGGAAGTTCCCGGGAAACACCCGGGCGGCGGCGTGCGCGCGCTCGGGAGAATCGCCGTTGAGCGCGATGTTGTACCAGCGCGACTGGGGGTTGAGGCCCCATCCCAGATGCGACACGGCGAAGGGATCGATATCGTCCTCCGACGCCTTGTTGTCGTCGAGCCAGTCCTGCATCAGCTTGGCGTCGAGCCCGCCCTCGATCTTGCGGATGAAGCCGTCGCGGACCTCCATGCGCACCTCGTCGTGCACGTACCGGCAATAGGGCAGGATGATTATATCGCCCGGTGCCAGGACCACGGTGCCGTTGGCGGTGCCCTCGTTGGGGAAGGTGTGGATCAGCCCCACCCCCCAATGGTCGAAATGCCCCGGCTCGTCCGAGAATCCCCACTGGCTCATCACCGGGTATTCGCCGCACGAATAGGTCAGGTCGGTCCCGGAATCGCTCAGGACGCGCACCTCCTTGGTCTGCTGGTAGCGGGCCTCGGAGTATTTCACGGCCTCCTTCAGGCCCTTGGGCGCGAGCAGGAGTTCCAGGTCGTCGGGCGAGTCGATGATCATCAGGAAGCGCGTCCCGGTCGCCATCACCTCGCGCAGCCAGCTCGTGAATAGCGGGATGTGCAGCGCGACCACGATATCGGCGGCCTTCAGCGCATCCATCAGACCCTTGGTCCGGCCGATCGTGTCGACCCCGACCTTGGTCCAGGACGGGATCATGTTCACGCGCATCTCGTAGGCATCGACCCCCAGCTCGTCGGCCGCGGCGAACGCCGCCTGGACATATTCGGGCCGCGACGTCAGGTCCGAGAGCAGGACCATGGTCTCGCCCTGCGTCACCTTCGACATGTTGAACTGCTTGACGAACAACCCCGTCAGCTTGCCCGGGTTCATCTCCTGGAACCGCACTCCGCCCGGTATGCGCATGATTTCGCCTCCCTGCCTGTCGCACTTCTTCGCAGCCGGCATGCTAGCCGATACGCCCCCCACGGGCGAGCCGCCCGACGTCGCGGCCCGGGGCGCAATTCACCGAGACATCCGTTGCCCGGTGTGGTTCCATATTTTCCGATAATCAAATTCGGTTCAGGGGGGTAACGACCATGATGCGGGCTTTCACCGAGCAAAAAATGAAGCGCTTCGCCGAGCAGCGCTGGATTCTCGACGCGATCATCTCGTCCGTCGGGATGGAGTGGGACCAGCCAAGGCTGGGCTACACCATGTACCCGTGCGGCCCCGATGCAATCGGCGATTTCCGCACCGTCGGCATGCGCACCAAGAAGTTTGCCGACATGCATCGCGAGTTCGCCGGCGCGGCACGCCGGCGCGAGATCAAGGCCAAGGCGTTCGAGGCGCAGGAACGCTTCGTCTCGGCGCGCGAAAGCTACTTCATCGCCTCGCTGCTCTACTCCGCCGCGCGCTGGCCGATCTTCGAGGCCAACGACCTGCACAAGGACTACAACCAGCGCATGGTCGACTGCTACGACAAGTATATCGAGTATGCGCCGCGGCCCATCGAGCGGGTCGAAATTCCCTTCCAGGGCGGCGTCCTGCCCGGGTTCCTTGCCCTGCCCCATGCGCCGAAGGACGGCGAGAAGTTCCCCTGCGCCATCGGCATCGACGGGATGGACGGATCCAAAGAAATCATGTGTTCGATGTATGGCGACAAGATGCTCGAGCGCGGCATGGCGAGCTTCGTCTATGACGGGCCGGGCCAGGGCGAGTGCCCCGTCAACGGCGTCTACGTCACCAAGGACAACCACATGGCCGCCGCCGAGGCGGTGTACGACTGGCTGAGCCAGCACCCGGCAATCGACAAGGACCGGCTGGTGATCTTCGGCATCAGCTTCGGCTCGTTCTTCGGGGCGCAGGCCGCGGCCGCGCTGGGCGACAAGGTGAAGGGCGCGGCCCTGTCCTTCGTCTGCCACGAACCCGGCTGCTACACGATCTTCAACATGGCCGCGCCGACCTTCAAGCTGCGCTTCATGTTCATGGCCGACTATGACGACGAAGCGGAATTCGACAAGTTCATCAGCGAGTTCTCGCTCGACCCCATCGTCGACCGGATCAAGTGCCCGGTTCTCGTTCAGGCGGGCCGGGACGAGGAGCTGAGCCCGATCGAATGTTCCGAGGACTTCGTCTCGAAGCTGTCGGTGCCCAAGAAGCTGGTCTTCTACGAAGGCGAGCGCCACGCCATCGGCGGCGGATCGGCCGCTTATCTGGGCGAGAACTGGTACACAATGCTCGCCGACTGGTGCCTCGACCGGGTGAACGACAAGCCCGCACCCAACGAGTCGGTGCTGATCAACTCGCTCGGCCAGGCCGAGGTCACGCCCTACTGACGCCTACTGCGCAGCGGTGGTCGCCCGGAATTTCCCCGAGAATTCCGGCGCCACCTGCGTGGCAAAGCGCTTCAGCGTGTCGTGGCGCAGTTCGCGCGGAATGCCCACCGTCGCGGGATGCACCATGATGTGGTTGAAGCCGATGTCGCGCAGCCGCTCGACCTGCCGGCCGACCGTTTCGGCGCTGCCGACGAAGTTGTGGGCGGAGAACTTGTCGATGTTCTCGGGCTTCGACAGGGCCAGCAGGTTTCCGAAGTACCTGTTGAACTGCTCGTAGCCCTTGATGCCGGTCCACGGCGTGCTGTCGGCCTCGTAGTGCTTGCTCTGCAGGCGAAAAAACTCCGACAGGTGCGTGCGGGCCAGCGCAAGCGCCTCGTCGTCGGTGTCGGCCATGATGCAGTGGGCGACGACCGGCCGCCGCCCCGCATCTCGGAACCCGGCACTGTCGGCCCCCGCGTTCCAGTTCTCCATGATCTTCTCGAGGATGTGGAACGGGAACTGGCAGATGTTGAGCGGCGCGACCCCCATTTCGCCGCTCAGACGCGCGCTTTCCGGGCTACCGATCGCCCCGAACAGGTGCACGCGGTCGGCCTTGGGCTCCGGCCGGATGCCGACCGTGCGGCCGATCCGGAAATGTTCGCCCTGATAGGCAAAGGGCTCGCCCGACAGGCCGAGCCGCAGGATGTTGAGGCATTCGCGCAGGCGGCCCCGTGCATCCTCCATGTTGATGTCGAAGGCGTCGTATTCCATCTTCGCCGTGCCGCGACCGACGCCGATATACAATTCGCCCTCGGTCAGGTTGCTGAGCATCGCGATCTCGCCCAGCAGCCGAAGCGGGTGATACCAGGGCGCAACGAGGACCGAGCTGCCGAAGCTCAGCCCCGGGCAGTGGGCCGCGATATGCGCCATGAACAGCAGCGGGCTGGGGGTCGGGAAATAGTCCGAGAAGTGATGTTCGAGCATCCAGGCGCTGTCATAGCCCAGCGACTGGCCGATCCGGCAGTCGGCGATGACCTCCTGATAGAGGGCGCCGTCGCTCATCCCGCGCGTGCCCACCGGCGCGACGACGAAGCCGAAGTTCAGATCCGTTGCCATGGTGGCTTCCCCCGCTTGTTTCGAAAGAGCTTAGCATCGGCCATTGCGGGCGACCAATCCCGGCCCCGTTGACGGCGGGGGTCCGCGCCGCGTTCAATTGGGCAACGAAAAGGGGGAGCCGCCATGTACATCGATCCGCAGATCAAGAGCTTCATCGACGAACTCGTCGCCGCGAATATGCCGCACCCGGTCGAACTGGGCCTGCAGGCCACCCGCGACGGGTTCAGCCAGCTGTGGCGGCAGGTGAACCCGCCGACCCGGGAAGCCGTTGGAATCTCGGAAATTTCCGTCCCCGGCCTGGCCGGCGACATCCGCACCAAGGTCTACACGCCCGCCGGTGAGGGCCCGTTCCCGGTGCTCGCCTTCTTCCATGGCGGCGGCTGCTGCATGATGTCGCCCGAGGATTACGAGGGTTCCAGCACGGCGCTGGCCGAGGATGCGGGCTGCATCGTCGTGGTGCCCGACTACCGCAAGGCCCCCGAGAACCCCTTCCCCGCCCCGCTCGACGACTGTTTCGCGGCCTATGCCTGGCTGCGCGGCAATGCGCAGCAGTTCGGCGGCGACCCGGCCCGCGTCGCGATCGCCGGCGACAGCGGCGGCGGCTACCTGGCCGCGGCCGTCGCCCAGGACGCCAAGCGCAAGGGTGCGGACCAGCCCGCGCTGCAGGTGCTGATCTATCCGATGACCGATATGGGCGGCCTGCCGCCGAGCCGGATCGAGGAGACGATGTTCCTCGACGACCGCACCCTGCAATGGGTGATCGGCATGCATGTCGGCGACAGCCGGCTCGACCCGCGCGCCTCGCCGATCCTCGAGCCCGACGTGTCGGGGCTGGCGCCGGCCGTGGTGGTTGCCGCCCAAATCGATCCGCTGCGCGACGAGGGCAAGGCCTATGCCTCGAAGCTGCGCAAGGCCGGCGTGCCCGTGCAGTACCATCTTTACGAGGGCGTGGTGCACGGCTTCTTCAACATGGGCGCCTTCTGCGACCAGGGGAACGTGGCGGTCGCCCAGGTCGCCGATGCGCTGAAGGCCGCCTTCGCGAAGGGATAGGCCCCGTTCCGGGCGTTACGCCGCGCGCGAGGCCTTCTTGCGCTCGTGTTCCTTGAGGTAGCGCTTGCGGATGCGGATCGATTCCGGCGTCACCTCGACCAGCTCGTCGTCGTCGATGAACTCGAGCGCGTATTCCAGGGTCACGCGCACCGGCGGGGTCAGCAGCAGGTTCTCGTCCGAGCCCGCGGCGCGGAAGTTGGTGAGTTGCTTGGCCTTGAGCGGGTTCACGGTGATGTCGTTGGCCCGGCTGTGGATGCCGATGACCATGCCCTCATAGACCTGCGCCCCGTGGCCGATCATCAGCTGGCCGCGCTCCTGCAGGTTGAACAGCGCATAGGCCCGCGCCATCCCGGTCTCGGTCGACACCAGCACGCCGCGCTGGCGCTGTGCCAGCTCGCCCGCCACGCGCGGACCGTAATGGTCGAAGGCGTGGTACATCAGCCCGCTACCCGACGTCTGGGTCAGGAAGATCGAGCGGATGCCGATCAGGCCGCGCGTCGGCACCAGATAGTCGAGGCGCACCCGGCCGTTGCCGTCGGGCACCATGTTCTTGAGCTCGGCCTTGCGGGTGCCCAGCAGCTCCATCACCGCGCCCTGGTGCTCCTCCTCGACATCGACGGCCAGGGTCTCCCACGGCTCGTGGACGGCACCGTCGACGACCTTCGTGATCACCTCCGGCCGCGAGATGGCCAGCTCGTAGCCCTCGCGCCGCATGTTCTCGATCAGGATCGAGAGGTGCAGCTCGCCGCGGCCCGACACCTTGAACCGGTCGGCGGAATCGGTGTCCTCGACCCGCAGCGCGACGTTATGCAGCAGCTCCTCCTGCAGCCGGTCGCGGATGTTGCGGCTGGTGACGTACTTGCCTTCCTTGCCGGCGAAGGGGGAATCGTTGACCTGGAAGGTCATCGAGATGGTCGGCTGGTCGACGGTGAGCGGCGGCAACGCCTCGACCACCGCCGGGTCGCACAGCGTGTCGGAGATATGCAGCTCTTCGAGCCCGGAAATGGCGACGATGTCGCCCGCATCCGCGCGTTCCCGCTCGACCCGCTCTAGGCCCTTGAACCCGAGAATCTGAAGGATACGCCCCTGCCGGCGCTTGCCGTCGGCGCCCACGACCGTCACCGGCGAATTGCGCGCGATGCGGCCGCGCGCGACCCGGCCGATGCCGATCACGCCGACATAGGAGGAATAGTCGAGCGCCGAGACCTGCATGCGGAACGGCCCATCGCGGTCGACCGCGGGCGGCGCCACCTGGTCGACGATGGTCTGGAACAGGATGTCCATGTCCGCCCCGCGCACGTCCGACGAGCCCGATGCCCAGCCCTCGATGGCCGAGGCGAAGACCGTGGTGAAATCGAGCTGCTCGTCGCTCGCGCCCAGCCGGTCGAACAGGTCGAAGGTCTGGTCGACGACCCAGTCGGGCCGCGCGCCCTGCCGGTCCACCTTGTTGACGACGACGACCGGCTTCAGCCCCGCCGCCAGCGCCTTGCGGGTGACGAAGGCGGTCTGCGGCATGGGCCCCTCGACGGCATCGACCAGCAGCAGGACCGAATCCACCATCGAGAGGACGCGCTCCACCTCGCCGCCAAAGTCGGCATGGCCGGGCGTATCGACGATGTTGATCCGCCAGCCCTGCCAGTCGAGCGAGGTGTTCTTGGACAGGATGGTGATGCCGCGCTCGCGCTCGAGGTCGTTGGAATCCATGACCCGCTCGCGCTTCGCCGCCTCGCCATGGCTTCCCAGGGTGCCCGACTGGCGCAGCAGCTGGTCGACCAGGGTCGTCTTGCCATGGTCGACATGGGCGACGATGGCGATATTGCGGAGTTTCTCGGCGTTGTCGGACATGGATGTTGCTCAAAAAAAGCGCCGCCCGGATGGACGGCAGTGAATTCGCGCATGCGGGTAGCACGGAACACCCTTCGATGGCGAGTTTCTTTGTGCGCCGCAACAAAGGCCGTCGGCAGACCGGCCTCGTCTATTCCGGTCTGGCGGGCGCAAACCGCATGACCGCCATCAATAGGTTCGCCAGTTCGCGGTTCGGTAGAATGTCCAAAACAAAGTCGACACGACACCGGGCACCGCCGCTGGCAGCCGCTGTTCGAGCGCGTCCCGCGTCAGATCGAAGAAGGCACGCACGTGCTGGCTCCCCTCGGGCTCGTGCTGGGGAAACCCCATCGACCATCCCGGGAACTTTCGGTCCGCCAGCGTCTCGGAATGCAGCGTCGAGACATTGCGGTGACGTTCGTCAGCGCGGATGTTCGCATAGAGCCGGTCGATCTTCGAATCCGGTCACTCGATGTACTGGATGATTCTGCGCTCGTTGTAGAGCAGCATTCCGGTAATGCCGTGGATCTCGTTCAGGTCGCGAAAGGCGACTAGCTGCTCGTACAACTCATGGTCGGCGTAGGACCGAACCGCGGTACTTGTGTAGAGGACGTACTTCATCTTCAGGCGGACCTACTGGCACTGGAAACACACGCCGGACGACCAGCGGGGGTTTCGTCGGCACCGATGAATTGGTTCACCTGCGCGCCAAGACAAGCCGCAGATCCACCTCGATGCGGCCCGACGCGATCTAGAACACCAGCGCGACGAAGATCAGGAGCATCCCGGTCCACGAAACGGCGAAGGCGAGCGTGCGGACCACGGGAACGCCGAGCGCATAGACGACCGCGTGGACGATACGACCCCAGAAGAACAGCGTCGAGCCCCAGACTGTGAGGTCGGAGCTGACCCCGAGCACATGGGCAATCAGCACCAGGGCTGCAAAGGGCGCCAGGTTCTCCACCATGTTCGCGTGGGCGCGCTGCAAGCGCTTCGCCCAGGCCGCCGGCTCCACGGGATTCTGAGGGTAGCCCATGGCCCCCATCAGCCCCTGCCCGGTGATGCGCTCGAGGATGTAGGGAACCCACAGGATGGCGGTCAGGCCAGCGCTGAGGGTGAGGTAGAGGAGTTCGGTGCTCATTCTGTAGGCTTCGTGTGCGGGTTACGTCTCGTCTAGTCGGTCTCGGAATCGAAGGTGATGCCGATCTTCGCCATCTCGTCGAGGACCTGCGGGCCGTACTTCGCGGCCAGCGCCTCGCCGGTCTCGGGCGGATAGGTGATGTCGTTGAAATCGTCGCCACCGTCTTTGCACAGGATGATCGCCTGCAGGTAGCCGACCTCGTCGGAGACGTTCTCGAAGCGGCGATGGCAGCCCATGGGGACGGCGATCGTGTCGTAGAGCCCCAGCACGACCTCGTGCTCGGCCTCGTTGCCCCAGGCAATCTTGAAGGCGCCCTTGAGCACGGTGAATATCTCGTGGGTGTTGTGGTGGGCGTGCAGCGGCGGTCCCTCGCCCGGCTGGCACTCGGCGACCAGCATCGCGATCCCCTCGTCGATCTCGATCGGCGGGTTCGCCCACGGCCCGTTGTCTTCCTTCGGCGACAGGACGGGATAAAGCCGCGGCGCGGTGATCGCCGCGACCGCCTCGGGCGGAAGCGTGTCCGGCTTCTGCTGCTGCATCGGCACGAGCGCGTCGAAGCACGAGACCCGCGCCGCCATCTGTTCCGGGGTGACCTGGACGGCCTTCATCACGAATCCTCCATGTTTTCCAACCGGTTACTCCGCGGCGCGCGGCTTGTCCTCGCCCGTCTGCGCGGCAAAGATCGAGGTGTATCCCCCCGACCAGTCGGGCGGGATCAGGCAGGGCCGCGGGTCGTGGCGGGCCCAGCGCGCACGCTGCCCGCGCACCATTTGATAGGCATGCGCGGAGGGGTCGGGATGCGGCGTGTAGGCGAAGGCGTCGCCCGACGCGTAGGCGTGCAGCAGCAGCGGGCGCCCGCCGGCCCGCCGGCTCGGCGGCGAGGCGTGGACCGTGCGGCAATTGTGGATGGTGATCGAACCGGCCGGGCCGCACAGGGTCTCGGAGCGCGCGGTGTCCAGACTCGCGGCATCCGCTGCCGACAGGCCGCCGGTCCAGTTGCCGGCCGCGTCGAACTGGTCATAGAGCGGCTCCTCGTGGCTGCCCGGCAGCACCATCACCGGGCCGTCGTCCGGGCCGGTGTCGCGCAAATAGATCCCCACCGTCAGCGGCGAGTAGTTGGTGTGCGGATAGAACTGGATGTCCTGGTGCCAGGCGACCGTGTCGTCGCCGCTGTGCCATTTGAAGTTCAGCTTCGAGTGGTGATAGACGACATCGGGACCGATCAGGTCGGCGACGATGTCGGCGATCACGCCGGTCGCCATCTCCCAATACAGCGGATGCTGCTCGTCGGGCCGCTTGATGCGGCGGATCTTCGGCACCTCGGCCGTGTGTTCGGGCGCGAGGTCGAAGGTCCTGTCCGAAACCGTCTGCGCGCGGCTGCGTTCGACGAAGCCCTCGGTCACGGCGTTCAGCTCGGCGATCGTCGCGTCGTCGACGACGCCCTCGACCAGCAGATATCCGTCGGCGTGGTAGGCCTCGCGCTGCGCCCGGGTCAAGACCCGCGCCGGCAGGCCGAGAATTTCCGGCACATCCATCGTGCACCTCCCGATCCGGCGATGCGGATCACAGGCCCGCAGCATTGGGGACGCGGCCCGTATCGGTCAAGTCGTCCCGTTGCCGTGACTGCGCCGCACACTCAGTCGAAGAACGCGAACACCCGCGTCTCGAGGCTCTCGCGCGGCGTGGCGTTTTCCGGCGCGGTCGGGTCGTCGAACGAGGTATGCAGCGCATAGCGCGCGCGCCCGTCGGTCTCGGTGTCGTAATTCTTGATCAGCACGGCCTCGCCGCGCGTCATGTCGGGGAAATAGAACCAGCGGTTGTTCGCGTCGTACGAGGCGTGGCGGGTCTGGCCGACCCGGTTGTAGGCCCGCCGCTCGACCGTGTGCAGGTGGTCGTCGTCGATCGCCTCCCACGGACAGAACGCCATCGGCCATTCCTCGATCGTGCCGGCGACCGAGCGCCAGACGTTGATGATCGCAAACCGCTTGGCGAGCAGCGCGTCGGCCTCGGCGCCCATCACGTCCTCGACCCGCTTGCGCGCCGACCAGTCGGTGTAGTCGGTGTGCGCCGCGTTGGCCGGGTCGCGCGCATTGTGGGCCTCGCGCAACGTCTGCGAGGAGGAGCGCCGCGTGTGGTCGAAGACGACGGGCCGCGTGGCGCCGGTGTGGGCCCGGATGATCGCCTCGACCTCTTGGTTGTAGATCCGTGTCAGCTGGTCGTCGTCGTAGAAATCGGTGACCGCCGTTTCCTGGCGGATGAAGGCGAAACCGTGGGTGTCGAGCGTGAACTCGGCGGCGCGCGGGCGCGCATTCACTACCGCCATGTGGCGGAACTCGCGCTCGCCTTCGAAGTTGGTGCGCTCGCCCGCCACGTTGGACTGGTAGAAGACCGGCAGCTCGCCCGTGTTCACCAGATAGCCGATCGGCGCCTCGATGGTCTCCGCGATGTCGCTCATGGCCGCGTCTCTCCCTCGCCTTGTCGCCGGACAAGCTTAGGATCGACCACCCGCACCGGCAAGCCGGACAACGAACGAGGGGGCCCTAAGGCCCCCTCGCCACCTGCCGGCACGGGCGCTGTCGCTAGAAAAGGCGGGGGACGGCGCGTCGATTTTCAGGGTTCAAACAGCACAGAAAATCTCAACCCGGGCCCGTGTGGCGCCCGGTTCCGATGGGTCCATGGTGCGCCCCCGCAAACGGGAACGCGTGCGCATCTGACGCGCGAAACAACCGGCCGCCCGTACGGCGATCCCCCGTCCGTAGACGGGCGGATCGCGTCAGGCGGCGGGAAGACGGTCAGGCCGCGCTGAGATCGACGGCCTTGGGGCCGCGCGCATCGTCCTGGACCTGGAAGTTGAGCTTCTGGCCCTCGGTCAGCGTTTCCATGCCGGACTGCTGAACCGCGGTGATGTGGACGAAGACGTCCTTGCCGCCATCGTCGGGAGCTATGAAGCCGAAACCACGCGTGGTGTTGAAGAACTTTACGGTACCTGTAGGCATATCTGCGTAATCCATTTTCAAACGCACGGACACCATGTCCGTGCCATGAATCTGCTTCACGTGGTTTTCCGGAGGAACGTTTCATCCGCGGCTGGGCCGCGGGCAGTCGGCTCGCTCAAGATCAGTGAGCGGATGTCATGGCGAGAAAGTGTGCCTCTTCATCGCCAATAGCAAGCAATCTCTGCAGGCCGATGACGAATTTTTGTGCCCCCCGCCGCCCGCCCGCGCGAAGGCGGGCACGCGGCGAGTGCGAAATCCCGGGCGAACGGCGGCTATTCCCACCAGTGCAGCGCGTCCTGCCCCTCGCCCTGGGTGCCGTTCGGACCGCCGCCGCCGGTGCGCAGATACATCTTGCGGTCGTGCCCGGGGCCGTACTTGCCCCCGAGCGCGTCGACCAGCCAGTCGTGGCACATCATGTGATGGTCGTGGCGCGCCTGCTGGTCGCCGAACATTCGGGCCTGGTGATAGGTGTCCTCGTAGACCCACAGCTCCTTGGGCGCTCTGATCTTGTCGTAGAACTCGTAGACCAGCTCGACCGGGCTGCGGGAATCGTACTCGCCGACGGTCATCAGCACGGGGCACTTGATGTCGGCCTCGCGGCCCTCGACGGTCATCTGCGCCACCCAGCCGTCGAGCTCCTCCTCGCTGGATGCGCCCATCAGGTAGCCGAAGAGCTGTTTGTAGCGCGGCGAGAAGGTGTCGAGGATGAAGTACTTGTCGAGCGCCGACGTCCACGGCGCCGCCACGGCCTGGATCAGCGGATGGCCCGAGGCCGCGACCTCGAGCCCCCAATGGGCCCCCATCGACAGCGCATAGACGGTGATCTTGGTCTCGTCGACCTCGTCGCGCTTGGCCATGTATTCCGCGATCGCCAGGACCGCGCGCTCGTAATTGTCGGGCGTCAGCCTGATGCCACGCAGGTTCGACATGCCCTGCCCCGGCCCGTCGATGACCAGCAGGTGCATGCCGCGGTAATGCGCCTGGATGATGCGCGGATCGGGATAGATCTCCTTGGTCATGTCGCAGCCGGGAATGAAGATCACCAGCGGCGCGTTGGGCTCGCCCGGCAGCAGGTGGAAGTTGCACTGCAGCTCCACCCCCTCGAACGGAATCTCCAGCCGCTCGATCCTGTGGGGCGCGTGTTCGATCACCTTCTCGTAGTTGGCGATGCAGCGCCCGTGCAGATATTTCTTCTCATCGCTGCTCTCGAGCACGGGGTGCTGCGCCAGCGCAAAGGTCGACGAGGCGCGGTAGTAGAGCTCGAACGCCGTCGCGGAATGGCCCGCCGCGTCCTCCTCGGCCGCAACCCGCTCGAGCCGCTGGCCGATGCGACCGAGATGCTTGGAGATTTGGGCGTGGCTCTTGACGCTCTTGGGCAGCGGCCGGCCGTCCTCGTCCCAGTGGAAGACCTTGCCGGTCTCCTGGACGAGATAGTCGAAGATCCACTGCTGGCGGTCGCGTTGCAGGCGTGGCGTGCGCATGGTGATTCCCCCCAAATGCTTGTTGTCGTTGCGTGACCCGGAATTTCCCGCACCGGGACATGCGGCGCAAGCTGTGATCGGGGCCAACCCGGCATGAACAGTGAAAAGCCCCCCGAACGGAACCGATCCGCCAGGAGCCGCCGCGCCCTTGCAACCGAAGGCGGCGAGCGAAAGGAAGTGTGTCGGTGCGGAACTAGTCGATCCGGGGCAACGCGTCTCGGACGGCGTCCGCCATGGAGTCGCCCCAACTCTGCCAGTGATAGTTCGAACTGATCCGCCCCATCACCACTCCGTTCTTGTCGAGAAATATGGTCGTCGGGCACGAGCGAATTCCGATATCCGGCAGCTTCACTTCATCGCCGGAAGCGGAGAGGACGCGCCGCTGTTTCCTTTCATGGGCGATGATCGAATCGAACACCGGCACATCGAACCCTTCACGTGCGACAAACCCCACGGATGTTTCCAACGGTTCGCCGATCTGCAGAAATACGAACTGGACGTTGTCGTCGCCTCTGAAGCGCTCGCACAGTTCCGCGAGGCTCGGCATTTCTCGCCGACAGGGCGGGCACCAAGCACCCCAGAAGTTTATCGCGACGATCTTTCCGCGGTAATCGGCCATCGAACGGCGCGCACCAGAGGGATCGACGAATGCGATATCGGGAAACCGTTCGCCTTTCTGTGTGCCAACGGGAGCGTTTGCGACCTATTCCGCCGTGAAATAGGGGCGGAATCTATCGTCCAGAGCGACAGCGGCTTCGATACCCAGGAACAAAATCAGCAAACCAGCACCGATAGCGACCGGAAGTTTCTTCAACATCCTTCTCCGCATGTCACGAATGTGGCCTTCCGGTTTTCGCGCCCGCAAATGATGCCATCCGCCTGCCGATCACTCTTTCAGGAGATCGGCAAGGTCCTCCGCCATGGCGACGACGGCCGCCCCGTGCCCAGGAGAGTTGCGAGTCACTTTCAGGCCGCGGCCGCCGCCTCGTCGAGCCGCTGCACCATCTCGTCCAGGTTCGGGATCGGCGTGTAGTCTTCGCTGAGCGCGCCCGAGCCGGCCGGGCTCTTGCAGGTGAAGAAGCGGCATTCGGGCCCGAGCAGGCGGATGCCGTGCGGCACGCCGCGCGGGATGTAGACCATGTCGCCGGGGCCGATGATCTCCATCTCGTCGCCGAGAATCGTCGCGAGCCGTCCCTCGAGCACGTAGATCCACTGTTCGTCGGTGGGATGCACATGGGGCGGCGGCGCATCGCCTTGCGCGTAGGTCACGATCCCGGCCTTGATGAGCTCTCCGCCATACTGCTTCATCATGATGTGCGGGCGCGCGCTGTCGGGCGTCGGCACCATTTCGTCGGCTTTGTAGACAGGCATGAAACTCCCCTTATTCGGAATGATGTCTTCTTCCCGACAACCATGCGCCAGGAACGCCGGTTTCCTCAACCCGTATGGCATGCGGGCCGGTGGCGCCTCGGGGGCGGTCAAAACTCGGGCGGCGGAAATTGGCGTCCCCAACGGGATTCGAACCCGTGTCGCCACCTTGAAAGGGTGGTGTCCTAGGCCTCTAGACGATGGGGACGCCGGGCCTCGATGAGGCGGCTTCGACATAACGACAGGCGGGCGCGAAATCAAGCGCCGTTCGCGCACGCACGAGCCGCTGCGGTCAGGGGTGGGCGACGTCGTCGATGACGAGCTGCACGTCCTCGCGGCCCTGCCAGTCGTCGGGGCGCAGCTTGCCGGCGATCATCATCCCCACCCCGTCGCTCTTCAGCAGCGCATCGCCCAGCGGCTCGCCCACGGCGCGGAAGGCGATCGCCTTGAGCCGCCCGCCGGCCTCGTCGGCCAGGAAGCAGCGCACATGGCCGGTGCCCACCACGTCGGCCTTGGCGACGCGGGCCGAGGTGACGGCAAAGCGCGGCTCGGAATTGCCCGCGCCGAACGGCGCCAGGCGCTGCAGCGCGTCGACCAGCCCGAACTGGGCGCCCGACAGGCTGATCGCCCCGTCGATCCGGAGGGTCGGGACGACGGCGTTGCGCGCGATGTCGTGGGCGACGCGCTCGTCGAGAAAGGCCGTGAATTCGTCGAGCCGGTCGCGCGCCACGGTCAGCCCCGCGGCCATCTTGTGCCCGCCGCCGTTGAGCAGCAGCCCGGCCTGGCGCGCCGCGATCACGGCGGAGCCCAGGTCGACGCCTTCGACCGAGCGGCCCGAGCCCTTGCCCTCGGCGCCCTCCAGCCCGATCACGAAGGCCGGCCGGTTGTAGCGGTCCTTCAGGCGGCTCGCCACGATGCCGATCACGCCCGGGTGCCAGCCCTCGCCGGCCACGACCAGCGCGGCGGCGTCCGTCAGGTCCATCGCCTCGGTCCGGGCGATCGCGGCGTCGAGCACCGCCGCCTCGATCTCGCGCCGCTCGGTGTTCCACGCATCCAGCCGGCGCGCGATCTCGGTCGCCTCGCCGGCATTGGGCGTCATCAGCAGGCGCGCGCCCAGCCCCGCCTCGCCGACCCGCCCGCCGGCATTGACCCGCGGGCCGAACATGAAGCCGGCGTGATACTCGGTGATCCGGCTGTCGACCCGCGCCACGTCGGCCAGCGCAACGAGGCCGGCGTTGCGCCGGCGCCCCATGACCTTGAGGCCCTGGCTGACCAGCGCGCGGTTGATCCCGACCAGCGGCACCACGTCGCACACGGTGCCCAGCGCCACCAGGTCGAGCAGCTCCAGCAGGTCGGGCTCGGGCCGGCCGGCCTGGGCGTACCAGCCGCGCTCGCGCAGCATGCGGTTCACCGCGACCGCGAACAGGAAGGACACGCCGACCGCCGCCAGGGCGCCCTGCCCGCTAGTGTCGTCGAGCCGGTTGGGATTGATCACCGCGACCGCGCGCGGCAGCGCCGGTTCGGCCACGTGATGGTCGACGACGATGACGTCGAGGCCGGCATCCGCCGCCGCCTCGAGCGGCGCGAACGCCGTGGTGCCGCAATCGACGGTGATCACCAGGGCGATGTTCTCGGCCGCGAGGCGCAGCATGGCGGGTGCGTTGGGGCCGTAGCCCTCGACGATCCGGTCGGGGATATAGACCCGCACCGGCACGCCGAGCGCGGCGAGGAAGCGCGCGAGCAGCGCCGAGGAGGTCGCACCGTCCACGTCGTAGTCGCCGAAGATCGCGATCGGCTCGCCATTGGCGATCGCCGCGACCAGCCGCGCGGCGGCCGCCTCCATGCCGGCCAGGCTCGCCGGGTCGGGCAGCGCGTCGCGCAGGGTCGGCTCCAGGAAGGCCTCGGCGTCCTCGACGCCGATCCCGCGCGCGGCCATCACCCGGCCGACGATCTCGGGCAGGTCGAGGCGCTGCGCCAGCGCCAGGCCGGCGCGCGCATCGGCGTCGCGCAGCAGCCAGCGGCGGCCGGTCACCGATCGCGCAACCAGGGTGTCCGCCCCGGACGCCCCGTTCGCAATCGGTTCGGTCGCCGCCGTCATCCCGGGCTCAGTCGTCCCAGCCGGTCTTGCGCGAGAAATTGTGGCGGGTGATGACTTCGCGCACGGTGCCCGTCACCGAGCGCATCACGATGGTGTGCGTCTCGGCCGCGGTGCCGCTGCGGCGCACGCCCTTGAGCATGGCGCCGTCGGTGACGCCGGTAGCGCAGAAGATGACGTCGCCGGTCGCCAAATCGTCGCGATCGTAGACCCGGTCGAGATCCTCGATGCCGAGCTTGCGCGCGCGTCCGATTTCGTCGTCGTTGCGGAACAGCAGCTTGCCCTGGATCTGACCGCCGATCGACTGCAGCGCCGCGGCCGCGAGCACGCCCTCGGGCGCGCCGCCGCTGCCGAGATACATGTCGATCCGGCTCCCCGGGTCCGATGTGGCCATGACGCCGAAGATGTCGCCGTCGGAGATCAGGAAGATGCGCGCGCCGGCGCCGCGGACCGCACCGATCAGCTCCTCGTGGCGCGGACGGTCGAGAATGCAGACGGTCAGGTCCGCGACCTTGCACCCCTTTTCCTTGGCGAGCTTCTTGAGGTTGTCCAACGGCGACGCCTCGATGTCGATCAGCCCGTCGGGATAGCCGCCGCCGATGGCGATCTTCTCCATGTAGACGTCGGGCGCGTTGAGGAATCCGCCGTCGGGCGCCAGCGCCAGCACCGCCATGGCGTTCGCGTTGGCCTTGGCGGTGATCGTCGTGCCTTCGAGCGGATCGAGGGCGATGTCGATCTTGGGGCCGCCCGCGCCGACCTTCTCGCCGATATAGAGCATCGGCGCCTCGTCGCGCTCGCCCTCGCCGATGACGACCGTGCCGTCGATGTTCATGGCGTTGAGTGCCTTGCGCATGGCCTCGACCGCCGCCGCATCGGCCTCGCGCTCGTCGCCCCGCCCGACCCAGCGCGCGGCCGCCAACGCCGCGGCCTCGGTCACGCGAACGGCCTCGATCGCCATGTTGCGGTCCATCACCGCCTCGCTCTGGCTGGCCATCAATTCCCCCTTGTCGGTTGCGTCGTCCTGCCCGGCTGGTCCGGGCCGTCTCAAACCAGTGATTCGATTCGAATCATTGTCGGCGGTTCGACAACGGAATCCAATGCCTCGATGCGGGATAACGTGCCGCGAAGGGCGGCTTCCTCGCATTCATGGGTGTTGATGACCACCGGCACGGCCTCCGTGGCGGACCGCGCGCGCTGCAGCATCGATTCGATCGACACCGACTCGTCACGGAAGGCGGCGGAAATGTCGGCGATCACGCCGGGCTGGTCCTTGACCATCAGCCGCACATAGTAGGCGCCCTGATGCCGCTCGATCGGCGCGGTCGCCGCATTGACGAGTTCGGATGCCGGCACGCCGAAGGTCGGCACCGTGCTGCCGCGCGCGATATCGACGATATCCGCAACCACGGCCGATGCCGTGGGCCCCTCGCCGGCACCGCGCCCCTCATAGACCGTGTCGTCGACGAAGTCGCCGCGCGCCACCACCGCATTGTAGGCCCCCTCGACATGGGCGATCGCCGTCTCCTTCGAGACCATGCAGGGATACACGCGCTGTTCCAGCCCGTTGGCCGTCATGCGGGCGCTGCCGAGCAGCTTGATCCGGTAGCCGAACTCCTCGGCATAGTCGATGTCCTCGAGCGCGACCTGGCGGATGCCCTCGGTGTAGACGCCGGCGAAGTTCACCTTCGTGCCGAAGGCCAGGCTGGCGAGCAGCGCCAGCTTGTGCGCCGCATCGATGCCGTCCACATCGACGCTCGGTTCGGCCTCGGCGTAGCCGAGCTTCTGCGCCTCGGCCAGCACCGTCTCGTAGGACAGGCGCTCCTCGCGCATCTCGGTCAGGATGTAGTTGCAGGTGCCGTTGAGAATTCCATAGACATGGGCGATGGCGTTGCCGGCCAGCCCCTCGCGCAGCGCCTTGACGATCGAGATGCCGCCGGCGATCGCGGCTTCGTAGTTGAGCGACTTGCCCGCCGCCTCGGCCGCTGCCGCCAGCGCGTTGCCGTGCATCGCCAGCAGCGCCTTGTTCGCCGTCACCACATGGCGCCCGGCGCCGATCGCGGCTTCGCAGACGGCCTTCGCCGGCCCGTCCTCGCCGCCGATGAGTTCCACCACGACGTCGGCGTCGGCCTCGCGCGCCATCGCCACCGGATCGTCGAACCAGTCGAAACCGTCGAGCGCGATCCCCCGGTCCTTGCCCCGCGTGCGCGCCGACACGGCGACGATGTCGACCGGCCGCCCGCTGCGCCGGGCGATCAGGTCGCGGTGACGCGTCAGGACCTTGACGGTGCCGGTGCCGACCGTCCCCAGGCCGGCAATCGCCACACGAAGCGAATCCGCCATATCCGGCCCCGCCTATTTCGCGCCGACGGACATGCCCGCCGCATCGGCCGCCTCGGCCATCGCCCGTTCCGGTTCGGCGAACATGTGCCGGATGTTGCGCACGGCCTGGCGAATGCGCTGGGTGTTCTCGACCAGCGCGATCCGCACATGGCCATCGCCATGTTCGCCGAACCCGAGGCCCGGCGACACGGCCACGCTCGCTTCCTTCAGCAGAAGCTTCGAGAAGGCGACGCTGCCCAGCGACGTGAACGGTTCGGGGATCGGCGCCCAGATGTACATGCTCGCCGTGGGAACCGGCACGTCCCAGCCGGCCCGCCGGAGGCCATCCACGAGCACGTCGCGCCGCTCGCGATAGATCGCGCGCATCTCGTCGACGCAATCCTGCGGCCCGTTGAGCGCCACGGTCGCGGCCACCTGGATCGGCGTGAAGGCGCCGTAATCGAGATAGCTCTTCACCCGCGCCAGCGCGGCGATCAGCTGCGGGTTGCCCGCGGCGAAGCCGATGCGCCATCCCGGCATGGAATAGGTCTTGCTGAGCGAGGTGAACTCGACCGCGACGTCCTTGGCGCCCGGCACCTGCAGGATCGAGGGGGGCGGATCGCCCTCGAAGTAGATCTCGGCATAGGCGAGGTCCGACAGCACGATGATGTCGTGGTCGCGGCAGAAGTCGACGACCTTGGCATAGAAGTCGAGACCGGCGGTCAGCGCCGTCGGGTTCGACGGGTAGCACAGGACCAGTGCGACCGGCTTGGGCTGCGAATGCAGGACCGCGCGCTCGAGCGCCTCGAGGAACTCGTCGTCGGGCGCGACCGGCAGATAGCGCACCGTGCCGTCGGCGATGATGAAGCCGAACTGGTGGATCGGATAGGACGGGTTGGGCACCAGGATGAGGTCGCCCGGCCCGGTGATCGCCTGGGCCAGGTTGGCGAGCCCTTCCTTCGAACCGATGGTGACGATGGCCTCGCGCTCGGGGTCGAGCGACACGCCGAAGCGGCGCTGGTAATAGCCCGCCAGCGCCTTGCGCAGGCCCGGAATGCCCCGCGAGTTCGAATAGCGGTGGGTGCGCGGGTCGCGCACGGTCTCGACCAGCTTGTCGACGATGTGCGACGGGGTCGGAAGGTCGGGGTTGCCCATGCCAAAGTCGATGATGTCCGCACCCGCCGCGCGCGCCGCCGCCTTCATCGCGTTCACTTCGGCGAATACGTAGGGGGGCAACCGTCTGATGCGGTGGAAGTCCGTCTGCATGGGTCCTGACCGAGAGCTATGGATGCACACCGGCGACACGCGCCGCCGGTTTTGCGCGTCTTTTACATTTCCGCGGGCGGGCGCGCGAGGCCCTTTTGCGTGCTAGCGCAGGAAGTAGATCTCGGCCCGCCGGTTGCCCGCCTCGCCGTTCGGCATCGCCTCCGAATAGATCGGCTGGTCGTCGGCAACCGCCTCGACCGTCACCCGGTCGGTCGGCACGCCGGCCCGCACCAGTTCCTGTGCCACCGCGTTCGCGCGTGCAAAGGAGACGTCGAAGTTGGCGGCTTCATGGTGCGCCTTGGTGAGCTGCCGGGTTCGGCTGCTCGCATGGCCGACGACGAGGACGCTGCTACCCGTTCCGCGCTGCGCCGAGGCGATCTGGGCGATGATCGCCCGGCCGCGCGCGTCGAGCTGTGCCGAACTGTGGCCGAACTGGATGGTCGCGACCTGGAGATCGCGGCTGATCTGCGCCGAGACGGGCACATAGCCGCCACCGCCGATCGCCGTGGGGTCGACGACGACCGAAGCCTGGCTGCCACCGGCGGTCGCCCATGCCGGCAAGGCAGGCGGCGGCGCGCTGGGAGCCGGCGGTGCGCTTGCGACCGCCGTCGGGCGGGCCGGTGCGGGTGCGGGCGGGGGAGCGGATGCCACGGG
>JAYOFO010000017.1:0-38419 GCA_038117265.1 Rhodospirillaceae bacterium
CGTCGTCGGGCGTCACATGGTGATAGCCGTCGAGATACTTGGTGCCCTTGCCCGCTGCGATCACCTCCAGCCCGCAGGCGCGCGCCCAGTCCACCTGCTCGTGGATCAGGGCCGGCTGGTCGCCATAGGCCATCGAATAGACCACGCCCGCTGCGCGCGCCCGTTCGGCCAGCAGCGGGCCGGCCAGCACATCGGCCTCGACGTTGACCATGACGATGTGCTTGCCGTGCTCGCAACAGGCCAGCGCATGGGCGATGCCGGCGGCCGGGCTGCCGGTGGCGTCGATCACCACCTCGATCCCGTCAGCGGCGACCAGCGCCATCGAATCGTCGGTCAGGTGCGTTTTGCCGGTCGTCCGCGCCGCCTCGAAGCTGGGGGCCGACGGGTCCAGCCCGCCGACGCGCGCGCACGCCGCACGCGCGCGTTCCGGGTCGAGGTCGGCGATCGCCATCAGGTGGATGCCCGGCGTGCGGGCCGCCTGCGACAGGTACATCGTCCCGAACTTGCCCGACCCGATCAGGCCGACCCGGACCGGGTTCCCTGCCTCGGCGCGGGTGCGCAGCATGGCGTGGAGGTTCATGTCCCTGTCCTTCGAATGCCGTTATTCTGGTGCGCAGCTTACTACGAAAATCGCCTGCGTTACGGAAGGGGAACGATGTCCGACTACAACGAGGACGCCAGGGTGCCGCATGTCAGCCGCGAGGCGTTTCCGGCCGACCGGGTCGCGATCTACGACCACATCATGGAGACCCGCAAGCTCAACTACATGGCCGAGCTGTTCGCGCGCATGGCGAGCAGCCCCGGCGCGCTCGAGGCCGTCGCCTCGGTGGGTGAGCATGTGCGCTTCCACTCGGTGCTCGACGAGGTGCTGCGCGAGATGGTGATCTGCACGGTCTCGCAGGAGGTCGGCAACTGGTACGAATGGACCCACCACATCCACCGCATGCCCGACGACATGCGCGCGGCCTGTGGCACCCCCGCCGCGGAGAACCTGCCGTCGCCGCGCGGCCCGGCGCTGAAGTTCGCGCGGATGGTCGCCAACAACGAGAAGGTGGAAAATGCGCTGGTCGAGGAAATCCGTTCGGCGCTGGGCGACCAGGGCCTCGTCGACCTGACGGTGATGGTCGGCTACTACCAGCTCGTCGGGACGTTCTGCACGACGCTCCACGTGCCCATCGAGGACGACATCGCGCGCACGCCGATGAAGAAGTAGCGCGCTACTCCGCCGCCGCCGCGCCGTCGCGCGCCAGTTCGCTCAGGCAATCGTCGTCGAGCGGCTCGATAGGGGCGAAGTCGCGGTGGGCAATCCACTCCTCGCGCTTGAAGCGCCGGATGTGGTTGTCCACATGGCACAGGCTCAGATAGACGATGACCCGGCCCCACGGGCTGATGTTGGGGGCCGAGGCGTGCACGATGTTCGAGTGGAACATCAGCACCGCGCCCGGCTTGCCCTTGGGCGCGATCATGCCGCCTTCGCGGGCGAGCCGGCTGACCGTATCCTTGTCGAGCGTCCAGAGCGGGTATGAGGTGGTCAGCGTGTCGTGGCCGGCGTCGATGACCCCCGCCTTGTGGCTACCGGGGATGAGGTAGAGCGGGCCGTTGAACTCGGTCACCTCGTCGAGGAACACCGCGATGTTCATGGCCCGGGCCTCGGGCATCTCATCGTCGCGTGCCCAGGTGCCATAGTCCTGGTGCCACTGCCAGACCTCGCCGTCGAACGCCGCCTTCCCGTTGATCTTGTACTGGTGCATGTACACCGGCCCGTCGAGCAGCTGCATGATCGGCCCGATCAGGCGGGGGTGCCGGCCCAGCCGGCGAAACGGCTCGCTGTAATAGTGGGCCGCGAAGGCGGTGCGGACCGACTCGCCGTCGCTCTCGCGCCAGACCTCCGGCCGGTCCATCGCGAAGATGCGGGGCAGGTCGCCCTTCATGATGTCGACCTCTTCCTGGCTGAAGACATCGGGGAGGAAAACCCATCCCTCGCGGTCGAATTGTTCGAGCTGTTCGTCGGTGAGTTTCATGGCGCGTCTCCTGTCCCGAATATAGCGCGGTGCGGTCGCACGTGCGAGACGGACGATTGGCCCGATTCCGGGCGGCGCGCTAGGTTGGCGCGCCCGACCAACCCCCGGAGGCCGTCCATGCAGGAGTTCCTGACCGCCGCGCTGAGCCTGACCGCGAACCCGTTCGCGCTGGCGGGCTACATCGGGCTCGGCGTCTATTCGACGACCACCTGGCGGGCCTTCAAGTATGGGGTGCTGTGGGGGCTGACGATCCAGATCTTCGTGCTGGCGCTGGGCCGGTCCGACATCCTCGACTTCGAGGGCCTGGCGGTCCAGACGGCGCTTCGCCTGGTCGGCGCGGTCGTCGTGACAATGGGGGTCCATTACCTGTACCGCGCGATGCGTGGCGGCAGCGCAGGCCCGTCGGGCCCCGGTGCGGGAGGCGCAGGAGGACCGGCGCCTCGTCGCAAGACCCCGAATCTGCGGCGGGTGAAGTAGTCAGCCGGCCGGGGTGAGCGTGAACGCGCAGGTGCCGCGCGAGATTCTGCGGAATTCGATCGCTGCGCCGGCATCGCCGAGCGTTCCTTCGAACACGTCGGACGGCCGGTCGGACACCGAGATGCGGGGCGGACCGTCATCGACTTCGGTGATCGTGGCAAACCGCCGTTCGTTGGCGACCAGGAATGCCCGTTCCCGGCCGACCGTGCCGTAGAGGACGAGCGCGTCTCCGCCGGTTGCCTCGATCACGAAGTCGTTCTGCGTGATGGTAAGCGCACCGTCGGCCACGGTGCATTCGCCGCGGGTCGAAATCGCGTAGACGCCCGACATGTCGCTCACAGGAACATCGTCGCGGAGTTTCTCGCCCGCCGCCGCGACCGTCAGTGAGTGTGCGGCCGCCGCCATCAGCACGGGCACTTCTACCTGGCGTCCGTCGGGCAGTTGCAGGTCCATCTGTGCGGTCTGCAAAAGGCGTCCGAACGTGGGGTCGGTCTGGGTCATGGCGCGCAGGAAGCCGGCCTGCACCATGATCGAGAACGTCCCGTCGATGCTTGCGGCAACCGAGCGGGCCAGCGTGTCGGTGTCCTGCGCCGCGACGCCCGACTCGATGCCCCTGTGGATCGTCAGGACCGTCTCGGCAGTCCCGGTGTCCTGGGACGCAATGATGTTCAGCGAGGCCTTCAGCCCCTCGATCCGCGCCAGGTCGGTCGAGTTGCCTTAGAAGGCGAAGGCCGCACCTGGCTGGAACAGGTTTGCCGGCCCCGCGGGAAAGCGATCGGACTGCGCGGTCGCGGCGCTGGCGCACAGCGAAGCGGCGATGGCAAGGATGGCCGTGCGCAGGCCCGGTCCCGGTTTGCAGCGATTGTTCATCGGCCCCCTCGGCTTGTGGTCGTCTTTCTTGCTGCCCGAAGGCTACGACGTCGAAGGCCGGCATGCACGGCGCCAGACGCGGATGCCGGCCGATCTCGCGAACCTGTGAACGTGCCGTGCAAGCGAAAACCGCCGCGGCTGGGCTGCGGCGGCTCGAAAGTCGTCGTGGCAATGCGCGGACGCGCTACAGGCGGCGCTCCAGCATCATCTTCTTGATCTCCGCGATCGCCTTGGCCGGGTTCAGGCTCTTCGGGCAGGTCCGCGTGCAGTTCATGATCGTGTGGCAGCGGTACAGCCGGAACGGATCCTCGAGCGCATCGAGCCGCTCGCCGGTCGCCTCGTCGCGGCTGTCGGCCAGCCAGCGATAGGCCTGCAGCAGGATCGCCGGGCCCATGTAGCGGTCGCTGTTCCACCAGTAGCTCGGGCACGAGGTCGAACAGCACGCACACAGCACGCATTCCCACAGCCCGTCGATCTTGGCCCGCTCCTCCGGCGACTGCAGCCGTTCGCGTTCGGGCGCCTGGCTGTCGGTCTTGAGCCAGGGCTCGATCTGGCGGTACTGGGCAAAGAAATGGGTCTGGTCGGGGACCAGATCCTTGATCACCGACTGGTGGGGCAGCGGATAGATTTTCACGTCGCCCTTGGCGTCGGCGATGTACTTGGTGCACGCCAGCGTGTTGGTGCCGTCGATGTTCATCGCGCACGAACCGCACACGCCCTCGCGGCACGAGCGCCGGAACGTAAGGGTCGAATCCATCTCGTTCTTGATCTTGATCAGCGCGTCGAGAACCATCGGCCCGCACGTGTCCATATCGACGTGATAGGTGTCGATGCGCGGGTTCTCGCCGCTGTCGGGCGACCAGCGGTAGATCTTGAACGCCTTCGTATTGGTCGCGCCCTCGGGCTTGGGCCATTCCTTGCCCTCGACCGGCTTGGAATTCTTCGGCAGTGCGAACTCGGCCATGGATCAAATTCTCCGTGTCGCCGGAAACCTTTCCCACCAGCCGCGCGGCTAGTAGGAACGCTCCTTCGGCGGGAAGGTCTGGACTTCGTTGGTCAGGGTGTTGAGGTGGACGGGGCGGTACTTCAGGTCCACAGCTCCCTTGTCGTCGACCCAGGCCAACGTGTGCTTCATCCACTCGTCGTCGTTGCGATCGGGGAAGTCCTCGCGGGCATGGGCGCCACGGCTTTCTTTCCGTTCCTTCGCGCCGTTCATCGTGATGACCGCCTGGATCATCAGGTTCTCGAGTTCCAGCGTCTCGACGAGGTCCGAGTTCCAGATCAGCGAGTCGTCCGACACGCGCAGATCGTCGCGCGCGCCCCACAGCTCGGACAGCTTGTCCGCGCCCTCCTGCAGGACCTCGCCCGTGCGGAACACCGCGCAGTTGTTCTGCATCGTGCGCTGCATTTCCAGGCGAAGCTTTGCGGTGGGCGTGCCGCCCGAGGCGTGGCGCAGCCTGTCGAAGCGCGCGAGCGCCTCGTCGCCGGCGTTCTCGGGCAGGGGCTCGTGGTCGGCGCCCGGCGTGACTAGCTCTGCGGCCCGCAGCGCGGCGGAGCGGCCGAATACGACCAGGTCGAGCAGCGAGTTGGAGCCCAGCCGGTTGGCGCCGTGGACCGACACGCTGGCGGCCTCGCCGATGGCCATCAGGCCCGGCACGATCGCCTCGGGGTCGTCCTCGCGCCAGGTGCGGACCTGACCCCGATAGGTCGTCGGGATGCCGCCCATATTGTAGTGGCAGGTCGGCAGCACCGGGATCGGCTCCTTGGTCACGTCGACACCGGCGAAGATGCGCGCGGTTTCCGAGATGCCGGGCAGGCGCTGGGCCAGAACGGCCGGGTCGAGATGCTCGAGATGCAGATGAATGTGATCCTTGTCGGGGCCGACGCCGCGGCCCTCGCGCATCTCGATGGTCATCGAACGGCTGACGACGTCGCGGCTGGCCAGGTCCTTGGCCGACGGCGCGTAGCGCTCCATGAAGCGCTCGCCTTCCGAGTTGGTCAGGTAGCCACCTTCGCCGCGCGAACCCTCGGTGATCAGCGCGCCGGCGCCGTAGATGCCCGTGGGATGGAACTGCACGAACTCCATGTCCTCGAGCGGCAGGCCGGCGCGCGCGACCATCGCGTTGCCGTCGCCGGTGCAGGTGTGCGCCGACGTGGCCGAGAAGTAGGCGCGGCCGTATCCGCCGGTCGCCATGCACACGAGGTGCCCGCGGAAGCGGTGGATGGTGCCGTCGGCCAGGTTCCAGGCCATGACGCCGCGGCAGCGCCCGTCTTCCATGATCAGGTCGAGGGCGAAATACTCGATGAAGAACTCGGCGTTGTAGCGCAGCGACTGCTGGTACAGCGTGTGCAGGATCGCATGGCCGGTGCGGTCGGCCGCCGCGCAGGTGCGCTGGGCGGTGCCCTCGCCGTAGTTCGTGGTCATGCCGCCGAAGGGACGCTGGTAGATCTTGCCTTCCTCGGTCCGCGAGAAGGGCACGCCCTGATGCTCGAGCTCGATGATCGCGGGGATCGCCTCGCGCACCATGTACTCGATGGCGTCCTGGTCGCCCAGCCAGTCCGACCCCTTGACGGTGTCGTACATGTGCCAGCGCCAGTCGTCCGCGCCCATGTTGCCGAGCGCGGCCGAGATGCCGCCCTGCGCCGCCACCGTGTGCGAGCGGGTGGGAAACACCTTCGAGATGCACGCCGTCTTCAGGCCCTGGTTGGCCATGCCGAACGTGGCGCGCAGCCCGGCGCCGCCGGCACCCACGACCACGACGTCGTAATCGTGATCGATGATCTGGTATCCGCCGATGGTCGCCATCGTTAACCTCCGAGTGCGATTGCGATCACGGCGTAGACAGATGCCACGCCGAGGAAGATGGCCGCGCCCTTGACGACAATGATCAGGGCGACTTTGAGCCACTTCGTGTGAACATAGTCCTCGATCACGACCTGCAGGCCGAGTTGGCCGTGCCAGAAGACCGCGACGATGAGCAGGAGCAGCAGCACCGCGTTGATCGGGCTGCCGATGAAGGCCAGCGCGGCGTCGTGGTCGGCGCCGGTCACCATGATCATCGAGACGACGAACCAGATGACGAGCGGGATCAGCGCTAGCGCGGTGAGCCGCTGGGCCCACCAGTGATCGGTGCCGGACTTGGCCGAACCGAGGCCGCGTGCGCGGCCGAGCGGGGAACGCAGGCTCATGGTCAAATGCCTCCAAGCGCGGCGTAGCCGCCGATCCAGCTGATGATCGTCAGGACCGACGCGGCGACGATGACGAGCCAGCCCGACGCATAGGCCGTCCGGATTTCGAAGCCGTGGCCGGTATCCCAGACCAGGTGCCGGATGCCGTTGCACAGATGGTAGTAGAGCGCGAAGCTCCAACCGAAGAGCAGGATCCGCCCGACTAGCGAGCCGATGAAGCTCTGCACGGCGTCGAATGCGGTCGGCCCCGTGGCGGCCGCGATCAGCCACCAGAAGAGGAGCAGGGTGCCCGCCGCCAGCGCGATGCCCGTGATCCGGTGCAGGATCGACATGACGGATGTGAGCTGCGGGCGGTAGACCTGAAGGTGCGGCGAAAGCGGTCGATTGTCGGTCGCCATGAGACCCCCTGTTTTCATGCGAATCCGCACGGACGCGTGCGATCCAGACGCTCCGCGTATCCCCAGAAAGGCCGTCGGGCGAAGTGCCTCGAACGCCGGGTGCGCGCGGTTTTTCGAGGGACTTGGTTTAGACCCGCAACCCCCGTTCGTCAATTGTGGCAAGGCGTGAAACACCCGCGATTGCGGCCGGTTGCCCGAAGGATTTGGGGCCCTTGCGCGCCGCCCGTTCGCCGGCCGTTCGCCGCCCTTGTGGAAAACCTGTGGAGGACCTGTGACCTATGTCGCGAGTTTTGCACAGGAATCTGCCGCTCCGGACGATTCGCAGATTGCCGGTGTTGGGCCCGCATCGGAACATACCTATGCACGCATTGGCGTGCCGGCGTGTTCCCGCCGGGCCCGGAACGGTCGCTTCGCGGTCGGGACGGGCAGGCCAGGTCGCCTCCGGGAAGGCGGATCGGGTCGACGGGAACGGGATGTCGGATCTGCGGTCGCCCTCGGGCGATGACGAGTTCGACGGAAGTCGGCAGGGCGGACGAGCTCCCCGGGGAGCGGCTTCTTCGGAAGGCAGTCCGTTCAAGGTTCGGGGTCGGAACGGGAAACCGGGCCGGGTCCGGACAGCCGGGCGGTTCGGGACGGCGCGATCGACCTCGGAAGATCGCGCAAGGGTCGGACCGACCGGTGCGGGGGGTAGCGTCGCGGTGCGCCGCGGTCTCTTTTCCTGGGATTGCGCTTCGTTCGCGGTCCCGCCGAGACCGGCTTCGGCCGGGGTCGGTTCGGGAGGGAACGCAAGGTCTCTTTCCAGGCACTCGCCGGCCAGGAATTGGGGACGGTGCCGGGCGGAATGCGGGGTTCTTCGGAGCCGCGCGGACCGAACGGCCGAGCGCCACGACAATGACCGACCGCGGGCTTCGGCCCCGCAAGGGGTGGGCAACGGCCGTGCCACCACGGCCCGCGCCGCGGACGCGAAGCGCGGGACTGACGTATCGGCCAGGGGTGCGTCGCACGCGCGAAGCGGATTGAGGTCGATGCCGGTGCGGGTGATGGATTGCCGTCGAGGTGGCGCAAGCCGCAACGGCGCGGATCCGCAAGGTCTGAAGTCCGGGGGGAACTCCGGGATCTGAGGATCGAGAAGGCGTCAGGCGTCACGGGCTCCGCGTCCATGCACCTGGCGCCTTCTTATTTTCGGCGACCGGCAGACCGTCCGGCGGCCATGCAAAAGGCCCGGCGCTTTCGCACCGGGCCTTTCGATAGGCGTCTGAAGCCGGGCCCCGCATCCAGGCAAATTGACGTGCCTGACCTATCAACGCGGTTTCGCGTCGGTCAAACGAAAACTTGAGCGCGCGCCGATCCGGGCGCAAAACGGATTCGAACCATGCGAATCCTGTCGTTCCAGTCCCAAGTGATCTTCGGTCATGTAGGCAATTCGGCCGCGGCGTTCCCCCTGCAATGCCTGGGGCACGATGTCTGGGCGGTGCCGACGGCGATCCTCTCGAACCATGCCGGATATCCCGACACGGCCGGTCGCGCGGCGGCGCCCGCCGAGATCGCCGCACTCGTCGCCGGCCTCGACCGCCGCGGCGCCCTGGCGGCGTGCGATCTGTTGCTGTCGGGCTATCTCGGCGCACCGGCGACCGCCGCGATCGTGGCCGACGCCGTGGCCCGGGTGCGTGCGGCGAACCCCGATGCGCTCTATTGCTGCGATCCCGTCCTGGGCGATCGGGGCCCCGGAATCTATGTCGATCCGGACTTGCCCGGCCGGTTCGCCGCGGCGCTCGTTCCGCTGGCCGACCTGCTGACGCCCAACCTGTTCGAACTGGAGGTCCTGGCCGGCATGTCGCCCGGGGCACTCGACGGGGCGGATCTGTCCGACATTGTGACGGGGGCACGCGAGGTTCTGACGCGCATGCGCCCGGGCGGATGCCTGTTGGTGACCAGCGTGGAGCATCGCGACCAGGGCGACGGGATGGCCGCCATGCTTGCCGTCGACGACGGCGGTGCGTGGCTGGTCGAGACTCCGCTCTTCGCGTTCGCGATCGCGCCGCACGGGGCCGGCGACCTCGTCGCGGCGCTTTTCGCCGCGTGTTTCGCGGCCGGCCGCCAGCCGTCCGACGCGCTCGCCGAGAGCGCCGCGGTGCTGCACGCGGTCTTCGTGCAAACCGCGCGCACCGGCGCGGCCGAGCTCGCGCTGGTGGATGCGCGCAACAGTTTCACCATGCCGTCCACCCGCTTCGCGGTCCGCGACATCGGGTAGCGTCCAGTTCAATTTTGCCCCCGTCGGGAATCTGCTAATAACTGACGCGGCAGGTCCGCCGCGATTGTCCGTCGCGACCGGGCGGGGAGGCACCGAATGAGCATTGGAAGGCCAGCGGGCGGCGGGTGACCGACTACATTTTCATCAACGGGCTCATCTTCGGTCTGGTGCTTGCCGCGCCCGTGGGCCCCGTCGGCGTATTGTGCGTCCAGCGGACGCTGGCCGAGGGACGTATGCACGGCCTGCTGTCCGGGCTCGGCGCGGCGTTCGGCGATGCGTTGTACGGCGTGATCGCGGCCTTCGGAATCAGCGCGGTGGAGGACTGGATTTCCGGCCACCAGGCCAGCCTGCGCACGGTCGGCGGAATCGTGCTTTTGCTGCTGGCGGCCCGCACCGTCTTCTGGAGCAAGAAGTCGAAGCAGAAGCCGGCGGAGCAGGTCGAGAAAGTTCAGGATCGGATCGTCACCCACAGCCTGATCAAGGATTTCATCTCGACCTTCATGCTCGCGATCACGAACCCGATTACCCTGATCGTCTTTGCCGGCCTGCTGGCGACCCTCGGAATCACCGAGGCCGGCGCATCGGTCGGGAACGCTCCGATCCTCGTGGCCGGTGTGTTCGCCGGCTCGGCGTTCTGGTGGCTGGCGCTGTCCTGGGCCGCGAGCTTCTTCCGTCCGATGGTCGACGGCACCTATCAGCACTGGACCGACCGGATTTCGGCCGCGATCATCGCCGCCTTCGGTGTCTATGCGCTGGTGACCGCCTTCTACTACTAGGCGACTAGCCGCCGCCGCGCGGATCGCCTGGCGACCAGCCGGCCGGCGCCATCTCGAACGACGCGAACTCGAAGCCGGGCGACACGGTGCAGCCGACAAGTGTCCAGGCGCCATGCGGAATCGCCGATTGCCAGTGGCCGGCCGGCACAATCACCTGCGGGCGTTCGCCGCCGCCGAAGTCGGTCCCCAGGCGCAGGGTTCGGGCTTGCCCGTCGGGTTCGGCGATCGAGATGTCCAGGGGATCGCCCGCATACCAGTGCCAGATCTTGGTCGCGTCGATGACCCGGTGCCAGGCAGAGCGCTCGCCCGCGCGCAGCAGATAGTAAATGGCGGTGCCCACGCTGCGGCCGGCGCCGATTGTCGCGGGGTCGCGAAGGGTCTCTACGTAATGGCCACCCTCGGGATGGGGGACCAGACCGAGCGCCCGGATCACCTCGTCGGCGGACGGCCCGTCGCGTCGCGCGTTCATGCGTCGGGCCTTGTCTTCTCGATGGCCGGGCGCGTCGCAATAACCTCGTACCATGCCGCCAGCTTCGGGCGTTCGCTGCGCCAGTCGGCGTCGGCGAATCGGAAGTCGCGATAACCCAGCGCGCACGCCACGGCGATCTGCCCGATCGTGATCGGGCCGTCGAGGTCCGCCGCCTCGGCCTCGAGCTGGTCGAGTGCCGCGGCGACCGACAGTTCTTGGCGGTCGATGAACTTCTGCGATGCGGTGTCGCCCTCGTGGAACATCGATTCCATGCGCGCATGGACCGACGCATCGAGGATGCCGTCGGCCGCCGCGAGCTGGCGCAGCGCCGTCCAGCGCGCCGGGCCGGGTGCGGGATAGATCGGCGTGTCGCCCTGCGCGTCGAGATACTCGCAGACCAGGTTCGACTGATACAGCGTCGGCCCGTCGTCGCGCACGAGTGCCGGCACCTTGCCGACGGGATTGACGTCACGATAGCCGGCCGGATCTTCCCACGGGTTGATCTCCTGCATTTCGACCCGGCCGGCCAGGCCGGTCTCGATGACGGCGGCACGTGCCTTGCGGGCATAGGGCGAGGCGGCGGAATAGATCAGCTTCATCGGGTTCTACGCGGTTCGGATGGGCGGTGGCCGGCCCGGCACGAGCAATATAGGTCTGCGTCGCGGGCCGTGCCACGTGTGCTAACGTCGCCGCCATGTCGCTCGATGTCTTCGACCTGCGGGATTTCTATGCCACCGCGCTGGGGGTCGCGGCCCGACGCATGCTGCACGTCCAGCTGCGTGCGATGTGGCCCGACGTCTCCGGCATGCGCGTTCTCGGCTTCGGCTATCCTGCCCCCTACCTCGCACCCTTCCTCGACCAGGCGGAGCGGGTGGTCGCAGTGATGCCGGCGCATGCGGGGGTGCTTGCCTGGCCGTCCCCGGGAGCTGGCGAGGCGAACCTGACGACCGTGGCACATGAGGACGAGATTCCCATGGCCGATCTATCGGTCGACCGCATCGTCGTGGTCCACGGTCTCGAATTTGCCGAGAGCACCCGCCATCTGCTGCGCGAGATGTGGCGCATCCTGTCCGATGGGGGGCGCCTGATCGTCGTCGTGCCCAACCGCCGTTCGATGTGGGCGCGCGCCGATCACACGCCCTTCGGGCACGGGCATCCCTATTCGACCGATCAGCTCAACCGCGTGCTGCGCCAGTCCATGTTCACCCCCGTTCGCCACGCCCGCGCGCTGTTCTTCCCACCCTCGCGGCGGCGCTTCTGGGTGACCGCCGCGCCGGCCTGGGAACGGATCGGGACGCGCTGGTTCAACCCGCTGGGGGGTGCCACCATCGTCGAGGCGAAGAAACAGATTTACGGTGGCGCGCTGGTCGGCGCGAAGTCGCGACGGCGCGCCTATGCGCCGATCCCGGTCGGGGCCCCGTCGTCGGCGCGAAGCGTCAACCGCGATGGATCAGGAAAATCGCCTGCTCGGTGAGCAGGTTGGACCAGAAGCCGATGTGCGAGCGGGACTTCGGCTGACCGCTGCCGTCGACGGTGACGATCTGCTCGGCCGCGACGCCGAGTTCGTCGAGAAGCTCCATGAAGTCGGTCAGCGTGAAGAAGCGGATGTTGGGCGATTCGTACCAGGAGTGCGGCAGGCTGCGGGCCTCGGGGCTGCGGCCGTGGAAGAAGAGCGACGAGCGCACCCGCCAGTAGCCGAAGTTGGGAAAGCTGACCACCGCGCGCCGGCCGATCCGCAGCATCTCCTGCAGCACGCCCCGCACGTCGAAGATCGCCGGCAGCGTCTGGGACAGGATGACGTAGTCGAACGCGCTGTCGGGATAGTTGTGCAGGTCGGTCTCGGCGTCGCCCTGGATCACCGCCAGGCCGTGCGAGACGCAAACGTTCACGCCCTCCTGGCTCAGCTCGATGCCGCGTCCGTCGACCTGGCGCTCGCCGACCAGCAGGTCGAGCAGCACCCCGTCGCCGCAGCCGACATCGAGCACGCGGCTGCCCGGTGCGACCATCTCGGCGATGAGCCGCTGGTCGACGCGCACCCGCGAGGCGGCGTTCGTGCTGCTCCGGTTCATGCGCCGGCGCCCTGGCCGTCGTGCCCGTGTCCCGCCCGGGTGCGCTGGTCGGCGGCGCCCTGGAGGAACCCCGACAGGATGCGGAAGAATTCGGGCTCTTCGAGCAGGAAGGCGTCGTGTCCCGACTCCGTCTCGATCTCGACGAAGCTGACGGCCGCGGCCACCGCGTTCAGCGCGTGCACGATCTGCCGGGACTCGCCGGTGGGAAACAGCCAGTCGGATGTGAAGCTGATCAGGCAGAAGCGCACGGGCGAGTGTTCGAACGCGCCGGGCAGGTTGTCGCCGTACTCGGCCGCGAGGTCGAAATAGTCCATCGCCCGCGTGATGTAGAGATAGGAGTTCGCGTCGAAACGTTCGACGAACGAACTGCCCTGGTGGCGCAGGTAGCTCTCGATCTGGAAATCGGCATCGAAGCCGAAGGTGATCGCCTGGCGGTCCTGGAGATTGCGTCCGAACTTCGTGTGCAGCGCCGAATCCGACAGGTAGGTGATGTGCGCGGCCATCCGCGCGACCGCCAGCCCGCGTTCGGGTTTCGTGTTCTGCGCGTGGTAGGCGCCGCCGCACCAGTTGGGGTCGGCCATGATCGCCTGCCGGCCGACCTCGTGGAATGCGATGTTCTGGGCCGAATGGCGTGCCGCCCCGGCGATCGGGATCGCGCAGTAGACCCGTTCGGGATAGCGCGACGCCCATTCCAGGACTTGCATGGCCCCCATCGACCCGCCGATGACCGCGAACAGCTGGTCGATTCCCAGCGAATCGATCACCAGCTTCTGCGCCGCAACCATGTCGCCGATCGTGATGACGGGGAAGTTCAGGCCATAGGGGGCGCCGCTACGGGGGTCGATATCCTTCGGGCCGGCCGTCCCCATGCAGCCGCCCAGCACGTTGACGCAGATCACGAAGTAGCGATCGGTGTCGATCGTCAGGCCGGGGCCGACCACCCGGTTCCACCAGCCGGGCCGGCCGGTGACGGGGTGCGGCTCGGCGACATACTGGTCGCCGGTCAGCGCATGGCAGACGAGGATCGCGTTGCTCTTGTCGGCGTTGAGCGCGCCGTAGGTCTGGTAGGCAACGGTGAACGGCCCGAGGAGCTGGCCCGACGCCAGGCGCAATGGCGTGTTCCCGCCCAGAACGATGCTGTGGCCGGGCAGGTCTGTGACCGCCGGCGTCACCGCCAGTGGCTCGCCGGTGCGCAAGCCGCCGTCTTCTGCGCTTATCGTCATCGCGTTGAGCTTGGGTTCGTTTCGTCGCCGTCACGCGCCAACGGTGCGCGGTGGGGCATAGCTAGGTGTCGCCCCCCGAAAGTGTCAACGTTTTCTTTGCCAAAGGCCGGTCGGAGCGATACAACCTTGGCCGCTTTTCCCCGGTCGAGCCAGACGATGAGCAACGCGCCTGACAGCCTGGCGGCGCTGCGCCGCGAGATCGATTCCATAGACGGATCGCTGCACGACTTGCTCATGCGGCGCAGTGCGGTCGTGGCGGAGATCGGCCGGCGCAAGGCGGCCGAGAACGGCCCCCTGTTCCGGCCGGCGCGCGAGGCGCAATTGTTGCGCCGCCTGCTCGCGCGGCACGCGGGCGTACTGCCCGAATCGGTCATTGTGCGCGTCTGGCGAGAGATCATCGCCAGCGCGATCCGCCAGCAGGGCGATTTCTCCGTCGGGTATTGTCCGTTCGACGGGCACGGATCCGCGTTGCGGCTCGCAAACGGTCATTTCGGTCTGGAATCACCGGTTACGCGGTTTGAAAGTGCGGGCCAGGTCGTCTCGGCAGTCGCGCGGGGGGAGGTCGGGGCCGGAATCGTCCCGCTCCCGCATGCCGCCGGCACGCCGGGTTGGTGGGTCGACATGCGCGCGGCCGCCGATGTCCATGTGGTTGTCCGCTTGCCGTGGTACCGGAATCGCGACGCCCGCGACGCGGGCCCCGGCGGGTTCGTGCTGGCGAAGGCGGTGCCGGAGGAATCGGGCGAGGACCGCAGCCTCGTCATGTTCTCCTGCGCGACGCCGGTCAGCCGGGCGTGGATCGCCGACCTGTTGGCCGAGAACGGCCTGGTGTCCGACGCGCAGGCCGTGACCAACGATCCCGACGGTTCGGGCGGACATGCGCACCTCGTCGATCTGGAGGGGTTCGTGTCGGGCGAGGACCGGCGGGTCCGGGCCGTTGCGCGTCTGCTCGACGGCGCCGACATTCGCTGGGTGGGCGCCTATGCGACCCCCTTCTACGGTGCGGCCTGAGGCGGGAGAGAGACATGGCGCCACCACAACCGAAACCGGGTGTCCTGCAGATCACCCCCTATGCCGGCAGCGAGGCCGGGATGGGCGGGACGGACCGGGTCGTCATCAGCTCGAACGAGAGCGCGTTCGGGCCGTCGTGGCGCGCGCTCGAGGCCTATTCGGCGGCGAGCGAGGAGGTCCACCGGTATCCCGAGATCGACGCGCGCTCCCTGCGCCGTGCGCTGGCGGAGACCTTCGGCCTCGAGGCCGAGCGCATCATCTGCGGCTGCGGCTCCGACCAGCTCATCGACCTGCTGACCCTGGTCTATGCTGGGCCGGGCGACGAGACCATCTACAGTGCGCACGGGTTCACCATGTACCCGATCGCCACGCGCGGCGTCGGCGCGACACCCGTCGCGGTGCCCGAGCGGAACCTGACGGCCGATGTCAATGCGATCCTCGAACGGGTCAACGAACGCACCCGGATCGTCTTCCTGGCGAACCCGAACAACCCGACCGGCAGCTATCTCGGCGAGGACGAGTTGCGGCGCCTGCATGCCGGGCTGCCCGAAGAGGTCCTGCTGGTTCTCGATGCGGCCTATGCCGAATACGTGACCGCGCCCGACTATGAGCCCGGCATCGCGCTGGTGCGCGAGGCCACGAACGTGGTGATGACGCGGACCTTCTCGAAGATCTATGCGCTCGCCAGCCTGCGGGTCGGCTGGGCCTATGCGCCGCGCGAGATCATCGGCATGCTCGACCGTGTGCGCCCGCCGTTCAATGTCTCGACCCCGGCGATCGCGGCGGCCATCGCGGCGCTGGACGACACCGAGCACACTGCGCGCTCGCGCGCCCACAATGCCGAGACGCTGCCCTGGTTCATTGCCGAGGTCGAGGCGTTGGGCCTGACGGTGAACCCTTCGGTCGCCAACTTCGTGATCGTGCATTTCGATCCGGATTCCGAACGCAACGCCGAGGCGGCCTACCGCTTCCTGTTCGAGCGCGGGATCGTCACCCGGCGGGTCGCGGGCTACGGGCTGCCGGATTGGGTGCGCATGTCGATCGGCACCCGCGACGAGATGCAGGACGTCGTGTCGGCCCTTCGGGTGTTCGTGGGCGGGTCATGAGCGGTTTCGTGCCATTCGACCGGGTGGCGATCATCGGGATCGGCCTGATCGGTTCCTCGCTTGCCCGTGCCCTGCGCGCCGGGAAACTGGCGGGCCATGTGGCCTGCCACGATGCCGATGCCGATGTGCGCGAACGAACCGGCACACTCGGAATCGTCGACAGCCTGCACGCGGATGTGGCGGATGCCGTCTCCGGCGCCGACCTGGTGATCGTGGCGACACCGGTCGGGGCGGCGGGTGCGGTCGCGGAAGCGATGCGCGACCATCTGGCGGCGGGCGCGATCGTCACGGATGTCGGGTCGGTCAAGGGCTCGGTTATCGCGGCAATGGCGCCGCACATGCCCGCGGGCGTCCACCTGGTGCCCGGCCATCCGGTTGCCGGGACCGAACATTCGGGGCCGGAGGCCGGTTTCGCCGAGCTGTTCCGCGACCGGTTCGCGATCCTCACCCCGCCCCGCGACGCCGACCCGGAGGCGGTTGCGCGGATCGTCGGTCTGTGGCGGGCGCTGGGCAGCGATGTCGAGGTCATGGATGCCGAGCACCATGACCGCGTGCTGGCAATCACCAGCCATCTTCCGCACCTCATCGCCTACACTATCGTCGCCACGGCGGCCGACCTTGAGAGCCAGCTCGAGGCCCAGAAGCGCGACGACGACGTCGTCACCACCCGCGAGGTGATTAAGTACTCCGCCGGCGGCTTCCGCGACTTCACGCGCATCGCGGCATCCGACCCGGTCATGTGGCGCGACGTGTTCCTGCTCAACAAGGACGCGGTGCTCGAAATGCTCGGGCGTTTCACCGAGGACCTGACCGCGCTACAGCGGGCGATCCGCTGGGACGACGGCGATGCGCTGTTCGAACTCTTCACGCGCACGCGTGCCATTCGCCGCGAGGTGATCGAGGCCCGCCAGGCCGGACGATTCCAGTACACCGAGAACGGCGACGACGAGGCCTGAGCCTCAATTCCAGGCGATTTCGGGCACCTGCATCAGCGGAACGGGACCGATCGACAGCCGGCCATCCTGAACGGTCACCGGCACGCGAGCTTCGGGCGGTCCGCCGCCAGCGGGTGCGCGGGTCAGGACCGCGAGCGCGATCCGCGCGATCGCGGCCTCGCGCGGGCGGACCTGGCCCGCCCGTTCGAGCACATCGATCAGCCGGTCGAGCCCGACGATCCGGGCCGAGAACGCGACGACCGGCTGCAGGTTCGCATCGAGCGCCAGGGTGCCGTCGCCGTAGAGGCTCACCGGCCCCCACTCGAGGGCGACGTCGTCGAGATCGACGGTGCCGCCGGCGTTACGCCACCGCAAAAGCGTGTCCCGGTCCGTCGACAGGGGGCTCAGGTCGCCGTTGAGGGTCGTGCGCATGGCGAGGTGGGTCGGCGACGTGCCCAGCGTGTGGCGAACCGCCGCTTCGAGCGCCGAGGGTTCGATGTCGAGGCCCAGCAGCTCCAGCGACAGCCGGTGGCCGTTGCCGACCGGGGTGATCTCCTCGGGTCGGTCGGCACCGGACAGCCGCATCCAGTCGAGACGTGATTCGGCGATGGAAACCCGCGGTGCGCTGTCGACGGACACGCGAACGTCTTGCGATATCATCTTCAGGCGCTTGGTGAGGCCGTTCTCGCTCAACTCGATCCGCCCATCCATCGTTCCGTTCGCCAGCTCGAACAGCATCTCTTGGTCCGCGACTGCAAGGCGGACCCTGTGGTTGCCGGGCGCCTGGAACGACAACACGCGCGGACGGTCGACAAGGAAACGCATGACCATGTCCGGGCCCTGCCAGCCGACCGTGCGCTGTGGCGCGGTCCAGACGCCACGGGGATTCGCGAAGGCCGCCTCGAAGCGGAGCGGGAAACCGGTTACGCGAACCGCATCCCAACCCAGCTCGATCCGTTCGGCACGGCGGTCGGCGGCGTAGCGATCGAGGCTCGTCGTGATCCGGTCGGCCAGCCAGAACCAGCCCGCGGTCCACACGGTGGCGCCGAGCGCCGCGAGGCCGAAGGGAATCAGATACTTTTTCTGGAACATGCTGCTGCAGATGCCCTAGATGTGCAGGCGTCAGCCTAGATTGCCTGGTCCCATCCGTCGACTCATCCACCCGGAACCGCCCCCCCCCCCCGATGTCCATGCTGAAGGCCCAGCCCGACCTCAGTCATCTGACGGATCAGTACGAGCTGACCGAAGACGAGCTCGACTGGACCCTCCGCGCGGTGATGGCCACCCATCCGCGCGGCGAGGACCTCTGGGTGTTCGGCTACGGCTCGTTGATGTGGCAGCCGGATTTCGCCTACGAGGAGCGCGCGCCGGCGCTGATTCACGGATTCCATCGCGCCTTCTGCGTGTACTCGCACGTCTATCGCGGGACCCGCGAACGTCCCGGTCTCGTGCTCGGTCTCGATGCTGGCGGCAGCTGCCGCGGGGTCGCCTATCGGGTGTCGGCGGCGCGCGCGGAGGCGACCGTCGAATACCTTATTCGCCGCGAGATGGTGACGCGTGTCTACATGCCGCGCTGGGTGTCGGCGCGTTTGGGAGACCGGCGCGTGCGTGCCCACACCTACACCGCCACGCACAATCATGTGCAGTATGCCGGCCGGCTGAGCGACGCCGAGGCGCTGCGGTACATCCGCCAGGGCGCTGGCCGCGGGGGCGCCAACACCGACTACCTGCGCAACACCGTTCGCCACCTCGACGAGCTCGGAATCCGCGATGCACCGCTCCACCGGCTCGCCGGGTTGCTCGATTCCCGCGAGCGACGCTGACCGCCCCAAGTTATCCACAGGCTTCGCCGATGGGACCGCGACCGCGAGGCCGCTTCCCTGGCGCCGTACCGGAGATTTTCGGGTGACGAAATCGGGTGGGAAGCCGCGCTTTCGGGCATAGAAAGAAGGGAAAGAGGCCCCGATATTGCACGTTTCCTTAGATGTCGATGTCCCGTGCTTTAGTATTTGCGGGGTGGCTATTCTTGGTGGGCACTACACCGTGCCGTTTATTACGAACCTATTGCTCCGTCGCTTGGCGAACCTTCGGGTGGCTCCTCCTCCACAACTTTATCCACAGCCCTGTCGCCAGTGATCGGCGTGACAGCCGTTGTGCTCACCTGTTGCGACAGGCGATCCGTCGCGGTCTCGATGGCGCCTTCCAGCCGCTCGAGGAACTCCCGGCGCGGGAGTCCGGGCGGTATCGGCGGGAGGAACTCCAGCGTGATGCAACCCGGCCGCAGGGCGAGGGAGCGGCGCGGCCAGAAGTGACCCGAATTGAGCGCGGCCGGCACGACGGGAACGTCGAGCGCGGCATAGAGCGCGGCGACACCGGCGTGGTAGGGCTGGCGGGTGCCCGGCGCGACCCGCGTTCCTTCGGGGAAGATGACGATCGGCCGGCCGTCGCGGATGCGTTCTCGCGCGGCATGCACCATGGCACGCAGTGCGCGCATGCCGCCGCGCCGGTCGATCGCGATCTGGCGGGCGCGCAGCAGGCACCAGCCGAAAACGGGAATCCAGGTCAGCTCGCGTTTCAGGACGATGGCGCCGTCGCGCACGACCAGGTTGATGGCAAGCGTGTCCCACGCCGACTGATGCTTGACCGCGCAGATGACGGGGCCCTCGGGGATGTTCTCGCGGCCTTCGACGCGGTGGCGAAGCCCGACGGTGAGGCGAAGCACCACCAGTCCGACGCGTATCCAGAACCGGCTGTAGGCGAGAAGCAGGCGCGGGGGTCCGGCGACCAAGGGCAGCACCAGGACGCCCATGAGGGTCGTCCAGCCATAGAACAGGATGCTGAAGGCGATGGCGCGCATGGCGATGTGCCTAGTCGTTCCGGCCGGCGACCGCGGCGCGCAGGCGTGCCGCCAGGTACTTGGTGTATTCGCTGGCAAGCAGCGAGGCGGTCCCCGGCCACATCCACCATCGCTCGAACCTGACGTTTCTCGACGGAACCGGCTCGGGAACGATCTCGGTGTCCGGCAGCAGCCGGCGGAACTCGAGCAGGCTGCGCGGCATGTGGAAGTCTGCCGTCACCAGACGCAGGCTGGTGACCTGATGGGCGCTCGCCCAGCCCGCCGTCTCGATGGCGTTCTCCCGCGTGTCGCGCGCCGCGCGGCCCAGGGTCACGCAACAGGCGACGAGGTCTGCCGGGAGGGGGGCGTCGGGCAACAGCTGGTGTATCTCCACCGCCGCGCCCACGCCCGAAACCAGCAACAGGCGCGCACGTCGCTCGACCAGAAGTTGGCTGCCGTGCTCGACCCGGCCGCGGCCTCCGGTCAGAACCACGATGGCGTTGGTCGTGCGGTTGTCGGCCGGGTCGCCAGCGCGCGGGATGTGCGCGACGAATCCGGCAAGGCCGACGCACCAGGCCGCCGCCGCGGCCAGGACCATGACGGTTGCGACCAGCCAACGCCGGGACTTGCCCTTCCTGCGCATCAGGGCATCCGGGCGAGCGCCCGCAAGACGGTCAGGCGCGCCGTCAGCATCGCGATCACGATCGCCGTTCCCGGCACGATCAGAAGGGCGATCCATTCGAACGGCGAAAGCGAGATCTCCGGCAGGAAGGCGGAATCGATGCCGCGCGCGAGCCAACCGATGGCGAAGAGGACCCCGGCCGCCGCCGCCGCGCCCGCCACGCCGCCGCGTGCCGCCAGCATCATCGCCTGGAGCTGGAACTGGCCCGCGATATACCGGTCCTGGGCCCCCATCTGGTGAAGAAGTTCGATGATCGTCGCATGGACGGCCAGCCCCGACCGCGTGGTGAACACGACCGCGATCACGGCAGCCGAGGCGATCAGTGCGAGAATGGCGTAGGCGAGAAACTCGACCGCCCGGCCGAGATCGATCAGGGCCGACAGCCAGGCGCGGTGGTCGTCGACGGCGGTGCCGGGGATGGCATCCGATAGGCGTGCCGCCAGCAGCGCGGCATTGACTCGCGCACCGGGTGCCAGCTCGACATCGATCAGGGCGGGGACGGGAAGGCCGGCATCGATCGCGCCCTCGCCCAGCCAGGGCGCCAGCAGGTCGCGGACGATGTCGTCGGGAACCGGGGCGGCGCGCGCCACGCCGGAGGTTTCGCGAAGCATTGCGACCAGTTTGTCGATCGCCGCGTCGTCTGCCGCCGCGTGCGGCACCTGAACCGTCATGCGGCCGGTCAGGGTGCTGTCCCAGCTCGAAATGGTGCTGGAGACGACCAGCGCGCCGGCAAACATGAGCGCACCGAGGAACACCATCAGGGCCACGATCCAGGGCAGGAAGCGGGTCGACTGGTCGCGCTCGAAGGGCAGGTCGCTGCGGCCGGCGAACATCGGCCTAGCTCCGGCTGCGCGACGGCGTGCGCCGGACGTCCAGTTCGCCATCGTCGAGTTGCAGCACGGGGTGGCCGAACTCCTCGAGAAGCGCATTGCTGTGCGTGGCAATCACGACCGTCGTCCCGGTCTTGTTGAGCTCTTCGAACAGGTGCATCAGCCGCAGCGCGATCCGGTCGTCGACGTTGCCCGTCGGTTCGTCGGCGAGCAGCAGCCGCGGCCGGTTTATGACCGCGCGTGCGATCGCGACACGCTGCTGCTGGCCGCCTGACAGGGTCGATGGTCGGGCGTCCAGCCGGTCCCCGAGCCCGACCCAGCTCAACAATTCGCGGACATGGGCATCGACCTCGGCATGCAGGACGCCGCTGACGCGCAGCGGCATCGCCACATTCTCGACGGCGGACAGGTGGTCGATCAGCCGGAAATCCTGAAACACCACGCCGACCTGGCGGCGCAGCGCTGGCAATTCGTGGCGCGGCGTCATCGAGATGTCGCGGCCCAGCAGGTGGATGAGCCCGCGCGTCGGCCGCAGCGCCAGGTACATTAGCTTGAGCAGCGTGGTCTTGCCCGCGCCGCTGGCGCCCGTCAGGAAATGGAACGACCCCGGCGCCAGCGAGAAGCTGACATCGCGCAGGACTTCCGGTCCGATGCCATAGCGCATGCCGACATTTTCGAATCGCAGCACGGGACGGCGACTCCGGTTTCGGGGATGGCGGGCCCGGTCGGCCCGACTCGGCAACGTGTCGCATCCACGTTGGCATGACGGCCGGGGCGGGTAAACCCGCAGAGAGGGACGGATGCGGCGCTTACCCGGCGTTTACGCGCCGGCGCGTAAACTTGAAGGCGATGGCGCTTTGCCGAATGCGGTATAATCCTGTTTCATGCGTCGTTCCGAAGTTATTGAAGCGAACAGCCGATGATCCTGAGTTGCCCCGATTGCGGTTCGCGGTTCGCGGTCGATCCCGCCAAGCTGGAGCCCGACGGCCGTCGGGTGAAGTGCGGCAAGTGCGCCCATGTCTGGTTCGAGTCGCCGCCCGAAAGTCCCGACGAGGACGAGGCGCCCGAACCGCTGCGCCTGACGCCGCTCGATCCCGAGGAACAGGCGATTGTTCCCGCCGGCAACCTGCCGGCGGTCCGGCGCGGTCGCGCCGGTTTCAGTGCACGCACGGCCTGGATCGTTGTCGGTGTCCTGCTGGCCGCCGTGGTGGCGGCTCTGTGGTTCGCGCGCGGCCCGATCGCGATCGCCTGGCCGCCGGCCGAGAAGGTTTATGCCAGCGCCGGAATCTCGGTGTTCCCGCCGCCCGGAGAGGGGCTCGAGATCGAGTTCAACGCGCGCGCGGAGGCGGGCGCATTGTCGCTCAATGGCGAGGTGATCAACATTTCCGATGATGTGCGCGACGTACCCACGCTGCACGTCCTGATCACCGACGAGGCGGGCGGCACCCTGAAAACCTGGGCGTTCAACCCCGAAACGCGGCGACTCGGACCCGGTGAACGGGTCGCGTTTAGCACGGAAACCCGAGAGATTCCGGAACGTGCGGCGAACGTTAGTATTTCGTTTCCCACTCCCGACGAAAATCCTTAACGAAGATCGTCACTCCCTTCACGCATGTGGAGCCCACCCTGGCGGAACGACGATCCGGCACGAGTGCGCGGTTTTGCGTGTGCTGGTGCTTGGGTGGCCTAGAGCGGGCGTTATCGGCCCGGGTTCAATTTGGGGGGGAGGAACAAGGTATGGCACGTGTACTGATTGCCGAGGATGACGTTGCGGTTCACGAGTTCGTGCGCCGCGCGCTGGTCCATGGCGGACACGACGTCGAGACGGCCAATGACGGCCTCGACGCGCTCGATCACATGATCGTGGACAATGATTTCGATCTGCTGATCACCGACATCGTGATGCCGGGCATGGACGGGATCGCACTGGCGCTCAAGGTCGCCAAGGAGCATCCCGGGACGCGCATCCTGATGATGACGGGCTATGCGGCGGAGCGTCAGCGCGCCCACAATCTCGAGGAGTTGATCCACGAGGTGATCGCCAAGCCATTCAGCCTGAAGCAGATTTGCGATGCGGCCGAGGAAGCGCTGTCGGCGCGCGTGCGCGCCGTGCCGCACTGAGGGTTCGGACTTCGGGCTCGTCGAAGGCCTAGAAGCGGCGCAGCAGCCGCTCGATGTAGCTGCGCTCCAGGTCGGGGCGTTCGCCGTCCTGAACCCGGCGGCGGAGCTCGTTCTGGATTTCGAGCGCCCTTAGCGCCTTCTCGCCCTCGCCTAAGCGCTGCTGGCCGCCATCGACGAAACCGCCGGCATACTCGCCCTCGTCGTCCAGGGGGCGGCCCAGCGGATCGAAACCGTCCTCGCCGGGTTCGACCAGACCGCCCTGCTCGCCAGGCCCCTGACCGCGCTGGCGCATGATCTGCAGCGCCATCTGCTGGCCGCCACGCTGGAGTTCGTCGAGGGCTTGTGCCTGCGCATCGAGCGCGCGGCGCAGGTCGCCCTCCTCGAGCGCGTCCTCCGCGGCACCCATCGCGTCTTCGGCGTTCCCCAGATTCTCGGGAATCTCGCTCGACATCTCGCCCAGCCTGCGCATCAGCTCGCCCAGCTGGCGGCGCACCTCGTTCTGCGCCTGGCGGGCACGCTCGGCCTCGCCCGGCGACATGGATTCGCCGCGCTGGTCGCGCTGGAAGGTGTCGTCGTGCAGGCGCTGCTGGCGGCGCACTACGCTCTGCAGCTCGCGCAGCAATTCGCGGCCGGGCGAGGCGTTCTGCTGTTGCTGCAGCATGTTGGGCGCGTTCTGCAGCGCCTGCAGCATGCGGCGCATCTCCT
Organism: Rhodospirillaceae bacterium; assembly: GCA_038117265.1. Taxonomy (GTDB): domain Bacteria; phylum Pseudomonadota; class Alphaproteobacteria; order UBA6615; family UBA6615; genus JAYPUG01. The sequence continues at coordinate 23,967 of JAYOFO010000017.1, forward strand.
CCAGAAGCGCCTCGGTCGCCTCGCGATCGCCCAGGCGGGCCATCTGTTCGAGCTGGTCGAGCATCTGTTGCATCGTGTCGCGGTCCAGCAGGTCGGCGTTCTCGCCGGCCTCGGGCAGGGACGACAGATCCATGCCTTCCAGCGCCTGGGACAGGTTCTGCGCAAGCGCCTCCAGGAAGCGGTCGAGGGCGGCGCGCAGCTCGTCCATGATCTCGGCGATTTCCTCGTCGCTGGCGCCGTTCTCGATCGCCTGGCGTAGGCGCTCCTGCAGCTCCGCGACCTGGCGCTGGCTCAGCGACAGCGCGCCGTCCTCGAGGCGGAGCGCCGTGTCCCACAACATCGGCAGCAGGGAGTCGATGGCGGCCTCGGCGCGGTCGTGCACCAGCCGCGAGCGCGCGCTCATCAGCGCCAGGAAGACGACGGTGTCGTTGTCGAACAGGCCGGGGCGGATCGCGATGTTGTGCAGCGAACGCGCGACGTCCTCGCGGCTTTCGGGAGACAGGGCAAGGACGCGCCGCTGGGCGACGATCTCGCGCGCCACGGGATGGTTGAAGGTCCGCTCGGGCAGGAAGATGGAAAGCCGGTCGGTATGGCCCGACTGGCCGCGCCCGTCCTGCGCGAAGAGCTGAATGTCGACCACCAGCCCGGCCCATGGGTGGGCCGTGAGGTCGAAGGTGCCCGCGCCGCCTCCGCGCTCGGGGCGCGGGCGGGGCAGGGGGAGTTCGAGCGTGACAGGTGCGATCCGTGACGGGCCGGCCGATTCGGGCCAGGTAACCCGGCCGGTCACCGCGGTGATGCCGTAATCGTCGGTGCTCTCGTAGCCGAGCTGCAGCGCGTTGCCGCCGGTCGCGGACGGCGCTTCGGCGAAGGCGATCTCGGGGGCGCGGTCGTCGATGACCTCGATGTCCCAGGCGCCCAGGGCGGTGCTGCCCCGCGCGATCGTCACCGGCTGTCGGCCCACCGTCTCCAGCGTTGCCTCGGCCCGCCAGGCGCGTTCGGTGACCGGTTCGAGTTCGCGTAATGCCTCGCCGATCCGTAGGTCCGGGGCCCGCCGGCTGTCGCTGACCTGGGCGAGCAGGACACTGCCGACGGGGACCGTGATCGGCCCGTCGGCCGGGCCCGCGTTGACCGCATCGGTGTCGGCACTGGCCAGCAGGCGGGGCGGCAGGTTGGTGTAGGCGGGGGGCGTGATCCACAGTTCCAGGCCGGGCGGCGCCGTGCCCGTCACCCCGGCGAGGCTGGGCGTAAAGGCGCGCGCCATGCGTGTTGCGGCCTCTGGGCCGGCGGCGAAACCGCCCACCACCAGCAGGATGACGAGCGCCGCGCGCAGCGCGTAGGGATCTCGTGCGGCGAGGCCCGGACGGGGCAGCCGCAGCCGCAGATGGCGGGTGGCCGCCGCCGCGCGGGCAATGTGGAGCCGCCACAGCGCCTCGGTCTCCGGGTCGACGACGCCGATGGCCGGACGGTCGGCAACCGTAGTCAGCGGCCGGTGTTCGAGCCCGGAATCGGTCTCCAGGCGCCGCACCGCCTCGCGGGCCGAGGGCAGGCGAATGCGCCGCACGGCCCGCCACGCGCCGGCGGCCAGTGTGGCGGCGAAGGCGACGAGCGCCAGGGCTTGGAGCCAGCCGGGCAGGTACGCGAAGGCGTCGAGCAGGGCCAGCGCGACGAACAGGCCGATCAGCCCGACCGTGGGCCAGGCGACCGGCCAGAACCGCTCCCAGAACAGGGACAGCGCGGCGAGCGCCCGGTGCAACCCCAGCGCTGCGGGCGCGAGGGTCCCGATCGTGTTCCGGTCCGGATTCGGTTCGTCCATTCCCGCCCTTCGCCCGCGATATGCCGCGGGTTCGCCTCAGGATTGCCAGTCGGCGAGACGTTCGTAGCCCAGGATTGTGGCCGCTTCCTGGCGCGGCCGCACCACGGCGAACGCATCGCCCCGCACGAGCACTTCGGCCACGAGCGGACGGCTATTGTACCCCGACGCCATGACGGCGCCATAGGCGCCCGCATCGCGGATCACGATAAGTTCACCCTCGGCGAGTTCCGGCAGCTTGCGGTCGACGGCGAAGGTGTCGCCCGTCTCGCACACCGGACCGACCACGTCGTAGGGCGCATAGTCGTTTCCGCCCGCGGGCTCGCGCACCCGCAGGATTTCGTGGTGGGCGTCATACAGCGCCGGGCGAATCAGGTCGTTCATCGCCGCATCGACGATCGCGAAGCGGCGCGTGTCGGCCTCCTTCACGTAGATGACCTCGGTCATCAGGATGCCCGCCGGGCCGGCGATGTAGCGCCCGGGTTCGAACACCAGCGCGCAGCCGATCCCGCCGACGGTCTCCGCCACCGTTTCGGCGTAGCGGATGGGGGGCGGCGGCTCGCGCAGGCCGTAATCGATCCCCAGGCCGCCGCCCAAATCGAGCTTGCGGATGTCGTGGCCGCGCGCGCGCAGGTCCGCCACCAGCTCTGCCACGCGCGCGAAGGCGGCGCGGAACGGCGCGACGTCGGTCAGCTGGCTGCCGATGTGGACGGCCACCGCGACGGGCGAGATGCCCGGCAGGGCGGCGGCGTGGGCGAACACGTCGGCGGCGCGGTCGAACGCGATTCCGAACTTGTCGTGGCGCCGCCCGGTCGAGATCTTGTGGTGGGTGTCGGCGTCGACATCCGGGTTCACCCGGACGGCAATCTCGACCTCTGCGCCGTGCGCGACGGCGACGGCCGAGAGACGGTCGAGTTCGGGAACCGATTCCACGTTGAACTGGCCGATGCCCGCCTCGATCGCGCGGGTCATCTCCGCCGCCGTCTTGCCGACGCCGGAAAAGACGATCTTCTCGGGTGCGACGCCGGCGGCCAGGGCACGCTCGAGCTCGCCGCCCGAGACCACGTCGGCGCCCGCGCCCTGCTCGGCCAGCGCGCGGATCACGGCGAGGTTCGAGTTGGCCTTGAGCGCATAGCACACCAGCGCGTCGAGCCCGGCATCTGCCAGCGCGCCGGTGAAGCGCCGGTAGGCGTCGACGAAGGCGGCTTCGGAATAGACATAGACCGGCGTGCCCACCGCTTCGGCGATCTGCGGCAGGGCCACGTTCTCGGCGTGCAGGACGCCGTTCTTGTAGGCGAAATGGCTCATCTTCGGTTCTCCGGCCGCGCGTCAGCGCGTCGGATAGGTCTTGGGATAGGTGACTTTCTCGTCCTCGGGCGGCTCGGGCGGGCCTTCCTTGCCGCATGCCGCCAGGCCGAGCGAAAGCACGAACGCGATCATCAGGCAGCGCGCGATGTTCGGGGTTAGCGCCCGCATCGCTCAGTCCTCCAGGAACCGCGCGCGCGCGTCGGCGACCGCCGCGCGCACATTGTCGGGTGCCGTCCCGCCGAAACTGGTGCGGCTCTCGACCGATGCCTCGACCGACAGGACGTCGAACGCATCGCCGCTGATCCGGTCGTCGATGTCGCGCAAGTCGTCCAGCGAGAGTTCCGCCAGGTCGACGCCGCGTTCCTCGGCCAGCTTGACCGCCGCACCGGCGATGCCGTGCGCGTCGCGGAACGGCACGCCCGCGGCCCGGACCAGCCAGTCGGCAAGGTCGGTCGCGGTCGGGTAACCGCGCCCGGCGGCCGCGCGCATGTTCTCGGGCACGGGCGTCATGTCGGCGACCATGCCCGCCGTCGCCGCCAGCGCCAGGGCGAGCGAATCCGCGGCGTCGAAGACCGGCTCCTTGTCTTCCTGCATGTCCTTCGAATAGGCGAGCGGCAACCCCTTCATCACGGTCAGCAGGCCCATCAGGCTGCCGTAGATGCGGCCCGCCTTGGCCCGCGACAGCTCCGCAGCATCGGGATTGCGCTTCTGCGGCATCATCGAACTGCCCGTGGTGTAGGCATCCGACAGGCGCACGAAGCGGAACCCGTCGCTGCACCAGATCACGATTTCCTCGGCGAAGCGCGAGACGTGGGTAGAACAGATCGATGCCGCGGCCAGGAACTCCAGCGCGAAGTCGCGGTCCGACACGGCGTCGAGCGAGTTCGCCATCGGCCGGTCGAAGCCGAGCGCCGCGGCCGTCGCCGTCCGGTCGATGGGGAAGGACGTGCCCGCGAGCGCACCGGCGCCCAGCGGCGATTCGTTCAGCCGCGCGCGGGCATCGGCGAACCGGTCCCGGTCGCGCCCGAACATCTCGACATAGGCGAGCAGATGGTGGCCGAAGGTGACTGGCTGGGCGGTCTGCAGATGGGTGAATCCCGGCATGACGGTCGCGGCGTTCGCCTCGGCCTTGTCGAGCAGGGCGGCCTGCAGCGCGCGGAGCTGTCCGTCGAGGGCGTCGATCTCGTCGCGCACCCACAGCCGGAAATCGGTTGCCACCTGGTCGTTGCGCGAGCGGGCCGTGTGCAGCCGCCCGGCCGCCTCGCCGATCAGCTCGCGCAGGCGCACCTCGATGTTCATGTGGATGTCTTCGAGCGCCGTGGAGAAGGTGAACGAACCCTCCGCGATTTCTCGCGAAATCGTGTCTAGACCCTCCTCGATGGCCTTCCCATCTTCGGCGGACAGGATGCCCCGGGCGACCAGCATGCGCGCATGCGCGCGCGACCCGGCGATGTCCTGGGCGAAGAGGCGCTGGTCGAAGCTGATGGAGGCGTTGATGCGCTCCATTATCTCCGAGGGGCCGGAGGCGAACCGGCCGCCCCATTGCGCGTTGGCCGGCTTGCGTGTTTCGTTCGGGCTCATGATCACGGGCTCGCTGACTTGGGAGCGACGTTTACCGATATGACACGCCGGATGAAAGGGTTTCTGTTGGCCGGCTCGACGGCGCTGGCGCTCATGATGGCGTCGATCGCACCGCTGCATGCCCAGTCGGGCCCGCCGATCGAGGGCCAGGTCCAGAACTACGAGCCGCTTGCGGATGCGATCCCCGTTCCCGATGTCACCGTGCTCGACAAGGCGGACGGGCCGGTCACCCTCGACCGGTTCGCAGGCAAGTTCGTGGTGCTGAACTTCTGGGCGACATGGTGCGGGCCGTGCATCCGCGAGCTGCCATCGCTCGCGCGCCTCGATGCCGCGCTGCCCGACGACAAGGCACAGGTCGTGCTGATCAGCCAGGACCGCGGCGGCTTCAAGCAGACCGACCGGTTCCTCAAGAAGCTCGACGAGGACTTCCCCGCCAACTTCATCGACGAGAAGCTGCAATTCTCGCGCGCTATCGGCGTGCGCTCGCTGCCGACCACGATCCTGATCGGTCCCGACGGCAAGGAGGTCGGCCGCCTGGTCGGCGCGGCGGAGTGGGATTCGCCCGAGGCCAAGGCGCTCGTGAACTGGTATCTGGAACGGGCGGTCGCCGGCGCGGGTTGACCGTGCCGGGACTTGCCCCTTCGGGACTTAACAGATCGCGACTTACCGCGTGGGAACCGGCGTGTCGCCGGAATAGTCGTAGAAGCCGCGACCGGTCTTGCGGCCCAGCCAGCCGGCCTCGACATACTTCACCAGCAGCGGGCAGGGGCGGTACTTCGAATCCGCCAACCCGTCATAGAGCACCTGCATCACCGACAGGCAGGTGTCGAGGCCGATGAAGTCGGCCAGCTCGAACGGGCCCATCGGGTGGTTCGCGCCCAACTTCATCGAGGTGTCGATGGAATCGACGTTCCCCACACCCTCGTAGAGCGTGTAGACCGCCTCGTTGATCATCGGCAGCAGGATGCGGTTGACGATGAAGGCCGGGAAATCCTCCGACACGGTGCCGGTCTTGCCCAGTTCCTTCGTCAGCGCCTGGACCTCCTTGAAGGTCGTGTCGTCGGTCGCCAGGCCGCGGATCAGCTCCACGAGCTTCATCATCGGCACCGGGTTCATGAAATGCATGCCCATGAACTTCGAGGGCCGGTCGGTCGCGGAAGCGAGCCGGGTGATCGAGATGGACGAGGTGTTCGACGCGATGATCGCGCTGTCCTTCAGGTGCGGGCAGAGCTCCTGGAAGATCTTGACCTTGACCGCTTCCTGCTCGGTCGCGGCCTCGATCACCATATCGCAGTCGGCAAAGGCAGCGAGCCCGGTCGCGGTGGAGATGCGCGCAAGGCCCGCGGCCTTGTCCTCCTCGCCGATCAGGCTGCGCTTGACCTGACGGTCCATGTTCGCGTCGATCGCGTCGATCGCGCGGCCCAGCGCGGCCTCGTCGATGTCGACCATCACCACGTCGTGTTCGGCCAGCGCGCTCACATGTGCGATGCCGCTGCCCATCTGTCCGGCGCCGATGACGCCAATCTTGTTCAACATCTTTCTTGGGTTCCGGGGTCTGCGGTTTGCCGTTCTTCGGTTCAGCCCTGTTTTTCGAGTTCTTCTTTCAGTTCGGGCAGAACCTTGAACAAATCGCCGACCAGACCATAGTCGGCGACCTGGAAGATCGGCGCTTCCTCATCCTTGTTGATCGCGACGATGACCTTGGAGTCCTTCATGCCGGCCAGGTGCTGGATCGCACCCGAGATGCCGACCGCGATATAGAGTTCCGGCGCGACGACCTTGCCGGTCTGACCGACCTGCCAGTCGTTCGGCACGAAGCCGGCATCGACCGCGGCGCGCGAGGCGCCCATCGCCGCACCCAGCGCGTCGGCGATCGGCTCGATGAGCGCGAAGTTCTCGCCCGAACCCATGCCGCGCCCGCCGGAGATGATGACCCGGGCGGCCGTGAGCTCCGGCCGGTCGCCGCCCGACTCGCTGATCGAGACGAAGCGCGAGTGGGCGGAGTCGCCGCCGCCGTTGACGGATTCGACCGTCGCCGTGCCGCCGGTCGCGGCCGTGGGATCGAACGTGGTCGCGCGCACGCTGATCACCTTGGTCGCGTCCGACGACTTGACCGTGGCCATGGCGTTGCCGGCATAGATCGGCCGGATGAAGGTCTCGGCGTCGATGACGGACGAGATGTCGGAGATCTGCTGCACGTCGAGGACGGCCGCCACGCGCGGAAGGAAGTTCTTCCCGAAGGTCGAGGCCGGCGCGAGGATGTGGCTGTAGTCGCCCGCCAGGCCCGTGACCAGGTCGGCCAGCGGTTCCGCGAGGCCATGTTCAAGCCCGGGCGCATCGGTGACGAGGACCTTTGCGATCCCCACGATCGTGGCGGCGGCCCCGGCGGCCTGGTCGCAGTTGGTTCCGGCGACGAGCATCACCACCTCGCCGGCGCCGGCATCGGAGAGCTGGCGCGCGGCGGTGACGGTGTTGAGCGTCGAGCCCTTGATTGCGGCGTTGTCGTGTTCCGCGACGACGAGAATAGCCATCAGATGACCCTCGCTTCGTTCTTCAGCTTGTCGACCAGTTCGGCGACGGATTCGACCTTGACGCCCGCCGGACGCCGCGGCGGCTCCTCGACCTTCAGGGTCTGCAGGCGCGGCGCGACATCGACGCCCAGGTCGGCCGGCGCGAGCTCGTCGAGCGGCTTCTTCTTCGCCTTCATGATGTTGGGCAGCGAGGCATAGCGCGGCTCGTTGAGGCGCAGGTCCACGGTTACGATCGCCGGCAGGTCGATGTCGATCGTCTCGAGGCCGCCATCGACTTCTCGGACCGCCTTGGCGGTGCCGTCGCCGAGCTCGAGGCCCGAGACGAAGGTCGCCTGAGGCCAGCCCAGGAGCGCGGCCAGCATCTGGCCGGTCTGGTTGGCATCGTCGTCGATCGCCTGCTTGCCCAGGATCACCAGCGCGGGCGATTCCTTGTCGACCAGCGCCTTGAGAAGCTTGGCGACGGCCAGGGGCTCGGGCGATTCATCCGTCTTCACGTGAATGCCGCGATCCGCGCCCATTGCGAGTGCGGTGCGGATGGTCTCCTGGCATTGCTGGACGCCGATCGAGACGGCAATCACCTCTTCCGCTGTGCCCGCTTCCTTCATGCGGACGGCCTCCTCGACGGCGATCTCGTCGAAGGGATTCATCGACATCTTGACGTTGGCGGTCTCGACCCCCGTGCCGTCCGATTTCACGCGGACCTTCACGTTGTAGTCGATCACCCGTTTGACAGGGATGAGAAGTTTCATGGCGTGACCCGATTGCGATCATGGTGCCGCCGCTGCGGGACGCGACCGTGGGTCCGTGCCGTAACGGGGGGCGGTTAATGTTGTTCTTTTCGCACTGCAACATGCCGAACGGGTCAGATCGAGTCAATCGGACAACCCGCGTCCGACGGCGTCGTGATCCGCGGCGATTCCGCGCGCCCTAACCCCGGTTCTGGCCCGGTTGCCAGAGGACGTCGGTCCGGCCCCCGTCGTTCAGGCTGCGAGAGAGGACGAACAGGTGATCCGACAGCCGGTTGATGTAGGCCAGGGCCTGGGGATTGAGCGATTCGCGCGAAGCCAGCTCGGCCATCAGGCGTTCGGCTCGGCGCACGATGGTGCGTGCCATGTGCAGATGCGCGGCCGCAGCGCTGCCGCCGGGCAGGATGAAGGATTCCAGCGGCGCGAGGGTTTCGTTGATGACGTCGATTTCCGTCTCGAGCCGTGTAACCTGCTCCGCCGACACCCGCAGCGCGCCTTCCGACTTGCGGGCCGATCGCGCGTCGTCCTCGGGCGTGCACAGGTCGGCGCCCAGGTCGAATAGGTCGTTCTGGATGCGCGCCAACATCGCGTCGGCATCGCCCTGCGTGTGCAGGCGCGCCAGCCCGAGTGCCGCATTGGCCTCGTCGACGGTGCCGTAGGCCGCGACCCGCAAATCATGCTTTGCCACACGCGTGCCCGAACCCAGAGAGGTTTCGCCGGCATCGCCGCCGCGCGTGTAGATGCGATCGAGCCGAACCACCGCTCAACCGCCCGACGACGCAACGATGACGAACAGCACGAACAGCACGATCGCCGCCCCCTGCAGGACCACCCGCAGGCGCATCAGCCTGTTCGCGTACTTGCGGTTGAATTCCCCCCCGCGCGCCATCGAGATCACGCCGACCACGAGGACGAGAAGCACCGCACCCAGCGCGATGGCGAGGAGAACCGAAAGGGTTTTCATGCCGGCACTATAGGCGCAGCGTCACGCCGTGACGAGAGCGGGACGCCGGCAGCGGACCGGTCAGGCAGGCAGGTTGACCGGGATCTGCTGGACGGCGGATACGGCGTCGAAACTGCGTGGTGCGCGCGCGCGTGTCCGACGACGGCGCCGGGGCCGAGATGCAACCCGCTCCATTGGCAGTCTCGGGAACCCGGGCCGATGGGTCTGCATGGTGTCCGCAACTCGCATACATCACGCATCCTCCTGGCCGTTCGCGGTTTCCAGCGAACCCAGGTTTCGGGCCTTTTAGGCTTCCTTAAGGCCTGCGGCGGCATTTTAATGGCATTCGATCGGTTGCTTGACCGGTTTTGCGGCCGTTTGTAGGGTCCGCGCCATGAATGGCATGCGGCTCATTCTTATTGACGGCCCGGCGTACGCCCGACTTTCGGGGCGGCGGCCGGGAGGTTGTGTCCACACACCGTCAATTCGAATGAAAGCCATTCATCATGACCTTACGAACATATTCCCAAACTGAATCGGACTCCCGGTCGGGTGCGGTGTTTTGTTTCTCGATCCGAGGAGACACGGATCCCGGGCTGATGCCGCGCCTGATGGAATTGTGGGCCAAGCGCGGCCTCGTACCGGATCGCTGGTACGGTGTACGGAGTGGAATCGATGGCGGGTTCATCGACGTCGATGTCGAGATTGCGGGGCTGGCGCCATGCGTGGCGGCGCAGATCGCCGAATCGATGCGCGCGGTGTTCGGCGTCGACCAGGTTCTCGTGTCGGAAAAACGCATGGCCGTGCGCGTCTGACGGCGGGATTGCGTGATGGCCCTCTACGACCACATCGCGGCGTGCAACGACTACGACATGGATGGCCGTGTGCCGTTCAAGGTTGGCGGCATGCAGGCGGGTTGGGTCAGCGAGGAGCTCGCCGGCCTGATGACGCGCTGGACCCAGTATTTTAAGATCACCGACATGGAAGTGTCGATCCTCGACACCGTCGGCGGCGTCGAGGAACGCTCCAAGGCGCTGGCCGAGGCGGGTGCCGCGCTGGTCGTCATGAAGGCGCTGCCGCGCAACCAGAAGGAGCTGTGCCCAGTCATGGAACGGCTCGGCGCGCCGGTGCAGATGCGCATCGACCGGGCCTGGCTGGAATCCTTCGGCGTCACCTCCTACGGCGTGCACGTCAATGGCTATGTCGAGGGAAAGCACGGCCCCGAACTGTGGATCGGCGTTCGCTCGAAGAAGCGGGACGTGGCGCCCGGCAAGCTCGACAACATGATCGCGGGTGCGTTGCCGGTCGGCCTGACGATCGAGGAGAATATGATCAAGGAGTCCGCCGAGGAGGCTTCGGTCCCCGAGGATCTCGCGCGCACCGCCGTTCCCGTCAGCGCCATCAGCTACATGTTCAGCAGCGAGAAGGGCCTGCGCCGCGACATCCTGTTCATCTACGACCTCAAACTGCCGGCCGATTTCGAGCCCGAGAACAGCGATGGCGAGGTCAGCGGGTTCGTGCGCTGGCCGGCCCGCCAGGCATTGCGGGTCGTCGAGGAGACCGATGAGTTCAAGTTCAACGTCAACCTCGTGATCATCGATTTCGCGATCCGGCACGGCCTGATCACGCCCGACCGCCCCGACTACATGAAACTGATCCGCAGCCTGCGCGCCTGGACCTGACCGGCCGGCCGGCCGCGCTACATGCCGTTGAAGGCCTGCGCCTGGGTCGCGATCCGGCGGATCGCGTGCGCCCAGATGTCGCCCGGTGCGATCCCGCCCTCGCGCATCGTGCGCAGCGTTTCGGCCCGGTCGCGCTTGGCCAGGCGCACACCCTTCTCGTTGGCGAGCAGGGGCGTGTGGTGCCATTCGGGGACATCGAGCCCGAGCAGCGCCTGCAGCAGCCGGTGGATGTGGGTGGCGGCGAACAAATCCTCGCCGCGTGTCACCAGTGTGATCCCCTGCGCCGCATCGTCCACGGTGACGGCGAGGTGATAGCTGGTCGCGACGTCCTTGCGCGCCAGCACCACGTCGCCGAACGCCCCGGGACGCGCGGTCTGTTCGCCGCGAGTGCGGTCGAACCAGGAGAGCGGGCCGACCTGGGCCAGCGCCTTCGCCATTTCGAGCCGCAGCGCATAGGGATCGCCCGCCGCGATCCGGGCGCTGCGCGCGACGGCATCGAGGTTGCGGCAGATGCCGGGATAGACCGGGCCGTCGGGCCCATGGTGCGGGGCATGGGGCGCGGCGCCCGACCGGGCGATCTCGTCGGCGATGTCGGAACGGGTACAGAAGCAGGGATACAGCAGCCCGCGATCGTCGAGCGCCCCGAGCGCCGCGCCATAGGCGTCGATCCGCGCGGACTGGCGCATCACCGGCTCCTCCCAGGCGAGCCCCAGCCAGGCCAGATCCTCGTGGATGGCGGCCTCGAACTCGGGCCGGCAGCGGCCGGGGTCGATGTCCTCGATGCGCAGCACGAACCGCCCGCCCGACGCCTCGGCCAGCCGCCACGCGAAGAGCGCGGAATAGGCGTGGCCCAGATGCAGGAGGCCGGTCGGTGAGGGCGCGAAGCGCGTTATCAGGGGCCGGGCGGCTGCCGCATCGGCGTCCATGGCTTTCCCTTGGCCGGGTGGGCGAGGCACAATCGCGCGCCGGCCGCGGACGGCGGCGGCGAACGCGGGCGATGATGCGATGAAAACACGCAAACGGCTAGAGGCGGGGATGCGCGAACTCGCGGCGCTCGACCCGCGCATGGGCGACCTCTGGTCAAGGGCGGGCAAGCCCGGCCCGCGGGCCCGGCCACCGGGCTTCGCCACCCTGTTGCGCGTCATCGTCGGTCAGCAGGTCTCGACCCATGCTGCTGCGGCGATCTGGGAGCGGTTGCGCAGCGCGGGCATCGCGGACGACGCGGCCGCCTTCGTTGTGCGGTCCGACGACGAGTTGCGCGCGCTCGGCCTCAGCCGCCAGAAGATCGCCTATGGCCGCGGGCTCGCCGAGGCGGTCGCCTCGGGCACACTCGACCTCGCGCGGTTGCGGCGGATGGAGGACGAGGCCGCGATCGAGGCGCTGGTCGCGCTCAAGGGCATCGGGCGGTGGAGCGCGGAGGTCTATCTGCTGTTCGCGCTGGGCCGGCCCGACGTGATGCCGGCCGACGATCTGGCGTTGCTGGTCTCGGCCGGCCGGCACCTGGGCGACGGCGAGCGCTGGACGCCGAAACAATTGCGCGTTGAGGCCGAGGCATGGCGGCCGTGGCGCAGCGCCGCCGCCAGACTGCTTTGGCACGCCTACCGGATCGAGGCATTATAGGACCGCCATGACCGACACCATTCTCTCCGGCCCCTCCTTCGGCCCCGCTTCGGGGCGCGCGCCGCGCCAGCTCGTCGTCCTGCTGCACGGGCGCGGCGCCGACGGCAACGACCTGATCGGGCTCGCCCCGATGCTCGCGCGCAATCTGCCCGATGCGCTGTTCCTCGCGCCCGACGCGCCGCAGCGCTGCGACATGGCGCCGGTCGGTCTGCAATGGTTCAGCCTGATCGAGCGCACGCCCGAGAACATCGCGGCCGGGGTGCGCGGCGCCGCGCCGGCGATCGACGCCTTCCTCGACCACCATCTTTCGCGCCATGGCCTGGGCGATGGCGACCTGGCGCTGTTCGGCTTCAGCCAGGGCTGCATGATGGCCTTGCATGTCGGCCTGCGGCGCGCGGCGGAGCCGGCCGCGATCCTCGGCTATTCCGGCCTGCTCGCCGCGCCCGAAGCGCTGGCCGCCGAGGTCACCGTGCGCCCGCCGGTCCTGCTGGTGCATGGCGACGCCGACGCGATCGTGCCGCACGCCGCGCTGGCGGTTGCCGAGACGGCGCTGCATGATGCGGGCGTGCCGGTCGAGGCGGTCAGCCGGCCCGGGCTCGGGCATGGCATCGACGAGGACGGAATCGCGCGTGCCGATGCGCTGCTCGCGCGCGTGTTCGGCGCCGGTGCGGCGAATGAGTGACCGAATGGCTGCAAGTGTTTGTGTTCGTTGTGAGAAAATTGGCGTGACTCGGTTCGGGCCGTTAACGTTCCGACACGCTCGTTCGAGGACCTGACCCGGGGAGGGGATCGATGGACGGCGCGCTGGAGAATTGTCCGGCCTTGGTGCTCAACGCGGACTTCCGCCCGCTGAGCTACTTTCCGTTGTCCATCTGGCCCTGGCAGGAGGCGGTCAAAGCGACCCTGATGGGCCGGGTCAACACCGTCGCCCAGTACGACCGGGTGATCCGCTCGCCGAGCCTCGAGATCGCGCTGCCCAGCGTGGTGTCGCTCAAGGAATATGTCCGGCCGGCCGCGCGCCCCGCCTTCACCCGCTTCAACGTGTTCCTGCGCGACCGCTTCACCTGCCAGTATTCGGGCCAGCGCCTGCCCGCCCACGAGCTGACCTTCGACCATGTGCTGCCGCGCTCGCGCGGCGGGCGCACGAGCTGGGAGAACGTCGTCACCGCGTCGAGCGAATGGAACCTGCGGAAGGGCAACCGCACGCCGGCCGAGGCGGGCATGTCCCTGCTCCAGGCGCCGCGCCGGCCCGACACCTGGGAGCTGATCGATAACGGCCGCGCCTTTCCGCCCAACTTCCTGCACGAGAGCTGGCGCGACTATCTGTACTGGGATACCGAGCTGGACGCCTAGAGCCGCGCCTAGAGCCGGGTCGACAGCCAGATGGCCGCACGCGAGCCGGCCTTGATCGCCTCCGACATCAGCCGGTAGCCGGGCGCGTCCTCGGCCGCATGCTCCAGACCGGTGTCCTTGTGCTCGATCTCGTCGGCGCGAAACTCCTCGATCAGCCCGCGCAACTCGGCCTCGTCGTCGCCCAGCGCGGCGGCCTGGTTGGCATAGTGATCGGCGATCACCTCCTCGACCGCGACGGTGCACGCCATCGCCGCGCGCTCGCCGAGCAGCGCGCTCGCCGCCCCCAGCGCGAAGCCGGCGGCGTGCCAGACGGGCGACAGCACGGTCGGGCGCACGCGGCGCTCGGCGACCAGCTCGTCGAACTCCGCCAAATGGCGCTGCTCCTGTTCCGCCATGTGGCGGATCGTGTCGCCGACGGGTCGCCGGCCGAGCACGGCGAGCTGGCCGGCATAGATGCGCGCCGCGCCGTATTCGCCGGCCTGGTCGACCCGGATCATCCGTTCGACCAGCGTCTCGGGGTCGGGATCGCCGGGCAGCCGTCCCTTGCCGGTGGTGCGCGCCTGCCTTGGTGTCTCGTTGCCGCTCATGCTGGGTTCCGCCAGAGGTTCCGCGCCGCCCAGCCGCTCGCACCCGCGAGCGCCAGCGACGCGACGAAGTTGTAGCCTGCCAGGGAGATGCCGAACAGGGACCAGGGCACCTCGTCGCACCGCACCACCGGGGTCGCCAGAAGCCGCGCCCGGAGTTCGGCGAGCGACAGGCCGGGATCGTTCAGCCCGCCGGCGCCGCCGCATGCGGCCAGCCCCTCCCACCAGTGCTGCTCGACGCCCACGTGGAACCCGGCGATCGCCGCACCGGCGAGGAAGGTGAGCGCGCCCGCGC